>NZ_KB902489.1 GCF_000379525.1 Lamprocystis purpurea DSM 4197 | reverse complement strand
AGCAACAATGCACATGCCCGCGCCAGTAACAATGCGGCCTGATCAAGATCTTTCAGTGTCCTGAGTCTTTTTTTTTGCCCGGTTTTCTTTGCTTCGCGGATAATGTCCAGAATTAGCATATCAAGCACATCAACGGCATCGTCTAATGCCGTTATTTCCTGTGCTTTAACGAATGCAGTAAGTACAGCAAGCTTTCTCTGCTGTGGCATTCGAGCGATATATTTTACCGACGCCATGCCAGCATAACGAGCCAGATTACGCAGTTGAATGGCAGGCAGACCGGAAAAGTTCAGTCGGGAAAACTCAAGACTTCGTAATCGGATATATCGTTCCAGCGCTTCATTAAACGCAGGTCCACTGACTGTAACAGGGCCTTTTTTCAACTGTTCCAGTGCTGATACACGCTGACCTTCCGGAATGACCAGAAGCTCCATCACTTGAGCTGCCTGCCATTTGTTCGGCAGTGCGGCCAGCTTTTTCCACAGCCGCTGATTTGCCCTTTCACGAATTTCACTGATGAGACGTACTAGTGTGGTTGCTCCGGGCAGTAATACCTTATTTTGAAGCAACCATGCAGTGGCAAAATCAAACATCAGACCCGGTCGCTCATTACTGAGCCACGCCCGGGTATATAGCAGACGCTTCAGGCGGAAAGACCATGGAAAATCACCAAATTCATGATAGCCGTAATATTCCTTAATTAATGCAGTATGTTCTCTAAGGGTAGTGTCCCGTTCAGCATAGCGGGAGAGAACTTCTGGACGGTGGATATTAAGCTGTACCGCGACAAAATGTTGAACACCAGGCAGAACCTGAGTTAAATCCGTCAGAAATGTTCCCAGAAAACGGGCTGTGGTGAGCTGAAGCGCAATGCCCAGCCTATTATGTTTGCCCCGTCGTTGGTTAATGAAGGCCAGATCCCGTTCATCAAGATGAAAATAGCGCGCCAGTTGCACGTCATTAGGTTCTGCAGCATAACAACCGTA
>NZ_KB902488.1 GCF_000379525.1 Lamprocystis purpurea DSM 4197 | reverse complement strand
GGCTGCGCGAGCTCGCCCCCGAGAAGCGGCTGGAAGATCTCGATCCCGAGTTCATCGAAGCCTGGCTGAAGCAACAGCGCCGTCACGACCATTGACTGCCGACAACCCCGCGGCGGTCAGTGCCAGCCAGGGCCATCGCGCAACCATGGGCGATGTGCTGGTTGCGAGTTACCGTCCCTGGCACTGGGTCCCGGCCTCCGAGCCGGGACGACGCAAATCGCGGTTCACCGCGCTGTCCGTCGTTCCGGCAGGATGCCGGAACCCAGTGCCACGGACGGTACCTCTCAGCCACAACGGTGCCCAAGCACAAGCCAAGCGCTGCCGCCGCGCCCCCGCCCCACCCGGCCGCCGCGGATCTCGCAGCCCGTCGTTCCGGCAAGGATGCCGGAACCCAGCGCCATGGACGGTACCGCGCAGTGAGCACGGACCGGCAAGATAAGACGGAACGCCCTACACCGATGCCGAAAAAATCACCCCCGTCCACTGTTACGCATCTACCAGACCTACCTGGGCGCGCGGATGTATCTGGTGTTCGCCCTCACCCTCGCAGCGGTTTTCGCAGAAGGCGTCGGCCTCCTCATGCTGCTGCCCTTGTTGCAGGGCCTTGACACGGGCGCCGCGGCAAGCACGGAGCCCGCGACCGGCATTGGCAAATTGTTGCACGACCTGCTCGCCGGATTCGGCTGGGCCGACTCCACCGTCGCCATCATCTTGCTCATCACCGTCGCCTACATCGCGAAAGGCGTCTTGCTGTTCGGCGCCAACGCGTTCAATGCACTGCTGCGCGCGCAGTTCTTGCCGCGCCCCGCCATGCGATCCCTTCGTGTCCCCCGAAAGGGTATCCGCGAAGACTTTCACAATCTCTCAGCGCTGCGGAACGAGGGGCACGAGTGGAACCAGGGCAAGGTGCCGATACGACGAGGATTGCTGCATGACGATGACGAATCTTTATGAGCACGACATTCATGCCTGGACCCAACAGACCGCGGAGCTGCTCCGGCAACGCCGATTCCAGGAGTTGGACAT
>NZ_KB902487.1 GCF_000379525.1 Lamprocystis purpurea DSM 4197 | reverse complement strand
CCGCCTGGTGTTCGACTACCTGGGCATGACGGAAAACTCCCGCCGCCGCCCGCGGGGACGGCCAGCCACGGTGGGCTAGAACGGATTCGCCGTGGATAGTGCGCGCTGGGGAGCGCATCGAGATCCGTTGAGGCCGTTGTCCTGCACCGATGCTATGCTAGGTGTACCCCTTAAGCGGAGTACCTTCCCATGCAGACCATCGGCATCAAAGCGCTGCAGACCAACCCAGGCGTCCTCAGCAAAGCGCTCGACAGCGGCGACTATCTGCTGATCACGCGGCATGGCAAACCGATCGGCATCGCCGCCGCCTTCGATGACGGCCTGCTCGATCTGGGATTCCGCAAGTGGATCGCCGTGCGCTCCTTCCAGGCCGGGGATCTCAGCCTGGGCCAGGTGGCGCAGGTGTTCGACAAGCCGCGGGAGGAGACCATGCGGCTGCTGGCGGAATTGGGGATCGCCATCGCCGACTACGACCTGGCCGAAGACCTCGAAACCCTGGAGTTGCTCGGCAGCCACTGATATGGACGCCATCGTCAGTGATACGACCGCCCTGATCGTACTGGCGCGCCGGCAGCGCCTGGACCTGCTGGGGGCCTGTTTCGAGCGCGTCTTGCTGCCGCGGGCCGTCTACCTGGAGTGGCTGGCCGGCGACGCGTCCGTTGAGCAAACCGTCGCGTCTCTCGGCTTCCTCGAAGTGGTCGAGGTGGACGACTCCCCCTTGCTCGGTGAACTGCGCATGCTGCTCGACCCGGGCGAGGCCGAGGCCCTGGCGCTCGCCCGCGCGCAAGGGCTGCCGCTGTTGGTGGACGAAAAGAAGGGCCGGACCATTGCACGGATGATGAAGATCCCGGTGCTGGGACTGGTCGGCGTCCTGTTGCTCGCGGTGGAGCGCGGCATCCTGGAGCCACAGGTGGCCGGCGCGCTCTTACAGGAGTCGATCAATCATGGTTTTCGGTTGTCCGAGCGGCTGCATCAGGCGTTCCTGAACCGCTTGGCGTTGTCGGCCGACCCACAGATGAAAAGCAAGACGTGACATCGCCGGTACCACGGCGAATCCGTTCTAGCCCACCGTGGCTGGCCGTCCCCGCGGGCGGCGGCGGGAGTTTTCCGTCATGCCCAGGTAGTCGAACACCAGGCGG
>NZ_KB902486.1 GCF_000379525.1 Lamprocystis purpurea DSM 4197 | reverse complement strand
CTGCCGGGGCCGAGCCCATCCAACAACATCGCATACCGCGCTGGGCGCGGTTTAGTGTTCAGTGACCAGTGGATCAGTGTTCAGAGGAATGGGGCACGCACACACCACACGGAACCCAACCGAGCTGACACGGTTCGAGGGGAAGTCCCAGTTGCGGGAGACGACGCGCGCGCTGGCAGGGTCGAAGCTCCAGGAGCCGCCGCGCAAGGCACGGGCAGCGTCACCTTTCGTGTCCGTATCAGCCGGGTTTTTGTGCTTGTTGAGACACCATTCCCAAACATTACCGGCACAATCGAGCAGCCCGGCGGGTGAGACGCCCTGCGGATAGAGACCGACCGCCGTGGTCTGGTCCAGCTTGTGTGGTCCGGTCTGGTCATAGCGCTCATCCACGTTGGCGTAGCCGACCCGATAGTCCGTCCCCCAGGGGTAGTCCCGCCCATCCGGGTCGCCGGCCGCGCTTTCCCACTCGGCTTCGGTCGGCAAACGCACCAGGGTGTCGCCGCCGATCAGGCCGGCCGCCCGATAGCGGGCGGTGAGCCAGCGACAGAAGGCCAGGGCCTCGACCCAGGCGACATTGACGCGCGGGCGGTTGGGTGGCGTCCAGCGCGGATCACCCGGGGTCGGCCCAAGATAACCCTCCTGCCACCAGTCGGGGTTGTCATAGTCCGGCGCGTCGATGAACGCCTGGTACTGCGCATTGGTGATGGGATAGCGGGCGATGCGCAACGGCCGATCCGCGGTCGCGATCTCGATCCAGTCCAGATCCGGCAGGCCGTCGGCGCCCAGTCCCACCCCCGGCCGGTCATCACCCAGGGCGGCCAGCAGGTCGCCGATGCCGGGCCGGCGCTGATGCCAGGACAGGGCGTCGTCCTGCGCCAGCAAGCGGAGCACTTCGACCAGGCCGGCCCGCAGCCAGTCGGTCAGTGCCGGTGCCTGCGCCACCGCCCAGCGGCCGAACGCGGCACGGGTCTCCCAGGTGCGACCGGCCGCGGTCAGCCACAGCACTTGGGGCAAGGCGGCCGCGGCGCCGGCGGTGCCGCATTGTTCGAATGCGCCGAGGGTGAGGTCGCGCAGGTCGGCAAAGTCGTCGCGGGCCAGAAAGTAGGCCACCCGATCATCGCGGCGCAATTCGTCCCAGAGCCCGGCCTCCGCGAACTTAGCGCGCACTTCGGCCACCACGTCGGGGTGCGGGAGCAGGGTGTCGGGGCGCCCGCGCGCGTCCCAGCGGGCGGCGTCGCGCAGCACCTCGTCGCGGCGGATCAGCGCCTCGCGCTGGGTGCGAATCCACAGGGTCAGGCGCGGCCATTCGCGCAGCAGGGCCTCGTGGGCGACCTCGACCGTCGGCTCGCCGCCACGCCCGCGGTCGCAGACCAGCAGGCGCACGGCGTCCTGCGGGCGGTCGGCATCGCGGGCGAAACAGTCGATCAGCCGGCGTTCCGCGCTGTCGGCCGGCCATTGGGCGAGCGGTGCCCGGCGGCGGGTGGCGGCGCCGGTCTCGGGGTCGATGTGGACCAGGTGTGCGAAGACGCGGGGCAGGGCGGCCGGACCCTCGTCACCCAGCAGGGCGAGTCCGCGCTCGGCGCGCGTACTCAGCACGCCCGCGAGGCCGCCGACCACCTCGCGATAGCAGGCCAGCTGCAGGGTCCGGTCGTCGCCGGCGGCGAGACCGATGTCCTGCAAGGCGGCGGCGAGCAGGGCCAGGCCGCCGGGTTCGCGGTCGGCCTCCTGCACCAGTTGCGCGGTGAGTTGGGGTTCGATCGCCAGGCCGACGGCTTGGGCCGGACCTTCGATCATCCGTGCCAGGGCGAGCGGTCCGGGTGCGCCGAGGCCGTAGCCGCCGCGGTTCTGCGCCCGGCACAGGCCGGCATGGGCGATGACTTGGGGCAGGAAGTCGGAGCGCAGGGTGGCGATCACACGCAACTGCGGTGCTTCCAGGGCGCTCAGCAGCAGGTCGATGAAGGCGTCCCGGTCGGTGTCGGCGGCGGGCGTGAAGAGTTCTTCCAGTTGGTCGAGGATCAGCAGCCAGACGGGGCGGCCGTCCAGTAACTGGTGCAGGAACTCCGGGAAGGCGGCGGGGTCGGCGCGCAGCCGCCGCGCCGCCTCGGCGGGACGCAGGCGGCCGTCGCGCCAGTGCTCGCGGACGCTGTTGACCAGGGTGAAGAAAGGGTCGCCGTCGAGGGTCGGGGTCATGGCGCTAATCACCCAGTCACGGCAGCCGGGGATGGGCTCGGGTGTCGGGTGCTGCGGGTCCGGCGGTTCCGCCAGGGCGCGCCACAGACCGGCCTTGACTAGCGAGGACTTGCCGGAGCCGGAGGCGCCGCTGACGATGAGCAAGCGCCCGGCCGCGGGGTCGCGCAGCCGTTCCAGCAGATCCAGGGTCTCGGGCTCGCGGCCGAACAGCAGCCGGGCGAGCGCGGGGTGCCGGCCCCAGTCATAGGCCATGAGTCCGGGATAGGGTGAGCCGGCCAGGGCGACGCGGGGCGGCGGGTCGCAGCCGAAGAAGCGGGCGAGGACGGTGCTGCGCTCGGCGGTGTCGCGGTTGCCATCCTCGCGGCGGGTGCGGATTTCGCGGATCAGGGCGCAGACCGGGGGTGCGGCGGCGGGGTCGGGCAGGGCGCGGTAGTCGTGTGCACGCAGCCGGTTCACCAGCTCGGCGGCGACGGTGAGCGGTTTGCCGCCGAACTGAAAATCAGCGAGGGCCGGGTGGCCGTGCAGGGTCAGTTCCAGGAAGGCCCGCCGGTCGCGTTCCTCCTGCCATAGCGGCAGGCCGACGAGCAGGTCGCGCAGGGTCTCGGCGATCGGCAGGTCGCGTTGGGCGTGGGTGGGCATCCGCGTCGGCTCCGTGCAGGTTCGGGGGATGGTTTTCCGGCGGTGGGGCCGTTGTCAATGCCGTACCACCAAGGTATCCGTCAAATAGCGCTTAAACAGGTCGTCATTCGATTAAACCAACGGTCGCGCGATCGGTCAGCGCGTCCAGCATTCAGTCATAAATGATGCAGGTATCAAGCAGCAGGCGCATCACCGTCTCCGAGAAACAGGTTCTCGACCTGCGCCTGTGTCTCTGCCGAATTCCAATCGGCGCTGCGGGCAACCAGGCCCTTCCAGGCACCGGGCGGTTTTACCCGTGCTCGCTCGTAGGGAACGATCTTTGCTACCGGTACGCCGTTGCGTGCGAGCAGCACTTCCTCGCCGCGCTCGACGGCGGCGACCAGACTGGACAAGCGGTTCTTGGCTTCCAACAGATTGACTTGCATGAGGTCACTCCGCGGGCTGATGCTTTGCCAAGCTTAGCCAATGAGGCTCCGAAGTGCCATCGTCCGGACGGCCGTGCGTCGCGCACCGGTGGGCCTTGATCATCCTTTCGGCCAGCGACGGCCTGTCCGCAACTGGAGGTCGAGGCTTTAGCCGGCGGCAATTCCCGAGATCTCAAAGAACATCAGTGGTGCCTGCGCGCCGGACCGGCTAAAGCCTCGGCCTCCAGTCGCCGGAACGACGATCAAGGCCGTGAAGGGCCTCGATCATCATCTCGGCCATTGTGCCAACAACGAGGCCGCTGGTCCGCACAGCGGACCCTACGGGGCTGCCGAAAAACAGCCGGGTAGGTCCGGGACCACCACGCCAAAGGCGTTGCGGTCATCGCCCGCTTCGATCACGATTGGATATCTCACAGGGGGTTACCTCGTTTTCAGACCGGCCTGCGTCTCGACCTCGAACCCGACCACGGTGCGGCTGTCCCGGCTGAACTCGACCCCGATCAGGTGAATCGGTTGGCCGGCGGCGCGGTATTTGTCCGCGTAGCCGCGGTCTTTGATTTGCTGGAGTGCCCGGCCGTCGGGGGTCAGTTCGACGACTTTGAATTCAAAGAGATAGATGTGCCCATTGAAGCGTAGGGCCAGGTCGAGTCGGCCGTGGTTGCTGCTGTCTTCCGGCGTGAGGTCCAGACCCAGGGCGGCGAAATAGGTGTAGAAGACGCTGGCGTAGTAGCCTTCGTAATGCGCGATCCGGTTGTTGCGGTACCAGTCGCCGGGGATGCCGGCGAAGAAGGCGCTGAACAGGGCCTGCAGGCCCGGGAAGTCGTTGCTCAGCAGCAGTTGATGCAGCGATTTGCGGTGGCGGACCGACGCCTGTGCATCGGGCACCCAGGCGCGCAGCAGGCTGGCGTTGAGGCTTTGGTAAACTTCCCGATTGGGGTAGCGCAGCCGGTAATAGTAGTTGCCGCTGATCTCTTCTTCGCTCGCGATGGTCAGATAGCCGGCCTGGAACATCAGCGCCGCGGTGGGGATGTTGCCCACGTCGAAGGTCGCGAGGATGTCGGCGTCGGTCTCCAGCCGCCCCAGGTCGGGCAGCCAGCTTTCGCGCTCGGTGAGCAGATCGACCAGGAAGGTCGGGGTGCCGGTTTCGAACCACCAGGGACGGAATTTGCGCTCCGTAAAGAGCAGCAGCAGGTCGAACGGGTTGTAGACGGCTTCACCGGTCCAGTTGTACCCGTTGTACCACTCCCGAATCCGCTCGCGGTCCAGTCCGTCCAGTTCGGCGGCGAACACCTGGTCCAGGTCCACCTCGGTGTAGCCGCAGAGCGCCGAGTGCGCCGCCGACACCGTGAGGTCGCGCAGGTTGTTCAGCCCGGAGAACAGGCTGATCTTACTGAATTTGGACACGCCGGTCAGGAAGACGAAGCGCACATGCGCGTCTTCATCCTTGATGACTGAATACAGATCGCGCAGTCCGTTGCGCAGTTCGCGCGCGACCTCCGGCGTGCCGAGATTGTCCAGGATGGGCTTGTCGTACTCGTCGACCAGGATCACCACCCGCTCCCCGGCGGCGGCGTGGGCTTTGCGGATCAGTTCGCCGAAGCAGCCGGAGGTGGTCGGCTGTTCGCAGTGCAGCCCCAGGGCGTCCTGGTTGATCGAGAGCAACTCACGGATCTTCAGCGTCAGCCCGTCCGCGCTCTGGAGCAGGCCGCCGCCGAAGCTCAGGCGGATGACCGGCGCGGGCCGCGACCAATCCCAGCGGTCATGGATGAAGAGCCCGCGAAACAGCGGCTCACTGCCGGCGAAGATCTCGGCCAGGGTATCCAGGAACAGCGACTTGCCGAACCGGCGCGGCCGGGAAAGAAAATAGTGTGTGCCCTCCTCGATCAGCTTGAGGGCAAAGTTCGTCTTGTCGACGTAGTAATAGTCATCCTCGCGGATCTTGCGGAAGGTCTGGATGCCGATGGGCAGTCGCTTGCGGGTCATGGGGGGCTCGTGGCGGGGTGGATCGGGGTATGGCCCACGTCGGTCGTTGCGACGGTAGCAGGCAGCCGCTCGATCCTGATGCGGGCGACGCCGCGGTTGTTGCAGTAAAAGATGTCATCGAGCATGGGAAGGCGCAAGTCGACGTCGTTGACAAAGAACTCCAGCTTGCCGGTAACGTTCGGCTCGAAGATGGCGTCATAGCCGATGCTTTTCATACCGCGCCCCGATACGCCCGCGAGCAATGCGAACACCGGCTGGTCCGGGCGGCGAAAGAGCGGCTTGGCAAGTTTCAATAGCAGCGGCGTGGCGCCGCACAGGCCCTCGGGGCTGGCCGGCAAGGTGTCATCAGTCCATCCCGACCAGCGTTCGACCTGAATGCGGTACCGCTCGCCGACCTTGACCTGAAACCCGGTCTTGCAGCTGAAGGCGTTGGTCATGAACTCCAGGCGGTGGACCTCGCCGACGTCGAGCGTGCGCAGATCCGTCAGTTTCAGCTGTTCGTGTTTGAGCCTGTTGCGGGGAGTGAGCCTGCGGAAGCACCAAGCCGAGTGGATTTTACGACCCAACCAGAGCGGCAGATAGACGATCAGGGCGAACAGGCGAACCAGGAGGACGCGCGACAGGAAGGCGATCCAGCGCGCAGCAGACGTCTTGCTGATGCGCTCCGCCAGCGCGAGCAGGCGATACCGCGGTACCGTGCCCGAAGGGTGCGGGCGGTGGTGCGGGCACAGCACGGCCCACCCGGCGGTGGCGAGCTGATGTTGCCGGGATTTGAGCTGTTGCAGCAGCACCATGAGCAGGAGGAAGAACGCCGGGGGTCCCCACCGGGTCCAGGGCTGCGACAGGAATCGGTCGAGCCACTCGGGCATCCAGCCGGCCCAGGGTGTGGCGAGCGGTCCGGCGCCGCCGAGCCAGGCCCAGCTTTCCCGCAGCAGAAAGAGCACCACCGAGCACAAGACCGCGAAATAAACGAGCCGCCGCAGCCAGACGATCGCCCCGCATTGCGCCATCGCCCGGCGCCACTCGGCCAGTTGCTGCTGCGTGGGGGCGAGGCTCTTGATCAGCGAAGAATGTTCGGTGAGGTTGTGCGGCGCGTACTGATCGGTGGCTTGCGCGATGCGCCGCTGCACGCTCGGATGAATGACCAGATCGGCCTCGGTATAATCGGTGCGGATCGTTTCGGTGTCGCGCGGCGCAAAACGGTAGATGGCGCCCGGGCCGCTGCGCGAGTCGTTCAGGCGCCCGTGGGCGTTGGCCGTGCTCCGGATATGGTCCAGAACCGCGGGGTGCAAAAGCAGCCCCGGCGCGCCCGTGGCGGCCGGGCTCTGATCGAAGGCGGTGACCCGCTCGATCATCCACTCGAGGCTGAGCAGCGCCAGTTGCGGTTTGGGATAGCCGCCGCCGACGTTGGCGTGCACGCCGGCGAACCAGACCTGCTCGATGCGGCCGGGCTGGTCCTCGATGCGCTCGTCCCACAAGACCGGATGGAAGGTCTTGCGGGCGTCGTCGATGGACAGCGCCTGACAGCCGTGTGCGACCTGCGCGCTCAGAATCCGATCGGGAAAGTTGTAGTGAATGACCTTGTCAATGGCGTCGCGCAGTTCATCGAAGGGTACGCCCAAAGCGTCAACCGTATCCCAGACGCCGACGAAATGAACCGGTGTCGGTTCCGGGCGCGCGTAGTCTTGCCGAAAGTGCATGGGGATTTGGGGGTCGTTTTCACTGCGGCGCGCGGCGCAATAGGCGGCACGCAGGAGGCGCTCAAGATGCGCTTCGGAGCGGATCTTGTTGAGGTCGAGGATGCCGCACCGGGTGATCAGACCAGTCAGCAGGCGCACGGTAAAGGCGCCGCGACTGAAACCGAACAGGTAGATGCGGTCACCCGGCTCCCATTGCCGCACCAGAAAGCCGTAGAGGTCGCGCACGTTGCGGCTCAGGCCCCAACCGAATGCGCCGCCAATGGCCCGCAGCAGCTTCAGGTCTTGGGAGCCGACCCCATCGTCGTAGCAGCAGACTTGCCCGGGGTGATCTTGGACCAAGGCCTGATAGAGCCGCCAGACGTTGGTCTCGTAGCCAACCCCGCCGCTCTGGCCGGTACCGTCCGATAACAATACGATGTTTTTCGACATGGTCCTCTTCCGTTGGTGCCCGACCACCGGGCCTTGATCATCGTTGCGGCCGTCGGGTGGACAAGCGACAGCGCAGTCCACCGAATCCCGCGCCGCCGCTGGTGGACTGCGCTGCGCTTGTCCACCCTACGACGCCGCGTGGCCGGAACCCTGACCTAAGGCCCAAGATCGCAATGTGCGCGCGAGTCCCGCCCCCGGCCAAAATCTAGTACCCGCTGCCGGGTTTGTCAAAGACGGTCGGTACTGCTCAACGGCGCAACCCGTGGATTCCACATGAGCACTGCCGGCCGCAACGAGGCATTGATCGTCCAGGCACCCGCCGAAATGGTGATCAAGGTGGTATGGGGTTTGCGGGAAATCGCCTAAGATGCGCGTTTCGCCGCTGATGCTGGCCGGCAAATCCCTTGCGCTGGGCGGCTGTGTCGGCAATCTGCACGCAAACACTGGATTTTGTTTTTTTCATGCGAACGGACACCGTTATCGTGTGCGATGCCGATGAGCACTTATCGGTGAGAACTCCCTTTCACCAATTGCCGCGCGCTCATGGCCTGCCGCTGGGCAGCGGCCGGTTGCGCGTCGAGCCGGCGGATTTCGTGGTGGATGAGCAACTCGGCTTTGCCCCGGACGGCGAGGGCGATCATCTGCTGTTGTGGGTGCGCAAGACCGACACCAACACCGAATGGGCGGCGCGGCGGCTCGCGGAGGTTTCCGGGATCGCGCAGAAGGATCTGGGCTATGCCGGTCTCAAGGATCGGCGCGCCGTCACCAGTCAGTGGTTCTCCCTGCCGCGCCCGCGTGACCGGGAACCGGACTGGTCGGTGCTGGCCGCCGAGGGGATCGAGGTCCTGGCGGTCCATGCGCACCGCCGTAAGCTGCGTCGCGGCAGCCTGGCCGGCAATCGCTTTCGCATCCTGGTGCGCGAGTGGGCGGTCGACCGGGATCTGCTTGCCGACCGGAGTGCGGCGATCCGCCTCAAGGGCGTCCCCAATTATTTCGGTGAACAGCGCTTTGGCCGCGACGGTGCCAATCTGGCCCGCGCGGATGCGCTGTTCCATGGCGCCATCCGCCGTCCCTCGCGTCATCAACAGGGTCTGTGGCTGTCCGCCGCCCGTTCGCAGATCTTCAATGACGTGCTGGCCGCGCGGGTGCAGCGCGGCGATTGGGATCAGCCGCTGCCGGGTGACTGTCTCAACCTGGCCGGCAGCCATTCGTTCTTTCCGGCCGAGGCGATCGATGCGACCTTGATCGAGCGCTGCGTCCGGCTGGATCTCCACCCCACCGGCCCGCTGTGGGGCCGCGGCGATCCGCCCACCAGCGGCGCGGTGCGCACGCTCGAAGACGCGGTGGTCGCCGGTCTGCCCGGCTGGCCCGCCGGCCTGGCCCGCTTCGGCCTGGAGCAGGAGCGGCGCGCGCTGCGGCTGCCGGTGCCGGATCTCGCTTGGGCGCAGGCCGAGGGCGGTTGCGAGCTGACCTTTCAACTCCCTGCCGGGGCTTACGCGACCGCGGTCCTGCGTGAACTGCTGGAGTGGACGCAGGGCGGGGAGGACGAGTCAGGTTCCTGCGCGCTATCATAGCAATCTGCTATCCATTTCAACCGGCAAAAGGTCTTCGTGCGTGCGGTGTTGAGCCATGCCGACTATAACCTTGAAGGTTGGCAGTCGTGAGCAGAATCGAATCTCGATGAACAGCAGGTCGCTTCCGACCCTTCGTCTTCGCGCTGAACCGGACCCGTTCAGACTCCGCGCCCGGTGGCTTATTCTCCCGTTCGCGTTCGCCGTTTCCGTTGGCGTGCTCGCCCAGGAACCCGGAGTGTCCGGCGGCGGGGATGCGCCGATTGCGCTCCCAGGGACGGACGGCCCCGTTCCGAAGGGGCAGACCCAACCCGCCAAACCGGACCTGATGCTCGCCGAGGTCTACACGCCTGGCATCGATCTGTCCGATTACTGGGTCAGCGAGAAGCTCGACGGGGTGCGGGCCTACTGGGACGGTCAGCGCCTGATCACCCGTGCCGGCCATGTGATCGCGGCGCCGGACTGGTTTACCGCCGGCTTTCCCGCGGTTGCCTTGGACGGGGAACTCTGGCTGGGCCGCAAGGGGTTCGAGGCGCTGTCCGGCACCGTGCGCCGGCTGGAGCCGGACGCGGACGCCTGGGCCAAAGTGCGTTACATGGTCTTCGACCTGCCGGCCTCAAAGGACCCGTTCGGCCGTCGGCTGAGTGCCTTGCGCGCCCTGCTCGCCGAGTCTCCAAGCCCCTACCTGACACTGGTCGAGCAGTCGCGGGTGGCGGACCATGCGGCCTTGATGGCGCGGCTTGCGGCCGTGGTCCGCGACGGCGGTGAGGGGCTGATGCTGCATCGCGATTCCAGCCTCTACCGCGGCGTGCGCTCGGCCGATCTACTCAAGGTCAAACCCTACGAGGACGCGGAGGCGCGGGTCATTGGCCATCTCCCCGGCCAGGGCAAATACGCCGGGATGCTCGGCGCCCTGCTGCTGGAGGACGCGGACGGGCGGCGGTTTCGGATCGGTACGGGTTTCAGCGACGCCCAGCGCCGGGCGCCGCCGCCGCTCGGCAGTCTGGTGACCTACCAGTTCCACGGCCGTACCGAGCAGGGGTTGCCGCGGTTTGCGAGTTTTCTGCGGGTGCGTGAGCTTCCTCAAGAAGCCATTCGCGAATAAGCGCAACAAGCAAGTCCTCTCGACCGCTGCGTAGTCAGGGCTTCCAGCCCTGACCGTTTCAGTCCCGACGCCGTCAGGCCAGGATGGCCTGACGACGCACTTTCACGGTAAGCCTCGACCTCCAGCGTGGGAATGCCGTCCAGTCACTCCAGCGGCCGGTGGCGCCACGCGACGCTGGAGCGTCGCGACTTGCTCCCACGCTGGAGCGTGGGAGCCAGATCACAGCAACGGCGTCTCCTCCTAACCCTCCACCCGATTCACGTCCACCGCCACCGTCAGCTCATGCGAGCCGCCGCCGTAGAAGATCCCGCGCATGGGGGTCACGTCGTGGAAGTCACGGCCCAGCGCGGTGGTGATGTGCTGCTCGCCGGGAATCAGGTTGTTGGTGGGGTCGAAATCGATCCAGCCCAGTTCGGGGACCAGCACGGCGAACCAGGCATGGGAGGCGTCGGAACCCTGCAGTTTGGCCTGGCCGGGGGGCGGCAGCGTTTCGAGGTAGCCGCTGACATAGCGGGCGGCGAGCCCCAGCCCGCGCAAGCCGGCGATGGCGACGTGGGCGAAGTCCTGGCAGACCCCGCGCCGATGCTCCATGACCTCGGCGATCGGGGTGGCGATGGTGGTGAAGTGGGGGTCATAGGCGAATTCAGTGAAGATCCGTGCCATGAGGTCGCAGGTGGCCTCCAGGAGCGGTCGGCCGGGGGTGAACGAGGCGGCGGCGAAGGCACGCGCGGCGGCGTCCAGGGGGATCTGCGGCGAGGGCAGGGTGAAGATCTGCTTGGTCGCCAGCCGGGGGTGTTCCCGATCGCCCAGCAGGTCACGGACCAGTTCCCAGGCGGGGGTGCGTGACAGGTCCGGGATGTTTGGTCTCGTCACCTCGACTTCACTGACCGCGGTGACTTCCAACGCCTCGTGCGGCTGCTGGATCGAGAAATAGTTCACCCGGTTACCAAAGAAGTCCTCGTGCTCACGGTTGACCGCCGGCCAGGGGTCGACCCGCAGTTGGCTCAACAGACAGCGCTGATAGTGGCCTTGGCGCGGTTTCAGGTGAACCAGGCTATGACAGAGCGACACGGGCTCCGCGTACTGATAGCGGGTCCGGTGGCTGATGCGGTACTTCATCGTGCGTCTCTCACTTGACCACCCCGACCCGTCGCAACAGGCTGTGGGGTTGTTCCTCGTGGCGGAAATACTGGCCGGTCAAGGCGTCCGAGATCGCCGCCAAGTCGGATTCCAGATCTTTGAGTACGCGCTCCAGGATGATGCGCCGATGGGTGTGCGGGTCGGCTTGTGCCAGGGTGTCGATCTCGGCCAGACGCACCCCGGTCAGGCACTTCATCACCAGTTTCTGCGCCGGCGTGCGCCCCACCGCCAACTCGCCCTTGGGCATCTCGGTGACCAGCTTTTCCAGCGCGATCAACTGATAGGCCAGGGCGCGCGGGTTGCCTTCATCCTGTAACACCAGATCGAGCAAGGCGCCGACGCGGGTGCCGGCGCGATAGCGGCGACGGTAGGTGATGGTGCTGTCGGTGACCCCGAGGATGGCTTCGATCAGGGTCGCTTCATCCAGTTCGGAGTTCAGCGGAGTCAGGGTCGAGCGCAGCAGACCGGCCAGAGCCGCGCCGCGCTCCAGCCGGCGGCCGGTCTCCAGGAAATGCCAGCCCTCGTTGTGGGTCATGTTCTCCTGCGTCAGCCCGGAGAAAGCGACCAGCGAGGTGACCAGCGGGTCGAGTTCGTCCAGGGCTTGCGAGGGCTGGGTCGGTGGGTTGCCGGTCAGGGCGTGCAGCCGCGTCTCGATATCGCTGACGATGCGCCAGGTGTCCACCGAGAGGCGCTCGCGCACCGAATAAGCGGCCAGCCCCAGGGCCTGCAGCGTCTGGGGCAAGCCGCCCAGCCGCGCCGGATCGGCGATCAGCGACAGCAGTTCGGGCAGCGGGCTGCGCAGCCGGGCCTCCGCGCCGGCGCCGATGAAACCGGGGAACGCCTGGGTCTGATGCGTCAGGGCCTCGAGCAGTGACCGCATGAAGTAGGTGTCCGGCTTGGTGGTCACCAGATCGGCCCGTTCGGACAGCTTGAAGATGGTCATGCGCAGCAGCCGCACCAGACCCTCGGCCCGTTCCGCGTAGCGCCCGATCCAGAACAGGTTGTCGGCCACCCGGCTGGAGACCTCGCTCTCCTGGGTCACGGTTGGGCTCTGCGCTTCCCCGCTGATCAGCAGGGATTCCTGGCGCTCCGGTTCCGAGGCGAGCACCCAGGCATCCTTACCGATTCCGCCCAATTGGTTGCTGACCAGGGCGGCCCCGCCGGTGGCGAGCGCCACCCGTCCGAGCCCGCCGGGCATGACCGCGTAGCCGTCATCCTCGGCGCACAGGAAGGTGCGCAGCGTGATCGGACGTGGCTCTAGGCGTTGACCGATCAGGGTCGGGGCGGTGGAGGGCGTGACGCGCTCCTGAGCCACATAGCGGTGCGGAGCGGCCTGGATCGCGCTGACCAGGGCGGCGCGCGCCGCCGCATCCATCTCGGCCGGGAAGACACAGCGCCGACCGGGGGGCTTGCCGGCCAGTTTGACCACCAATTCATTCAGGTTGGCCAGCACATAGGTCCGCGCCCGCGGATCACCGCACCACCAGGTAGGGGTGTCGCGCAGGTGCAGGTCCTCACCCATCAGGTGGCGGCACAGTCCCGGCAGGAAGGCCATCAGGCCCGGGTGCTCCAGCACCCCGCTGCCGAGCGCATTGGCGACCACCAGATTGCCGGCCCGCACCGCCTGCACCAGGCCGGGCACGCCCAGGTAAGAGTCTTCGCGCAACTCCAGGGGATCGCTGTCGCTGCTGTTGATGCGGCGCAGGACGGCGTCGATGCGCTCCAGGCGCCCCAGGGTGCGCAGCCAGAGCGCGCCGTCGCGCACCGACAGGTCCCCGCCCTGCACCAGGGTATATCCCAGGTAGTTCGCCAGATAGGCGTGCTCGAAATAGGCCTCGCTCTGCGGGCCGGGGGTGAGCACCACCACCCGCGTGTGGCCGTCCCGCCCCGGGGCGAGCCGGGTGAGGGTGCGGCGCATGGTGCGGAAGAACCCGGCCAGGCGATGGACGTGCGAGTCGCGGAACAGGCTGGGGATGACCCGCGACAGCACCACCCGGTTCTCCAGCGCATAGCCGGCTCCGAGCGGGCTCTGGGCGCGGTCGCCAATCACCCGCCACTCGCCGTCCGGCGTGCGGGTCAGATCGGCGGCATAGTGGACGAGCGGGCGCCGACCGGCGACCTCGATGCCGTGACAGGGGAACAGGTACTCGGGATAGCCGTCGATGAGTTCGGCCGGCAGCAGGCCGCGCTTGATCAGGTCGCGCGGGCCGTAGAGGTCCAACAGGATCAGGTTGAACAGCTCGGCACGCTGCATCAGGCCGCGCTCCAGCACCGCCCATTCCTCGCTGCGGATCAGCAGCGGCAGCAAATCCAGTTCCCAGGGCCGGGACATGCCCTTGGTGTCGCCGTTCAGGTTATAGGTGACCCCGTTGTCGCGAAACATCCGTGCCGCTTCGCGGTAGCGCTCCTCGATGCCCGCGGGGCCCAGGGTGCGCAAGGCGTCCAGCAGATAGCGCCACTGCGGGCGCACCTCGCCCGCGCCCGGCCGCATCTCATCGAAGCAGTTGGGGAGCGGCAGGTAATCATCGACCAGTCCAGGGCTGGCCAGGACTTCTGCGGCATTGGGAAGGGGCATGGACAGGGACTCTTGGACTCTTGGCGTGTCGCTAGGGGTCGATTAGACACGGCGAAGGCGGGGGTGACAAGCATGAACCTGCCAAGATTCCGGCAGCCAAGCGGCGATCCTGACCCACCCCAGGCTTTCCGGTGACTTGCCCTAACCGCTTCGGAGGCGCCCCGATGTCCATGGTACTCACGTCCGAACCCCTGCCCTTGGTCGTCGACACCGACGGCGCGGTCCGAGTCGCCAAGACGCTCCCACGCTTCAGCGTAATAGTAAGTCGCGCCGTCGCGTATGGCACCACCGGCCGCTGGAGCGGCCGGACGGCATTCCCACGCCGGAGCGTGGGAACGAGAAACAATTTGGATATCGGTGAATGTAGGTGCGACTGAATTCGCACCTACATCCGATCCGATGGCGGGTGATATTCATGGGGCCGCCGGTCGGACCGACGTCCGGCCGGCGGTGGGGGTCAATGTACCTGCAGCCAGGAGCGCCGTCCGCCTTTCAGGTCGACCGGGTTCTCGGTGGTGACTTCGACACCGGCGTCCTTGGCCCCGCTTGCGAACTTATATTCGCGGGTCCCGGCGGCAATGATCGCCGGCTCTTGAATCGGCCCGACCTTGGACTTCTTGCCGGAGGGGGTGATCAGGACCGTCTGTCCGTCCTTTTGTTGGATGGGCGCCAGATCGAGCACGTTGAAGACCCCGTCGCCGTTGAGATCGAACAGCACCTCACTGACTTGTTTGCCGTCCAGGAGATTGAGTTCCATCAGCCAACCCTCGCCGCCGAAGTCGCAGACCACGTCGGAGGGGATCATGGTCGTGAAAATGATGCGGCCGCCGCGCGCCCGCGGCTCGGTGACCTGAATCTCGCCGAGCGCGCCCTCGTCCGGGTGCACGAGTCTGAGATACCAGCCGAGGTGAGTGCTTGGCGGAGTGCCCTCGGGTTTGTCGTCGGTCTTGTGCCAGACGATCTCGTTGGAGGTCGTCACGCGGATGTCGAAGTCCCCGAGGGCCTGCTCTTTGACGATTTTCTGCTCCAACAGGTGCTCGGTGCGGATATCGCTGGTCTCGTCGAAGCGATCCCAGACGCCGTAGAAGGCATTGATCTTCGCCTGGTCGGTGTTGGGGATGCGATCCGTGGTCCGGTAATAGGAGCCGGTGCCGAACAGAACCATGACACCGCCGAGCGGGTGGCGGACGACTTCCGGGCGGACCGTGATGGGTTGGTCATCGCCGCCAGCCACGGTTTGAGTCACATCTTCCGAGCGGCAGACCTCCTCCCACTTCTTGCATTGCCCTTTCTTCTTGCCGGCCGTGTAGTAACCACCGGTGCACTCGGTCTTGCATACCCTTTCAGACACCGTTACGGGTGTCCCGCTTTCCCCATTTCCGTTCTTGAACAGCGCGCGTCCGCCGAATGAAACCTCCCAGCCGCCGGCCGCGTTGGGCTCGAAACGCCACAGATGTCCTTTCAGATCACCCGCGTAGATGTAGTCCACTCGTGCATCACCGTCATGATCGATCGGGGCGACGCTGGAGAGTCCGTTCCCCGGGCCGGCGTCAGCAACGACCTCTTCCAGTAGTTCACCGGTCGCGGCGTTTACGAGATAGAGTGCGGCTATCCCCTCGGCACTTTCGTAGCCATTGCCAAAGGCCGCGGCCCAGACTCCGTTGTAGTTGTTGTCGGGCAGCCGCACGACGGCCGGCTTGCTGAAGGTGTAGCCCAGATCTTCGAAGCCCGTATCCCCGCCGACGATGTCCCAGAGCACTTGGCGGCGTGCATCGGCCTCGCTGCCCTGGAATTCCGCGGGATCGGTCACATCGATCGCGAACATGCCGGCCCCGCCGGCGCCGAGTCCGGCGACCAGGATGCTGCGCCATTGCTTACTGGCGCCCAGATAGGCGTCAGTGACCGTGGGTCCGAGGTCGACATAAAATTGGTGATTTGTCTGGTAAGCGAGCGTGGTGAGCACGCTCAATTTCGGGTAGAGGGCACGCGGTACGTAGGCGAACAGTTCCGCGCCGGTGTCGGCCTTGAAGGCATGCAGCATCCCGTCGTTCGCGCCGACATAGAGCACATGGGCGCGCCCGACCTGCGTGTTGGCAAAATCCTGGTAGCTCTCGGTCTCGAGGTCGTTCGGGAAAAAGGCGGCGGGCGGGCCGACGTATACCGGCTCCGAGTTGACGATATCCCCCAGCAGGGCATCGCGCGTGCGCAGTGTGCCTTTCGGCTGGCTGAGTTCGTCCGTTCGGCTGCCGCGCAGATAGTTGAGCCGCTGCTCGCCCGCGGTGTCCGCGGTGCAGGTTGGACAGGTCCGGTTCAGATTGGCTTTCTGGGCGGCGGCGATGCCGTCAGCGTTGGTGCTCTCCTCATCACCCCACCGGAAGGGCACGCCAGTGCGGCTTGCTTCGTTGGTGGTGAGAATGCGGCGGGTGCCGGCTTTGGCCTGAAGACCAACCTGGTCCTGGGCGTGCCAGGCGGCATCGTCGAGTGTGCCGTCGGGCTTGATCGGGAAAGCGATCAGGTCTCCGGTCCAGTTATCGGTGTCGTAGCGTGCCTGATAGATGCGGGTGTCGGTATTGAGCGTCACCGAATTGGCCGCGACCGAGGCGGAGGATGAGGTGGTGGAGATGATGTCGAGGAAGCGCGCGAGCGACGGGCCTAGTTCGGTCGGGTTGCTGGCGAAGAAGAATCCGTCCGGGCGTTTGTCCCCATCGGCATCCCACTCGGCCGGCTGATCCTGATCCGGGAATTTGTTCTTGTTGCCGTCGATGAAGCTGCCGTACTTGGCGGCGTACCACATGGGTTCTTCCAGTAAGCTGGCGGTCGAGTCGCCGAGGGTATAGGTTACGCTGGTTGCGGCCAGCGTCACATTGCAATTCGAGCACGCCTTCGGCTCGGTTGGGCACGGGAGCTTCTCGGAAACTCCGTTTGAGCACACATCGCAGATCGTGCAGCCGGTGACGCCGTTCGGATCCGTGTACTTAAAATTGTTGACCCCGGTGTGTACGTGAAACCCGTCTTGGGTGGTGCCGCCGATGACATAACCGAATCCCAGCTTATGATCAGTCGATTTCCGGTCGACCTTGGTCGTCACCGTCACGGTATTGCCGGTGATGGCATAGCTCAGGGTGCCTTTCATATCCTGGTCATAGTCACCCCCTTGTTCGCTGTCCTCCCAGTTGACGTAGACCTCGCCGGTACCAGCCGCGATGTCCTGATCGATGATCTTGAAGTCGACGATGGCGCAGTTGCCGTCCGGATTGGGGGTGAGGTTGCGGCAGGCGGGCAGAATGGAGACGGTGCGCTCGCCCCCGGGAACCGGGATGACCAGCTTAGGCGCGGCGGGCGACAGGGTAACGGCGCGGGTGGTCACCGTTTGCTCACCGGTCAAGGAACGGATATCGTTGGTGTGCGCCCAATGTGCCAGGCCGGCGGCGTAATAGGTGCCTGAGAGACGCGGCGCGCCGGGGCAGGCGCCACGGACGTCGCCTAGCGCGGAGACCTGTTTTCCGGTACACAACTGATTATTGTCCGTGCCGTTCTCCCCCACGAAGAAGTTATGGCCGCTGATCCCCTCGCTGTCCCCGACCGCGTCGGTTTTATCGGCGGCGCTTGGAGATCCGTTCAAGCCGCTTGAATTCATGCGGTCGTTATCGTAGGACGACTCGCTGGCGTTCAGCACGATAATGTCGCAGTGAGCGCACCAGTGTTTGTCCTCCAAGGGGTCATTCTCGTCGTTCAAGGGGTCAGTCCAGTCCGCTTTGGTCAGCCCCGTGATGTACGTATCATCGGTCGCGCTGAACTCTGAGGTGGCTGTCAGTCCGGCCATGTAGCGCAGCGATTCCAGATACATTTCGCTCAACGGGTTACCCCAGTTGCTGCACTTGCCTTCGTCGAAGAGGGATAAGGCCCAGGGGCAAGAGTCGGTCTCGTTGTAATACCCTTGACCACTGCCGTATTGATAGCGAGCGATGCGCAGGCGATCAAGGGTCGCGACGATTCCCGCCGCTCCGGTGAAAGTGCCGTCGGTTTTGGTATTGACCTCGTTGCTGAAGGCGGAGACGTTCTTGCGCAGCACGCCGCCCGATTTATTCTTGGCATAACTTCCGGTCAGCAGGCCGAACAGAAGCTTATCATCCTCGCCATAGGTGTGCAGGAGCCCCACCGGTTTGTAATGACTGTCGGGGTAGCGTTTGCACTCTTCCGCCCCGATCTTTCCCGCGACACAGACCTGGACCCGCGCGCTATAGTTCTTTTCGCCCAGCCCGTCGTTGCTTTTGTTCGGATCGGTGGTTTTCGATCCGGTGGTGTTGTCTCCGCTGGAGTTGGAGCCTTGCTCGTTGTCCCAGGTGCACTGCCAGCGCTCGTTCGCGGCCCAGTAACGAAAATCGCCCTTGGCGACACGGATTTGCGGTGGAGTCGTAATGTCTTGAGATTCCCCGGAGTCGGCGTAGGTGGTGTTGCACAGCGTCAGCTTTGGCGTATTGAAGGGGGTGAGTTTTGCGCTATCCGTTCCTTCATAATACTTGGCGAAGCTGTGGGCGTCACTCGGAATGTAGGCGCGTTCCAAGACGGTCGTCGTAGCGGTGTCGGTGGAACGGTGGCCACCATAAAGCACCTTGCGCACGATGTCCATGCGCGACATGGTCGCCCAGTTGAGAAAATTGCCGCTCCATTCCCCGGCCACCTCATCGCAATACGGCGTATTCGGGTTGGGGGCCGTCGCTTGTGGTTCGAATCGCCCGCCGTCGGTGGTGACGTAGCTGTAGCATTTCGTGGAATCAAAGTACCCGTAATATGCGAAATCAGGCACATAGCTGGTATCCGGAATACCGTCGCCGGTCAGGTCATTCCAGTCGGTATAGGCCTTGTAATAGAGCGCGTGATCGTTGGAGAGTACGAACAGGACGCGCGGCTTGACCGACTGGGTGACGGTCAGCGGGGTTGTGGCGATGTCGCTGACGGCCGCGGCGGTCGCCATGACGGCGGCGGCGAGCAAGCCGATGAGGGAGCTGAGTGATGGGTGCTTCATGTTCTGGTCCTCGCTGGAACGTTCCTGACTCCACTGCAATGCACGTAAGTCAAACCCGCTGACCGGGTGACGGCAGTTCCAAATCTCGGGAATCGCCACCGGCTAAAGCCTCGACCTCCAGTTGCGGACAGGCCGTTGCCGGCTGCGGTCGCCCAAATCGGGATCTGCTGGTTCGGCGGCCGGCTCAACGCCGATAGGTACTCTGTAATACCACGCGGGTGGTCGCCGAGCCGCCAAACCCCAACGCGGTGATGCGAAAGGTCGCGCGCTTCTCGCTGACGTTATTGACCCCGATGAGCAGGCTGTTACCCGGCTCTACCCCCGCCTCCATCATCTCAATGATGTAGCGCGGGCGCAGCGCGATCCCGATCAGATCATGCCCATAGATGCGGGCATTGGTGCTGTCGAGGTTGAACGCGGCCGGTACCTTCGCGTCGTCGAAGCGGTAAAGCCCGTTGCTGCCAACGAAACTCGGCAGCGAGGGCTGCACCAGCAATTCCTCGGCCTCCCGCAACGCCGATTCGGCCGCCTGGAAGGCCAGGTTGCGGTCTTGCAGGTTGCCGGCCATGCGCTCATCGGTCTTGATGGCCTTGAGTACGGTCAGGCTCACCACGCTCATCAGCAGCAGCAGAAACATCCCGACGATCAGGGTGCTGCCGCGGCTGCGGCGCCCGGCCATCAGGGGCATGAGGTGCGGCTGAGTGCTCACGGCACATACTTGCTGTTGCGCAAGGCAACCACGCTGCCGACGACGCGCCGTAAGCGGCGGTCCGTGGGTGCGGTGCTGATGCGCCCACTGGCCGGGATTTCGGCGTTGACGAGCTTCTCGTAGGTCAGACTGGCCGCTTGGGTGCGGATGTTCGGCTCCTGCGAGCGCAGCAATAGCAGGAAGCGCACGCTGACAACTTGCTCCCAGTCGGTCACCCGGTCGGCGGTCACATAGTCGTCTACCGACAGGCTGGAGTTCTTCACGGTGTCACGGCCGTACAGGACCTGGAAGTCTTCCACGTCGCGGATCAGTGTTTCAGTGATCACGTCGGCCTGCCCATCGACAAGTCCCAGGCTCTTGCGTGTCAATGCTGGTGAAGCGCCAGCGGTCACATAATAGGCATGGACGGCAAAGCGGCTGACCACCGAACCGGGGCGGAAGCTGCCGGTCTGAGCGTCGCCAGGGCTGTTGCAGTCGAAACTGCCGAACAAGCGATCGGTGCAGTTGCCTGGCTCCAACGCGGATGTGTCATGCAGGATCGTGTCGAAATTGGCCGTACCGCCCGGCTTCGTCTCAGTAGTAAGACCGGTTACCTGAAACACGGACGTTTGGGTGCAGGCAGAATTGGATGCCACCAGCACTTCGCCGACCTCAAACCCGTGTTTGAGCCCAAGCTGCATCTTCGCCGCGGTCGCATTGTCTTTGATCACGCTCCGTTCAACATCGATGGCGGCGCGCCGCACGATCAGGATGTCGGTGCCGGGTTGGAACTGACCGGTGAAGTCGGACGGCGGGGCTTTGGTTGCGGTGGCGTCGCCGTCATAGCCTTCGATTCCGCCGGTCCGCAACAGCCAACTGCCGCCGGCCTGGCCACCCTTGACGGCGTTACCCAGGGACGCGGTCGGGCCGCCGCAGGAGAGATACCCGGCCATGCGCAGATCGGTGGCGATAAAATCCACCGCGAAGCGCCCATGTTCGTCGAGTCGGGCCATGGTATCGCTCAGGACAGTGGCCTGCCTGGTACCGGCGTAGAGTTGGCCCAAGGCGGCAATCACGACCAAGCCGAGGGTGAGTGAGATCATGATCTCGATCAAGCTGAAGCCGCGCACAGCGCTACCGGGGGCCGGCGCTGCCGGACCCTGGCGGAACCCGCGTTGGGGCTGCTCGATCCTCATAGCTGGGTCATCACACAGACTTCCTGAATGGCGCCTGAGATCGCCGGGCCAAGGCAGGAGTTGCGTTGGGGTGCGGACGCGTTTTCGGCACGGGAGTCATTCCATTGTACCGCGACCAGGAAGCGGTCGTCGGTCCGCTTGATCCCTGCGTACCAATCGGGGAGCTTGGCGGAGTCGATGGCCTGCCACCAGGCGAGCAGGTCCAGGGTGACCCGATCGTCGTCATCGAACGCCAGGAGGGTGCCGAATTGGCACGGGCGCTGATCGTTCGTATCCCGAGTGGAGGTATTACAGAGTGTTGCGTCGTCGTAGCCGCCGCCGAGCGCCGTGACCAGAAGTCCGTTCTCACCCCGATTCACGCGCATCCGATCCACGATGTCGTAGGCGAGGGCGGTGGCCTGGGAGCGCGTCAAGGTGCTGCCCGCGGCCCGCAGCGCTAGCACTTGGGCCGTCGCCAGGCCGGCGAACGCCACGAGCGTGACCACCACGGTGACCAGGACCTCGACCAAGGTGAAGCCGCGCGGGTCAGCCCGCGACCCGCGACATTGAATGGCAGAGCCCCCGTGGCGGCGAGCGCGGACGATCATGAGCAGCCCGAGTCACTCTCGTTGATGTTGATACGTCCAAGATAGTTCAAGTCCAGGCCGCGGGATGCACCGCTGTCACAATAATTGAAGGTGCCGGCCACGTCCGGGTAGCCGGTGCCGCGGAAGGTGACGCCATCCGGCCGCGACTCGGTGGCGCTGGTGGCGGACGGGGGAACGATCGAGAACGCGGTCTGCTCGAAGCGGGCGACATGGATGATCTCATCGGTGCCGGTGTCGGCCACGTGATCTTCGTCGGCGTCGGTGAACACGATCCAGCCGTTGCGCCAGTTCGGCAGGTCGCCCGCGGTGCAGGTTTGCCCGTCGGTCGACGCACAAATCGACACGGAAACGCCGCGGCGGGCGGCCTCGCTGCGGGCGAGCGTGAAGGACGAGACCATCTCGGAGACGGCCTGGCCGCGCTGCATACTGGTCTGGATACCACCGAAAGCCGGTATGCCGAGACCCAAGGCCAAGGCGGCGGTGCTGACCGTGATCATCAGTTCCACCAGGGTGACGCCGTGCATCTTCTTTAATGTTTTCATCGTATTCTCGTAGAGGCTGTGCGTGTGATTCGTGAACTTGATCGTGATCGCGCGGGGATCGGGCCGGCTCAGTCGGGATGCGAGTCAGGCAGGGTGCGTTGCGTTAATGTGACTAATGCAGAAACCGTGCCATTCAAGAAGCGCGACACACGCGCCGTTCCGGCGCGGTCGGTACCACCAAGGGATGGCAGTAACCCTATGTCGCGTATGCTTTCTTTCTGCGACAGGACGGCGCCGGCGGTGGTGTGCTCCGTCGGTTCCTCAATCCCGGCACGGGTCGGGCGATTCAGGCGCCCCTCAGGCGTAAATTGGCAATTGCGCAAATTGCGAATTGATTTGCAATCCCTAGTCGGCCACTCTGGTAAAGTCTTGAAAGCTTGGCAAGAATATTGCTTTTTAAACGAGGGTTTGCTCGGGCACGTCGGGCAAACGGGCCTTGATCTTAATCCCGGCCAGCGGCGTGCGTAGTCAGGGCTTCCAGCCCTGACGGTGTCAGGCCAGGATGGCCTGACTACGCACCCGAGCCCTGACGGTATCAGGCCAGGATGGTCTGACTACGCACTTGAGCCCTGACGGTATCAGGCCAGGATGGCCTGACTACGCACCCGACGAGCCCAAGTGGCCGGAATCTTGATCGAGGCCTCCGGTTGCCAAGGCGCTATGACCTTATCATTAGGGCCGGCGTGGGCCGCGCGACGCGGAGGATCGCATGAAGGTGTGGTGTCTTGGTCTGGTGTTGCTCTGGAGCACCGCGGGTATCGCTCCGGCGGGGCGCGCGGAGTGCGGCGGCGACTTCGGTGACTGGCTGCAAGGCGTGCGGGTGCAGGCGCAGACTGCTGGAGTCGGCCCGTCCGCGGTCGCCCTGCTCGCCGGGGTGCGGCGCAGTGAGCAGGTGTTGACCCGCGACCAGTCACAGCAGGTTTTCAGCCAGGATTGGCAGACTTTCTCCGGGCGGATGGTGAATGCCTTTCGCTTGAAGTCCGGTAAGGCGCAGTTGGAGCGCTTCGCGGAGTCCTTCGCCGAGGCGCAGCAGCGTTTCGGTGTGCCGGCACCGGCGATTGCCGCCTTCTGGGGGCTGGAGTCGGACTATGGTGCGGTGCAGGGCAGGTTCAGCACGCTCGATGCCCTGTCCACCCTGGCGCATGACTGCCGGCGCCCGGACCTGTTTCGCCCTCAGTTGCTCGCCGCGTTGCGGTTGGTTGATCTGGGTTATGTGCGGCCGGAGGCCCTCACCGGTGCCTGGGCCGGGGAACTGGGTCAGCTCCAGTTGCTGCCGGCGGACTATCTGGCCTACGGAACCGACGGGGATGGCGACGGCCGGGTGGATTTGAAAACCAGTGCGCCGGATGTGATCCTGACCGCCGCGCGGTTTCTCCAGCAGTTGGGTTGGCGCGCCGGTGAGCCCTGGCTGGAGGAGGTCAGCCTCCCCGAGGCGTTGCCCTGGGAGCAGATCGCCTCCGCCGACGCATGGCCCCGGCGGCAATGGGCTGCCTGGGGGGTGCGTGGGGTAGCTGGAGCGGACCTGGTTGGCGACGAACTCCCCGCCGGTTTGCTGCTGCCCATGGGGCACAAGGGTCCAGCCTTTCTTGCCTACCCGAACTTCGCGTGCTTTCAGCGGTGGAACCAATCGATGGTTTACGCGACAACAGCCGCCTATTTCGCCGGCCGATTGGCCGGGGCGCCTGCGGCCCGGCGCGGGACTCCAGACCCCGGTCTATCGATTGATGAACTCAAGCGGTTGCAGGAAAAGTTCCTGGCGCTTGGCTATGCGGTCGGTGCCGCGGACGGCATCCTTGGCGCCAAGACCCGCGCGGCGGTGCGTCGGGAGCAGTTGCGGCGGGGGCTGCCGGCGGATGGTTGGCCGACCGCGGGGCTGGTAGCGGGCATTCCCGTTCCTGCGCAGGCAGTCGAACCCTGAACGAATGCCGTGTCGTTGTCGTAATCTGAGAAGCGATGCAACTTGGGCATGAGGTTTCGATCATCACCTCGATTACGACAACGACCGAGATGCCGGCCTCGATCGTAATCCCGGCCGGCGGCATGCGTAGTCAGGGCTTCCAGCCCTGACGGTGTCAGGCCAGGATGGCCTGACTACGCACCCGGCGAGCCCAAGTGGCCGGAATCTTGATCGAGGCCGAGATCCCAAAGGTGTTCCCTAATGAAACTGTTTAGCTTATTAGTGAACGGCTCCTAAGAGGCTACCAGCAAAGATCGGTTGTGCTTTCAGGAGTGGCTGCGGCATTGAATGCCGCACGGGCCGTCGTGTGATTGTACTGTAATCTGGCGCAGTCGGTATCGTCCGCCTGGCGGTCACGGGGGGTTGCGACTAGGGTGAACGCCTCGGCGGTTAGCGTGCCGGAGAGCAGATAATGACCGTCGATAGACCAGCCGTCGTCGTCTGTTGAGGCCGTGTCATTGTGAAAGGTGGGGCTGATGGCAGTGGAGTCTTCGTCCGACACCTGTGGACAGTCGGCATGATTGTAGCGGCGATAGCGGCTATAGCAGCGCTCCAACTGCTGGGCAACCTGCAGCAGTGACTGCTGCGCGTCGGTCCGCCGCATCTTACGGATTTGGCTCTGATAGCTCGGATAGGCGATCATGGCCAGCACGGCGATGATCGAGATGACGACCAGTAACTCGACGAGGGTGAAGGCTCGTTGCGAGCGATGTGACATGGATTTTTCTCCGAACCTGTTCATGGAGTATGACACGGGTGTAGCTCATCGGTCCGGCCATAGAAGCGGCTTCCAGTATCGTAGGGTGGACAAGCGCAGCGTAGTCCACCAGCGGCGGCGCGGGATTCGGTGGACTGCGCTAGCGCTTGTCCACCCTACGATCGGAACGACGATCAAGGCCGGTGCGGTGAGGAACGCACCGCACCAACCGCCGGTGGTTCGTTCCTCACCGCACCTGACCGCCTGACGCATCCGGCCGGCCGTAATGATGATCAAGCCTCATTGCAGTTGCATCCACGCGCGTCGGCCGCGTTCCGGGTCGCCGGGGTTTTCGAGTGTCACTTCAATCGCCGCCTCGCGTGCGCCGCTTGTATACTTATACTCCTTGGTGCCGGCGCTGATGATGGCAGGTTCCTGGATAATGCCGACCAGCGATTTCTTGCCGGAAGGTGCGCGCTTGACATCAGTTCCTTGCTCCCGCACCGTCACCAGGTCGGCGGCATTGAAGTAGGTATCCGCATTGAGGTCGAACACCACCTCGGTCATCCGTCCACCAGTCAGTGCGTTCAGCTCCATCAGCCAGCCGTCGCCGCCAAAGTCGCATAGTTCGGTGGTGGTGTCGGCGGGTATCAGCGTGGTGAAGATGATCCGTCCGCTACGCGCCTGCGGGTTGGTCACCTGCAACTCACCCTCGCCGGCGCCGTCCAATGGTTGGCGAAGCTCCAGGTACCAACCCAGGTGGGTGGGCGGGTCGCTGGTGGTCGGCTTGCCCGTGCCGAGATGCCAGTTGATTGGGTTGTTGGTGGTTACCCGCACGTCATAGGTGCCCGCGACGGCCTTTCCCAGAATCTGCTGCTTCAACAGATGACTGCGCTCGATATTGCTGGTCCCGTCGCGCCTGTCCCATATCCCGTAAAAAGCATTGATAATACTCGGGTGGGGGATGCGGTCGTTCTTGGGGTCGCTGTTGCCGCCGTCGCCCTTGCGGTAATAGGAACCGGTCCCGAACAGGACGACGACACCGCGCACGGGGTGGCTGACGACCTCGGGACGGACCGTGATCGCGGTGGTGACCGGGTCGGCGCCCTCGACGCTGCTGACCCCGTCGTTGAAGAGTGGGTCGCCGGCGAAGGAGACGATCATCCCCGCGTTGCCGCCTGGCTCGAAGCGCCAGAGATTGCCTTTGAGGTCGCCGGCATAGATGTAGTCAACGCGCGCATCTCCGTTATAGTCCACCGGGGCGACACTGGACAGTCCGTTGTCCGGACCATCATCGACGACGATCTCGGCTTTGAGTGTCCCGGTCTCGGCGTCGATCACATAAAGCACGGCCTTGCCGGCCGGGCTCTCATAGCCGTTGCCGAACACCACGGTCCAGCGACCCCCATAGGTATCGTCCGGCATGCGCACGATTGCCGATTTGCCGTAAGTATAACCGAGATGGGTGAAGCCGACATCGTCGCCGGTGATGTCCCACATGACCTGCGCAGCCGCTTCCTCCTCGCTGACCAGGTACTCGGCAGGGCGCGTAATGTCCAGTGCATAGACCCCGCGCCCACCCGCGCCAAGACCGCCGACCAGGATGGTGGTCCAGCTCGCTTTCCCCGGCAAATAGGCATCTCCCGCCGTGGCGCCACTGTCCACGTACGCCTGGTGATACTCCCGGTAATTAGATGCCGTCAGGGCCGCGAGCTTCGGGTAGACGGCGCGCGGGACATAGGCAAAGACCTCGGTACCGGCATCACCGCTTCCGGCGATCGTGTTGGCTGCTTTGAAGCCGTGTAACATGCCGTCGTTGGCGCCGACATAGATGACATGTTGGCGCGCTGCTTGCGCGGCGGCAAAGGCACTGTAAGGCGCTGCATCCAGATTGTCCGGATAGAAGGCCGCGGGCTCTCCCACATAGATCGGATTGGAGTTCACCACGTCTCCCATGAGATGGATACGGGTGCGGAGCAGCCCTCCATTGGCCGCCTCGTGCGTCCGACCGCCTCTCAGGTAGTCAAGCCGGATCTCACCGAGAGTCAGTTCCTCTGCGGTACAGTCAACACAATTGCCACTCAAGGCCCGCTTCTGGCTGTCCGCAATCCCGTCGTCGTCATCGCTGGTGGTATTGCCCCACGCGAAAGGAACGCCAATGGCGGCGGACGCGTTGGCGACGCGATCCGCGTTGGTGGTAATGATCCGGCGGTTGCCGGCGGCGCCTTGGATGTCGATCTTCGACCGGCCACTCCAGACCAGCGTGGACAGCGACCCATCAACGAGATTGACCGGGAAGGCGACCAAATCACCAGACCAGTCCGCACTATCGTAGCGGCCCTGAAAGATGAAGGTATTCTCTTGCAGGGTCACCGAGTTGGCGACGACCGCGGCGGAAGAGGAGACGGTGGCGATGATCTCTAGGAAGTTCTCCAGTGATTTACCCAGTTGCGCCGGGTTGTCGGCAAAGAAAAAGCGGTCCGGAACACCGTCGCTATTGGCGTCCCACTCGGACTTGGCGTCCGGGAGCGCATTACCATTGGCGTCGATGAAGCCGCCGTACTTGGCGCCATACCACAGCGGATGCTCCAGGAGTCGGGCGGTGTTGGTGCCGGCCTGAAATTTCCGGACGCAGTCGATCGGCTTGTTGGACGGCGTATCCTGCGGGTCTGTCAGCATGCTGAAGTTCTTGCCGCCGGTACGAACGACCTCCCGATAGACGCCGTCGCCATGGTAGACTCCATCACATTTCGTGTTTGTCGGGGTGCTGCCGCTGACGGTTCCGGCGACGGTATAGCCGAATAACAGTGCATTGCCGGCAGACGCCTGCTGAACGGACGTCGTGATCTTGAGTTCATTCTCGGCGACGGTGGTGTTGCATTCACTCGCGCAGGTGTTGGCGCAGGTCGTCGTGCAGGTCGTGGGGCAAGCCGCGTTGCAGGTCGTGCGCGTGTTGAGGCATTTGGTACTGCAACTGGGGTCACCGCAGTCATTCAGACATGTTTGGTATTTTGTCTCGCAGGTGGTGGTGCAGGAACTGTTACAGGTCGCGTTGCAGGGAATGCTGCAGGCGTTGCATATCTGCGTGCAGGCCGTCGGGCCGACGCAGAACTGGATACGCTCGACGCCGTCCATATCGTAGTCGTTGCCCCAAGTGGAGTCCTCCCAGATGACCCGCAGGCTGGCGCTGACGAGTCGACCCGACTGGTCCTTGGTCAGGTTTTCCACGATCAGATCCTGGAGCGTTCCGGCGCGCCAGCCGGCCGTGCTCTGGACCGCGGCGCTGTCCTTGCTGGCTTCCATGTGCGGCAGCAAGGTCACGGTGTTGTTGCCGACCGGGATATTGAAGCGTGGCAGGTCGCGGGCCAAGGCAACCGTTTGGGTGTTGACCTTTTGTTGCTGATCTTTCACACGGCGCAGGCCGGTGGTGTGGGCGAAGTGCGCGACTGCCGCCACTTGGTAGCCGCCGTCCAGGGTCGGCCCTTCGGGGCAGATGCCTTGAGCATTGGCTAACCCATTGACCGCCTTGGCCGTGCATTGCCCGGTGGTGCTGCCGCCGACGATCAGGTTGGTGCCGATATCCTCCTGAGCGCCGACCAGGTTGGTGCCGGTGGTCAGGTTGAGATCGGCAAAGTCGCTTGAGAACTCATCGCGGTCGAATGAGTTCACCCCGGTGGACAGGAAGATGATGTTGCTCTTGGCACACCATTCGGTCACGGGCATGGGGTCGTCCCAGGTGTTTGGGGTCAGCGTACCGAAGTAGCTGTGGTCATCGGCGTTGTAGGGGGCGTACGGTTCACGCTTACCGGCGAGGTAGCGCAGCGACTCGAAGAATATTTCCGAGACCGGGTTGCCCCAGTTCGTGCAAACACCGTTCTTTAAACAATACTCATTGGGCTTGAGCGTGCACAGCGGGATACCGTACGTATTGCAATCCGAGTACTTGCGGCCTGAAAAGCTATATTTGTTGATCCGGAATGCATTGATGGTGCCGATAATTCCGTTGTTGATGAACTGCCCCGTTTTCAGGTTGATTTCATCGAACGCGGCATTCGCTGCCGTATTGCCTGCGATCAGTCCGATCTTGCGGCGCAAGACGCCCCCGGACAAATTCTTGTTGTAGCTTCCGCTCATCAGCCCGAAGCGCAATGAGCCGTTTTCACCGTATTTCTGGAGCAGACCGGTCGGTTTGTTATGGACGACGCTGATGTCGTCCTTATAGTCCCGGCAGTTGTCCTCCAGCCACCCGGAAACACAGACCGCGACGCGGGCATTCAGTTGATAGATTTTGGATCCAACGCGTACGGGGCTAACGCCACTATTGTTGCTTTCCCAAGGCGCGGTCGTGTCGGCACTCTTGGCCTCGCGCCAAGCACACTCGGTCACTTCACCGGAAGCCCACATGGGCCAGTTCCCTTTGGCGACGCGGATCAGCGGCGGGTACGTGCTCGTATTCAGTGATTGGCTCTCTCCGTCGCTAGCCCAGGTGACGTTACAGAAGGTGATGGTCCCATAGTCGTTGGTGGGTGTGTGCCGCCCCATTTCGGTGGTGCCGCCGGGGGGGGTAAAGACCTTCGCGAAGGCATGCGAATCGGTCGGCAGCAGCACGCGCTCCAGGATCGTCTGCGCCGGGTCGTCGATGGAGCGGTAGCCGCCGTAGAGCACCCGGCGCAGGATGTCCATCCGTGTCATCGTTGCCCAATTCAGCAGGTTACCGCTCCAGGTGCCGCTGTCTTGACCGGAGATCCCAGGATTGCAGCGATGGCCGGGGGTGGCCTTTCCGGTCGGTTCAAAGTAGCCTGCGACACTGTACACGTAGCATTTCTTAGGGTCGAAATAGCCGTAATACTCGTAGCCGCTCTGATACGTGGTGTCGATTGCTCCATCGCCGTCCAGATCGGAATAGTCGTTGTACGCCTTGCGGTAGAGTTGGTGGTCGTTCGATAAGGCGAGCAGGACCATCGGCCGGACCGTTTGGGTCACGCTGAGCGGGGTCTGGGCAAGATCGCTGGGAGCCCCCCAGGCGACGCCGGCAGTGATGACGATAAGTCCACATAGCATATGGTGGAGTTGTTGGTTCATGTCTCGTGCTCCGCTTGGCCGGCGTGTGGCCATCACATCGCTTAACGTCGATAGGTTGTTTGGAGGACGACGCGGGTGGTCGCCGAGCCCCCGAAACCGATGGCGGTGATCCGATAGGCCGCCCGCCACTCCCGCCCGTACTTGACCCCGATGAGCAGGCTCGAACCCTGCTCTACGCCGCCCTCCATTTGTTCGAGGATGTAGAGTGGCTGCTGTGCAACATGCGCCGTGCCGGTCAGATCGCGGGTGTACTCATGGGCATTTTCGCTGGTGAACTCATAGGGGCTGGGAATGCCTTCCTGATCGAAGCGATAGAAAGCCGGAAGGTTGGGCTGTGACAGCGCGTGCTCAGCCTCCCGCAGCGCGGCTTCGGCGGCTTGGAAAGCCAAATACTTATCCTGCAGATTGGCGGAGATTCGCTCATCGGTGCGGATTGCCTTGAGCGCGGTCAGACCGACGACACTCATGAGGAGCAGCAGGATCATACCGATGATCAGGGTTGCGCCGCGGTTGGGTCGCGGTCCGCCGGTTGCCCGCGGAGCCATAGCGGTCATGGCAATTGATTCCGCACGGCCACCAGGCTGCCGAAGCTGCGGTGCAAACGGCGATCCCCGGCCAAGGTGACGGTTTTTCCCGGCAAGATAAAGTTCGGACTCGCATCCGCGGTGCGCACATGCTCCTCGCTTGAGCGCATCAGGAGTGCAAAATGGACACTGATCACCCGGCGCCAGTCGGTGACCTGATCTGCTGTCAAGTAGGCATCGACCTGATGGTTACTGTCCGCCACCGTATCAAAACCATAGAGTATCTGGAAATCCTCGACGTCCTGGATCAGTTCCTCTGAGAGAATTTTCGCTTGCCGATTGATCTGGATCAGACGTTTGCGTGCGAGCGCTGGAGGGTTGGTATTGGCAACGTAATAGGCGTGGGCAATAAAGGGAGTCACCATGGACTCGGATCGAAAGGCGTCGCTCTCGGCGTAAACAAGACTGTTGCAATCGAACGAGCCGAATAGACGGTCGGTACAGTTTCCGGGATCCGGCGGGTTCTCATCGCTCGCGATCGCGCCATACTTGATGCCGCCGGTGCCGGTGTCGGGGTCGATCGCCAAGGTCCCGGTCACCTGGAACAGGGAAGCCTGAGTGCAACTGGGGTTGGAGATGACCAGGATTTCACCGGGCATGAACCCATGGTTCGCATCGAGCGTGATGCCGTGGGTTGCGGTGTCGTCCTGAAGCACCTGCTGTCCCAGGTCCAAGGTCGCCCGCCTGATCACGAGGATATCCGTACCCGGCAGGATGTTCTGCAAATCGGCTGGGACCGGGGCGCCTTTCTCATCGATATTGGTTTCGTCGTCATCCGCGAATGCGGGGGTATCAACACCGCCTTCGTAACCTTCGAGGCCTCCGGTCTGGAAAAACCATTTCCCGCCGCCATTGATGGTATTGGCGATGCGTGCGGATGAGCCTCCGCAGGACAGATAGCCGGCCATGCGCACGTCGGCGGTGATGAAGTCCACGGCAAAACGGCCATTCTCGTTGATCCGGGTAATGGCGTCGCTCAGGCCATAGGTCCGCTTGGTGCCGGTGTAGAGTTGGCTGAGGGCGGCAATGATCACAAGACCGAGCACGAGGGCAATCAGAATTTCGGTCAAAGAGAATCCGGTCGCCACCCGGCCCAGGCGCTGCCGGAGTCGCTGCGGTGCCGGCCGTTCCATTCTCCGAGTGATGGGGTCGAATGTCATAGTTGCGTCATCACGCAGACCTCTTGGGTGGAGGCCGATAGGTCGGTTCCCAGGCACGAGGGTCGTGTTGCTTCCTGATCGTCTGAGCCATTCTCGGCGCGCGCGTCATCCCATTGCACCGACACCGTGAAGACCGTTTGTTGTGGTAGGTGGGCAATGCCGGCAAACCAATTCGGTAGTCCGGAGCGGTCAATGGCGTTCCACCAAGCGCTAAGATTGCTGTTGGCAGTCGGTGTGTCGGGATTGGAGAAACCCGCCGGGCTCGTGACGGCGTTGTCCACGGAACAGGTCTTGCAGACGCGTACTTGGTCGTAGCCGCCCCCCAGAGCGCTGTCAATGGGCTTGGGTTTGTTTTCGCGATTCAGGCGCATCCGATCGACAATATCATAGGCGAGCACGGTCGCCTGGGAGCGCTCGAACGAACTGGTGGCGGCGCGCAACCCGAGCATCTGGACGGTCGCCAATCCGACAAAGGCGATCAGGGTCACTCCGGCCGTGATCAGGACCTCGACCAAGGTGAAACCCCGCGTGCACGCTCGCGTGGGCGGACCCTGATCGCTACGCTTGGGCTTGGGCTCGGGCTCGGGCGGGATGCGGGCCAGTGCGTTCATGAGCAACCTGAATCACTTTCGACGATTTTCAAGCGACCGATGTAGTTCAGGTCGATCTCCCGTGATGCTTGCTCGTCACAGTAGCTGAAGGTACCAGTATCCTCAGGACAGCCGGTGCTGTCGAACACGATTCCACCAACCACGGAGATGTCGCCGGTGAGCGAAAAGGTCGGGTGCTCGAAACGGGCGATGTGGATGATCTCATCGGGGTCGATCGTATTATCCTGATCGGTATCGGCAAATACGACCCAGCCGTGATGCCAGCCCGGATCATCGCTGGTGGAGCAAGCGGTCCCGCTCTGCGACACGCAGATCTCCACGGAGCCGCCGCGGCGAGCCGCCTCGCTACGGGCGAGTGTCAAGGACGTGACGAGTTCAGCAATCACTTGGGCACGTTGCATGCCTACTTGGAAATTCTGGAACGTCGGCACACCAAGGCCGAGTGTCACCGCAATCATGCTGAGCGTGATCATCAACTCGATCAAGGTAACTCCATGGGTATATTTAAGCGTTTTCATTTCGTTTCGCTCGTGTTCCGCGCCTGGCACCGGGGTGGCCGCTGGCCGGATTTTGACGATTTCGGTTAAACAGGCACCATCGCGTTTGTGTTCGCCCCGCCTTCCACGTCGACCCGGTGGTCACATCGTCCGGCGATGCCTCTGTCGGCGAACCTCGCAGGCAGACGAAGATCCCCGCGATCTGGTACATGAATTTCCGCCAATCGTCTTGGTCCCCGTTGGTATCGGAAGCCTCTGAGGTAAAGAATAGTGAAGGGCGGATTTATTGCCGTGATTGGGCTCGCAAGTCCCCCCGAAGGTGCGGCGGACCGACCATCCAGAGGTTTGTCGGGGGGGGCGGTGTGATCGCGGGTGGGCCGCGCTCGACGCGGCCGATGGGTGGGCGCGGCAGGTGTTCGACGATGGCGGGAGCCGATCCGGATTCCCGAGGGGCAGCGGGCCCTGAGTTGGGCCGGGGGACGCCGGCCTGCATGCGTGCAGCGGCTCGGCGAAGTGGCCGGGAGTCTGGTCAACGCCCGCTACGGGAATCTGCGGGGATTGGGCGCGGCCGCAGGCCCGCTCCCACAGGGCGTGGGCGCGACCAGTGATCGCGCTGGAGTTCAGTCGACCAGGAACAACTGCTCCAGATGCCGCGCGACCGACTCATCCGCGTTGCTGCCGATCACTTCCAGTTTCGGCAGCACCTGTTTGAGGCGCGGATCCGCATTCGCCATGATGACCCCGGTGCCGACCTGGGTGAGCATCTCCAGGTCGTTCATCCCATCACCGAAGGCGAGAATCTGCGCCAGGTCGATCCCCAGTCGTTGCGCGACCCCGGCGAGCGCGGCGCCCTTGGAAACGCCAAGGGCCATGATCTCGAGCGTCACGGGGAGCGAAAAGGTGGTGGTGACGCGATCACCGAAGCGATCCAGCACCGACCGCTCGATCTCCAGCAGACGCTCATGATCGCCGAAGAAAAACACCTTCAGCGCATGGGTGCCGTCGATGGTCGCCAGATCGACGATGCGATAGCTGAAGCCGGAGTCCTGATGGTAGCTCAGCAGGTAAGGCTCCGGGCGGGCGACCAGCCAGTCAGTGGTGCGGTAGACATTCGTGTGGACGTCCGCCCACGCGGGGTTGTTGATGAGTGCACGCACACACGCCGGGTCCAGTGACCAGCAATCGACCAGGCGCAGCTCACGGTCGTGGACCGCGGCGCCGTTGGATGAGATCAGGCAGCCGTGCCCACCGAGCTGGTTTGCGTAAGTCCGGATGTCCTGAAAGTGGCGGCCCGAGGCCAGCATCAGATCGACACCGCGTTCGCGCAGCCGGGCGAGGACCGCCAGGGTGTAGTCGCCGAGCCGATGCTCCGGAGTGAGCAGGGTCCCGTCGAGGTCACAGACCACGAGTTTGTACATAAGGGTGCTCCTGTCGGATGGGGCGAGCGCAGCGAACCCCATCGCTTTGACTCGTTAATCAGGCGATTCCCGGAGATCGCCGCCGGTACGCGCCTGCAAGCGGGCGAATTTCTTCTTCAAGGCGCTGGATGTGGGCTTGACCTTGAGGCCGGCTTGCAAGATCGCGACGGCCTTGTCAATGTGACCCTGGGTTTCGTACAGGTCGCTGAGTCCGGCATAGGCAGGCGCATAGTCCGGCTTGAGCTTCAGCGCTGCCCGATAATGTGTCTCGGCTTCTTGGGGTTTGCCGATCAGGAGCTTCATTTCACCCAACTTCGTATAGCTTTCCGGAAAGAGCGAACAGGTGTTTCCGGGTTCCGAGTTCGCGAAAATATATCGAAAATCGGAAATCGCCCAGTCGAAATAACTGCGTCGCAGCGCCTGATCTTCGGTGCTGGTAAAGTAGCCGCGATTGGCCCAGATCAGCGCCCAACAATAATGATGGAAGCCGTTGCAGCCGGAGTTGTCCAGGGCACGGATTTTGGCGCGCACTTGGGGGTCGGGGATCTGGTCGACCCGGTTGTTGGTCTTTCTCGCGGACATCGCGAACCGACACCAGGCCGGGACCATGGCCCAGTCCGCCTCGGTCGCCTGTGGGTCGCCGGCGATGGCCGATCCGGCCCCCGGCAGGCCGCTCAGCGCCATCGCGATCAGCAGCAAACAGGTTCGCAGGGTCATTGTCCGCAGCGTGTTGGACTCGGAGTGGCGATCGGCCGCCAGCGCCGCCCGTCGTTCCGCAACAGGTCCTCGGCGGCCTCCGGTCCCCAGGTGCCGGCGGCATAGTTGGGGAAGTTGCGGGCCGGCAGGGCCTGCCAGACGTCCATCACCGACTCCACGATCTCCCAACCCTTCTCGACCGTATCGGCGTGCTTGAACAGGGTGGCATCCCCGTGCATGCAGTCGTAGATCAGCGTTTCGTAGCCGGTAGCGGGGGCGTTGCCGAAGTAGTCCGCGTAACAGAAGTCCATGTTGACGGTGCCGATGCGCATGGTCGGCCCCGGAACCTTGGCGCTGAAGCCCAACTGGATGCCCTCGTCCGGCTGAATGCGCAGCACCATCATGTCCGGATTCATGTCCTCGAGATCCATGCCCTTGAACATGGTGGTTGGCGCCTTCTTGAACTGAATAGCGACCTCGGTGTATTGGGCGGGCAGGCGTTTGCCGGTGCGCAGATAAAACGGCACGCCGGCCCAGCGCCAGTTGTCCATGGTGAGTTTCAGCGCGGCGAAGGTCTCGGTGCGGGAGTTCGGAGCCACTCCGGGTGAGCTGCGATAGGCTTGCACCTGTTCCCTGCTCGGCATGCTGCCCTCGCCGTACTGGCCGCGTACCGCGTGAGTCAGCACCTGTTCCGGGGTCAGCGGTTGGATGGCGTCCAGGACCTTGTTGATCTCGTCGCGTACCGCGCAGGAGTCGAATGAGTTGGGCGGTTCCATCGCCAGAAAGCCCAGGAGGACCAGCAGGTGGTTGGGGATCATGTCGCGCAGGGCACCGGCTTCCTCGTAATAGGCTCCGCGGTGTTCGACGCCCACCGACTCGGCCACCGTGATCTGCACATGGTCGATGTGCTGGCGGTTCCACAGCGGCTCGATGAAGCCGTTGGAGAATCGGAAGACCATGATGTTCTGAACCGTCTCTTTGCCCAGATAGTGGTCGATGCGGTAGATCTGCTCCTCGTCCAGGGTCTCATGGAGCATCCGGTTCAGATCCTGAGCCGACTCCAGGTCGTGGCCGAAAGGCTTTTCGATGATCACCCGGCGCCAGTCGTCCGCAGCCTCGGCGGTGAGTCCGACCTCACCCAACAGACGGGTGATGCCGCCGAACAGGCTGGGCGGAACGGCGAGATAGAACAGATAGTTACCCTCGGTGCCGCGGTCGGCGTCAAGGCGCGTGAGATGCTCGCACAGCGCCATGTGACTCTCGACGTCGGTGAAATCGGCCTTCATGTAGTGCAGTTGGCCGCACAGCCGATCCCAGGTTTGCGCGTCCCAGGCGCTACCGACGTGTTGGCGGACCTCCGCGGCCAGCAGGTCGCGGTAAGCGCCGTCATCCAGATCCAGCCGGTCGAGCCCGAGGACCGCGAAGGTGTCCGGCAGCAGCCCGCCATGGCACAGGTGGAACAGCGCCGGGATCAGCTTGCGCTTGGTCAGATCACCCCCGGCGCCGAAGATGATCATGACGCAGGGCGGGGCCGGCGCGGCTGTCTCGGAACTCATGTGCTGGTGTGACACGGATCTCTCCTGAGGTCGGCGAAGCAAAAGGTCTATAGATACGTCTCGTTTATGGGTCGAGGTGTTTACTCCTTGGGTTTTTCATGGTGCCCGCCGAACTGGTAGCGCATGGCCGAGAGCAACTGATTGGCGAAGTCGGCCTCGCCGCGGGAGTTGAAACGTTCATAGAGCGCGGTCGTCAGCAGCGGCGCCGGGGTTCCGGTTTCGATGGCGGCGAGTGCCGTCCAGCGTCCCTCGCCGGAGTCGGACACCCGTCCGCCGAACTGCTTGAGGTCCGGATCGGCCAGCAGGGCGTTGGCGCTCAGATCCAGCAGCCAGGAGGCGACGACGCTGCCGCGCCGCCACACCTCGGCGACCGCGGCCAGGTCGATGTCGTACTGATAGTGCTCCGGATTGCTCAAGGGCGCGGTCTCGGCATCGGCCGGCCGGTCGGCGCGGCCGACGCCGGCATGTTTGAGGAGATTGAAGCCCTCCGCATAGGCGGCCATCAGGGCGTACTCGATGCCGTTGTGGACCATCTTCACGAAGTGACCGGCGCCGCTCTGGCCGCAGTGCAGATAGCCATGTTCGGCGCGGTTCGGCGGGCCGTCGCGCCCGGTGGTGCGCTCGATCGAGCCGATGCCGGGGGCAAGGGTGGCGAAGATGGGGTCGAGACGCTCCACGGCCTCGGTATCGCCGCCGATCATCAGGCAGTAACCGCGCTCCAGGCCCCAGACGCCGCCGCTGGTGCCGCAGTCGACGAAGTGAATGCCCAGGGGCCGCAGCCGTTCGGCATGGGCCAGATCGTCGCGATAATTGGAGTTCCCCCCGTCGATCAGGGTGTCGCCCGCGCTCAGGTGGGGTACCAGGTCATCGATGACATGATCGACCACGGCGGCCGGCACCATGATCCAGGCGTTGCGCGGCGGGGCGAGCCGGGCGCAGAAATCGGCCAGGTCGGCGGCGGCCACCGCCCCCTCCGCGACCAGCGCGGCCGCCGCCGCGGCATCCCGATCGTAGACCACACATTGGTGCCCGGCGCGCAGCAAGCGCAGGACCATATTGGCGCCCATCCGGCCGAGACCGATCATTCCGAGTTGCATGGCGTGATTCCTCTGGTTGATGTACCGCTGTGGGCTGATCTTGAAGGCGCGTAGCGTAGCGTCGTTGTCGTTGTCGTAATCGTAATCGAGGTTTTTTCTCGTTTTTCTCGTTCCCACGCTCCAGCGTGGGAATGCCGTTTTCTCGTTCCCACGCTCCAGCGTGGGAATGCCGTCCGGCCGCTCCAGCGGCCGGTGGCGCCGAGCGACGGCTTCCGCGTCGTGACTTGGCTCCACGCTGGAGCGTGGGAGTCAGATCACAGCGTCTTACGCCCAAGCCGCGGACCGGGTCGAAACCCGGTAGACATCGTGTTGCTCATGACCCGTGGCATCGCTTCTCCGATTACGATTACGACAACGACAACGACAACGAAAGCCACAACGACACTGGATTTCAGGTCTGGTTGATTTCAATGGTTGCGCGCACGCTACCCTGCGCTTCGAGCACCACCAGGCTGCGCGGTCCCACCCGGATGCAGCCGGCGACGAGCGGTGCCGGGATATCCGGCGGATAGACGCCCGGTTCCGCGGTGGTGTCGACCGCCAGGGTCCAACGCCGGCCCGGCAGCACCGGCACCGCGAACGTCTGCGCTTCCTCCCCCATGTTGAACATCGCGTGCAGCGGCGCTTCTTCCTCCGTGGTTCCCGCCAGGGTGAAGGCGAGGGTGCGCGCCTCGGGATCATCCCAGGCGGGGGCGTCGAGGCTGACCCCGTGCCAGGCAATGTCGGGCAGCGTCTGGCCGGATTCGGGCCGGCCGGTGAGAAAGCGGTCGCGCGTCAGGCTCGGGTGGCGGCGGCGCAGACAGATCATGCCGCGGACGAAGTTCAGCATGGGCTGGTTCGCCTGCACCTGGTCCCAGTCGAACCAGGACAAGGCGTTGTTCTGGCAGTAGGTGTTGTTGTTGCCGCGCTGGGAGTGCAGGACTTCGTCGCCCGCCAGCAGCATCGGTACCCCCTGGCTCAGCATCAGGATGCCGATGAAGTTACGGGCCTGGCGGCGGCGCAGCGCGACAATATCGGGGTCGTCGCTCGGCCCTTCGACGCCGCAGTTCCAACTGATGTTGTGATCGCCGCCGTCGCGGTTCTGTTCTCCATTGGATTCGTTGTGCTTGCGGTCGTAGCTCACCAGATCCCAAAGGCTGAAGCCGTCATGACAGGTGACGAAGTTCACCGAGTTGATGGGCAGGCGCCCGCGCGCTTCGTAAAGGTCGCTCGAACCGGCCAGGCGGGTGGCCACCTCCGGGATCAGGCCAGGGTCGCCGCGCACGAACGCGCGGATCAGGTCCCGATAGCGTCCGTTCCACTCGGCCCAGCGGAAGCCCGGGAAGTCACCCACCTGATAGAGCCCGGCCGCGTCCCAGGCCTCGGCGATGATGTGGGCGCGGTGCAGGTAGGGTGACAACTCGGTTTGCCACAGCAAGGGGGCGTGGTATTGCGGATTGCCGTCCTCGCCGCGGGCCAGCGCGCTGGCCAGGTCGAAGCGGAAGCCGTCCACATGCATCTGCTGCACCCAGTACAACAGCGAGTCCACCAGGAAGCGGGTGACGATCGGATGGTTACAGTTGACGGTGTTGCCGCAGCCGGTGTAGTCCCGATACAGTCGCCGATCGTCGAAGTCCAGGTGATAGAAGACCTCGTTGCCCAGGCCCTTGAGGTTGATGGTCGGCCCGTCCACGCCGCCCTCGGCGGTGTGGTTGAAGACGACATCCAGCAGGACTCCGATCCCGGCCCGGTGCAGGGCCTTGACCAGATCGCGGAACTCATCGCGGGCGCGTGCCTGATCCACGGCGAAGTGGGGGTGGGGAGCGAAGAAGCTGTGAGTGCTGTAGCCCCAGTAGTTCGTCAGCCCGCGCCCGGCGGTATCGGGCGGGACGTCCTGGGGGTCGAACGCCATGATCGGCAGCAGTTCCACATGCGTGATGCCGAGTTGCTGGAGATAGGGGATCTTCTCGATGAGCGCCCGATAGGTGCCCGGGTGGGTGGTGCCCGAGGCGGGGTGGCGGGTGAAACCGGCGAGATGCATCTCATAGATGACCGCGCGGTTCATCGGGACGTGAATGGGCGCATCGCCCTCCCAGTCATAGTCGTCACGTACCACCATGGCGCGCATGGCGCTGTCCAGATTGTCGCCGCGGACCTTGGCGCGCTTGCGGTCCCACAGCCGATCACTCACGGTGGTCGCCCAGGGGTCCAGGAGCGCCTTGCCGGGGTCGAACCGACAGCCGCTCTCGCGGGTGTCGCACGGGCCCGCGGCGCGCCAGTTGTAGCAGGTACCGTCGGGGAGTCCCAGGACCAGCACATGCCAGAAGTAGAAGGTGCGGTTGACCCTGGGGTCGAGTGAGATGATCTGGAAGGGCGCGGCGGCCTCGACGTGATCGAACAGCAGGAGTTCAAGCCGGTCGGCCAGCCGGCTGAAGACGCAAAAGTTCACCCCCGCCGCGGTAACGGTGGCGCCGCCCTGATCCCAGTGGCCGGGTGCGATCTGATAGTGGGACTGATTCATCCGCATACCCGCCTGACTAAGCCCGCGCCCCGCGCATGAAGTGTTCGAGCAGGGCGCTGGTGGAGGCGTCATGATCGGCGGAGACTCGGCCCTCCTGCAGTTCCTTCAGGATGACCCCGGCGAGCTGTTTGCCCAGTTCCACGCCCCACTGATCGAATGAGTTGAGGCCCCAGAGAATGCCCTGGGTGAAGATACGGTGTTCATAGAGTGCGATCAGGGCGCCCAGGGTGTGCGGCGTGAGCCGATCCATCAGGATGCTGTTGGTCGGCCGGTTGCCGGGGAAGGTGCGGTGACTGGCCAGGAACTGCGCGCGCTCCTCCGGCATTCCGGCCGCCCGCAGTTCGGCCAGGGCCTCCTCGAAGGTGCGCCCGCGCATCAGCGCCTCGGTTTGGGCGAAATAGTTCGCCATGAACTTGGCGTGGTGGTCGCCCAGCGGGTTGTGACTGTGGACGGCACCGATGAAGTCCGCCGGGATCATCTGGGTGCCCTGGTGGATGAGTTGGTAGAAGGCGTGCTGGCCGTCGGTGCCGGGCTCGCCCCAGACCACGGGTCCAGTGGTGTAGTCCACGGCGACCCCGTCACGGGTGACCCGCTTGCCGTTGCTCTCCATATCGCCCTGTTGCAGATAGGCGGGCAGGAAGCGCAGATACTGGTCATAGGGCAGCACGGCGTGCGTGCGGGCGCCGGCGAAGTTGGCATACCAGACCCCGATCAGGCCCAGGATGGCGGGGATGTTTTCACTGAGGTCCGCATCCCGGAAGTGCTCGTCCATCGCATGGGCGCCTTCCAGCAGTTCCACGAAACGGTCGAAGCCGACGGCCAGGGCGATCGGCAGGCCGATGGCGGACCACAGTGAGTAGCGTCCGCCCACCCAGTCCCAGAAGCCGAACATGTTGGCGGTGTCGATACCGAATTCCGCGACCTTGTCGCCATTGGTCGACACGGCCACGAAGTGACGGGCCACTGCCGCCGGGTCCTGCAGCGCCGCCAGGGTCCAGTCCCGCGCGCTGTTCGCGTTGGTCATGGTTTCCTGGGTGGTGAAGGTTTTGGAGGCCACCACGAAAAGGGTGGTGGCGGGGTCGAGATGGCGGACGGTCTCGGCGAGGTGGGTGCCGTCGATGTTGGACACGAAATGGACGCGCAGCGTGTCGCTGAGGTAAGGACCCAGCGCGGCGCAGACCATCTTGGGTCCGAGGTTGGAGCCGCCGATACCGATGTTGACCACGTCGGTGATGGCGCGGCCCGTGAAACCCTTCCAGTCGCCGGAGCGGACCTGCGCGACGAATACGGCCATGCGTTCCAGCACCGCGTTGATTTGCGGCATCACGTCCGCGCCATCGACATAGATCGGCCGGTTCGACCGGTTGCGCAGGGCCACGTGGAGCACGGCCCGTTGCTCGGTGTTGTTGATCTGGTCGCCCGCGAACATGCGTCGGGTCCAGCCCTGCAGATCCACGGCCTGCGCCAGGTCGAACAGGAGCTTGAGCGTCTGGGGCTCGATCAGGTTCTTGGAGAAGTCGACCCGCAGTCCGGCGGCGGACAGGGTCATGGCCGCGGCGCGCTTGGGGTCGGCCGCGAACAGGTCGCGCATCCGCGTGTCTTTCAGTTGCTGCCAGTGCCGTTCCAGGGCCTGCCATTGGGGGGTCTGTGTGACGAGCGACATGGGCTTCTCCTTTGGTTGGTAACTCTTGTTGGCGGTAGCGTTATAGCCTTCGTACCTGACCCTTAGTGTAGGGGCGGGTTTAAAACCCGCCCCTACGTCTGGTTATCACGTCCGAAGGCTGTATTCTGGTTCGGTCGATGCTGTCCGAGCCCCGTGCGGAGCGTGCCAAGCCTAGCACGACCGGTGGTTCCAGGCTGGCCGCAATTGGGCCGCTTCAGTCGGCGTCGTCGAGCCCGTTGCGCCAGTCCTGATCCTCCCGATCGAACAGCCGGCTGGCCTCTGCCGGTCCCCAGGACCCGGCAGCGTAGGTCGGAATGTAGTCCCGCTCGGTGGCCCACAACTGCAACACCGGGTCCACCACCTGCCAAGCCCAGTTGACCTCATCGGCACGCAGGAAGTGGGTGTGATCCCCGGCGATCACATCCAGGATCAGGGCCTCGTAGGCTTCGTTGTGCTCGGGAGACAGGGTGCAGGAGGAGGCGTCCAAACGTTCGGTGCGGGTGCGCATCTCGAGCCCCGGCTGCTTGACCTGGAGTTCCAGGCGCATGCACTCGTGCGGCTGCAGGTTGAGCAGGATCCAGTTTGGCTTGAGCCGTGTGATGGGGGTCGGTTGGAACAACTGCTGCGGCGGGTGCTTGAAGCGGATGGCGATCATGGAGTTGGTGCCGGTCAGTCGCTTGCCGGTGCGCAGGTAAAAGGGGACGTTGCGCCAGCGCCAGTTGTCGATATAGAGCTTGAGTGCGGCGTAGGTCTCGGTCGTGCTGTTCGCGGCAATCCCCGGTTCTTCCAGGTACCCAGGCACCTTGCCCTGGGAATCCTGGCCCGGCGCGTACTGGGCGCGCAACGCCTGGGCGTGGACTGCCGACCGCGGGATCGGCCGGATCGAGCGCAGCACCTTCACCTTCTCATCGCGCAGGGCCTCGGCGTCCAGACTGGGCGGCGGCTCCATGGCGACCAGGGTGAGCAACTGCAACAAGTGGCTTTGAATCATGTCGCGCAGCGCCCCCACCCCGTCATAGAAGCCCGCCCGCTCGCCGATGCCCTGGGACTCGGCATGGGAGATCTGCACATGATCGATATAGTTGCGGTTCCACAGGGGTTCGAGCATGAGGTTGGCGAAGCGGAACACCAGGATGTTCTGCACCGTGTTCTTGCCGAGATAGTGATCGATCCGGTAGACCTGGTCCTCGGTGAAGCAGCGGCGCAGGTGTTGGTCCAGGATGCGGGCGCTCTCCTGATCGAAGCCGAAGGGTTTTTCCACGACCAGGCGGGACCAGCCGTGGTCCTGCGCGTGCAGTCCCCGCGCCGTCAGTTGCTCCGCCACGATGGCGTAGTGATGCGGTGCGATGGCAAGATAAAAGACCCGGTTGTTCGGGAACTGCGCTTCGTCGCGCAAGCGCCGGGCGAGTTCGGCATAGCCCGCGGGGGTCTCCAGGTCACCCTCGGCGAAATGCAGGCGGGCCAGCAGCGGCTCCAGCACCGCCGCTTGCGGGCCGCCCTTGATCCGCGCGGCCAGCATGCCCTGGACCACGTCGCGCCACTGCGCATCCGACCAGGGCCGACGGCCGCAGCCCAGGATGCGGGTCTGCGGATGCAGGTGCCCCGCCGCCTCCAGATAATAGAGTGCCGGCAGGAGCTTGAGACCCGCCAGGTTGCCGGTGGCCCCGAAGATGACAATGGTGCATGAATCCAACATGGAAGCCCCTTTCGACGAAGGAAAAATGTGCTAACGTGGCCGTCGTCAAAAAACTGCCACATCTGGTGGCAACCCCAATCCACCCCAAGGACGCCCGCGGCGTCCTGCCAGATGCAGGGACCCGTTATGGACCAATCACCCGATCGGCACCCGAGCCTGGCCGGCCTGCGGGTCCTGGTGGCCAGCAGTGAGGCGCACCCCCTGATCAAGACCGGCGGCCTGGCCGACGTGGCCGGCAGCTTGCCCATCGCCCTGCATGATCTCGGGCACGACGCCCGGTTGATTATGCCTGGCTATCCGCGTGCCGCACGACAGCTACGTGAGTCCAGCGCGCTCTGCGAGGTTGCCATCGCGGGGGCCAAGGGCCCGGTGCGTATCATCGAGGGCCGGCTGCCGGATCATGAAGTGCCGGTCTATCTGGTCGATGCGCCTGAGTATTTCTGCCGTGAGGGCAATCCCTATACCGACCTGTCCGGGCGCGACTGGGGCGATAACGCGGAGCGCTTCCTGTTGTTCAGCCGAGTCGTGGCGCAGCTTGCCGCGGGGCTGCCCGCGCTTGGCTGGCGGCCCGATGTGCTGCATGCCAACGACTGGCAGACCGCGCTCGCCCCGGCGCTGCTGCATGGTGTTCCGGAGCGCCCGGCGACCGTCTTTACGATTCACAATCTGGCGTATCAGGGGCTCTTCGACCGCGCAACCTTCGATCGTATCGGTTTGCCACTGGCCCTGTGGAGCGTGGGCGGGCTCGAGTTCCATCAGCGCATGTCCTTCATCAAGGGCGGGATCGTGTTCGCGGATCGGGTGAACACGGTCAGCCCGACCTATGCGGAGGAGGTGCGCACGGTGCGCGGCGGCTGCGGGCTGGAAGGGCTGCTGCGCCAGATCGGGTCACGCTTTTCCGGCATCCTGAACGGAATCGACTATCGGGACTGGAATCCCGCCACCGATCCGCTGATCCTCCAGAACTATGAGGCGGCGACCTTCAATCTGAAGGCGGAGAACAAGCTGGATCTCCAGCGCGAGTTCGGGCTGACCCGCAATGAAGGCGCCTTCCTGATGGGTTATGTGGGCCGCCTGGTGGAACAGAAGGGGCTGGACCTGATTCTCGGCGTCCTGCCGGGGCTGCTGCAGGATCCGGATGTGCAGTTCGTGGTCCAGGCCTCCGGCGAGCGGCCGCTCGAAGAGGCGCTCCAGGCCCTGGCGACCGAGCGTCCGCGTCAGGTCGGGGTGGCGTTCGGTTACGACGAGACGCGCGCGCACCGCATCGAGGCCGGCTGTGACGCCTTTCTGATGCCGTCGCGGTTCGAGCCCTGCGGGCTCAATCAGCTTTACAGCTTGCGCTACGGCACGCCGCCGATCGTTCACCGCACCGGCGGCCTGGCCGATACGGTGGTTCATGCCGGCGCCGAGACGCTGGCGGCCGGGGCCGCGACCGGTTTCCTGTTTGAGGAGCCGAGCGTGGCCGCGCTCGGGCAGGCGCTGAGGCAGGCGCTGGCGCTGTACCGCGGCAATCCGGACGGCTGGCGCGCCTTGGCGATCACCGGGATGGCGCGGGACTTCAGTTGGGAGGCCAGCGCGCGCTCCTACGTCCGCCTCTATGAGGAGGCTATCGCCGATCGGCGCATTGCCACGTCCGGGGTGAACGAGGCGGCGCCGGGCTGATATCCGGGCGCGGTTGGCATTGGGCTCGCCGGGTGCGTAGTCAGGCCATCCTGGCCTGACACCGTCAGGGCTGGAAGCCCTGACTACGCACGCCGCTGGCCGGGATTACGATCAAGGCCCACACGATCGCCCCGTCGATCACTCGCTCAGGCGGCCTGCGCGGGGATCGATTCGCCGGTGCGGGTCACCCGATTGGCCTCGTCCAGGTAGACCAGGGCGGGTTTGAAGAGTCGTGCCTCTTGTTCGCTCATCCCGGCGTAGGCGCAGATGATCACCCGATCACCGGGGGCTGCCCGGTGCGCGGCTGCCCCGTTGACCGAGATCACCCGTGAGCCGGCCGCGGCGCGGATGGCGTAGGTGGTGAAGCGTTCGCCATTGGTGACGTTATAGATTTGGATCTGCTCATACTCCCGGATGCCGGCGAGACGCAGCAGCTCCTCGTCGATCGCGCAGGAGCCCTCATAGTCCACTTCGGCATGGGTCACGCAGGCCCGGTGCAGCTTGCATTTCAGCAAGGTCAGTTGCATGTGTTTTGTCCTCCGCTTGGCCGCTCGGGCCGGGGGGTCGTTAGGGCCTGAAATCCCGTAAAAAAACCCGATTTATTGCAGATAGGTGAAGATTCTAGCGCAGAATTTGCTGCGCCGCACCATCGTTTGTGTGGTCAAATGGCTCAAGCAGTCATCAGTTCGGCCGAATCAGGCGCAGGTTATCGATCAGTCGCGCCCGGCCCAGATAGGCCGCTGCCAAAATGACCAGATCCCGATCCGCCGCGGTCGGCTGCCCCAGGTCCACGGCCCGTCGCACACTGACATAGTCAGGTCGCAGCCCCGCGTCCGCAATGGCCGCGATCACCTGGGCCTCCGCCTCAGGCGGTGCTGTCCCGGCGCAAAGTTCCTGGGCCGCGGCGGTCAAGGCCCGGTGGATCACCGGCGCGCGCGCGCGCTCGGCGGCGGTAAGATATCCGTTGCGCGAGCTCATGGCCAAGCCGTCCGCTTCCCTGACCGTGGGCACCGTGATGATGGCCACCGGCAGCGCCAGGTCCGCAACCATCCGGCGGATGACGAGGCATTGTTGGAAATCCTTTTCCCCGAACAACGCCAGGTCCGGTTGGACCATGTTCAGGAGCTTGCAGACAATAGTCGCCACGCCGATGAAATGGCCCGGCCGACTCGCTCCACACAGGAGGTCGCTGACCCCGGGCACCTCGACCCGGGTGTGCGTCTCCTGTCCGTGCGGGTATATGGTGTCGACGCCTGGGGTGAACAGCAGGTCACAGCCGGCGTCGGTGAGCAGCGCCGCGTCGCGTTCCGGGGTCCGCGGGTAGGCGGCTAAATCCTCGGTGGGGCTGAATTGCAGCGGGTTGACGAAGATGCTCGCCACCACCCGCGGCGCGTGTTTGCGCGCCTCGCGGATCAGGGTGATATGGCCCTCGTGGAGGTTGCCCATGGTTGGCACGAAGGCGATCCGTTCGCCCGCGGCCCGCCAGGCGCGGCACTGGCCGCGCAGGTCATCCAGTAGTTCAACGATGTGCATTGGGGGGGCCTCGGATTCCTCAGTTTCTCGTTCCCACGCTCCAGCGTGGGAATGCCGTCCGGCCGCTCCAGCGGCCAGTGGCGCCACGCGACGCCGGAGCGTCGCGACTTGCTCCCACGCTGGAGCGTGGGAGCCAGATCACAACGATAGTATTTGTTGTTTAATAGGGCGTTTCTTCGGTACCGGGGAAACTGCCGGCCCTGACGGCCGCCACATAGGCGGCGAGCGCCTCCGACACTGCACCCTGACCTTTCAGGAAATCCCTGCTGAAACGCGGCGGCCGGGAATTCAAGCCCAGCATGTCGTGGAGGACCAGCACCTGGCCGTCGCATCCGGCTCCGGCGCCGATGCCGATGACCGGGATGGTCAGCGCGCGGCTGATGGCCTCGGCCAGGGCGGCCGGTACGCATTCCAATACCAGCAGACTGGCACCGGCCTCCTGGAGTGCCAGGGCATCCTGGCGGATGCGCTGGGCCGAGTCCGGGTCGCGCCCCTGAAAACGATAACCGCCGATGCGGTTGACTGATTGGGGCAGCAGCCCGAGGTGGGCGCAGACCGGCACCCCCTGTTCGGTCAGGCGCCGCACCGTTTCCACCACGCTGGCGCCGCCCTCCAGTTTGACGACCTGTGCGCCGCCTTCCTGCATCAGGCGGGCGGCATGGGTGAGCGCCCATTCCGGGGTGGCACAGGCAAGAAAGGGCAGATCGGCGATCAGCAGGGCATGGGTGCGACCGCGCGCTACGCACGCGGTGTGGTAGACCATCTGATCGACCGTGACCGGTACCGTGGTCGAGTGTCCTTGCAGGACCATCCCGAGTGAGTCGCCGACCAACAGGACGTCCAGGCCGGCGGCATCGAGCAGTCGGGCAAAACTCGCGTCATAGCAGGTCAAACAGGTGATGCGCTCGCCGCGGGTTTTCATGGCGGCGAGCGTCGCGACTGAGATCGGCGCGGCGGGCATTGGGGGGACTCCGGGTTGGATCGCGGGGGTGGTCGCAGCGGGCGCTATGGCATTCGGTCGGGTGCGGGTGTCCCAGACAGCCGCAAGGATAATGCGGGCGGCGCAGGCGCGCCAGTCGGTTTAGGCGATTGCCGGAAATGAACATCCCGACTGGGTATGCCGGCAAGATCCGTAACATGGCATTCGGACGTGATAACCGGACGTAGAGGCGGGTTTCAAACCCGCCCCTACACCAAGGGTCTGTCTGGATATCAGGTACAAAGGCTATCGCTGTACGGCGGATATAAGGGCGACTTTAGTCGCCCCAACACGTCGGTAGCCCCTTCCCCGGAAATCACCTTAAACCTGTCCGGCCTGATCCGGAATCAGTTGGACATCGTACGGGCCATCGAGGGCGGCGACCAGATCCATCAGCAGCCCCTGCCCGGGGATCAGGAGCCGGGACGGCGCGATCTCAGCGAGCGGGACCAGGACGAAGGCGCGGCGTGCGATCTCGGGATGCGGCAGGACCAGAGCGGGCGTATTCAGCGTGAGTTCACCGAAGACCAGGAGGTCCAGGTCGAGACTGCGCGGTCCCCAGCGGACGCCGTCGCGCACCCGGCCATGGGCATGCTCGATCGCTTGCAGCGCCGCGAGCAGTGCCGGCGGTGTCAGCGTGGTCGCGATCGAGGCCGCCGCGTTGATGAACTGGGGTTGTGCCACCGGGCCGACCGGCGCAGTGGCATAGAGCGAGGAGCGAAAGCACAGGGTGCAGCCGGGAATCAGGGCGAGTTCGTCCAGGGCGCGCAACACCTGCGTCTGCGGATCCGCCAGGTTGCTGCCCAGTCCGATATAGGCCATGACCGGCGGATGTCGCTCAGGTCGCGCCATCGCTACCCCGCGATCGGGCTGGCCGCCGCGGGCTTACGCCGCCGCCGCGGGCGTTTGCGTTTGACGCTGCCCTCGATCATGGTCGTGCGGTTCGCCGGGTCGGCCTCCTGATAGCGCGTCCACCAATCGGCAAGTTCCGGATCGGCCTCCCCGGCCTCTGCCCGCAGCACCAGAAAGTCATAGGCGGCGCGGAAGCGGGGATGACCGATCAGGCGTGACGGCCGCTTGCCGTCGCGCTGCAGCAGGCGCAACTGGAGATACCAGATCTCGCGCATCGGCAGCGAGTAACGTTTCGGAATGGACACCAGGGGTTGCTGGCGGGCGCAGACCTCGTCGGCCGCCTGCAGCATCGCGTCGGTGTCCACCGTCCCCTTGGCCAGGAGTTGTTCGTAACGTTGCCGCACCGGCTCCCACAACAGGACCGCGTACAGAAAGAAAGGCGCCACGGGCTTGCCTTGCGCAATCCGCTCGTCCGTCGTGCGCAGGCCGCGGCTCACGAAGGTGATGGGGAAGGCGTGGTCCTCCTGCGCCAGGCAGGTTTCGGTGGCCGGGAACAGATATCCGAAGAGTCCGTAATGACGGAGTTTCTCGAAGGTTTCGAGCCCGTAGCCGGTGTGGAACAGCTTGATCAACTCGTCGAACAGGCGGGCCGCGGCGATGTCGCCGAGCAGGTGCCCGAGTTCGAACAGGGGGCGCTCGCTGTCGGGTTCCACCGCGAACCCGAGTTTGCAGGCGAAACGCACCGCGCGCAGCATCCGCACCGGGTCCTCGCGGTAGCGTCGGGTGGGGTCGCCGATCAGGCGCAACTGCCCGTTGCGCAGATCGTTGATGCCCCCGGTGTAGTCGATCAATGAGAAATCATTGATGTTGTAATAGAGCGCGTTGATCGTGAAGTCCCGCCGCAGGGCGTCCTCCTCGATGGATCCGTACACATTGTCGCGCAGGATCATGCCATTCTCGACATGGCGCTCCGCGTCCACATCGTCCGCCCCGCCGGCGCGGAAGGTGGCGACCTCGATGATCTCGCGGCCGAAGTGCACATGGGCGAGACGGAACCGGCGGCCGATCAGACGGCAGTTGCGAAAGACCTGACGAACCTGTTCAGGGGTGGCATCGGTGGCCACATCGAAGTCTTTGGGCTCGTGGCCCAACAGCAGGTCGCGCACGCCGCCTCCCACCAGATGGGCAGCGAAGCCTTCCTGCTTCAATTTGTAGAGCACCTTCAGGGCCTGCTCGCTGATATTGGCGCGTGAGATGTTGTGCTCGGGGCGCGGCACGATCAGCGGACCCGCCGCGGTGGAGGTGCGCGGTGCCTCGGGGTCGTATTCCTGCATCACGTGATCGGGGAGTCCTTACAGGTCTGGAGTGGGGTTCGACGGTTGCCTGACATCGACTGAGTGTAACCGCCGCTTGTTGTGCGGCGGGAACTCCGTATAATACGCGCTTCTTCGCATCCGTACCGCTCCCTTCGTCTAGTGGCCTAGGACACCGGCCTCTCACGTCGGTAACAGGGGTTCGAAACCCCTAGGGAGCGCCAATTAGATCAGGTGGTTAGCTCGGTTTCTCCGACTGTCGCCGTGACCGTCCGAAGCTTTTCCGAATATTTGGTCTAGCTCGGGCGGTTTTTTATTCCCTTCGTTACTCGCCCGATCGGTGGGACGCGCCGACCCGGTATTTGCTGCGGAGCGGACGATGATCGAGAGTTTGCGGAACACCCCCTTGCTGTCCGAACTCAGCGATGCCCAGTTGCAGCGGGTCGCCGCTCGTGGCGTCCGCCAGTGCCTGGACGAGGGACAGTGGCTGTTCCGTCAGGGCGATCCGGCGCGTTGTTTCTATCTGGTGGAGTCGGGTCAAGTCCGTCTCTTTCGACTCTCGCCGGACGGGGCCGAAAAGGTCATCGAGATCGTCTCGCCCGGCCAGACCTTCGCCGAGGCCCTGATGTTCCTCAAGGCCCCCCGCTATCCGGTGTGCGCGGCGATGCTGGCGCCCACCGTCCTGATCGCAATCGATGCCCAGGACTTCGCCGCGATGCTGCGGGAGTCGATGGATACCTGCTTCGTCATCATGGGTGCGCTGAGCCGGCGCCTGCGGGGGCTGGTCGGGGAGATCGATAACCTGACGCTGCACACCGCCAAGAGTCGGGTCGCCCGCTATCTGCTCGCCCACTGTCCGGAAGACCGGCGCGCCTTTGCCCTCGACGTGCGCAAGGGGGTGCTGGCGTCGCGGCTGTCAGTGAAACCCGAGACCTTTTCACGGGTCATCAAACAACTGACCGATGACGGCATCATCGCGATCCACGGCGCTCACATCACCATTCTGGAGCGGGCCGTCCTGGGCGAACTCGCGGAGCTGGCGGCGACCGGCGAGTTGGGCCTCGCACCGGGTGAGATCGCCGCCGGCGCGATGCCCTAAACCGCGCCCCGTGCGGTATGCGATGTTCTTGGATGAGATCGGCCCCGGCAGACTCGACGATTGCTGGATCCGGCGCGGTTCAGTAGCGAGTAGTGACAAGTCAACTGGCGAAACAATGCTGACTTAGTATAATTTCTATTTATAATTCAATCTGTTCTAGTGCTTAGCCAGAGTCCTGATCGGTGCGTAGTCTTACGCATTGACCCAGCCTGCGGATCCTCTGAGAATCTGCCGTGTTGCGTTGGGGTCTCCGACCTTGATCAAGCACCTCCCGTTGCCGTTGCGCCGACTGATCGGCGATCTGGCCGATCAGCAGCGGGTCTTGGTGGGCCTGGACCTGCGGACCAAGGACGGCCAGACACCGCGGACCGGATGAACACGCCATGTACGATGCCGAGTATGCTGACCAGGCCTGCCTCCAGGTAGAGAACGCCGCGCTGCGGCTGCGGCTCGACGAAGCCGAGGAGACGCTGCGGGCGATCCGCGAAGGCGCCCCCGCCCTGGTCGCCCGGCTGGTCGAGCAACGACAGGCACTCCTTACCTCCCAGGCGGAGGTCGTCGCCTTGATGGCCCAGGCAGCGGCCGCGCGGGAGCAGACCGCCGCCGCCGTCGAGGAGTTGCGCGAGAGTGATCGGCGCAAGGACATCGTTCTCGCCATCCTTGCACACGAATTGCGCAATTCGCTGGCCCCAATCCGCAATGCACTCGAAATCCTGCGTCTGCGGGGTGCCAACGACACGCTCGCGCGCGAAGCCCAAGAGATCATGGGGCGTCAGCTCGCCCATCTGGTGCGGATGATCGACGACTTGATGGAGATCTCGCGCATCAGTCGCGGCAAGCTCGATCTGCGCAAAGAGCGGGTCCAGCTCTCCGCGATCGTCGATAGTGCGGTGGAGACGGTGCGCGCGTCGATCCTGGCGGCCAGCCAGCGGTTGGCGGTCATGCTGCCGGTCGAGCCGGTGTGGCTTCACGCCGATCCCGTGCGTCTGACCCAGGTCGTGGGCAACCTGCTCAACAACGCCACCAAGTATACTGCGGCTGGAGGGGATATCCGGGTCACGGCCCGGCTGGACGGGACCGAGGTACGGATCTCGGTGCAAGACACCGGGGTCGGCATCTCCGCCGAACTGTTGCCGCACATCTTTGACCTGTTCTATCAGGGCGCCAGCGAGCAGCGTCAGGCCCAGGGCGGACTGGGGATCGGGCTGTCACTGGTGCAGGGCTTGGTCGCCCTGCACGGCGGCCGGGTTGAGGCGTACAGTGCCGGGCCAGGGCGCGGCAGCGAGATCGTGGTGTACCTGCCGGCGGCGCATCCGGCGCCGTTGCCGAGCCCCTCCGGACACTGTGGCGTGACCGATCCGGCCAAGGGACTGCGTATCCTGATCGTGGATGACAACCGCGACGCCGCCGATAGCCTGGCCCTGCTGCTCGGGTTGCGGGGGGCCAAGGTGCGGGTCGCCTACGATGGCCCGGTCGCCCTTGCGATCCTTGACGATTACCCCCCGAACCTGGCGATCATCGACCTCGGTATGCCCGGCATGGATGGGCACGAACTGGCGCGGCACATCCGAGCACGGGCGCAGTATCGGCACCTTCCCCTGGTGGCGGTGACCGGACGCGGCCAGATGAGCGATCGGCAGCATTCGCAGGACGCCGGGTTCGATCTGCATCTGGTTAAACCGGTGGCAATCGAAGCCCTGGATGCGATGCTGACCGAACTCGGGCACCGCAGCTGAACCTGAACCCGGCAATTGCGCACATTCGCCGTGGGCTGCGAATGCCTCACAGGAGCCCGTGCTCGCGTGCCCGTGACACCGCCTGTGTTTGGGAGTGGACATCGAGTTTGCGATAGAGGTTGCGGATATAGGACTGGACGGTTGATAGCGCCACGCCCATCGCGGCGGCCGCCTGACCATAGGACTTGCCGCCCGCGAGGTGTTCCAGCAGTTCGGTTTCCTTGCTCGTCAACCGGGGCAGATCGGCGGCGCCGGCCGCCGGCCCTTGTCCGGCGAGCTTGAACAGATAACGCGCCAGTTTCGGGCTGATCGGATAGTTTCCCGCCATGATCTGCTCGATGGCGCGCGTCATCGAAATACTTGAATCACCCTTCAGGATATAGCCGAGCGCACCGGCGCGAATGGCGTTGAGCACCCGCGTTTCGGCGGAGACGACTGAAATGACCATGATCGGCACGGTGGGGAAGCGAAGATGCACGGCACGGATGACATCGATGCCGTCGAGGTCCGGCAAACCGAGATCGACCAGGGCCAGGTCAAGGCGGGCCGCGGGGGCGTTGCAGCAGGCCAGGGCCGCGGTTCCGGTTCTGCAGCCATGCACCAGCCACGGGGACCCCAATTGGCCCACCGCTTCGCCGATGGCGCGTTGAAAGTAGGGATCGTCCTCGACCACCAATACCTGTCGCAATGCGTGAATAGGAGTCGCTGAAGACATGCTTGCTTATCGGATACCTTGGTGGACGGTTCCTTGCAGATCGTTCCTTGGAGGCTGACATGACCCACTTCACCCATAAATATGGGTGCCGTCACCTATGGATATGGGGTTTACGCGGAGCGCGCGCCACATCAAAATTGACCAGGAATCGTAGGCACCTGAAAAGCGGTGCGCCTCACCCAGACCGCCTTGGAATGTAGGACGGACACGCAACAATTCAAGGTATATCCGTCGGGAATAGGGACGTTCGGGACGAGGAGGCTGGAGACAGGGACGCTCGGGACAGGGATGTTCGGGACAGGGAGATCGGGTACAGGAAGGTTCGGCGCGCAAAATCGCCATCCAGGCGGTTTTGCGCTGTCCCCGCGACCTCCACGAAAACAGGACATCATCTCAAGGATCTACCGCGTGTTACCGACGCCGGAGCATGGACTGTCATGAGGCTGGGGTTGGCGCCGGGCTCAGAGGTAAGGTCAGGGACACGTTGGTACCTGGTTCCAGCGGGGTGAAATCAAGCAGGCCGCCAATGTCGCGCGCCCGTCGTTGCATGTTCGCCAAACCACGACCCATCTTGGGGACGGCGGGCAGCCCGATGCCATCATCGCACACGGCGATCCGCAACTCGCCATCCGGATGATACCCGGCGGCTATCCGGATCTGTCGGGGTTGGGCATGCTTGACCGCGTTGTTCAGGCTCTCCTGCAGGATACGCAGCACATTCAGCAGTGTCCGCTGCTCCAACGGCGGGCAGGCCGACAGCGCGATCTCCCAGTCGACCCGCACCCCAAGGCCGGACAAACGCCTCTCGCAGCGATAGCGATAGTCGGCGATAGCGTCATTCAGATTGAGATCCTCGTGACCCAAGGTTTCGATGACCAGATGCAGGTCATCGAGACACTCACGAAGCAACTCGTCCATCTCGGCGCTGGTGAGCATGTTGTACTCATTGCGCAGGCAAGCGCTGGCCAGTTGAGAGGCAAAGCCGTCATGCAGGTCCTGCAGCAACTGTTCGCGCTCCTGCATCCGTGAACGTTCCGCCAGGCGCTGGCGCTGCACTGCTTCCGCCTGCTTGCGCTCGCTGATATCGCGAGTGATGCCAAGGATTTCCAGAAAAGTGCTGTCGGCACTGATCGGCAAGCAGGCAATCACATCGGTCCAGACGGTGGAGCCGTCTTTGCACTTATGTTCAAGCTCCAACCGCATGGTCCCCAGTGGCAAGCCGGCCTGTAACTCGGCAAGAAATCGACTGAACTGCTCTTGTACCAGGGCCAGCGAAACGGGCGTGAAGATGTCTTCAAATGTTTGCTGCATGACCTCCTCCGGCGTAAAGCCGCGTAATTCTTTCACCGAGGGGCTGACAAAGGTAAACCTGCCTTCCAAATTCATCGTCCAAATGACATCAACGGCAGTCTGAGCCAATAGCCGGTACCGTTCCTCGCTGATTCGCAAGCGCTCTTCCATCTGTTTACGTTCGGTGATATCGATCAGATCCGCTCGCGACTCCCGCAGTTGCTCATTCTCGATCTCAAGCTCGTGCTGGCGGATCAGCAGTTCGCGGATCCGGCGTTCGAGGTCGCCGACTGACTGCGCGGCGGTGGCGACCGGCGTCTGGCGGCGCAATTGCGCGGTCTCGATGCTGGCTGGATCAGGGGTCATCGGTGTTCGTTCGCTCGATTTTCGTGGGTCCGAGAGTGACGGCGGATGCGCCTCGACACCAGCGGCACGCGACCGACGCGTCCGGTCGCGGCTCTTGGGATGCCGAATCGCCGCGCGCCCGGCGTGCCGCTATGACCACAGACGCCATGCCAGGGCGATCCCCAGGATGATCAGGGTGGCGATCGATCCGGTCAGCGCACCGAGGAGCAGGAGGCGCCGCGTGGCAGCGGCGATCCCCAGTCGGACACGTTCGTTCATGGCCCGCTCCGACTTCAGTTCGCCGGCGGCGATCCGCTGATCGATCAGTTGGCTCCACTCGGTCCGGAGTTCGGCTTGCAGGCGGTCACGAAACGTCTGGTTCATTTCCAGAAGACGCTTCTCACGCTGGATGTGGGTCTCCAGAATCGCGGCGTTTTGCATGTCGTGTTCTTCGCGACAGCGTACCAGGCGCGGGCAGTCGGCGAGACTGCAGGGCACGCTGTCACTCTCCCCCGTGGTGACCGCGGACAGGTCGGGCCGCGGCGGGGCGACCGCAGGCTCCGGTGGAGGCCCGAGATGACTCGCGGAAACGGTCGGGGCGCGTGACGGCGCGGCTGGCGCCGCGTCCCTGGGCGTGGAGGGCGGCAACGGCTGGACCGGTACTTTCGGCATCCGCTCGGCGGTGGGTTGCTCTTCGCGTTGCGGTAACGCATCGGCCGAATCCACGTCGACCGAATCCACATCGACCGAATCCATGTCGACCGGATTCACATCGGCCACATCCTCGGCCACGGCGGCGGGCTCCTCCAGGCCAAGCAGGCGCCGGTTTCCAGGGATCGATAACCAGGTCTCCATGTCCATGGATTGCACCTCATAACCCTGATCGATCTTGTTCGCCGCCCATCCCGGCGAGCGAACACTCAAGTCATCGATCTGATTGACCTGCGCGACCTGTTGCACTAGTGGACCGACGCGTTGCTGCAACTCTTCGTGAGGGATCACCTGCGTGGCGCCGAAAGACTTGACGCGTTTGGCGTGCCGCTGCCCGGCGGCGTCCGTGATCACATAGATCGGCAGGGTCGCCAGACGTTGACGCAAGATGACCAGGGTGTCGACGGTCTCATCGACCACGGGGGCCAGGCCCAGCACAATCGCTTGAAGGTCGTCAGCGATCTGCAGGATCGCCGCCGCGTCATCACAGATCTGGATGCTCGCCCCGGCGGAACTGAGCATCCCGCACGCAAGTTGCCGCGCGACGCGATCCTTGATGCTCACGGCAATAAGAACTGGTTTCTTACTCATGACGTCCCCGATTGATAGCCCCGGACCGAAAGGCCCGCGATGCCCACTGCGCTTGACACGGTATAGCTGAGATTTCGCTCTGATTCTGACATGGTTTCCGCGCGGCTGGCTCGGGTAATCCGGGGTTTTACATGAAATCAGTGTGTTACGTCATTCTTGCAGGGTGCCGGAAGCCAGTGCCCGGCATCGCCGCTCGCCCCGCAGGGTCATTCCAGCAATTCGGGATGGAGGAATCCGGCCAGGGCGTCCGGCATGGGCCGCTCCAGCCAGGGGATGACGCCGAGGCAGGGTGCACCCAGCAGTGCGGCGAGTGTCGCGCGGTTCTCGTCGCCGGCTTGCAGTTCCGGGTCGATGCCGTTGCCGACCCAGCCGGCCAAGGGGCTGCCCTGGGCGCGGATGCTCTCCGCCGTGAGCAGGGCGTGGTTGAGGCATCCGAGTGTGAGTCCGACGACCAGGATCACCGGCAGGTCCAGGGCCTTGGGGATATCGTTGACCGACAGGGTGGGACTTAAGGGGACGCGCCAGCCGCCGACGCCCTCCACCACCACCAGATCGCAACCGGCGCTCAGGGCGCGGTAGGCGCCGACGATAGGCTCGAGCATGATCTCCACGCCGACCCGGCCGGCGGCGATGTGGGGGGCGATGGGAGGTACGAAGGCGTAGGGGTTGACCAGGTGATAGGGCGCGGCGGTACTGCCTTGCGCCAGGAGGCGCAGGGCGTCGGCGTTGTAAGGTCCCTGGGGGCTCGGGTGACAGCCGGAGGCGACTGGTTTCATGCCGAGCACCCGCGCACCGCGTGCCTGCCAGGCGGCCATCAGGGCCAGGCTGATCTCGGTCTTGCCGCAGTTGGTGTCGGTGCCGGTAACAAAGACCCCGCGCATCAGACACCCCGTCGGCTGCCGCCCCGACCAATGGCGCTGACCGGGACGGCAATGCCGCCGGCCATGGGCTTCTGCTGGGGCGCCCAGGCGTGTCCGTAGACCACCTCATAACTGGCGGGCAGCCGGCCCTCGCGGCGCCGGCTTTCGTAGGCGGATTCGAGTGCAGCCAGGCGGCGGGGGCCGGTGAGCCCGCGGGGGCGTTCGGCGGTGGCGTTGTGGGCGCCGATGCCTTTCAGGTCCTGCATCAGGTCGCGCAGCCGGGTGTAGGTGACCGTCAGCCGCTCGCTGTCCATCACCGGATCGGCGAAGCGTGCCCGCACCAGCGCGTCGCCGACATCGTGCATGTCCGCGAAGGGGCTGACGTGCGAATAGCCGTCGATGCTGGACCAGTCGGCGCGCAATTCCTTGAGCGTATCCGGACCGAACGTGGTGAACATCAGCAGGCCGCCGGGGGCCAGGACGCGCAGGCACTCGGTGAAGGTGGCGTCCAGGTCGTTGCACCATTGGAGTGTCGTGTTGGACACGATCAGCTCGACGGCCCCGTCGGCGAGCGGCAGATGTTCGGCGTCGCCGCATACACACAAAGGGCGACGCAGCCAACTGCCGCGGCGGCGGGCGTGCAGCAGCATGGGTTGTGCGAAGTCGAGCGCGATCAGCCGAGCCCCGCGGTAGCGGCGGCGCAGTGCGTCGAGCGCGTAGCCGGTGCCGGCGCCCAGGTCCAGCACCCGCCGGGGTTCGAGGCGGACATAGTCGAGCCGCTCCAGGAGGCGGTCGGCGATCTCCCGTTGCAGCACGGCGGCGGCGTCGTAGCCGGGCGCGGCCCGCTCGAATGCGCGGCGGGCGCGGTTTTTGTCGATGGGTGGCGGGGTCATGCTCGTGGGGTGTTGTAGAAATGGACTAAGGCGATTTCTTCTCGTTCCCACGCTCCAGCGTGGGAATGCCGTCCGGCCGCTCCAGCGGCCGGTGACGCCACGGCGACGCCGGAGCGTCGCGACTTGCTCCCACGCTGGAGCGTGGGAGCCAAATCATCCTTCCATAATGGATTGGTTTCGCATATTCGTGAACGGTTTCTTAGTCGTCGAGTCCCGCCAGGAATGACTGAATGGCATCAGCGGTTTCGCGCGGATGGGAGAGGAAGGGGGCATGGGCCGCGCCCTGGATGACCTGGGTCCGCGCTTTGTCGTTCAGCAATTCCACCCGCTCGGCGACGCCCGGCGGCACCAGGGTGTCGCGACTACCGAACAGCCACAGGGACGGACAGCGCAGGTCCGGCAAGGGGCCGCGCAGGTCTTCGTCGCGCAGCAGGTCCAGGCCGAGCGCCAGGGCGTCCGGGTGGGGCGCCCGGCGCCGGGCCAGTTCATGGCGCAGGGTGCGCAGCACCTCGCGCGCATGGTCGCTCCCGCGGACCTGGGTGACCAGGAAGCGGCTCAGGGTCCCGGCGGGGTCCGCGAGCAGGCCGTCATGGAACTGGGCCAGTGTGGACTCGGGCATAGCCGGGGTCCAGTCCGCGGCGCGGATGAAGCGTGGGGAGGTGGTCATGAGGATGAGCGCGCGCACCCGCTTGGGTGCCCGCAAGGCGGCGGCCAGGGCCACCAGGCCCCCGAGTGACCAGCCGAGCCAGACCGCCCGCGGCGGCGCGGCGGCCAAACAGGCGTCGGCCCAGCGCCACAGGCATCCGTAGCCCGCGGCCCAGGCGGGATCGAAGGGGCTTTCCCCGTGGCCGGGGAGCTCGATGCGGTGTTGGACCCGATCGGCGGTGAGGCCCGCCGGCAAGGCGTCCCAGACCGCGGCGTTCATGCCCCAGCCGTGGAGCAGGACCAGATCGTTGTCCGTGGTATTCTCCGGGGTGTCGAGGGCGCCGATGACTTCGGCCAAGGTGTTCATGCGGACTCCGCGGGGTTGTTCAATGGGCGTCGCGTGGCGTTCATGTGCGGCTGATCTTTGTTCTCGTGTTCTCGGTGACGGCTGAATCCAGACCAGGCAACGCGGCCAGTGCCGCGAGCAGCCGGTCCAGATCCGCATCGGTATGGGCGGCGCTGAGGGTGACGCGCAGCCGCGCCGTGCCCGCGGGGACCGTGGGCGGGCGGATCGCGGTCACCAGGATGCCGGCCGCTTCCAGCGCCCGGCTCCAGTCCAGGGCGCGGGCGCTGCTGCCGGCCAGGATCGGCTGGATCGGGGTCGGCGAGTCCGCGAGCGGCAGGCCGAGTTGGGCCGCGCCGTGGCGGAAGCGCGCGATCAGCGCGTGCAGCCGTTCGCGCCGCCAGTCGTCCCGGCGCGCCAGGCTCAGGCTGACCAGCGTCGCCTCCGCCAGGGCGGGCGGGCTGGCGGTGGTATAGATATAGGGGCGGGCACGCTGGATCAGGCTCTCGATCAGATCGTGCGACCCGGCGACAAAGGCCCCGAAGGTGCCCAGTGCCTTACCCAGGGTGCCCATCAGGATCGGCACCTGCCCGGTAGCGAGCCCGCAGTGATCCAGGCTGCCGCGTCCCTCGCGGCCGAGCACACCGAGTCCGTGCGCGTCATCGACCAGGAGCCAGGCGCCGGTTTGGGCGGCAATCGCGGCCAGGTCGGGCAGCGGGGCCAGGTCGCCGTCCATGCTGAAGACGCCGTCGGTGGCGATCAGTCGCACCCCTGCGGTCTGCGCGAGCCGCGCGAGCGCCGCGGCATCGGCGTGGGGGTAGCGGCGCAGGGTGGCGCGGGCGAGCAGGGCGCCGTCGAGCAGTGAGGCGTGGTTGCGGCGGTCTTCGAAGACGGTCTCGCCGCGTCCGGCCAGTGCGCTGATGACCCCCAGATTGGCCATATAGCCGGTGGAGAACAGCAGCGCGCGCGGATACCCGGTGAACTCGGCCAGGGCCTCTTCCAGGGCCTGGTGCGCGGCGCTGTGGCCGTTCACCAGATGGGCGGCGCCGCTGCCGACACCCCAGCGCGCCGCGCCCTGCTGCAGGGCGGCGATCACCTCCGGGTGATTGGCCAGGCCCAGGTAGTCGTTGCTGCAGAAGGCGAGCATGGGCCGGCCGTCGGTGCGGGCCTGGGGTTGCTGAGGGCCGCCCTGGACGCGCCGCTGCCGGTAGAGCCCGGCGGCGCGCCGGTGCTCGAGGTCGGCCCTGAGGCCCAGCGCGGGATCTACCGGCGGCATGAGCGGATGCCTCGCGTCGCCCGCCTGTCAAGGCGTCGGGACCGCAGTGGGTCAGGCATGCGGGTGGCCGTGGGGCCGATGACAACCGCCCGGCTCCCGGCGTTCCGGTTCCAGTGCTTCGACCCGCAGGCCCAGACGGTCGAAGAGCGCGTGATCGCGGTCGGACGCCGCGTTTGGCGTGGTGAGCAGGCGCTCGCCGTAGAAGACCGAGTTGGCCCCGGCGAAATAGCACAGTGCCTGGAGTTCATCGCTCATGGCCGCGCGGCCGGCGGACAGCCGCACATAGGAGCCCGGCATCAGGCAACGGGCGGCGGCCACCGTGCGGACGAACTCCAGCGGGTCCAGGGGGGCCGTGCCGAAGAGCGGGGTGCCCTCGACCTGAACCAGCAGATTGATCGGCACGGATTCGGGGTGCGCCGGCAGGTTGGCGAGTTGCCGCAGCAGTGATGCGCGGTCGCGCCGCGATTCGCCCATCCCGAGGATGCCGCCGCTGCAGGTCTTCAGGCCGGCGGCGCGCACGTGCTCCAGGGTCTCCAGCCGATCCTGATAGGTGCGGGTGCTGATAACCTGGCCGTAGAACTCGGGGGAGGTGTCCAGATTGTGGTTGTAGTAATCCAGCCCCGCCGCTTTGAGCCGCAGGGCTTGGCCGGCGGTCAGCATCCCGAGGGTGACGCAGGTCTCCAGACCCAGGTCATGGATGGCGGTCACCATGGCGGCCACCTGGTCCAGGTGCTTGTCGCTCGGGTGCCGCCAGGCCGCTCCCATGCAGAAGCGGGTGGCGCCCTGGGCCTTGGCGTCGCGCGCGGCGGTCAGCACCGCCTCCAGTGGCAGCAGGGGTTCGCGCGGCAGGCCGGTTTCATGGTGCGCGCTCTGTGCGCAGTAACCGCAATCCTCGGGACAGGCTCCGGTCTTGATGCTCAGCAGGGTGCTGACCTGAACCTGATTGGGCGCGAAACAGGCGCGATGAACTTGCTGGGCCTGGAGCAGCAGGTCATTGAAGGGGAGATCGAGCAGCGCCTCGACCGCGTCGAGGGTCCAGTCGTGACGGATCTGCGGATGGTCATCGCGAACGGGCATGCACATGGGTCCTTGGTTGGCCGGGTGTGACCGGCGGGTCGCGACGGGCGCGTGCTGCCGGTCACGACGATCGGGCAAGGCCCGGCGGCGGCGCCGGGGAGCAGGCCGACGCAGGGCGAAAACCGGGGATCCTAGCTGACCGCAGGTTGTTGTCAACCTTCGCAGGGAAATTTGGTTGACGGTGCGGTCGGCGTCGGAGCGTTCGTCGGCGTTGGGATAACCGTTGCAGCGCTCCACTATGCGCCTGTTAGCGCTCCTTGCAGCAGAACGAAAATCCCGCGCGATCTGGTAGGTGATTTTCCGCCAATCGCCTGATCGCAAGCGGGTCCATCCATCACGAGCAAATCATGGAATTCATCATCGACAACGACACGGGGCTGATCCCTCATGTGCTCGGGCAGATACTGGATACCTGTGTCAATGGAATCACGCTGTCCGACCCGAACCAGCCCGACAACCCGCTGGTCTATGCCAACGCTGCCTTCGAGTTGATCACCGGCTATGATCGCGCGGAGATGCTTGGACACAACTGCCGCTTTCTCTTGGGCGACGATCGCAATCAGCCGCAGGTGGAGCGGATCAGTGAGGCCATTCGTGAGCGCAAGCGGGTGACCGTCACCCTGCGTAATTACCGCAAGGATGGCACCATGTTTTATAACCGCTTCACCATTCGACCGCTATTCGACAAAGTCGGCCGCCTGATCTATTACCTGGGCATCCAATACGACATGTCTGAGTCGGTCCGTACCCGCGATGAATTCGATCGGCTCAATGCCATGCTGGAGCGGCTGGGCGAGGTCTCTTGATGGGGCTTCAGTAACACGTCGGAACGACGAGGCTTCAGCCGGACGCGGCACCGCCGCCCGCTAAAGCGTCGGCCTCCGGTTGCGTCGCCCGGGTTCCCGGAGGTTGATCTCGCGTGGTACGAAATTCAACCAGCGGTCGGCAGCCAGTTCTGCGCGAGAATATCCACAAGCGCCCAGGGACACTCGTCAGGGAATCCACCCATTCCGGTCTCATTGATGGCGAGCGTGACTGCATCCGCCCAGATCGCCCCTTGCCATTCAGGATCGGCGAGTCTGGATTTCAGGCTGGGGACTTGCTTGAGATGGAAGGCGAGTGCCCGGCGCTGCTCCTTGATGGTGCGTTTCCAACTGGTGCTTTGACGCTCCGGTTGATACTGCCATTTGAGCAGGTAAGCAATCAACACGGCCATGCGGCTGGCGAGTTCCCGTTGTTCGCTCTTGCCCACGTCTTCGATTTCCTCGGCAATATGTTCGAGATCAAGCTGATCGAACTGTCCCGCACGGATCAGCCGCGCCTGCTCGCTCGACCAGGCAACGACGTCTGTTTCGTAACTCGTGGCAGTCATACTTGTTACCTCATGGTCAGTCGGCCGCGCTCTTGCTCCCCTTGCCGGCCGGGCTTTTGTCGCGGCCGAGCGTGCGAATCAAGGTCATGCTAGCATTGAAAAAATCATCACTCGGATGCGCCTTGCAGTGGGTGCGGATGCGCCCCAGGGCGGCCTCCAGTTCGGCCCCGCGCAGCACATCCGAGGCGGTCGCCAGGTTGATCCCGGTGACCAACCCGGCCAGCCATTCCCGATAGCGCAGATAGTCCTCGCTGCCGACCGCGGCCGGCGTATCAGCGCCTGGCGCCGCGGCCACGAAGTCGCCGCACGACTTGACCCCATAGCCCCACAAGGTCGGGGCCGGCGCCGCGTGCGCGGGCCGGCCGGTCCAGGGCGCGGCGATGATGGCGGCGAGCAGGGCGGCGATCGCGGGTCTGGTGTCCCTGGTGTATCTGGTCATGTCATGATTCCTTAATCAGGCGGGCGGCGTCGAACCGTTACCATTTCAAGATTTGCCGATGACCAGGAGCACTCAAGCTTCCATGCGCGTACTCATGATCTCCGATGTCTACTTCCCGCGGGTCAATGGGGTCTCGACCTCGATCCAGACCTTCGCCCGCGCGTTCGTGGGCAAGGGCCATCAGGTGACCTTGATCGCCCCGGACTACGGCCAGCAGGCGCCCGAGCCCTTCGAGGTCATCCGCATTCCCTCCCGGTATCTGCCGCTGGACCCGGAAGATCGCGTGTTGCGTGTGCGTGCGCTGCGGCGGGAACGCGCGGGCCTGGCGCGTCGGGGTTTCGATCTGGTGCACATCCATACGCCGTTCATCGCCCACTACAGCGGGGTCGCCTTGGCGCGCCGACTCGGTGTCCCGACGGTGGAAAGTTACCATACCTTTTTCGAGCAGTACCTGGACAAGTATGTCCCGCTGATTCCGTCGGCCTGGCTGCGGCTGGCTGCACGGTATTTCTCGGCCGCCCAGTGCAACGATGTTGATGCCCTGGCGGTGCCCTCGTACGCCATGCTCGCGGTCCTCAAGCGTTATGGAGTCAAGACCCCGGCCGCCGTGATCCCCACGGGGATCGAACTCGATCAGTTCAGCCGCGGTGATGGGGCCGCCTTTCGCGCCCGACAAGGGATCGCGCCGAGCCGTCCGGTGATGGTGCACGTGGGGCGCCTCGCATATGAGAAGAATATCGATTTTCTGTTGCGGATGCTGGTCGAGGTCAAGCGACAGATCCCGGACGTGCTGATGGTGATCGCCGGGGAGGGTCCCGCGCGGGGCTCACTGGAGCGCCAGGCGCGCGCGCTGGGGCTTGCCGGCCACACCTGTTTCGTCGGCTATCTGAATCGCGACGGGGCACTGGAGGACTGTTACCGCGCCGGTGACGTCTTCGTGTTCGCCTCCAACACCGAGACCCAGGGCTTGGTGCTGCTGGAGGCGCTGGCCCTGGGTGTGCCGGTGGTTTCCACCGCGGTCATGGGCACCGCGGAGGTACTGGAGGAGGGCGGTGGCTGTCTGATCGCCCGCGAGGACGAGCGGGAGTTTGCCGACAAGGTGGTGCGGGTCCTCGCCGATCCGGATTTGCGGAATGGGTTGAGACGAGAGGCGAGCCGCTATGCCAAGTCCTGGTCCGCGCCGGTGATGGCGGACCGGATGCTGGCGTTCTACGGGGAGATCATCGGTCGGAGTCAGGGAGGCGGACATCCCCGGTCGGCGTTGAAAGGCCCGGCTCCGGCAAGGGTGCTCTGACCTGCCGTTCGTCTGACCTGTTTGCATCCCGGGTTTACGGGACATACATTCATGGCTGAAGCGCGGCGCGTATGCTCCACAAGGCGGGAGCAGCCAAGTCTGTTCTGCCCGGCCAACCGGCCGACGCGCATCGCCCAAGGGCGCCGCGGGAGCGGTCACCGTGTCCCACTGACCGAGCTGTTAGGCGATTGCCCTGACCCAATAACCCGTGTCGATCGTCGAACATGTCGATTTGTCCGCTCACCCGGGCCGCGTTTTCGTGGTCGGCGATCTGCACGGTATGGTGCATGCGCTGGAACGACTGCTGGACAGCGCCGGGTTCGACCCGAAACAGGATCTGGTCTGGTCATTGGGCGATCTGATCGATCGCGGTCCGTTTTCATCGCAATGTCTGGATCTGCTTGAACAACCCTGGTTTCGTGCCATCCGCGGGAACCACGAGCAACTGATGCTCGACGCCATCGTTGATGATGAGACTTGGCTGCAATGGATCGTCAACGGCGGCGACTGGGCACTGGATTACCCCTGGGATGATCCCGCGGTGCGCGGCCGGGTCGAGGCCTTGCCTTGGGCGGCGGACCTGGTGACGGGGGTGGGGCGGATCGGTCTGATCCATGCGGACGTGGAGCGGACCAGTGACTGGCCGCAACTCCTGGAGGCGCTGGAGCTGGGGCGCGGTGTGGTCCGCCAGACCGCACTCTGGTCGCGCGGCAGCGCCAATCAGGCGTGGCGCGGTCTGCCCAGCAGGCAGATTGCCGGGGTCGAACTGGTGCTGGTCGGTCACACCATCATGGATCACGCCTTCCAATGGGGCAACATGTGGTTCCTGGATTCGGGTGCCGTGATCAGCGATGACCCCAGCGCGGCACTTTCCATGCTGGAGATCCACCCCGCTATCAAGCTGTGGTCCTTGCCCACGACTCAGGACCCGGCTGCCGCGTATTGGTGGTCCCAGCAACTCGATCGGCTCGCCGCCGTGATGGCGCGGCGCCGTGCGTAGTCAGGGCTTCCAGCCCTGACGGTGTCAGGCCAGGATGGCCTGACTACGCACCCGGCGCGAGGCCCGCGGTCGGGATGCGAATTCCTGGGAATCGCTTTAGGCGCCCGCCGCGGCCCGTTCCTTGAGCGTTCGTGACTGCTCCGGACCCAGATAGGCGTCGATCAACGCCCGCCCCAGGTAGATCAACGGCGTGAGTGCGATGGCGACCACGAACTTATAGACATAGTTGACCGTCCCTACCGCCAGGAACAGCTCTGTGGGCCACTGTTGCGGGCCGAGCACGAAGGCGATATAGAGGACCACAAAGCTGTCCACCAGTTGCGAAATCAGAGTCGATCCGGTGGCCCTGGCCCATACCATCCGGTCTCCGGTGACCCGCCGCACCCGGTGGAAGACGGTCACGTCGATGATCTGGCCGATCAGAAACGCGGTGACCGACCCCACGATGATCCATTGTCCCTGACCGAAGATCACGGCAAAGGCCGCCTGCATATCCGGTACGCCCTGATTGGCCTGGATACCGACCCACCAACTCGCGGGTGTCAGGCCGATCGCCAGATAGGCGAAGACGAAGGCATAGATGATCAATCCGACCACGAGATACGACAGAAAGCGCACCCCGCGCTTGCCGAAATACTCGTTGATGATGTCGGTCATGATGAAGACCACCGGCCACAACAGCACGCCGGCGGTGAAGTTGAGTGACCCGGACTGGCCGAACAGGTTCCAGTCGAAGGGGGCGAGCCCCAGGGTTTCTTCCAGCGCGAAGATCTTGACGCCGATGAACTCGGCGATGATGGCGTTGGCGATGAAGAAACCCGCCAGCAAGAGGAACAGGATGGTGGGGCGGTCGAACTTCATGGGGTTGGTTCCCTGGGCTCCCGTGGCTTAAACGATTGCCTCAGGACTTGGGCAGGGTCACCCCGCGCTGTCCCTGATACTTGCCGCAACGGTCCTTGTACGAGGTCTCGCAGACTTGGTCGGCTCCGAAAAACAGGATCTGGGCCACCCCTTCGTTGGCGTAAATCTTGGCGGGCAGGGTGGTGGTGTTGGAAAACTCCAGGGTCACATGACCCTCCCATTCCGGCTCCAGCGGGGTCACGTTCACAATGATACCGCACCGGGCATAGGTCGATTTCCCGAGACAAATCACCAAGACATCGCGTGGAATCCGGAAATACTCCACCGTGCGGGCCAGCGCGAACGAGTTCGGCGGGATGATGCAGACATCGGACTTCAGATCCACAAAGCTGTTGGAGTCGAAGTTCTTGGGGTCGACGATGGCCGAGTTGATGTTGGTGAAGATCTTGAATTCGTCGGCGCAGCGGATGTCGTAGCCGTAACTCGAGGTCCCGTAGGAAATCACCCGCCCGGCCTCACCCTCGCGCACCTGTCCGGGCTCGAAGGGCTCGATCATGCCGTTTTCGACGGCCATACGGCGGATCCAACGGTCGGACTTGATGGTCATCGCATGCGCGGGTCTTGGTTGCTGCTGTGACCCGACAGGTTACACCGGTCGGGGGCGCCAGGGCAAAATTCCGCCTAATCAAACAGGGCGGCGGGATCGGTCACTCGCATTGCCGCCAGCAACCAGGTTTTGAGCTGGTCGCGGTCGCGGCAGGCGCGGATGCGTGCCGCGAGGTCCGGTGCCGCCGTCAAGCCGCGTTCCGCGAGCAGTGTCAGGATCGCATCGGCGATGCCCTCGCCGCGACCTTCCTCCCGTCCTTCCTCTCGCCCTTCCTCCCGTACCGCATCCAGATCCGCGTAGCCGGCCCGCTGCAACAGGTTGCGCAGCGCCGCCCGATCCGCCGCCGCGCGCTCGAACAGCGCCTCCACCGGGATCGGGTTACGCAGCACACCGGGCGCGGTGAGTGACTCGCCGATCGTCGCGACCCGCATCGGTTCGCCGGTACGATAAACCTCCACCCGGCGCGGACCCAGCAGCCGCACGACCCAGATGTAGCGGCTCCCGCCCTGCAGCAATTCGACAATCTTGGTCTGAAGGTCAGCCTCATCTTGCCCGACTCCAGCGTACTCGACCGCCAGGAGCGGCACGCCTGGGATCCACCCGCGACCGCCGGGTGGGGCCGCGACCGCGACGTCGGGTGCCCGCAGGGTTCCCGGCTCGGGTGCGAAGCCGGCGTCGACCCCGGCCCATTCGACGTCGGGGTCGCTCGCGATCACCGCGGCTCCGGTCAGGCTGCGGCCCGCGTGCTCCGGCCCCGCCGGAGCGCAATAAATCGGGTGTCCGCCGGACAGTTCGTAGCGGTCTCCGTCCTTCAACTGATTGGCCTGGAAGGGGCCCGGTGCGGATCGGATTGCTGATTCACCCATGGAATCGTCCTCTACAGCGATTGTGCCCGTCGTTGTCGGTTTTTCGTTTTCCTAACCCGATGCGTGGTAGGCATTAACGAACAACGAAAAACCGAAAACCGTTCCGTCTAACCGGACCGCTCGGCGTGCCGCTCGCGCGACGCGGATCGGCGCCCGCGGTCAGCGTTCATCGAAACCGGCGAGGCGGTAGAGCCGATTGGCTTCCTCTTGATCCTGAGGGACGCCGCGGCCTTGTTCATAGAGCATCGCGAGCGTGGTCTGGGAGCCGGCGAGACCTTGTTCGGCCGCCTTGCGAAACCAGAGGGCGGCTTGCGCCGGGTCTTGTTCCGCGCATTCGCCTTCGAGGTACATGAAGCCGAGTCCGTGCTGGGCGAGGCCCAGTCCGGCGGTCGCCGCGGCCTGCATATACCGGAGCGCGAGCGTCGGGTTTTCCTGCATGCCGAGTCCGTTTTGCGCCATGATGGCGACCCGGTATTGCGCCTCGGGATCACCCTCGGCGGCGAGTGGACTGAGCAACCCGGCGGCGCGGGAGAATTGTTTGGACTCGAAGGCGGCGATGCCGCTGGCGAGTTCCATGTTCAGACCGCGGGGGTCTTGGTTCATCGGTCGGGGTCCTCGTGGTGAGCGCTCTGGTCGGTTGCTGGTTCAGTGTGGGTCAAACTGCGGGTCACCGGGCGCGAATCAAGTTCAAGATTTACCGCGGGCGCAACGGTAGCGCGATGAAGTCGAGCCATTGATCCAGGAGTCCCTGGTTGGCCGCGGCGACCGCGAGCCGCTGGCCCAGGTCCAGCCCTTCCGCCGGAGCGCTGCCGTAGGGCTGGTAGAGCCGGGAGGGGACCCCGGCCTCGGTGGCGATCAGGCGCCCGGCGGCATAGTCCCAGAGTTTCTGCCCGCCATGGAGGTAGAGCTGAAAGCGCCCGGCGGCGAGCCAGCACCACTCCAGCGCCACCGCCCCCAGGTTGCGCTGGGAACGGAAGCCGCCGGCGCGCAACAGGGACGGGACCCGTTCGGGCGGCAGGCGCTTGAAATCGATGGCGGCCAGGCAGTCGTCGAGCGCTGGGCCGGGGGCGAAGGGTCGGATCGGCGCGTCGTTGCACCAGGCACCGCCGCCGCGCAGCGCACAGAAACACTCGTCGCGGACCGGGTCGAGGATGGCGCCCTGGACGGTGATGCCGCCCTCGATCAGGGCGAGTGAGACGGCGAAGCCGGGGAACCCGCAGGCGTAGTTGCTGGTCCCGTCCAGTGGGTCGAGCACCCAGACGGCGCGCCCGGCGGAGTCCAGCAAATGCGCTTGCTCCGCCGCGGTTTGTTCCTCACCGAGCAGGGGTATGCCGGGATAGTCGCGGGCCAGGGCGGCGGTGATCCGCGCCTGGACGGCCAGGTCGGTCTCGGTCACCAGGCTGCCGTCGGTCTTGCGGCTGGAACGGGTATGGCGAAACCGGGGCATGATCTCGGCGGCGGCGGTGGCGCGCAGCAGGTCACTGAGGTGGCGCAGTTCTGGGTGCATGAAGTCCTCGGGGGCGGGGGGAATGTCCCGTGGTGGGATAAGCGAAACAACTCCATCAGGATAACCCTTTGGCGTCCCGGTTGTTGTCGTTGTCGTTGTCGTAATCGTAATCGTAATCGTAATCGGAGAAGCGACTCGATGTCGGCATCCTGGCGGATATCATAAACTCGACAACGACAACGACAACGACAACGATTGTATTTCACTTGTCCTTCACTCGTTATTTATGATATCGCGTCGCCCTACCCCATATCGCAAATCTGGTCCATCCTCCACATGCGTCTCTTTACCGGTGCGCGCTAGCAAGAAGACCCTGATGTCTCCCACCGCCGCGGTTGTCCTCGGTGTCGCCGCACTCGCTGTGACGGCCGCCGCGGTCGGCTGGCTGTTCGCCTGGGTGCCGCCGCCCGACCCCATGGGAGGGGTCGCCGCCGAGCGGGTCCCCGCCGCTGTCGAGGCGGCGGCCGGCGCCGACCCCGGCGCCGACCCCGGTGCGGATTCCGGTGCCGATCCGCTCGACCCTTACACGCGCGTCGCGGACCTGGAGCGCAATCTGGATACGGCATCGGATGCGCAGATCGAGGCCTTGCTCGACGCCTTTCCCGCGACGCCGCCGACCGAGCGCTTACGCGGCGCCTATGTGAAGCGGTTGGCGGCGGCGGGGCGCTGGGCGGAACTGGCGCGGGTCTATCGCGCGGATGAATCGGTGGAGCGGCAGTGTCTGTACCTGCGCGCCTTGGTGGAGACGGGCCAGGCGGAGCTTGCGCTCACCGCGCCGCGGCTGGAGCCCCTGTGGCTCGTGGCGCAGTCGCAGCCCGCCGCCTGCGATCCGGTGTTCAGCGCCTGGCGCGCCCGCGGCGGCTTGAGCACCGAGTTGGTCTGGCGGCGTATCCGGCTGACCATGGAGGCCGGTGAGTTGGGGATCGCGCGTCATTTGGGTGCCCAGTTGCCCGCCGCGGAACGGCCCTGGCTGACCCGCTGGCTGGCCCTGCGCGAACAGCCCGCGGTGCTGCTGAAGCCCGGTGAGCCCTGGGGTCCGCATCCGCTGGGCGCCGCGATGTTGGCCGACGGGATCAGCCGGCTTGCCCGTACCGATCCGCGCGGCGCGGCGCGCGTGTTGGAGGCGAACACGCAGGTGCTCCAGGCGGACCCGGCGGCCTGGAATCTGGCCCATGCCGGGGTGGGTCGCGGGCTGGATCAGGTCGGCGATGCCGCGGGTCTGGCGGTCTGGGATCGGCTGTCGGAGCACCGGGATAATCTGGCGGAGCAGGAGCAGCGCCTGCGTGCCGGGATCGCGCGGCGCGACTGGCAGCGGGTTGCCGCCTGGGTGCGGCGGATGCCGGAGCTGCCCGAGAAAGGGGATCGCTGGCTGTATTGGCAGGGGCGCGCGGAGGCGGCCCTGGGCGAGGACGCGGCGGCCGCGGCGACTTTCAGGCTGGCCGCGCGACAACGCAGCTTCTGGGGGATGCTCGCGGCGGATCGGCTGGGACTGCCCTATGCGCTGGAGCCCCGCCCGGTTCCGGCGGAGCCCGCGCGGGTCCGGCGGATCGTCGCCGCGCCGGCCGTGGCGCGCATTCGCGCGCTCGACCGGGTCGGACGGGACGCGGACATGCGCCGCGAGTGGCGCCTGCTGACCCGCGATCTGGAGACGCCGGATCTGCTGGCCGCGGCCGTGGTGGCGGACGGGCTGCAGTGGCATGATCAGGCGATCTTCACCCTGGCCCGGACCGATTATTGGGACGATCTCGTGCTGCGCTTCCCGCTCGCGTATCGTGAGGTGGTGGCGGAACTGGCTTGGCAGACCGCCCTGCCGGAGGATTGGATCTACGCGGTGATTCGTCAGGAGAGTGTCTTCAATCCGACCGTGGCGTCGCACGCCGGGGCCTTGGGGCTGATGCAGTTGATGCCCGACACCGCGCGTGAGGTCGCGGCCGGGCAGGGGCTCGCGGCGCCGAGCCGCACGCAGATTCTGGAGCCGGGGCTGAATCTGCGCCTGGGCAGCGACTACCTGGCGCGGATGCGTGATCGTTTCGGACACGCCGCCCTGGCCACCGCGGCCTACAACGCCGGACCGCGGCGGGTGGCGCGTTGGTTGCCGACGCAGTGCACGCCCGCGGATCTGTGGATCGTCGCCATTCCCTTCGCTGAAACCCGTGCTTATGTCGAGCGGGTGCTGGCCTATCGGGTCATCTACCGGGCCCGGCTGGGTTTGGCGCCGGTGCGCCTGAGCGAACTGCTGCCGCCGGTGGGGGGTGAGGTGATTTCCGGGAAATGATCGACCGTAAGGTGATTTCCGCGAAAAATCCAACCCGTAGGAGCCCGCTTGCGGGCGACGGGTGGGGCACAATGACGCGATTCCGGCAGGTCACGTCGCCCGCAAGCGGGCTCCTACGGNGCTTGATTCTTGATAGCGTCTTATTCGGAAATCGCCTAAAGTCCGACAGGCTGCTAGATGACAGCAATCGCTTTAGGGGGCGGTCCCGAACAGCACGGCCAGCTTCGGAACTGGTTATTGCATCGCTTCTCCGATGACGACAACGATTGGATTCGTTCTTTCACTTATTCCTCATTCGTCCGCCCTGGGACGCGTGCGCCAAGGCGAACGCCCCGGCTGTTCAAGAGATTGGCAACGATCTGGAGCAGGTTCACCTCCGCCGCCGACCAGTCGCGGGTGTCGCGCACGCAGTCCAGGGCGAGCGCGCCGCGCAGGGTGTCGCCGGTCCCCAGGGGGACCAGGAGCACCGACTGGATTCCTCGGGCGCTGAAGTGCTCGCGTTCGCCGGACCAGTCCGTCGGCAGGTCCGCGACCCGCGGGATCATCACGGTCTCTCCCGCCCGCAGTCGGGCCACGAGGGCCGGCAGCCCGGCCGACGTCCGTGCCTGATGTTGCCATGGCCCAGGGGCCTGGCTGTCCGCCGTCCATTCCAGCGCCGTTGTGAGCGTGCCGGTCGCTGGAGCGAGGCGCAGCAGACAGGCATGGTCCGCCTGGTTGAAGCGGCCAAGGCGGGCGAGTGTCGGCGCGGTCAGGCGGTCGATGTCCTGGTCGGGAGGGGTCGCGAACCCGGCGGTCAGGACGAGCAGCTCGTCCAGCATGGCGTTGCGCTGGAGCAGTGCCAGTTCCGCCACCTTGCGGGCGTTGATGTCCTGGTGGGTGCCGGACATGAGCAGGGGTGCGCCCGCGCCGTCGCGCTGCACCACCCGGCCCTGGTACAGGATCCAGACCCAGTGTCCGTTCTTGTGGCGCATTCGCGCCGCGCATTCGTAGGTCTCCAGTTCGCCGGAGAAGTGTTTCTGTAACAGGTTTTTGCAGCGCTCGATGTCATCCGGATGAGTGAGATCGATCCAGGTTTGGAAGGTGGTCGGAGCAAGCTCGGCCAGGCGGTAGCCGATGATCTCGGCCCAGCGCGCGTTGAATACCGTGACGCCGGTCTGGATCTGCCACTCCCAGGTGCCCACGCGGGTGCCGGCGATGAGGTCCGCGAGGCGCTGGCGCTGGTCCTGTGCCCTCAGGGCCAGTTCCGCCGCCGTGTGGTCGCTGATGTCCTGGACCGTCCCGCGTGAGCGCAGCGGCGTGCCGTCCGCGGCGAACTCGGACTCACAGCGTTCGCGCAGCCATTTGATGCGGCCGTCCGGCATCCGCAGCCGGTGCACCAGATCATAGGGGGTGCGGTTGGCTAAGGAGTCCTGATAGGCGCGATCGACCATGTCCCGGTCATCGGGGTGGATGGCGGCCAGCACGGTCTCGTAGGAGGCGCCGAAGCGCTCTGGTGCCAGTTCAAAGATGCGGAAGACTTCCGGTGACCAGGCGATCCGGCCGGTCGCCAGGTCCAACTCCCAGGACCCCAGACGGGCCAGGTCCTGCGCCTTGAGCAGTGCCTCGTGCGCCTGTTCGAGCGCGCGGCGGGCCTGATATTCGGCGGTCGCGTCGGTGAAGAACAACATGAAGGCCCATTCGGGTCCGAGCCGTGTCAGGATCGGCGAGACTTTGCAGTAGAAGACGCTGCCGTCGCGGCGGCGGCAGGGCAGATCGAGGGCGGGCGCGAGGTCGCCCTCGATCATGCGGTTGAACTCCGACAAGACCCGATCGCGGGCGTCGGCCGGGTGCAGATCATCGAGGTGCAAGGCGTCGAGTTCGGCCGCCGAATACCCGAAGAGGCGCCGCATGGAGCCGCTGCACCAGCGCAAACGTCGGCTCGTGGGATCGGTTTCGACGATGCCGTGGGGGGCGTTTTCGATGAGCGTGCGCAGCCGATGCTCGGTCTGTTTTTGACGGGTGATGTCGGCGAGGGTGGCGAAGAGTCGCGGCGGGTCGGCCGGCGGCGCGCCGGGTTGAGGGTGACTGTGGACGAGCAGCCAACGCAGCGCGCCGCTGCGGGGTTCGAGGATGCCCATCACCGTCTCGCCCTGGTCATGGCTGGAGCGCAGGGCCGCCAGGGGCGGATGTCCCGCGGTCGGGATGGGCAGGCCGTCCTCCCGGACGGCCTGCCAGCGTGGGTCGATGGGGTCGCGGCCCTGGAGTTGCGCCAGCGAGAGCCCCAGCAGACGCAGGGCCGCCGGATTGGCCTCGGCGACGGCCCCGTCGGCACCTTCGCCAATGACCCCCTCGGCCATCGCCTCGAACAGGAAGCGAAAGCGCGCCTCCTGCCGCGACAGGGCTTCATGCAGCATCCGGCGCGCGTCGTGTTCCTCACGCAGCGCCCGAAAGCTCGCGGCCAGCGAGTCCGCCATGTCCGCCACCGCGTCCGCCAACTCACCGGTCTCGGCCAGCAGAGCGGGGACCGGCGGCGGCCGTGGCTGATCCTCGCGGATGGCCAGCGGCAAGGCGCGGGCGTACCGCGCCAGCCGATGCAGCGGCGTGACCAAGCGCCGGCTGAGCCAGAACGCCAGGACCACGCCCAGCAAAGCGAGCACCAGCAACAGCAGGAGCAGCCGGGCCAACCAGGCCTGGAGTTGATCGATCAACGGCGTGGCGCTGATCGCGACGACCAGCCGCCACCCGGGGGGCAGGGTGTGGTCCAGGAGCACGGGGGCGGTGTCGTCCGAGATCTCCATGCGGTAGCGTGCCTGGCGCCACCGCTTCAGGTGTGAGGGGTAGCGACCCTCGGGTAGGATCAGCTCCAGTCCGGGGGCCGACGTAGGGATGGTCTGACCCGGCCGGGGTCGATCCGCGAGCCAGCCGTGCGGCGGGGGCGGAGGCGGGGAGGCCGCACCCCGCTCCAGGCGCGCCGTGGGCGCGGCGGTCGCGGGCAGTGTCGCATCGATGCCGTAAAATTCCCGCGCGATCGTCACCGGATCAGTCGCGCCGTCGGCGTTGATCATGAGTTGATGTGCCGCCAACTCGCCGAAGAGCAGCAGGCGCTCGGCCTGCGCCGCTTCCAGGATTTCCCGCAACTCGCGGTTGTCCCATGCGCTCACCAGGACCGTCGGCAGCAACATGCCGGCCAGCAGGGCGCCGAACAGGACCCGGGCCAGCGGCAGCGCGGAGCGCTGCCCGGTCAGGAGCGCGATGGCCACCAGGATCAGACCGGCGAGCGTGGCGTTGAGGATGCCGTTGAGTGCCTGCTTGACGGCGATCAGCAGGGTGGTGCTCCAGTCCATCCCCAGCCCGAACCGATGGCACAGCAGCGCCAGTGGAATGCCGAGCAGCAGCCAGTAGAGGGTGACCGAGACCGCCAGCGGCGGCGGTGTATGCCCGCGTTTGCGCATCCACCCCTGGTGCCAGCCCACCGCCGCGGCCTCGGCGGTGAAGAGGATCAGTGCATAGGGTTGGCCCCACAGCAGCCAGGTATAGGCGCCGCCGGCCAGGGCTGCCACCAGGCCGGGGCCGGTGCCGAGATAGGCCAAGGCCACCAGTACGGCGATGGAGCCGAACAGGAAGTCCACGCCGAAGGGCAGGGCGAGGTTGAAATGATTGCCGGCGATGGCCGCCAGCGCCAGTGCCGCGGTGAGCAGGTGGCGGTACAGGCCCCGCGGGGCCGATGTGGGCTGGAGGTCGCCCATCTGCGCGGGGGCGGCGGTCTGGTCGGTGGTCACTGGGTTCTCCGGTGGGAGCGGCGTCCCGCCGCGAAACGCCCCGCGATGACACGCACGCCGGACGAGCGGACGCTGAGCATAGACCGACCGGAGTGAAGTTTTAAGTCATTATAGTCTTCGTCCCTGATATCCAGACAGACCCTGGGTGTAGGGGCGGGTTTGAAACTCGCCCTTACGTCCGGTCATCACGTCCGACGGCTCTACATTGTGCAAGGATCGCCGCCCGCAGCGTCGCGGAGTCAAGGGGTTTTCGCAGGATGAGCGGCGGTTTGTCCCCGGTGTGCGCGTCGCCCAGGGCCGGCTCCTGACCGGTCATCAGGATGACCGGGAGCTCGGGCCGCTCCCGCGCCAGCCGCTGCTGAAGGCGGATGCCGTCCAGTACCGGCATGGCAATGTCGGAGAGCACCAGATCGAAGGCGCCGTCGTGTTTGAGGAGATCGGAACACGCCTGTCCATGCTCGGCCAGGACCAGGCTGGCGCCCTCCAGGGTCAGGAGTCGGGCGAGCGCTTCGCGCACCTGCGGATCATCGTCGACCACCAACACCCGCAAACCGTCAAGCGGTGGGGGCCTGGGGCGGTCCGCCGGGCCGGGGCCGGCGGCCGGGCGCATCCAGTCCTTCCGGGGCTCGGCGCCGCCGGCCTCGCGGGGCAACAGCAGCCGGAAGCAGGTGCCGCTATGCAGCGTCGACTGGACTGCCAGTCCAGCACCGGAGCGGACGATGAATTCCTGCACCATGAAGAGCCCGAGGCCGTGGCCGCGTCGCGCGGCCTTGGTGGAGAACAGGGGATCGAAGATCCGCGGGAGGATGGCGGGAGCGATGCCGCTGCCGGTGTCGCTGACACTGAGATCCACACAGTCCATGGGAGCCAGGTGTCCGACCGCGAGCGGGGTGTCGTCGTTCCACTGTTGGGGACTCGCCTGAATGGATAAGCTGCCGCCGTCGGTCATGGCGTCGCGCGCATTGAGCACCAGATTGAGCAGCGCCGACTGGAGAAAGGCGCCGTTGCTCCAGGCGGTGAGTCCGGGTGCCACGGTGACCCGCAGCGCGATGCCGGACGGCAGGATGTGGTGCAGGATGCGCTCCAGTTCGGCGATGGTCTCCTCCAGGTCGACGACCTCCAAGGGCACGCGGCCGCCGCGGCTCAAGGCGAGGATGCCGGAGGTGACGACCTTGGCGTGTCCCAGCGCGCTTTGGGTCTCTTCCAGGACTTGGTGGACCTCCGCGTCGGGCGGGCACTGGTTGCTGAGACAACTGTCGAGATAGTAGATGTTGGCGCCGATCACGCCCAGCAGGTTGTTGAAGTCGTGAGCCACGCCGCTGGCCAGGTGGCCGATGGCCTCGCGCTCCCGGGCCTCCATCAGGTCGCGCTGGATCTGCTCCTGACGCTGCACCGAGGCGATGCGCTGGGCGATCAGACGGATGATCTGGCGCTCCGGTTCGTCCAATTGCGAGCGTGGCTGAAACCCCCAGAGTGCGAGTGTCAGGGTCGCGTGGGATCCGTCCGGGTGGGTGCCGTCGAAGGCGATGAGGATACTGCAGTTGAAACCCGCCATGGTCGCGGCGGGCGGCAGCCGCGTCGGCGATACGAGGCGGGGGTTGCCCCGTTCCGCCAGCGTCTCCGCCAGCAGCGCGCGGCTGAGATCGGGGATGGCACCGGTCGGCGCGTCGTCGCGCACCGTGGTCAGCGTCAGGTGTCCGTGCGTCTCGTCGATGATCCCCAGGACCGCCGCGGCCATCCCCAACGCCTGGCAACCCAGGCGCAGCAGGGCGCGGACCTGTTCCGGTGCCGGGTGCGGCAGGCTGATCAGGTCAACCAGTTGTTCGAGTTGCGCGGCATAGCGCGTCATCGCGTCTTCCAGAACCTGCTGACGTTCAGTGGCGGCGTGCAGCTCGGTGATGTCCTCGACCATTCCCAGCGGCAGGGGCGGTTCGCCGGGGCGGGTCGGCAGCAGGCCCACGCGCAGGTCGCCCCAGACCGTGCGGCCGTCCGCGTGCAGGTAGCGTTTGGTCATGCGGTACCCGGTCTGGCGGCCGGCGATCAGTGCGTCGAATGCCGTGACATCCAGGTCGCGGTCGTCCGGGTGAGTCAGGTCATCGAAGCGCATGCCGATCAAGTCCTCCGCGGTGCGCCCGAGGAAGGCTGCCAGGGCGCGGTTGCTGAGCGTGGTCCGCCGGTCCGGTCCGACCAGGGCCATGCCGATCGGCGCATTCTCGAAGACCGCGGCGAGCCGGCCCTCGCTTTCCTTGATGCGCTCCTGCGCCAGATAGCGCTCGGTAATGTCGGCATCCATCCCGCGGTAACCCAGCAGGCTGCCGTCGTCGGCCAGGAGCGGGGTGCCGTTGGTCAAGAACCAGACCCGGCTGCCATCGCGGGTCAGGCAGCAGTTGACGAAGTCTTTGAAGGGCGCCTGCTGAGCGAAGACCTCCAGGGCGGCGGCTTTGATCGCCGCCTGATCCTCCGGGGCAAACAGCGCGTAATAGAAGGTTCCCACCAGTTCCGCCGGCTGATAGCCCAGCACCGCTTCGCACACCGGGCTGACATAGGTGAAGCGTCCCTCGGCATCCACCTCCCAGGCGACGGCGCGGCTTTGACGAGCCAGTTCATCATAGCGGGTGTTGCTCGCGCGCAGTTCCGCGGTCGCGCGCGACCGCTCCATGGCCCCGGCCAGGATGCTGGCGAAGACCTGCAGGAAGTGTACCTCCACCTCGGACCAGTCCCGCGGGTTGCGCACCGCATCGAAGCCGATACAGCCCAACAGAGTCTCTTCGACGATGAGTGGCACCACGAGGAGCGACTGGATCTCTTGGGCGCGGAACAGCGCTTGTTCACTGGACCAGGTGGCGGGCAGGTCCGCCACCCGGGGGACCACGACAGCCGCTCCGGCCCGCAGTTGGATCATGAGGGCCGGCAGCGCGGTCAGTGGAATCGCCTGACTGTGCGCAATCATCGGGGCGATGCCCGCGGCCGTCCATTCGATGGTGTTGCTGAGGGTGTCCGCCGCCGCGTCGAGGCGGAAACAATAGCTGCGATCGGCCTGGCTGAAACGGCCGATGCGTGCGATCGCCCGCTCGGTCAGCGCGAGGATCGCCTGGTCGGGTACCTTGACGAACTCGGCGGCGAGGGCCAGCAACTCGCCCACCATGGATTCACGCTGGCGCACGGCCAACTCGGCCAGTTTACGGGCCGTGATGTCCTGGTGGATGCCGGACATGCGTCGCGGCGCGCCCGCGGCATCCCGTTCCATCACCCGGCCCTGATCGAGCACCCATACCCAGTGCCCGTCCTTGTGGCGCATGCGCAGCTCGCATTCGTAGTTGTCCAGCTCGCCCTTGAAGTGCCGGTCGAGCAGTGCCGCGCTGCGCTTGAGATCCTCCGGGTGAGCGAGGGAGCTCCAGGTCTCAATGCTGGTGGGGGCGAGTTCGTCCAGGCGGTAGCCGGCGATCTCGGCCCAGCGCGCGTTGAACACCGTGACGCCGGTCTGTATCTCCCACTCCCAGGTACCCACCCGGGTGCCGTCGATGATGCTCGACAGGCGCCGCTGCTGATCGGCCAGCGCCAGCGCGGCCGTTTCTTGTTCAGTAATGTCCTGGATGGTTCCGTGTGATTGGAGCGGCCGGCCGTCCGGGGCAAAGTCGGACTCGCAGCGGTCGTGCACCCATTTGATCCGTCCGTTTGGCAGCAGCAGCCGGTGAGTGATGTCATAGGGGGTGCGTTTGGCCAGGGAGGTCCAGTAAGCGCGTTCGACCATAGGTCGGTCGTCGGGATGAATGGCGGCCAGCAGCGCCGGGTAGTCGGGGGTGAAGTTCTCGGGTGCTTGCTCGAAGATGCGAAACACCTCGGGCGACCAGGACAGCTCACCGGCGGCGATGTCCAGCTCCCATGACCCCAGTTTGGCGATCTCCTGGGCTTTGAGCAGTGCGGTGCGGGTTTGCTCCACGGCGCGGCGGGCCTGATACTCCGGTGTCACGTCGGTGAAAAAGGCAATCAGGGTCGCGTCGTTACCGATCCGCGACAGACCGGGAGAGAGCTTGCAGTAAAAGAGGCTACCGTCGCGGCGGCGGCAGGGCAGGTCGAGTGCGGGCGCCAGATCGGCACTGGCGATCCGCGTGTATTCGGACCGAACCAGGGGCAAGGACGCGATCGGGTGCAGGTCTTCCATGCTCAGACACTGGTCTTCCCATTCGGCCGCGCTATAGCCGAAGAGACGCAACATGGAGCCGCTGCACCACAGCAGACGCCAGGTCAAGGGGTCCGCCTCCACGATGCCGTGCGGTGAGGACTCGAGGATGGCCGTGAGGCGATGTTCCGTCTGCTTGAGCCGGGTGATGTCCGAGAACGTGGTGAATACCCGATAGGGCCTGGTCTCGCCGGGCTTGCTCTCGGGGCGGGCGTGGACCAGCAGCCAGGTGGTGTCATCACTCAACCGCGGGCCGGTCGCCAATGGATTGAAGACACCCATCACGGTTTCGCCCGGGTCCGTGCCGGTGCGCAGGGCGATCATGGCCGGGTGCTCCTCGCCGGGGAAGGGGAGACCGTCCTCCCGCACGGCACGCCAGTGCGGGTCAGTCGAATCCAGCCCCTGGAGCTGGGCCAACGAGAGGCCGAGCATCCGCTCGGCCGCCGGATTGGCGTCGGTGATGGCCCCGTTGGCGTCTTGGTAAACCACCCCCTCGGCCATGGTTTCGAACAGGGTGCGGAAGCGCTGCTCGCTCTCGCGCAGGGCCTGTTCCGCGGCTTTGCGGTCGGTGATGTCGCGGCCCACGCCGACGATACCGATGACTTGGCCCTGGGCGTCGAGCAGGGCTTGATCCGACCATTGGAGCCAGCGCCATCCCGCGGCGGTCTGCGCGCGCTGCTCGACGGTGCATCGAAAGGGTGGACTGAACAGACTTGCGACCGCCCGGGTGGTGTCCGCCTGGTCGTCCGGGTGGACCAGCGGCAGATAGCATTGGCCGATCAGGTCGGCTTCGTGACGGCCGAAGGTACGGCAGTAGGACGGACTGACATACTCGAACCGCCCCTCCAGGTCGACGCGGACGATCAGGTCTTCGAGATTGTCGACCACCAGGCGGTAGCGTTCGCCCTGTTCGGAGAGAATCCTGACCAGCACTTCACGCCGATCCCGCTCTTCCCGCAGCGTCTGAAAGCCGGCGGCCAGGGAGCTGGCCATCTCCGCGACGGCCTGTGTCAACTGACGGGTCTCGATCAGCAGCCCGAGAGGCGGCGGCTCCCAGGGCTGGTCATCGCCGATGGCGGTCGGCAAGGCCCGGGTACGCTCCGCGAGCCGCCGCAAGGGCGTCACGATGCGTCCGCTCAGCCAGTAGGCCGTGGCCACCCCCAGCAGGGCGAGGGTCAGCAGCACCGCGAGCAGGTGCGTCACGCGCCGTTGCACCTGATGGATCAGGGGCGCAGCGCTGAACTCAAAGACCAGCCGTTGGTCGGCGCCCGGCGCGGTGGTCACGGGGAGGTCCATGCGGTAGCGTGCCTGGCTCCACAGTGCCATGCGCGAGGCCGCGCGGGCCTCGGGCAACACAAGAAAGAGTCCGGGCGCCGCGGTGGGAATGCGCTGTCCCGGTTGGGGCCGTTTGCCGCTGGTTGGGGCCGCGGCGGGCAGGGCGGGTCCGGACTCCAGGCGCACCTGGGGGTCGGCTGCCGCGGGCAGCAGTGCGGTCAGGTGTTCGCCGAGCCGCTTTAGCGGGGTCGGCAGACCGGCGGCGTCGCTGCTGCCGGCCGCGCGATCCGCGGCCAGTTGATCGAGTGTGATTTGACCCGCGAGCTTCAGATGCTGCGCGTGTTCGATCTCGAGGCGCTCTTTGATGCCGAGATTCTCCCAGGCGGTGATCAGGAGGGTGGGCCCCAGCATGCCGGCCAGCAGGACACCGAACAGGACCTCGGCGAGCGGCAGGCCGGGCCGGTGGCGCCCGAGGTGCACTGTCCCCACCAGGATCAGACCGGCGATGGCGGCGTTGAGAATGCCGTTGAGTGCTTGCTTGAAGGCAATCAGGAGGGTCGCGGTCCAGCCCAGTCCGAGTCCGAAGCGATAACACAACACCACCAGCGGGATGCCGATCAGCAGCCAGTACAGGGTTGCCGAGACCGCCAGCGGCGGCGGAGTCCGCCCGCATCGGCGCGCCCGCTCCCGGTGCCAGCCGATCGCCGCGGCCTCGGCGACCAGGATGATCAACGCGTAAGGATGATCCCACAGCAGCCAGGTATAGGCGCCTCCGGCCAGGGCCACGGCCAGCCCGGGGCCGGTGCCCAGCCAGGCCAGGGCCAACAAGACCGCGATGGAGCCGAACAGGATGTCGACGCCGAAAAACAAGGGCAAACTGAAATAGTTGCCGGCGATGGCCGCCGCGGCCAGCGCCGGCGTGAGCAGTTGACGGCGGCCGGCCGCGGCCGACACCTGTCGCCAGGCGGCATCGATGCGGTTAGCCATCGCGTACACAGCTTCTTGGGCCGGGGTGCAGGCGATGGTGTTGAAAGCCCTGGGTCACGATCGGCCTCATGCGGCTGGTGGTGTTGGCCCGCGGAACACGCCGGTTCAGGCCGCCTGGTCGGCGGCGCCGCGTGCGGCACCCTGGGTCTGCACGAACTCAAGGATATTCATCGGCCGCCCGAACAGGTAGCCTTGGAGCAGGTCGGCACCGTGCTCGATCAAGACGCGCCGTTGCGCCTCGGTTTCCACGCCCTCGGCGACCACTTTGAGACCGAGACCGTGTCCGAGGGCGATGATGGCGATCAGCATCTTCATGGCCTTGGCCGAGTCGAACATCTCGGCGACGAACGACAGGTCGACCTTGAGGGTATCGAAGGGGAGTTCGGTGAGCGCCCGGATGGAGGAATAGCCGGTGCCGAAATCGTCGACGGCCAGGGAAGCGCCGAGCAAACTGACTTGAGCAGCCAGTTCCCGCACCGGCTGGGAGTCGGCGATCCGCGCGGTCTCGGTCAATTCCACGCGCACATGGCAACGGCCGGCCAAGCCTTCGATCAAGCTCCGGACGAGGGCGATCGTCGGCTGCTGCTCCAGTGTCGCGGCGGAGAGATTGACGGCCAGGAACTCGAGGTGCAAGGGCTCGAGCTGACTCGCCAAGGTGATGATGCGGGTGAACAGGGCCGCGGTGAGCGGCAGGATCAGACCGGCGGCTTCCGCCAGCGGAATGAACGCCGGGGCGCCGAGGATCTGTCCGGAGGGCAGGCGGAGTCTGGCCAGGACTTCGGCGCCGCGTAACTGCCGGTCGGCGGCGGAGACGATCGGTTGGAAATACGGCTCGATGCGGCCCTCCCGGATGTAGCGATCGAGCTCGTCCGACGTCAGGTGCGGTGCCGCGGCGGGCCGGATGAGCCGGGGCTGCGCGCTGCCGCTGCGCTCGGCCAGCAGGGGCGGCAGGTCTCTGACGAGTTGCCCCTTGCTGACCGCCCCCAGCACCAGGATACCGCTCGCCGTGGCGATGCGTCGTGCGGTGTCGAGCAGGTCGTCTCCCTGACCCGAGAGCAGGACGATGGGCACCTGGACCTGAGCTTCGGCGAGCCAGGCGATGATATCGATGCCGCTTTCCTGGCCCAGCGACAGGTCCAGCAGCACGAGATCGGGCGCTTGACGCTTGATCTGTGCTTTGAAGGTTGCGCTGGCGGTATGAAACTGAACCTCGTGGCCCAACTGCCGCGCGAAACGGCGTAGCGCGGGTTCCATGCGGGGATCATCGTCGAGGCAGATGAGTTTCATGGTGGATTGTGGACTTGCCTGAATGACGCGAGCGGCAGGTCGCTGCTGAGGCTGCCGGGCCGGCCGTCGCGGCGCTGACTAAGCGGGTTCACGCCGCTGCCTCAGTGCGGTCGCCGAGGGTGCCGACGCGGCGACGTTGGTGGGGTTCGGGCAGGTGTCGGCGCGCATGGGATAGGACGGGTACCCCTGCCGGGATCGGTTCCAATCGCGGTTGGCGCGGAGCGGGGAGCGTAGCGCGCAGGCCAGTGCGGCGAAGAGGGCGATCGGATCGAGCGGCTTCGCGAAGAGGAAATCGGCTTTGAGCCGGTCACGCAACGGGCCGCAGTCGAGGCCGCCGCCAATGCCGAGCGCGCCCGAAACGCCGATGATGAGGGTGTTGGGGCAGCGTTGTCGGGTGAGTGCGGCGAGTTGGAAGCCGTCCAGACCGGGCATGAAGACGTCGGTGATCAGGACGTCAGGGGGCGCCGCCGTCATGGCCGCAAGCGCCGCCCGCGGGTCCTGGAAAGTGCGGCCATCCAGGTGCATATCGCCCAATGCCTCGCGGATTTGTTGCAGCGATGCCGCCTGGTCGTCGACGGCGACGATGTGCGGGCGATTGATAGTGATCTTATCGTTATGATTCATAATGAGATTTCCCTTGCGTCGGTGCGTCTTGGAACAGCGGACGTTGACCCGCTGACCGCGGGTTTGCGACATAAGGATAGTGTCGGATCTCGGCAGTCATGGTAAAGACGTGTAAAGATGCGAGCCGGCGAACCGCTTTTTTCAGGTTGACAGGATCTCGGTCTATCCTGAACAGTGTCGGGCTTCAGCGGATAGGAAGGGAGAACGACGCCGGGTTAGACCATGACAGACGCACCGCGAATCATTATTGTCGAGGACAACATCCCCTTCGCCAGAGCCGTGGCTCGCGGTCTGGAGCACGATGGCTATGTGACGGCGCTGGCGCCCAGCGGCGCCGAGTTGCGTCGCCTCTACCGCAGCCAGGGTGCCGATCTGGTCCTGCTTGATCTCGGCCTGAGCGGCGAGGACGGCATCGACCTGGCGGTTGAGTTGACCCGCACCACCCCGGTGGCGGTCATCATCATGACCGGACGCGACGAGATCGAGGACCGCATCCGCGGGCTGGACGCGGGGGCTGACGACTATGTGACCAAACCCTTTGCGCAGGGCGAACTGAACGCCCGCATCCGCGCCGTCCTGCGGCGTCGGCAACCCCTGCTGACCCAGGAAACGACGCTGCGCTACGGACCCGTGCAGCTCGATGCGAGCGCCCGCCAGGTGCGTTGCGAGGGGGTGGCTGACGCCGTTGAACTGACCGAGAGGGAGACCTTGATGCTCGAGCAGTTGATGCGCGCCGGGGGCCGGCCGGTCGGGCGGGGCGCCTTGGTGCAGCGTGCCAACTGGGACCCGGCTGACCGCGCTGCCGATGTGCACATCGGTCATATCAGGCGCAAGCTCAGTGAGGCCGGCATCGACGCCGTGACGATCTGGGCGGTCCGTGGCCGCGGTTACCGCTTGACATTGCGTGGGGAGTCCGACGAGAAGGAAGCGGCCGAGGGTCTTGATCGTTCCGATCGGCCGTGATCGCTCCGCGCCGCCGCTGGTGGACTGCGCTGCGCTTGTCCATCCTAGCAGCCTGTCGGACTTTAGGCGATTTCCGAATAAGANGCTATCAAGAATCAAGCTCCGTAGGAGCCCGCTTGCGGGCGACGTGACCTGCCGGAATCGCGTCATTGTGCCCCACCCGTCGCCCGCAAGCGGGCTCCTACGGGTTGGATGCGTCATTGTGCCCCCCCCGTCGCCCGCAAGCGGGCTCCTACGGGTTGGATGTGTCATTGTGCCCCCACCCGTCGCCCGCAAGCGGGCTCCTACGGGTTGGATTTTTCGCGGAAATCACCTGACGTTAGATTGTGGAGCAACAAAAAGCCTTTATGTTGACTCATACCCTAATCCTAGGGGCTAAGTCCGAACAGGCTGCTAGGATGCTGGAGTCCAAGGCTGAGGCCTTGGACTCCGAAGGTGCATCTCAAGGACCGCGAAACGACGCGGGACGAGAGCGTCGTCGCGGGTATCGTACAGGAGCATCAGCTACCCCGGACGATGCATATCCTCCGTGGGAGCGGCGTCCCGCCGCGATGCGGTGCCGCGGTGACCCCGAACATTGCGGGTACGCGCCCGGCCCGTCGCGGCGGGACGCCGCTCCCACGGGGTCGCTGCGCGACTTTCAGTCAGTCGAAGATCCGTGTCGGGTCGGTCACCCGCGCGGCGGCGATCAGCCAGGTCTTGAGCTGGTCCAGGTCGCGACTGGCCTGGATGCGCTCGCTGACCGCGGCGCTCGGCTCCAGGCCCCGCGCGGCGAGGAGGGCGATAATGGCGTTCGCCAGGCCCGCGCGGCCTTCCTCCCGTCCCTCGTCCCGCACCGCCTCCAGGTCCGTGTAGCCGGCCCGTTGCAGCAGATTGCGGAGCGTCGCCTGCTCCGCCACCGCGTGCTCGAAGAGCGCTTCCACCGGCACCGGGTTGCGCAGGACGCCGGGCGCGGTGAGTGACTCGCCCAGGGTCGCCACCCGCATGGGTTCGCCGGGGCGGTGGACCTCGACCCGGCGCGGACCCAGGAGCCGCACCACCCAAACAGCGCGGCTCCCGCCGCGCAACAGTTCGCCGATTTTGGTCTGCAGATCGGCCTCATCCTGGCCGACACTCGCATATTCCACTGCCAGCAGCGGCACGCCCGGAATCCATCCGCGTCCGCTCGGCGGCGCGGCAACGGCCACGTCCGGTGCCCGCAGGGTGCCGGGCTCCGGCGAGAACCCGGCATCGACTCCCACCCATTCCACGTCCGGGTCGCTGGCGATTACCGCCGCCCCGGTGAGGCTGCGGCTGGCGTGGTCCGGCCCGGCGGGGGCGCAATAAATGGGGTGGCCGTTCGATAGCTCGTAACGGTCGCCATCATGCAACTGATCCGCCCGGAAGGGGCCGGAGCCGGATTGGTGTTGGGACTGACCCATGGCGATTGGCCTCGCGCGTTGGTATACCCGGATTCTAGCAGCCTGTCGGACTTAGCCCCTAGGATTAGGGTACGAGTCAACATAAAGGTTTTTTTGTTGCTCCACAATCTAACGTAAGGTGATTTCCGCGAAAAATCCAACCCGTAGGAGCCCGCTTGCGGGCGACGGGTGGGGCACAATGACGCGATTCCGGCAGGTCACGTCGCCCGCAAGCGGGCTCCTACGGAGCTTGATTCTTGATAGCGTCTTATTCGGAAATCGCCTAAAGTCCGACAGGCGGCTAGGGGCGGGTTTCAAACCCGCCCCTACACGCGTATCTGTTAGATATCCGTTATGATGGCGATATCTCAGGCACTGATCCCCGAATGCCGCAACAGCGCATCCGTGGTCGGCGGGCGGCCGCGGAAGTCGACATAGAGGTCCATGGCGTCGCGGGACCCGCCTTTTTCCAGAATGTTTTCGCGGAAGGCGCGGCCGGTGGCGGCATCGAAGACACCGCGCTCTTCGAACAGCGAGAAGGCATCGGCGGACAGGACTTCGGCCCACTTGTAGCTGTAATAGCCGGCGGCATAGCCCCCGGCGAAGACGTGCGAGAAGCCGTGGGCGAAGCGGTTGAAGGCCGGCGGCCGAACCACGGCGACCTGATCGCGAACATCTTCCAGGATCTCGTAGATGCGTCCGCCGCGGGCCGGGTCGTACTCCAGATGGATACGAAAATCGAACAGTGCGAATTCGAGCTGCCGCATCATCTGCATGCCCGATTGGAAATTCTTGGCCGCCGTCATGCGTTCGTAGAGTTCCGGCGGGAGCGGCGCCCCGGTCTCCCAGTGGGCGGCGAAAAGGTCCAGGGGGGCGCGCTCCCAGCACCAGTTCTCCATGAACTGGCTGGGCAGTTCTACCGCGTCCCAAGCGACCCCATTGATGCCGGCGACCGCCGGATAGTCCACGCGGGTCAGCAGGTGGTGCAGGCCGTGGCCGAACTCGTGGAACAGGGTCTCTACCTCGTTGTGGGTGAGCAGCGAGGGCTTGGCGCCGACCGGCGGGCTGAAGTTGCAGACCAGATAGGCGACCGGGATCTGGTCGTAGCGCGCGGTGTGCAGCCGGTTGGTACAGACATCCATCCAGGCGCCGCCGCGCTTGTTAGGGCGGGCGAAGGCGTCGAGATAGAACTGGCCGCGCAACTGGCGGGTCTCCTGATCCCGGATTTCGAAGAAGCGCACATCCGGGTGATAGGTCTCGAAGGTCTGGGACTCTTCGATGCGCACGCCGAAGAGCCGCTGCGCGACCTCGAACAGCCCGGTGAGCACGCGCGACACCGGAAAGTAGGGCCGCAGCTCTTCCTGGCTGATCTGGTAGCGGTGCAGACGCAGTTTCTCGCCATAGTAGGTCAGGTCCCAGGGCTCCAGGGAGTCCATGCCATGGTGTTCGCGGGCGAACGCCTGGACTTCGGCCAGTTCCTGACGGGCCTGGGCGAGCGAGCGGTCGGCCAGATCGTTCAGGAAGGCCAGCACCGCGTCCGGGGAGGGCGCCATCTTGGTGGCGAGCGAACGTTCCGCGTAATTGGCGAAACCCAGCAGTTGGGCCAGCTCGTGGCGCAACGCCAGAATCCGTTCCATGGCCGCGCCGTTGTCCCACTGACCGGCGTGCGGTCCCTGGTCGGAGGCGCGGGTGCTGTAGGCTTGGTAGACCTCGAAGCGCAGGTCCCGATTGTCGGCATAGGTCAGCACCGGGATATAGGAGGGCATATCCAGCGTCAGCAGCCAGCCCTCCTGATCGCGCTGCTGGGCATTCTGCCGGGCCAGACCCAGCGCCGATTCAGGCAGGCCGGCCAACTGTGCCGGATCGGTGATCAGCTTGGTCCAGGCATTGGTGGCGTCGAGCAGGTTCTCGGAATACTTGCTGGTGAGCTGGGACAGTTCCTGGCTGATGGCCTTGTAACGGGCCTTCTTGTCCGCGGGCAGGTCGACACCCGACAGATGGAAATCGCGCAGCGCGTTCTCCACCAGCTTGCGCTGGGTGGAGTCGAGATGCTCCTGTGCCGCCACCGCCTGGTAGCCGCGGAACAGGTCCTCGTTCTGGCCGACCTCGGTGCCATAGTCGCTGAGTTTGGGCAGACAAGCGTTGTACGCGGCGCGCAGGGCGTCGCTGTTCATGACCCCGTTCAGGTGGCCGATGGGTGACCAGGTGCGGCTGAGCGTATCGTCCATCTCCTCCAGGGCCTCGACGAAATTCTCCCAGGTGGGGACCGGCACCGCGCTGGTCAGGCGGGCGATCTCAGTGCGGCAGGCCGCGAGCCGGGCATCGAGCGCGGGCTCGACATGTTCCGGCAGGATGCGGGCGAACGCGGGGAGACCAACGTGATCGAGGAGCGGATTGGACATGGTTCATCCTGTGACAGGTGCAATTGAAACGAGGGGGAGCAAGCCGCCTCCCGGTCGCCCTGGGATGGCGGCGGCGGGCGTGGTCTTCAAGCGCGCGGGGCGCGAGAGGCAAGGCCCCCGGCGGGATGACGTGCCTTCGATGGTCGTGACCTCGGAGCGCATGAAATCGTGTTGATTGGCGCGCCGCTGCCTGGCTAGGCCGCCCACTTTCTGTGGTTGATGGCGAGATCGAGCGTGAGATCAAAGACCTGGTCGCGCTTCTGCGTGAAGAGGTCCTTGTCGTAACCCGGCTCGGGAAGATGCAGGTCGAGAACCTTGCCGACCTCGTCGCGGACCGCCAAGCGGGTCTGGCTGTCTTTGAACCAGTCTTGGACGAGCACCCTGGGGGATTCTGCGGTCAGGCGTTTGAGCAGCGCCTTGGCCGCGAGGCGAACCCGCTGCTCTTCGTCCTTGGTCATGGTGTCCTTGCGCAGGAGGTCGTAAATCTCGAGTTCGTCTTCGGTGAGCCCCGTCCGCACGTGCCGCTCCTCTTCCTCCCGCAATGCCTGAGTAAATCGCAACAACGCGGCATAGTCTGCATCGGCTGAGGTGCTCCCCGCGTTGTAAGTGTCGATGATCGCCTGCAGGCGTTCCGCAAAGTCCCGCCTGGTGCGGTTCTGCTTGAGCATGTCGCTGAGCTTCTTTTCGAGGAAGGCCCGCAAATCGGCGATCTCGATATTCTTGCAGGCGGTCATCTTGAAGTCCTCCCTGAGCTTGTCGAAGTCGATCGTACTGAGGTCCCAGGATTTGCCCTGCTGCGCAATCCTGAAGACAGTTCCGGACTCCTTGGCGGTCGCAAAGCCAGTGTCGTCGACGACGAGACTCTCGTCGAGCAGTTCGCCGATCCGCCGGATGGCGGACTCGACATCCTGTTGCTGGATGATGCTGTCGACGATCCCCCGCAGGTATTGAAAGACGGCAACGGTGCGCACCACCGGCCGGCCGAGAACCTCCGGCTTCGCGGCTTCGTAGAGACCGGTGATGGTGTTTTCGTAGACGCTGAAGCTCTTGCGATATTCGTCTTTATACAGCAGCGCGTTGGCCCAACCCTCGAAGAGCCCGAGTTTCTGGAAGATATCGCGGCCTTCAAGTGCCTGATCGATCGGGATATTGATGGATGCGCAGAAGGCGCGGCCTTGATCGATGGCCTCTGCGAGTAGCCGGAAGATCTCGGACTTGTCTTTGACCGACGCCTCACCGGCGCTTTGATCACCCTCGCCATAGTCCTTGAGCGCCTTCTTCAGCCGTCCGAAGACCCCGTAGTAGTCGACCACTTCGCCGTTCTTCTTCTCGACACCGCCGATCTTATACGCGCACACCCGATTGGCGCGAGCGATGGTCTGCATCAGGGTGTGATCCTTTTGCGGCTTATCGAGATAGAGCGTCGAGACCGTGGGCGCATCGAAGCCGGTGAGCCACATGGCGCAGACGAAGACGAGCTGCAGCGGATCATCCGGGTCCTTGAAGCGGTATTCGAGATCGTGGCCGTTCTCGTCGACCTGATCCATCCGCTTGCGGTGCGGACGGATATCCAGACACTGCCGGTCGAATTTCTCCTCCTCACCGTTCTCCGCGCTGACCACCACGGCCATCTCGACCCGGCGCATGTACTCGACCATCCGCTTGAGCCGTGCCGCCAGCAGTTCGTCCGGTGTCTGCTTGATCCGGCCGCGCAGGGCCTTGATCTCGTCCTTCCACAGTCGCTGAACCTTGTCGTACAGCTTCACCGCGGTGAACTTATCCACGGCGATGACCATGCCCTTGCCGAGATAGCCCCGCCTGGGAAAATGGTAGACGATGTCCTTGGCGATGGTTTCGAGCCGGTCATCCCGTTTGATGACCTCCAGCTCGCTGGCGAATCGTTGTTCGAGCTTGGCCTGCGCGACTGAATCGAGGGTTTCTTCTTCCAGGATCGCGTAAAACTCCTCGCTCAGCGCGTCGTTCTGATTCTGCACCTCCGGCACGCGTTTGCTGTAGAACAGCGGCACGGTCGCGCCGTCATTCATCGACTGGCTGAAGTTGTATTCAGACACATAGTCGCCGAACCACGCATTGGTCTTGCGGGCGTTGCCGAGTAGCGGGGTGCCGGTGAAGGCGATGTATTGGGCCTTGGGCAGACCGACCCGCAGGTTCTCCGCGAGTGACTGGTATTGGGTCCGGTGGGCCTCGTCGACGATGACGATGATGTCATCACGGTCGGAAAGCAGCGGATAGGGCTTGCCCTTGGGCCAGCGGAACTTCTGGATCAGGGTGAAGACGAGTCGCTTGTTCTGGCCCAGGAAGGCGCGCAGTTGCTCGCTGTCCTTGGGCTGAGCGGTGTCCGCCTGGCGGACGGTGTCCGTGTTGAGAAAGGTGCGGTAAATCTGGCCGTCGAGATCATCGCGGTCGGTGATGATCAGGAAGCTGAAATTGCCCTGGCACTTACGCAGGATCTTCCGGACATAGAAGATCATCGAGAAGCTCTTGCCCGAGCCCTGGGTGTGCCAGAAGACACCGAGCCGGCCGCCGAATCCCGCGCGGCCGAGAAAGGTGTCGAACGCCTTGTTGACACCAATAAACTGGTGGTTCTGGGCGATGATCTTCTGGGTTTCTTTGTGGTACAGGATGAAATTTTCGATGTAATCGAGCAGTCGGTCCTTGGGGCAGAGACCGGCGAGGAACCGCTCGGCGCTGGTGCCTTGCGCCGCGATTTGCTCGCGCCTGATCTTCTCTTTCTCGTCCTCGGGGCGCAGCCAGTGGAAGAAGTGCTCCCACTCGGCGGTCAGGCTGCCGACACGGGTCTCGATGGCGTTTGAAAGGACACAGAGTGCATTGGTCAGGAAGAGTTGCGGGATCTCCGCCTTGTAGTTGGTCAGATTGTCGTCGTAGGCGCACCTGAGGTTGACGTTGGAGTTCTTCAGCTCGATAAAAACGAGCGGCAGTCCGTTGATATAGAGCAGGATATCCGGACGGCGGAAGCCCCGTTCGCCCAGAATCCAGAGCTGACTGACGGCGAGAAACTGGTTGGCGGTGGGGTTGTTGAAGTCGATGATCTTGACCCGCGCCTTGCGGGTGCGGCCGGTCGCGTCCTTGAATTCGACCTGCACCCCGTTGCGGATGAGGTCGTCCACCGCCCGGTTGGCGGCGATGGTGGAGTGCGCCTCACGCTTGTCGCACAACTGTTTGATGGCATCGTCGATGGCGGCTTCCGGGTATAGTGGACCCCATGTCCAGGACAGTTTTCCCCCGAATTTAAGTTGTCGTGCCGACGTTCATCGCAGCGGTTTGGCGCTGCCCCAGCCACCGCGGAGCGGTCGTTAAGACGGCATCCGCGCAGCGATTAAGAAAAGATCTGTTGCTGTTGCGCCGCAGGCGTTCTCAGCCAGCTCCGGCGGCCGTGCGGCGCAGTGTGGGCAAAGGGTGAATGAGTGTGGGCAAGGTGGGGGCAACGCGCC
>NZ_KB902485.1 GCF_000379525.1 Lamprocystis purpurea DSM 4197 | reverse complement strand
GCTTCCTCCAGCGCAAAGAAGCCGAATACCTGGCCCTGGAAGCCGAGATCGCCCGCCTGCGCCAGGACGTCCGCGCCCTGCACGCCGACCCGGCCCCGGACCTCGATCCGAACGCCTGACCCCGTCGTTCCGGCAGGATGCCGGAATCCAGCGCCAGGCAGGACCATCGCGCAACCGTAGAAGGATCAAACAACACGCCGATGACCGACAGTCCCCGCGACGACTACGACAGCCCCTGGAAAATAGCACTGGAACGCTACTTCCCTGATTTCATGGCGCTGCTATACCCGACGATCCACGCCGAGATCGACTGGACACAGGGCCACGAATTCCTCGACAAAGAACTCCAGCACATCGTACGCGATGCCGCATTGGGACGGCGCTATGCCGACAAACTCGTCAAAGTCTTCACCCGCGACGGGACAGAGACCTGGGTTTTGGTCCACGTCGAGGTGCAGGGGACAGCCGAGTCCGGTTTTACCGAGCGCATGTACGTCTATAACTACCGCCTCTTCGACCGGTACCGCACCGACATCGTGAGTCTGGCGGTACTGGCCGACGACAGCGACAGTTACCGTCCGAGCGCCTATCATCGCGAGCGCTGGGGCTGCACGGTGCGGTTCCACTTCCCGATCGAGAAGCTGCTCGACTGGCACGCCCGCTGGGCCGAACTGGAAGCCAACCCGAACCCCTTCGCCCTGGTGGTCATGGCCCACCTCAAGGCGCAAGAAAGCAAAGACGGCGTCACCCGCAAGGGCTGGAAACTGCGCCTGGTACGGCTCCTCTACGTACGTGGTTACACACGCGAGCAAATCCTGGAGCTATTCCGCGTACTCGACTGGATATTGCAACTTCCCCAGGACCTGGAGCGGGAATTCACACGCGAACTCATGGCCTTCGAGGAGCAAGCAAAGATGCCCTACATCACCAGTATCGAACGCCTCGGCCGTCAGGAGGGAGAGGCCGCCATGCTCTTGCGCCAGATCGCCCGCAAGTTCGGTCCGCCCGCCGAGGCGGTGCGCGAACGGATCGAGCGCGCCGACTCCGAAACCCTATTGGAGTGGTCCGACCGCATCCTGACCGCCCAGAC
>NZ_KB902484.1 GCF_000379525.1 Lamprocystis purpurea DSM 4197 | reverse complement strand
GCCGCGGCAGTGGGGCGCGTGCTGGGTGGCGTGTGGGCTGTGGGATCTGTTGCAACTGGACACCTTCTGGGCGTCGCGACTGCCACCCAGCCGCAAGGGCACACGCTGGTTAAATGTCCTCAAGACCCTGGTGGCGTACCGCCTGATCGACCCCGGCAGCGAATGGCGCCTGCACCGGCACTGGTTCGACCACAGTGCGATGGGTGACCTGCTCGGGGAGGACTTTGCCATCGCCCATAGCCACACCCTCTACCGCTGTCTCGATCATCTCGTGGAGCACAAAAAGGCGCTGTTTACGCACCTGCAAGAACGCTGGCGCATCCTCTTCGATGCCCGCTTCGAGATCCTGCTGTACGATCTGACCAGCACCTATTTTGAATGCGACCCGCCGGAGAGTGGCAAACGCAAATTCGGCTACAGCCGTGATAAACGCTCCGATTGCGTCCAGGTGGTCATCGCCCTGATCGTCACCCCGGACGGCTTTCCGCTGGCCTACGAGGTACTCGCCGGCAATACCCTCGATAAACAAACCCTCACCGACGCCCTCGCCAAGATCGAGGCCCAATACGGCAAGGCCGACCGCATCTGGGTAATGGATCGTGGTATCCCGACCGAAGCGACCCTGGCCCTGATGCGCGCCTCCGATCCGCCGGTGCATTATCTGGTGGGCACCCCCAAAGGGCGCTTGACCAAGCTGGAAAAGTCCTTTCTAACCAAGCCCTGGGCGGTGGTGCGTGACCGGGTCACGGTCAAGCTCTTGGAGCAGGACGGCGAGTTGTATGTCCTGGCCCGTAGCGCCGGACGCCAAGACAAGGAACGGGCCATGCGCCGTCGACGTCTCAAGCGATTATGGAAACGCCTGCAGGAGTTGCAACGCCAAGACCTCAGCCGCGACGACCTCTTACTGAAACTCGGTGCGGCGAAGAAAGACGCCGGGCGCGCCTATGGGTTGGTGCGTATTCAGGTACCCGCGCCCGATGAACCCGTCAGCGCCACGACCTTTACCTTTGCACTCAATCGCAAGAAACTGCGCCAGGTCCGCCGACGTGAAGGTCGCTATTTGCTCCGTTCCAATCTGGCCAGCAACGACCCTGTCCAACTCTGGACCTGGTATATCCAACTCACCGAAGTAGAACAGGCTTTTAAAGAGCTGAAGGGTGACCT
>NZ_KB902483.1 GCF_000379525.1 Lamprocystis purpurea DSM 4197 | reverse complement strand
TTGCTGCTGATTCCGGTGGGACTGACCGCTCTGATCCTGCTATGGCTGCTGTGGCTCAACCCCGCGGCGGCGGCCACGGTGACGATGACCAAGGACGGCGGCGGCAATTGGTCCGATCCCACGCTGTGGGATACCGGCACGGTGCCGGCGGTGGGTGATACGGTCATCATCGCCGCGGCCGAGACCGCCCTGGTCGCCCTCGATGGGCCGGTGACCGTGGCGCGGCTGGAGATCGTCGGGCCGTCCGTCAGCAAGTGGCAGACCCTCACGGTGACCGGCCAGGCCCTCACCGTGACGGGTGATCTGCTGCTGAAGAACTACGCCAAGCTCTATCAGGGCGCCGGCGGACAGGTGACCGCCGGGCGCTTCTTCGTCGGCTCGGCCGCCTCCGGGCGCGTGGCCTGGGAGACGCGCGGCACCGCGAGCCAGCGCGCGCGGGTCGTCAGCCCGAGCGGGAGCATCAACGTCAACACCGATCCGGCCAACGGCGGCAGTGCCACCGCGGGCTCCGCGATCGAGCAGGACATCCAGTGGAATGACACGGATTTTGTAATGCCCGGACCGACCGTGCTGCCGTTGGCCGGTACCAATATCGCGCGGCTCCAAGTCGACCACTGCTACTGGGACAACACGGGGTATTTGGATTTCGGGCAGTACGCGCGCGGGGCGACGCTGTTGTCGTTCACCAACAATGACGTGCGGCTGCGCGGCAGCAACGCCCAGAGCCGCAAGCCTGGCACCTCGGCGATGCTGACGCTGAAGCGCGCCTACGACGCGGCCCCGAGTGCGGTCGACCTGTTGCAAGGCAACGTGATCACGTGGATTCCGGCGACCAACGAGGTGGCCTTCATCTACCTGTATTCGGCGGGCGGCGCGGGGCGGGTGTGGGACAACGTGTTCCAAGACATCTCGCTGAATCTGACGTTCACCAGCGATGCGCTGATCGAGCCGGGCGTGTTTGACGTGGCCGGCAATCTGTTCTTCCTCACCGAGTCGGTGACGATTCCCGGCGCGGAGATTCAGAGCCGTTACGGCGCAACAATCCGCGACAACCTCTTTATGGCGCGGTCGGTCAATTCGCATCTGATCAAGCTCTCCAGCGCGATTCAAGGCCCCCCGGATACCGTGGCGGGCAACGTCTTCGACGTGGCCGATCCGGATGCCGACA
>NZ_KB902482.1 GCF_000379525.1 Lamprocystis purpurea DSM 4197 | reverse complement strand
CTCATAACCCCTCATGGGGATTCGGAACCGGCTGCGCGCATCGGCCAGCCCCGCGGTGTCCGCCTCATAACCCCTCATGGGGATTCGGAACTTCCACAGCCGTTCCAGGCGGTAGTCGTCGAGGAACTCATAACCCCTCATGGGGATTCGGAACGAGGAGGCTTGGCGTGTCACGCTCGAAGCGGTCCGGCTCATAACCCCTCATGGGGATTCGGAACGCGCCGGGCTGGCCGCGCTGCCGTCGCTGGCGGCCTCATAACCCCTCATGGGGATTCGGAACCGCTTCGTCCAGCCGGTTGGCGAGTTGCGCGGCGCTCTCATAACCCCTCATGGGGATTCGGAACCTGGCGCGGGCGGCGGAGTATGAGCGGCTGGCCCACTCATAACCCCTCATGGGGATTCGGAACGCACCAGCGGACCAGTCACCACCACCTCACGATCCAGCTCATAACCCCTCATGGGGATTCGGAACGCCACAGTCCAGTTTCAGCGTGTCGCCGTCGGTGAACTCATAACCCCTCATGGGGATTCGGAACTCGTCGGCCCGGCCGGTGGCGTGCTGGTGTGCCAGACTCATAACCCCTCATGGGGATTCGGAACCGATTGGCTCACCCCGCCGACGCGGGCCACATTGCCCTCATAACCCCTCATGGGGATTCGGAACCGGCAGCGGATTGCCGGTTGCCCTTGCCTTTTTCGGCTCATAACCCCTCATGGGGATTCGGAACCCTTCGTGACCTGGCCGAAGATGCGGCCCTGTGCGACTCATAACCCCTCATGGGGATTCGGAACGCCGGGGATCGAGCCACAGGATACGGGGCGGCAGGCCTCATAACCCCTCATGGGGATTCGGAACGGGGTTGTCGGGGTCTTATACGATCCAGCGGGGCACCTCATAACCCCTCATGGGGATTCGGAACGCCGATCAGCGGCCGGCGCTGGCCTTTTGCGCGACCTCATAACCCCTCATGGGGATTCGGAACCTGGTCGGCACGGCTTACAAGGTGGGGTGGGCGGGCTCATAACCCCTCATGGGGATTCGGAACGCGTTCCAGAGGTCGGCCTTGCGCGCCGCAAAGAACTCATGGCTCATGAGGCCAACTGTGTGACGCCACACAGCATTCGGAGAAATTCTATGCAGCATATTTTGATGTTGTGAGCCCATTCATGAATGGCGAC
>NZ_KB902481.1 GCF_000379525.1 Lamprocystis purpurea DSM 4197 | reverse complement strand
CGAGCGGCAAGCAAAAGAAGCCGCCTTGCAAGCGCAGCAGGATGCCCTGCAAGGCCAGCAGGCCGCCCTGCAAGCCCAGCAGGCCGCCCTGCAAGCGCGCGAGGCCGAGCGCCAAGCCAAGGAAGCCGCCCTCGCCGAGATCGAGCGGCTCAAAGCGCTGCTGAACGATCGCGACCGCCCCGCGGACGCCTGAAAAGCGGTTCCCCGTAACAGCGGCCTCCGGCCGCAATGATAGTGACCGCGAGAAAACCGGAGGTCGAGGCTTCAGCCGGTCGACCTCGCGTCGGCGCCTCCCTGGTTCGGCTGACGCCTCCTCCAGCACGCGAGGGCCGAGCGCTGGCCGGAACGATGATCAAGGCCCGCGCGGTCAACCGCACTCTCCGTCGTCCCGGCAGGATGCCGGGACCCAGTGCCAAGGACGGTAACCCGCAGCCAGTACACCGCTCCAGTCTATGCGCCAGCCCTGGATTCCGCCATCCCACCCGGAATGACCAACCAAGCAGCCAACCGCGCCCTCCGTCGTCCCGGCATGGATGCCGGGACCCAGTGCCAAGGACGGTAACCCTCAGCCAGCACACCGCTCACGGTTGAACAATGGCCCTGCCTGGCACTGGATTCCGGCATCCCAGCCGGAATGACGGACCAAGCGGGCAACCGCGATCTCCGTCGTCCCAGCATGGATGCCGGGACCCAGTGCCAAGGACGGTAACCCGCAGCCAGTACACCGCTCCAGCCTATGCGCCGCCCCTGGATTCCGCCATCCCAGCCGGAATGACCAACCAAGCCGCAAACCGCGCTCTCCCTCGTCCCGGCATGGATGCCGGCACCCAGTGCCAAGGACGGTAACCCGCAGCCAGTACACCGCTCCAGTTTATGCGCCAGCCCTGGATTCCGGCATCCCAGCCGGAATGACCAACCAAGCAGCCAACCGCGCCCTCCGTCGTCCCGGCAGGATGCCGGGACCCAGTGCCAAGGACGGTAACCCTCAGCCAGTACACCGCCAACGTTTGACCGATCACCCCTACCCGGCCCTGGATTCCGGCAACCGCACCGGAATGACGCGCCACGCTGATCGCGACAGCGCAGTAGTCAAGGTGCCATCCGGATCACTTTCTACCTATACCGGAGGTCGAGATTTCA
>NZ_KB902480.1 GCF_000379525.1 Lamprocystis purpurea DSM 4197 | reverse complement strand
TTGTCCTCATAACCCCTCATGGGGATTCGGAACCATATCAGCAAGACCGAGACGGGAATGAAAGTAAGTCTCATAACCCCTCATGGGGATTCGGAACACCTACCTGTTTGATATCGTCGAATCCAGCGGTAGGCTCATAACCCCTCATGGGGATTCGGAACGGTATCTGGCGCGGCCGGTGGTGTATGCCCCGTCGACCTCATAACCCCTCATGGGGATTCGGAACCAACAACAGCGGCGGCTCGATCGGGCTGACCATCACCTCATAACCCCTCATGGGGATTCGGAACCGACAGCGTATCCGCCGCGCTTGAATACAGATGCGCCTCATAACCCCTCATGGGGATTCGGAACGCGCGTCGTCGAGGTCCTGCGAGAGGGTCTCGTTGATCTCATAATCCCTCATGGGGATTCGGAACGGGGCAAGTCGACCAGGTCCGGCCGGGCGGTCCGCTCTCATAACCCCTCATGGGGATTCGGAACCAGCACCCGATAGGGATTGCCGCTATCGACTTCCCACTCATAACCCCTCATGGGGATTCGGAACCACGGCGATCGAGCATCCGGAGCGGGTGGCGGCGCTCTCATTACCCCTCATGGGGATTCGGAACTGGGCGGAATGCCTTCCTTTTCGGCGTAATAGACCTCTCATAACCCCTCATGGGGATTCGGAACCGCTCGATCGCTACACCGATGCCGAGTTGGATGCCGCCTCATAACCCCTCATGGGGATTCGGAACCCGCCCAGGTTGCCGTGCGCCTCCATCGACATCAGTCTCATAACCACTCATGGGGATTCGGAACTTTCCTGCTACGTCGGAGAAGACCCAGCACCGGGTCTCATAACCCCTCATGGGGATTCGGAACCAGGGTCGCGGCGCGGTAGTGGCGACGCGGGTTGACTCATAACCCCTCATGGGGATTCGGAACGCGGGGATTGCGGTGGAGTCGAAATACAAAACCGCCTCATAACCCCTCATGGGGATTCGGAACAAGATCAAGAAAGACGCACCGCATGACTTCGAGACCCTCATAACCTGACTATTACCCACATCTTTGCTGGCCGGCTGCGGCTGCCAGGGCTGGACACAGCACGGCGGAAGTGGTGAAATCCGCTCCCATCACGACCGAT
>NZ_KB902479.1 GCF_000379525.1 Lamprocystis purpurea DSM 4197 | reverse complement strand
AACCCTCTGGATTGGACTCCAGCGCGCTGCCGACTTCGTGCTGGCGATGGCGGCCCAGCGCGGTGTCGGGGAGGGGAGATATGGGTAATAGTCAGCCTCATAACCCCTCATGGGGATTCGGAACATCGATGCGGTTCGAGAAGAAAATGAAATTGCAATCTCATAACCCCTCATGGGGATTCGGAACCGCCCCGCTGCTGCTGGGGGTGGGCGATCAGGGCACCTCATAACCCCTCATGGGGATTCGGAACTCACCACCGAGCGCTGGGCCCTGGCCCGCTTGGCGCCTCATAACCCCTCATGGGGATTCGGAACGACGGTGGCCTTCCTGGATCCTGGACCTCAACACCAAGTGGACCTCATAACCCCTCATGGGGATTCGGAACCTTGTCCGATCTGCTGGCGCTGGATGAGCGGGCGCTCTCATAACCCCTCATGGGGATTCGGAACTCTCGGTGTCGAAGGTCACCACGTTCGGGAAGAACACTCATAACCCCTCATGGGGATTCGGAACCAGCGGCGGTCTGTTTTGCGGGCCGGGCTGGAACCCCTCATAACCCCTCATGGGGATTCGGAACAACAGCGCCAACGCTGTCGCCGCCACGCCGCTCAGCTCATAACCCCTCATGGGGATTCGGAACTCGCTGGCGCCACGCGGACGGGGTGGAGTATGCCGCCTCATAACCCCTCATGGGGATTCGGAACCACCACGCATACAGGCGACAGCGACGCCGATCGACTTCTCATAACCCCTCATGGGGATTCGGAACGGGGTCCGGCCGGCTGTTGGTGGTCTCGATAGGGGACTCATAACCCCTCATGGGGATTCGGAACTTTGGTGCCCAGTCCTCTGGCGATGGCGTCCAGGGCCTCATAACCCCTCATGGGGATTCGGAACCGATCCGACCCCGACAGCACATAGCCCTCTGGCCCTCTCATAACCCCTCATGGGGATTCGGAACGAGCGGCAGGAGGGCGCGGCCGTGCGTGGGGGTGAGCTCATAACCCCTCATGGGGATTCGGAACTTGGCGCTCGATGTCGGCGGCGGCGTAGGCGGCTTTCTCATAACCCCTCATGGGGATTCGGAACTCGCGGCGAAGGGCCGGGCGAGGGCGGGGGCGATAGTCTCATAACCCCTCATGGGGATTCGGAACGATAGAAAGCAAATACAGGGACGCTATGAACGACATTCTCATAACCCCTCATGGGGATTCGGAAC
>NZ_KB902478.1 GCF_000379525.1 Lamprocystis purpurea DSM 4197 | reverse complement strand
ATCTCTGTAGTGATTAAATAAAAAATACTTCAGAGTGTACCTGCAAAGGTTCACTGCGAAGTTTTGCTCTTTAAAAATCTGGATCAAGCTGAAAATTGAAACACTGAACAACGAAAGTTGTTCGTGAGTCTCTCAAATTTTCGCAACACGATGATGAATCGAAAGAAACATCTTCGGGTTGTGAGGTTAAGCGACTAAGCGTACACGGTGGATGCCCTGGCAGTCAGAGGCGATGAAGGACGTGCTAATCTGCGATAAGCGTCGGTAAGGTGATATGAACCGTTATAACCGGCGATTTCCGAATGGGGAAACCCAGTGTGTTTCGACACACTATCATTAACTGAATCCATAGGTTAATGAGGCGAACCGGGGGAACTGAAACATCTAAGTACCCCGAGGAAAAGAAATCAACCGAGATTCCCCCAGTAGCGGCGAGCGAACGGGGAGGAGCCCAGAGCCTGAATCAGTGTGTGTGTTAGTGGAAGCGTCTGGAAAGGCGCGCGATACAGGGTGACAGCCCCGTACACAAAAATGCACATGCTGTGAGCTCGATGAGTAGGGCGGGACACGTGGTATCCTGTCTGAATATGGGGGGACCATCCTCCAAGGCTAAATACTCCTGACTGACCGATAGTGAACCAGTACCGTGAGGGAAAGGCGAAAAGAACCCCGGCGAGGGGAGTGAAAAAGAACCTGAAACCGTGTACGTACAAGCAGTGGGAGCACGCTTAGGCGTGTGACTGCGTACCTTTTGTATAATGGGTCAGCGACTTATATTCTGTAGCAAGGTTAACCGAATAGGGGAGCCGAAGGGAAACCGAGTCTTAACTGGGCGTTAAGTTGCAGGGTATAGACCCGAAACCCGGTGATCTAGCCATGGGCAGGTTGAAGGTTGGGTAACACTAACTGGAGGACCGAACCGACTAATGTTGAAAAATTAGCGGATGACTTGTGGCTGGGGGTGAAAGGCCAATCAAACCGGGAGATAGCTGGTTCTCCCCGAAAGCTATTTAGGTAGCGCCTCGTGAATTCATCTCCGGGGGTAGAGCACTGTTTCGGCAAGGGGGTCATCCCGACTTACCAACCCGATGCAAACTGCGAATACCGGAGAATGTTATCACGGGAGACACACGGCGGGTGCTAACGTCCGTCGTGAAGAGGGAAACAACCCAGACCGCCAGCTAAGGTCCCAAAGTCATGGTTAAGTGGGAAACGATGTGGGAAGGCCCAGACAGCCAGGATGTTGGCTTAGAAGCAGCCATCATTTAAAGAAAGCGTAATAGCTCACTGG
>NZ_KB902477.1 GCF_000379525.1 Lamprocystis purpurea DSM 4197 | reverse complement strand
ACGACCCGAGGACTTTATGATCCTACCCACGTAATATGGACACAGGCCTAAGCGAGGTTCTTGTTTTCAAATTGTTCCGGACTGAGGCCGCCACACCAACTGTGCCGCCGCCACCGATTGTAATCACATTCGATATAATTAAACACCGTTGCCCGCATTATTTCCCGGCTGATAAAGTGTTCTCCATGGATACATTCCACTTTCAGCGAATGAAAGAAGCTTTCCACGCAGGCATTATCGTAGCAGCAACCTTTTGCGCTCATACTTCCACGCAGATTATGCCGCTTCAGTTGCGCCTGATAATCTGCTGAACAGTACTGGCCTCCACGGTCCGTGTGAACGATAACGTTCCGGGGCCTCTTACGCCGCCACAGCGCCATCTGCAGGGCATCGCAGGCCAGTTGCGCCGTCATGCGTGGCGACATTGACCAGCCAATAACGGCACGTGACCACAGGTCAATGACCACTGCCAGATACAGCCAGCCTTCATCTGTACGTAAGTACGTGATGTCTCCTGCCCACTTCTGGTTCGGGCCACTGGCGTAAAAATCCTGCTCCAACAGATTTTCTGACACAGGCAGGCCGTGTGCGCGGTAGCTGACCGGGCTGAACTTCCGGGAGGCCTTTGCCCTCAGTCCCTGACGGCGCAGGCTTGCCGCCACGGTTTTTACGTTAAAGGGGTAACCCTGAGCACGCAGTTCATCCGTCAGGCGTGGGGCACNGTAACGCTGTTTTGACCGGGTAAAAGCCGCGAGGACAACGCTGTCGCAGTGTTGGCGGAACTGCTGACGCGTGCTTATCCTTGTCCGCCGCTGACACCACGTATACCAGCCGCTGCGGGCCACCCGGAGCACGCGGCACATTGCTTTGATGCTGAACTCAGCCTGATGTTTTTCAATAAAGACATACTTCATTTCAGGCGCTTCGCGAAGTATGTCGCGGCCTTTTGGAGGATAGCCAGCTCTTCATCCCGTTCTGCCAGCTGGCGTTTGAGACGTGCAATCTCGGTAGACATCTCCAGTTCACGTTCAGAAGACGTCTGCTGATTTTGCTGTTTACTGCGCCAGTTGTAGAGTTGTGATTCATACAGGCTGAGTTCACGGGCTGCGGCAGTAACACCGATGCGTTCAGCAAGCTTCAGGGCTTCACTGCGAAATTCAGGCGAATGCTGTTTACGGGGTTTTTTACTGGTTGATACTGTTTTTGTCATGTGAGTCACCTCTGACTGAGAGTTTACTCACTTAGCCGCGTGTCCACTATTGCTGGGTAAGATCA
>NZ_KB902476.1 GCF_000379525.1 Lamprocystis purpurea DSM 4197 | reverse complement strand
CGGCGGCACCAAAGTCAGCATCTATTACGATGCCCTGCTGCCCGGCGGGGCCAGCGTGGTCGCCGAAGTGCAGCGCGGCGACGGCGGCCTCTGGAGCGTCGCGCCGATGGTGGCGAGCGCCGTGCTCGACGGGGACCGCATTGAGTTCCGTCATGAGATTGACGATTTCGCCCACGACAACACGCGCGTGCGTCTGACCCTGAGCGGTACGGCGACGGCCGGGCCGATCGTGAAGAACCTGAGGGTGGCGATCATATGACGGACACCGTCACCCCCTGGGTCGGGCTGCCGCTGCCCCATCAGGACAACACCCTGGAATATGACCTGCCGCGGCTGCGCGCCGCCCTGACCAGCATTGACGGGTTGCTGCACCTGCTCGATCAGTTGACCGTCTCCGACGATCCCCTCCTGGGGACCATGCAAGGGCTGGTGAACGCCGCGCGCGCGGTGCGGGCCGACTTGCTGCAGCTGGTGCCGGCCAGTAGCACGGCACTAGCGTATAACCTCGACGGCACGATCAGCACGCTCAGCGAGACCTTGCCGGACGCGGTCGTGCGCGTGACCACCTACACCTATGACCCGACGACGGGTGACGTGCTGACCGTTACGGTCGCGGTCGCCGGGACCACGTACCGCACTACATACACTTACAGCGACGGGGCCTTGGTCTCGATGCTGCGCGAGGTCGTGCCGTGAGTCTTGACGCACCCATTTACACCGCCGTGCGCGCGCTGTTGCTGCGCCTGACCCCCGAGCGCTATGCCAAGCTCGACGCGCTGGACGCCGCGATCACCAGCCGCGCCCCGGCCGGCAGCGCGCTCTCGACCGCGACCTGGACCGCGCCGCGCGCGGCGGCGCTCGACACGGTTCCCGTGAGTTACGCGCACTTCGTTACCCTGTTCGGGTCGGCGGAGACGCTAAACTTTCTGGTGGCCGATGCGGCCTTGACCCCGGCGAGTTTCGCGACCTGGGCCGAAGGCGCGGGCGCCCTGGCGGAGTTGACGACGCTGCTGTCGCAGCCCGCGGCGGCGGTGATCATTGGCACGCCCAAGGCCGTCACGGCGCTGGCGGCCCACGCGGCGGCGATGGACAGCGTGGCCGCCAGCGCGGTCGCGATGACCGCGCTCATTGCCAGCAGCGCGGCGATGGCGACCGTGACCGCCAGTGCCACCGCCATGACGGCGTTGTGCGCCAACCCGGCCGCACTGGCGGTGCTGCTCGGCAATCGCCGCTCGCTGGACGCCATCGTGGCCAGCACGGTCGCGATGACGGCGGTATGCAGCAATGCGACGGCGCTGGCACGCGTGATGACGGATGCATCGGTGATGACCACGATCACTGCCAGCAGCGTGGCAAT
>NZ_KB902475.1 GCF_000379525.1 Lamprocystis purpurea DSM 4197 | reverse complement strand
TGCGTTATAAATATGTCCGTTAGCACATTTGTAGTATAGAACTGGCGCGCGATCTCTTCTGTGAATTTTCGAATCTTCAACTGGGCATTGACAAACAGGGCACCCTAGACCAGTCGGATGAAGTATATTAACCAAGAAATCATAGCATTTCTGTTCGTCCATTAACTCGATGACGGAAAAAATGAGCATATCAGTCCAAAAAGATAATTATGTGCTGTGCGGTATTTCATTATCGTCTATCATTCTAAATTAATAAAGGCTCACACACTTGGCCTCATGAGCCGAAAGAGTTTCAGGTTTCTTATGTTATTTATCGTCTGCCCTTCCGCAGTATCGGAACGATATACAACGCCTGAAGGTTGATGTCATGGGCCACAAAGCGTCGTTGTTGCGCGCTGATCCGATTCTCTTCTCGCCGATCTATCTTAACGCGGACAATGTTTCCACGGAGAAGTTACTTGCCCTTTATCGCTTTTCCAATATTTTCTTCCCGAAAATGGGTTCCGGTCTGGTGCGAACGATCCTCGACATGGAACGGCACGGTGAGCGGTTGACGGCAAATAGTTCTCCGGAGGAACGACGGAAACTGATTCGGCAGATGAAGAGTCTGAATATGGATATACAGTTGACCGTCAGCGACGAGGATCAGAAAATAATGGAAATCTCAATCCATATCGTGCCCAGCGAAGTGCTGGAGCGGGCGCAGCAGGGACGGAACGATCTGGTTCAGTATCAACGACTCAGTGACGATCTGGATAAGCTGATCGCCAAGCTGATCGCGAAGGAGGTCTGTCGCCGGTTCACATCCAAGCTGGCGGTCGGTTTCAAGGCGCTGACCGGGATCCGGCAAGTGCCGTCTTTCATCACTCAACTGCTTGATATCGGCTGGATCAACCGCGACGGCGAGTTGCTGCAAGAGGCTTGTATCGATGATTTGTTGACCGGGAAATACCGTGAACAATTCGAGCAATGGATGCCGAAGGAACTGCTGCATGAGGGGATGGAGATCCGGGAAACCATCGAGACTTTTTTTGCGATCAGCCAGTACGATGCCGACTCCTTGATTCAGGATGCACGCGAACGTCATGCCCTGCTTGAAATTACTATTCGGGAAACGGTACTGCGGTGAAGCGATGCCGCGCTTCCCCAGTTCCGCGACGCGCCCCGATCCGCGCCCTGGTCATCAGCGGGATTTTTGCGGGTATCCGTTATGTGTTTTTTTGTCGGATCGGAACGGGAACTGTGACTTGAAGCGCGGTTTACAATCCACGGCTGTACCAGTCCCTGGTACACGTGGTACAACATTGGTCAGCACAAAGACACGTGGCGCAAGGTGCCATGTCAGGGTTTTGACTTGAGTCGCCCCAGGATTGTGCGGGGCGGACCGCCGTGGTGCCACGGCAGTGTTCGAGCGCGGATACCAATCGCATGGCGGGGTTGCAGCCCATGAATGACGCGGACGCGGACAGTGACCTGCGCGGGGCGAGGGTGCTGGTGATCGACGACAGCAAGACGATCCGCCGTGCCGCCGAGGGCCTGTTGACCAAGGCAGGCTGCGAGGTGCGGACCGCCGAGGACGGTTTCGAGGCCTTGGGCAAGATCATGGAGTTCAAGCCGGATCTGGTGTTTGTCGATATCATGATGCCGCGGCTGGACGGGTATCATACCTGCGCCTTGATCAAGGCCAATGCGCAACTGCGGCATACGCCGGTGGTGATGCTCTCCAGCAAGGACGGATTATTCGACCGGGCGAAGGGCCGCCTGGTCGGGGCTGGCCTTTATCTGTCCAAGCCCTTCACCGGTGAGGAGTTGCTCGATGCGGTGCGCGGCTCGTTGCGGCGCCGCGCGGGCAGCGCGGACCAAGACGAGTTCCGTCAAACATAGAGCCTAGCTATGATCAATGTTTCCCGCGGTCGCGACGAGGCTGGTCCCAGCCCGGGCACCGGTTCGCCCGGCGGCGGACCGGAATGCGCGCCGGCCACCGTACTGATCGTCGATGACTCACCCACCGAGTCCCGCATTTTTTCCAATGTGTTGAGCAAGGCCGGGTACCACGTCGAGACGGCGACCAACGGTGAGCAGGGGATCGAAATGGCGCGGCGGCTTCAGCCGGATGTCATCCTGATGGACGTGATCATGCCCGTGCTCAACGGCTTCCAGGCCACTCGCATGCTGCACCGGGACGCGGCGACGGCAGGCATTCCGATCATTATGGTGACGACCAAGGACCAGCCCACCGACCGCGTCTGGGGGATGCGGCAGGGTGCCGTGGACTATCTCATCAAGCCGGTGGCCGCGACCGAGTTGCTGGCGCGCGTCCAAGCGGCGCTCCAGCGCTGATGGCGATGGACTCACCGGTTGCCACGGGCGCCGCGTTGTTCGACCTGCTGGCCGGGGTCGAGGCTCGCTTTCGCGCACTGACCACGCGGTTGCCGGAGGACGCGCCGGCGGCGGGGCGCTGGTCGGGGATCCTGTTCCGGGTCGGTGCGTCACGGCTGCTCGCCCCCCTGGATCAGGTGGTCGAGGTTTTGAGTGTGCCCGCCGACCTGACCCCGGTGCCGGGGACCAAGCCCTGGATGTTGGGTGTCGCCAATAACCGCGGAACCTTACTCCCGCTCCTGGACCTGGCCACGCTGACCCAAGGCGGCGTGCCGGCGCGGCGGGAGACGGACCGCGTTCTGGTGGTGCGCCAGGATGACCTGCCTTGCGGATTGGTGGCGAACGAGGTGCTCGGTATCCGTCATTTTGCGGAGGCGCAGCGGTGTGCCGGGCCGTCTGCCGGACTCGGTGTGCTGCAACCCTTCGCCCAAGGCGCTTTCTCGTTGGCGGGTGCGGTGGTTCCGGTGATCGCTCTGGACCTGCTGCTCGCGGATTCCCTGGTCAGCCAGGAAACTTCAACCGGACCCGGAGTTGGAACGCGATGGCGAAGCGAAGCGATTTAGGGCGGGGCAACACCGTCGGCGCGCTCAATGGCGCGGTGATCGGCTGGGCGGCGTTCGCCCTGGTCTGCGCCGCCCTGGCGCTGGCGAGTGATGTCCTGATGAGGAAGGTCGCGGATGGCTACGCACGTTTGTCACTGGCAGCGGCTGCTCAGCAGGCCCCGGGTCAGCAAATGACCCTTGCCGCGGGCGCGGCGGTCGCTGGTGATCCGGGTGCTTTCGATCGGCTGCGGGCCGAGCGGGATCAGGTGCAGCGGGGGATGGACGCGCTGCCGGCCGGGTCGGCAGCCGAGGGGTTGTCGGCCTCACTGGCGCGCGTCGAACCGCACCTGCGCGCCGCGCAGACCGCCTGGATCGCCTATCGCGGGACGGCGGATCGCATCCTTGACGCACAGGCCGATCTGCTGGGGATGCGCGACCTGATTCAGTCCACCGCGGCCCTGCTGCCGGACGTCGGGGCTGCCATGACCCGATCCGCCGAGTTGATCGTTGCCGAGGGCGCGCCCGCTGGGCAGGCCTGGGAGGCCGGTCGCCAATTGGCGCGCCTCCAGGCCATGAATGCCGGTTTGGAGCGGTTGCTGGTCGGTGGTCAGCCGGGGTCGGTGGCGGGGGATGCCGACGATGCCGTGACCAAAGAGTTTACCGTGCACCTGGAGGCGCTGACCGCGCAGGCGGGCACCCGCGGCGCGACCGCAACGCGCGATGCACTGGCGCAGACCGCCCTGCTGTGGACCGCGATGCGCACCGGCGTCGATGCGCTGCGCGAACTGGTGCCGCGGGCGCTGCCGGCGATCGATGCCCTGGCACCCTTGCAGGAGGCCGGGTCGGCGTTCGCTACCGCGCTGGACACCTTGGCGGCTGCCGGTCGCGAGGCACCGCTGGAAGCGCGGGTCGGACCCCTGCCGGTCGGGCCCTGGGCGGTGCCGCTGTTCACCGCCCTGGCACTGGCCGGGTTGATCGCGCTCGGTGTCCGCGTGGTGTCGGACGCGCGGCGGCGCGTGGCGGCCGCGTTGGCCCAGAGCGGGTGTGACGAGCAGGCCATCCTGCGCCTGCTCGACGAGATGGGCAATCTGGCCGACGGCGACTTGACCGTGACGGCCACGGTGACCGAGGACAAGACCGGGGCCATCGCCGACTCGGTCAATTTTGCGGTGGAGGCCCTGCGGGGCCTGGTTGCGACCATCAATGCCACTGCCGCGAAGGTCGCGCAGGCGTCACAGGAAAGCCGCACCATCGCCGTGCGCTTGACCGAGGCGGCCGCGGCGCAGGCCGCGCAGATCACGCTGGCGTCCGGGGCCATTCGGTCATTGACGGAGCAGATCAATCAAGTGGCCAACAACGCCATCGAGTCGGCCGAGGTCGCCTCGCGGTCGCTACAGGTGGCGGGGCGGGGTGCCCGGACCGTGCGCGACACCATTGCGGGCATGGACGCGATCCGCGAACAGATCCAGGAGACCGCGAAGCGCATCAAGCGGCTCGGCGAGAGTTCGCAGGAAATCGGCGAGATCGTCGAGCTGATCGACGACATCGCCGATCAGACCAATATCCTGGCCCTGAACGCCGCCATGCAGGCGGCCATGGCCGGCGACGCCGGACGCGGTTTTGCGGTGGTTGCCGACGAGGTGCAGCGCCTTGCCGAGCGTTCGCGCAACGCGACCAAGCAAATCGAGGTGCTGGTGCGTACCATTCAGGCCGACACCAATGAGGCGGTGAGTTCCATGGAGGCCAGCACCGCGGGCGTGGTGGAGGGGGCGAATCTGGCCGAGAACGCCGGGGAGGCACTGCGCGAGATCGAGAACGTCTCGGCGTACATCGCCGACCTGACCAAGCGCATCGCCGATTCCTCTGCGCTTCAATCCGATCAGTCGGCGGAGATCAACGCGACTGTGCAGGCAATCCGGGGGATCACCGAGGAGAACGCGGACGGGACCCGGCGGGCCGCCGCGGCGGTGGAGGAACTCGTGAGTCTGGTCACCGAATTGCAGCGCTCGGTGGCGGGTTTTCGGTTGAGCTGATGGACCGCGGCCTGGCTCGCGGCCGGTTTCAGTGCCTTGTCCAAGGCCTCACCCAGGGGCAGTGATCCCATGGCAGAAAAGGTTGTCGGCGGTCTGAAGTGGGTCAAGAGCGAAATCGCCGCGACCCTGCGTCGGGTCACCGAACGCGTCGAAGTCTACGGGCAAACCAGCGAATCCGGGTCCCTGGGCGATGCGGTGGACGCCCTGTTCGAGATTCGCGGGGTGCTGCTCGCGCTGCAACTCACTCTGCCCGCGCGTCTGGCGGACGAGATGCAGCGGTTATGCGATGCCATGGCCGAGGATCGCGTGCGCAGCCCCAAGGAGGCTGCCGAGGCCATGATGCTGGCCCTGATCCAACTGCCGAACCATCTGGATCGATTGGACGTCGGCGTCGCGAGCGACCCCCTGAGCCTGTGGCCGACCATCAACGATCTGCGCGCATCGCGGGGTGCTCCCCCGCTGACTCAGGCGGAGCTGCTGGTTCCGGGTTCGGTACTGGCCGAGGAGGAGGAAGACCTGCCGTCGGAGGCGCTGGAGGCACTCACCGCGGTCTTTCGTAAGGTGCGGCCGCATTTTCACCGCGATCTGGTCGAGTGGTACCGCCCGGCGACCAGCAGTGAGGGCCTGATCAAACTCGGGCGTCTGTTCCATCAACTCCACCGGTTCCTGAAAGACGGCATTCTGGCGGACTTATTTCGCTTGGCCGAAGCCTATGCGGTGAGCATGCAAGGCGGGGAGATCGCCGCCGATGCGGATGCCCAGACCCTGGTCGGGCGCTTGGATCGGGTGTTCAAGCCGCTGGTCGATACACCGCCCGAATGGCCCGACGCGGAAGCCCGCCAACTGATCGATGCCTTTCTCGGCGCGCTATCCGGTCACTCGATTCAGACCTCCAGCGTAGACGATATCCAGGCCCATTATCAGCGGGTGCATGGTTTGGCCGCCGACCGAACGCACGCCGGCAATGCCGCGTCCGATGCCCTGGCCGGCCTGGCCCAGGCGATGTTGAGCGAGCTGACGCCCCTGAAGGAACGGCTGGACGCCTTTGTGCGCGGTGGGCGCGATGATCGGGCTCCATTGGACGAGATCAGGACGGGTCTGCGGGTTCTGGCGCGCACGCTGGACGTTGCCGATACCGGCGATCTGCCCGAGCGGCTGCGCCTGCTGGCGGACGGTTTCGGCGAGCTGGTGCCGGCCGAAACGGCCGAGGAGATCCAGCGGCTGGAAGCGCTGGCGGCCGATTTGCTGGGCATCGAGGCCGTGATACAGGCCTATGCGGAGCATCGTGACCCCCCCACGGGTAGCGTCATCGCGCCCGGACTCTATGTCGCGGAGTTGCAGAAGGCCACCTTGCGCGAAGCACGGGCCGAGTTCGTGGGCGTGCGGGACGCGATCCTTGCCTGCCGTGTTCAGGGGGCCCATCCGGCCCGTTTCCGCGAAGTCCCTGAGTGCCTGTCACGGGTGGCCGGAGCCTTGCAGATCCTTGGCGACGATGCGGCGGCCCAGGTCGCCACGGACCTCGCGGTGATGGTTCGGCGCCGCTATCTGGCGGCGGATCGCTGGCCGCGGGACTTGGAGTTCGGTTTTCTGGCGGATGCCATCGCCGCCTTGGAACTCCACATCGAGCGGGTCGAAGAAGGCGAGCCGGAGGATCACGACCTGATTCGCCAGTCTGCCGATGCGCTGCGTGACCTCGATCGCGCGCTCGGTGCCGCGCCAGGCGATGCGGACCAGGCCGACACCGTGGAGCGCATCGCTGCGGCACCCGCGCCCGCACCCGCGCTCGTCGACAGCGACGCTGTCGCGGCTGTTGCCGATGCAGGTGCAGCGCGTCCCGCCCAAGCAACGGGTATCTCGCCCGAGTTTCTCGATATCTTCCTGGAGGAGGCGCAGGAGGAGACGCAAGCGATCGGCGAGCGATTCGCGCGGTGGCAAGACAACCTGGCCGATGAGTCTGAGCTCAGTGCGTTGCGTCGAAGCTTCCATACCCTGAAGGGGAGCGGGCGGCTGGTTGGTGCCGTGCGGGTTGCCGACCTCACTGAGGCCGCTGAGGGAGTCCTCAACGGGCTGCTGGAGCTGGGTCTCGTACCGGATGCCGCAGGCGTCGCCTGGCTGGCCGAGGTGGTCGAGGTGCTGCCGCATCTGGTTGCCGCGGAGGCGCAGCAGCGTCCGCTGGACATCGCCGGTCTGGTGGCGCGGGCGGCGCAACTGGGGCAGCCGTCCGGTGCCGGATCGGCCGCTTTGACGTCCCCGGATCGACAGTCGGCGGACGCGCCGGCGAGCGCCTGGCCGGAGTCGTCGGAGGTGCTGGTGCCCGCCGCTCGCCCGGCAGAGGCGCGGCACGAGGGGGAGCAGGAGATCGGGTCCGGCGCCGACGTGACCGCGGCGGTGACGCAGTGGCCCACGGACGGGTTGCTCGTTGAATCGGCTGATCGCTGGTTTGCGGCGCAACTCGACTGGCTGAATGCGCCGCCCGCGACGGCACCCGTGGTCGCCGCCGCGGCGCCGCCCGAGGCACCGCAGGCCGCCGCGGTGACCGCGGCGGACTTGACGGATCACGCCAGTGTGTTTGTCGCGGACGACGAACTCCTGGCCATCTTTCGTGCCGAGACCCGCGGTCATCTGGATGACGTGCGTGCCTTTCTGGTGCGGGCGGCAGCCGGTGATGCGGTGCCGGATGAGGGGACCGTACGCGCGCTGCATACGCTCAGCGGCAGTGCCCGGATGTCGGGCATCGACTCGATCGCGGATGTTGCGCGGTTACTGGAGCGGCGTCTGCGCGCGCTGCAAATCGCCGCCGAGGCCGCCACCGCGGTCACCTTGGAGCTGATCGAGCGGGCCGTGGATGGCATTGCGCAGCGCACCGCGGAACTTCCCGCGATCGATACCGGGGCGGATCTGTTGCTCGCCCTGGCCGCGGACCTGACCGCGATCACGGTGTCGGAGGGCGTATCCGCGGTGGCCTGGGAGGCGCCCGTGGTGCCGGCATCGTCGCTCGATCTTGATCTCGAGGGTTTCAGCCTACCACCGCTGTGGCTGCCTGATTCTGCGCCGGTGGTATCCGACGACGATGGTAAGTCGGGCCCGGTCGAGGCAGTGAGTGTCTTGCTGGATCAGGGGCGGCTTGAGCCGCGGTTCATCGACCCTGCGCAATCCGACGCGCGGTCGGTGTCTGATCCCGCGGTGGCGGGCGGTGTCAACGGGGGCGAGGCGGCGCAGCGGGACTTGGAGCTGGTCGCTTTCCTCGATTTGTCCGATGAGCGTGCGCTCTCTGAGGAGGGTGGTAGCGATCGTTCCGGCGCGTCTGGAGCGGTGCGGTCAGTAGACGAATTGCCGAAGCTGACGCCAGTGCGCGCGCCGCGTCCGCAAGATCCCGGCAGGGTTGCCGCGGAGAGCTTGGCCGCTGCACTGGAGGCGGCGGTTGACGCCCTGGACGCCGAACTGGAGACGGTCACCTTACCCCCGGCGAGTGAGTTGACCGAAGGTCCCGAGTCCGTGCCGGCCAGTCAACCGGCAGGCCAGGAGCGCACAGATCCGCCTTGCGAACCGGCAGGCGAGCCCGACGATCAGGATCTCTTGAGCCTGTTCCTCGAGGACGGCCGCGATCTGCTCGACGGGATCGATGCCAAGCTTCGAAGCTGGCAGTTGGCGCCTCAAGACCTTGGTGTGCTTGACGGTATCAACCGGCTATTGCATACGCTCAAGGGCAGTGCGCGCCTGGCTGGCCTGACTCCCATCGGCGACCTGAGCCACGCGCTGGAGACGCGGTTGACCGCGGTCCGCGTCGCTCGGGGGCAGGTCGACGATACGACCCTGGAGTTGGCGCAGCGGACCGTGGACACCCTGTCACTGCAAATGGATGCGCTGGAACAGCACACGCCGCTCCCGCGTGCCGCGGCCCTGGTGGTGGCTTTGAATCAGGAGCCTGAGCCGGTTCCAACGGGCTCGACGGACGAAACCGAACGGGCGATCCTGCGCTCGGCCGTCAGTGTCGCTGCCGATGCGCCCGCGTCTCCCGAGGTCGCGGCGGCACCGGACCTGGTGTCCGCTCCGGCGGATGGACCCAGGGACGTCGGGGGGGTGACGGTACCGCAGGTTCGGGTGCGCTCCGACCTCATCAACCGGCTGGTCGATGCGGCCGGGGAGATCGGTCTGTACCGCGCGCGTCTCACTCAACGCAACGGTTTGCTGAGTGTCGGTCTCGGGGAACTCGACCAGACCGTGCGGCGATTGCGCGATCAGTTGCGCCAGTTGGAGACCGAGACCGAGACCCAGATCCGCGCTCACTACGAGCGTGAGGGGGCGGTCGAAGCGTCGGGGCCTGCCTTCGATCCACTGGAGCTGGACCGCTTTTCGACCTTTCAGCAGCTCTCCCGCGGTCTGGCCGAGACGGTGAATGATCTGGTCAGTCTGCGGGACCTGCTGGGCGGTTACCAACGCGAGTCCGCGGATCTGCTGACCCAGCAGGCGCGGCTGGCGAGCGATGTACAGGACGGGTTGCTGCGCACGCGGATGGTGCCCTTTGTTCAGGTGGTCCCGCGGTTGCATCGTCTAGTGCGTCAGACGGCGGAGAGCCTGGGCAAGTCCGCCCGCCTGGAGGTGATCGGACCGGAAGTGGAACTCGACCGCTCCATCCTTGACCGCCTGGCGGCGCCTCTGGAACATTTGCTGCGCAATGCCGTGGACCACGGCCTGGAGGCGCCGCCGGGACGAGCCGCCGCCGACAAGCCGGCCGCCGGGACTGTCACCCTGGCCCTGAGTCGGGAGGGCAACGAGGTGGTGATTCACCTGAGCGACGATGGACGCGGACTTGATCTGGCGGCGATCCGCGCCCAGGCGGTCGCCCGCGGTCTGTTGCCGGCGCAGGCGGAACTCGAGGCCGATGCGCTGATGCAGTTTGTCTTCGAACCGGGATTCACCACCTTGGGGCAGGTCACGCAGATTTCCGGACGCGGTGTCGGCCTGGACGTGGTGGCTTCCGAAATCAAGGCCGCCAACGGTACGATCGACCTGAGCTCGATCCCTGGGCAAGGCGCACGATTCAGTATCCGACTGCCGCTGACACTCGCCATCCTGGATGCCTTCCTGGTGCGGGTGGGTGCGAGTGTCTACGCGCTGCCGCATGCCGCCATCGAGGGCGTCGCGCGCATCGGTCGGGACGATCTCGCGGCGATCTATCAAGGGCGGGGCCGGGACTTCGATTATCAGGGTCACGCGTATCGGGTGGCTTATCTGGGTCGGTTGCTCGATCCCGGTCTGGAGCCCCGCCTGGGTGAGCAGCGCTGGCTGCCGCTGCTGCTCGCGCGGGTAGGCGACCTGCGTGTGGCCTTGCAGGTGGACGCCCTGATCGAGAGTGCCCGGATCCTCGTCAAACCCTTGGGCGCCCGGTTGGCCACGGTGCGCTGGCTGGCCGGCGGCGCCATCCTGCCGGATGGGCGAGTCGCCCTGATTCTGGATGTGCTCGCCCTGTTACGCTCCGGTGCCGTCCATGATTACCTGCCACCCAGCCAGGGCGTCGCCGTTGCCGCGCTTCAGCCGGTCTGTGTGATGGTCGTGGATGACTCCCTGACCGTGCGCCGGGTCACCGCGCGCTTGCTGCGGCGCCAGCAGATGGAGGTGATCACCGCCAACGATGGTGTCGAGGCGCTGACCTTGCTCGACGCGCGGCGGCCCGACCTGATCCTGTTGGATATCGAGATGCCGCGGATGGACGGTTATGAACTCACCCGCCACATCCGCCGGTCGGAGCGGTTGCGCGATCTGCCGATCATCATGATCACCTCGCGCGCCGGCCCGAAGCATCGCGATCACGCTCTGGCGCTCGGGGTCAACCGCTATCTCAGCAAACCGTTCCAGGAGTCCGAGTTGCTCGACGAGATCACCTCCCTGCTGGCGGAGCAACAGCGATGAACCAGAATGAACAGACGCTGCGGGTCCTGCTGCTGCCGGTGCCATGCGATCCGGACCCGTGGGACCTGTTGCTGCCGGGCGCCGCGGTCGCCGAGATCGTGCGCGCCGAGCCGCTGACGGCGGCGCAGTCAGGAGCGCCGGACTGGCTGATCGGCTATCTGGCGTGGCGCGGGTTGCAGTTGCCGGTGATCCGTCTGGCCGCCCCGGACCTGTCGTCCGACGACCAGTTGCGTCATCGTCAGGCCGTCGTGTGCCATGCCCCGGGGGGCGATCCGAGTCTGGCCTTTGTCGCCATCGAGAGCCCCGGGGTGCCGCGCCTGGAGCGTGTCACGCCGGAAAGCTTGAGCGCGCAGGACGCGCTTGCGGCTCAGGAAGGGCACCCGTTTCTTCAGGTCACCCTGCGTCTGCGAGGTCGTCCCGCGGCCCTGGTGGACCTCGATGCGATCGAGCGTGCCGTGCTGGCCGTGCTTCCGGGCGATGAGGTGTCGCCAGGTACTGAGTCAGACATCGGTTAGACAACGAATACCATCGTTGTCGTTGTCGTTGTCGTTGTCGCAATCGGAGAAGTGATTCACTTTGGGCATGCGCACCCCGATGTCTCTCAGGTTTCGATTCGCTCCGTCGCGTGACGCCACCAACCGCTGGAGCGGCCGGACGGCATTTCCACGCGAGAGATTGTGACCGTCCGCGCCAACACTGCGGCGAAGCCGCAAGCGGGACCGCCGGCAGCCTGCCGGCGCGCCGCCGTCAGGCCGCGTTCCGAACCGATGGAAGTCTGATAAGCCGCTGTAACAGTGACAAGGAATCCGGCGCTTTGCGCCGGGGCCGACAGGCTGTCGGCGGTCCCAGGCGCCGCCCTGCGGCGGCGGATTGACTGCTGCGGTGAATACTTGCCCAATCTCTGGCGTGTGGGAACGAGAAACGCTGTTGATGCGGATCGTTGCGATGCTGACTAAGCTCGGATCGCGAAGCCACGAGATGCCAGAGAATCCGGGGTGCTACGATAAACTCGATTACGACAACGACAACGACAACGACCGAGCCGCCAAGGGCATTCCCAAATGGACTTGTGTAACCTATGGAGAGTCAGGAGACCGCCACATCGGTCGCATGCGTGCGCGCGTGCAGGGCATAGAGCACGTCTTCGTCGGTGATGTGATCGACCAGCCAGTCCTGGGTCAGATCAAGGGCGCGGTCGGCCAGATCCTGGCTGGGACCGAAGGTTGCGAGGTCGTCCGCCAGGGCGTCCAGACGTTTGAAGAATGCCGCGTGGAGAGCCTGGTGCGCCGCCAGGGCAGGATAGGCGTGGTCCCGCATGAAGGACTCCTCGGTGGAGAAGTGGCTCGCGGCGTAGTCGCGCATGAACGTGAGCGCTTCCGCCACCGCCTGGAGTTCCTCACGTTCCAGGATGCGTTGGTAGAGCCGGTGGGACGCCTCGAAAAATCCCTGGTGTTGATGGTCGATCTCGGCGATGCCGACGGAGTAGACGTCTGACCAGTCGCGCAGCATGGGTCACCTGTGTGGGTGGTTGGGTTGGCGGTCTTCGACCGGACATTATCCGCGAACGCTCGGGCAATGGGTACGGGCCCTGCCTTTGTTTTAGTGCGGCGATGCCTTGACGGTCGTGAGTCCAAACTGTTCCCAGGACTGCATGCCGCCGCGATACCATTTGAGTCGATGGGCGGGGTAACCCAGGTCCAGCAGGGCGCGGATGTTGGTGGGTGACTGGCCGCACCAGGCGCCGTTACAGTAAAAGACCAGGGTCTTGGCATGGCCGAAATTCCACAGACCCTCCACGCGCACAGCACCGAATTCCAGTTCCAGCAATTCGGCCACCGCGGACGGGGAGGCGGTTGCCGGATCGATGCGGGTATAGGGGATGACGACGGCCCCCGGAATCACGCCGTGTCCGGTCCAGGCCGGCGTTCGCGAGTCGATGACCAGGACCGGCTCGCCGCTGGCCGCGCGTTTGAGGTAGTCGATCAGTTCCAGTTCGCCGATGGTCTCGACTCCGGGTGCCAATTGCATCGGCTGAATGCAGTATGGGGGGCAATCACGCGCGGTCTTGTCGTAAGGTGACGGGATGACATGCCCCGGGTCCTGATGACGCATCAACAGAACCTTACCGCCGCCCTGTCCAAGTTCGACATAGGGCATGGCGGCGGTGATCTTGACGCGCAGGTCGTCGAGATCGAAAGGTTCTGTGCTGGGATCTGCCGCGTGCGCGGCAGCAGCGGCCCCGAACGAGAGGAGGAGCGACAGGATGGCGGCGGCGAGACGGTCGCGGGGCTTCATGGAGAGGGTTGACGGTCGAACAGGTTGCGAAAGGCCAGTTGGTTGTTCTCGCTGAGAAAGTCGGCAAACACCCGATCGAATTGGTCGCGGGCCGCTTGCCGTCTCCCGAGCAGGTTGCCGATCAGGGCGCCCATGGCGAGCAGGGTTGCGGTCTGCGTCTGCGCTTGCGCCTCATCACGCATGGTCTGGGCGAGGTCGCGCAGATGGGCGGCCTGGACCGCGAGGTCCTGGTAGCTGCCCAGATTATCGAGCAGTCCTTTCATGAGACTGATCAGTGCGCGGCATTGGCCCTGGGGATAGAGGCTCTGGAAGAACTCCATGAGGTAGCGGAGTTTCTTGCAACTCTTACGCAGTTCGTGCAAATCTTCGGGCGGTGATTCGGCGCGAATCGCCCGACCCTCGCGGCGGACCCGCTTGAGCATCGCGCGGATACGCTGGTTGGCCACGTGTTGGATCGGCCGCGCACCGTTGGGGGTGTTGGACGCGTCAGCCACGGGCGCCTGGAGGAAGGATCGCCAATCAGTCAGTAACCGGGTGAAGCGATCCGCCGCGAGCGCGTGTGCGAGGCGGCGCTGCTCCGCCGCATAGTGTGCCAACAGAAAGTCCCGCAGGGGTTCCAGATCGGCACCCAGGGGTGCGGGCAGGGACTGTCGATAGGCCGCGAAATCGAGCAGATAGACATCGAGATCACGGACCGGGCCGGTGATTTGTTGCAGCCAGGCAAACTCCTCCTTGAAGTGCGCGACTACGGCCATCGGAAAGACTCCGCGCAACTGGCTGAGGGCCGAGCGGGTGCGCCGTGTCGCGACCCGCAAGTCGTGGAGAAACTCCGAATCGAGGTTGGCTCGGGCGCCGTCCAGATTGGCCTCCAGGGTGGTCAGCAGTCCGCGCAGGATTTGCTTGGTCACCAGGTCGGCGCGGGTTTCCGGCTCAAGCTGGAAATCGAGCTTGGACGAGTAGTCGGCGGGGCGCCGGCCAGCGGCGGCGAGGGCCTCCAGCAGGATGGGTTCGTGCGCGGATACGATGCCGAGTTCGCCCATCAAGTCCTTCAGCGTCGCCTTGACATGGTCCTCGTCGCCATGTTCGATCCGCACGCGCACGCGGACCTGCAGTTCTCCCACGCGCCCGCCGCGCGGGTCGCGGAAGCGCGATGCCTCGATCGTCAAGTGCGCCACTGTCTTATGCGCTGCCTTGTGATCCGCCGGGTGATCCGCTTTGTCATTCAGGCCGTGCAGTTCGAAGGTGCGGATGTGCGTTTCGATGTGCATCATCGGCAGCAGACAACGGATGTCGGTGATCTCCATCAGTCGCGTCCGCACCGGGCCGGGCGGCAGGTCCGCCGGGAAGGCCGGCGGTGCGGGGGCGATCTGCGCCAGCGGTGCGTCGGCCTGGTCCAGGCCGTGCCGGATCAGCGATGGGCGCGGCGGGGTGTCGCGCCACTCCAGGGTTGCACCGCTGAGGTAGACTGACCAGTCGAAGGTGTCGACAAAGGTCCGGTTCAAAGTCTCGGCGGGGTCCTCCTCCAGTCGCCAGTGCGTTTGGAGCGCGGCGAGCAGGCCGGTTATCCGGGCGGGGTCTGAAACCACGTATTCCATGTCGATCACGTTCTCTAGGATTACCTGGACTGTAAACGGCCGGGGGACCGCGGGGGTGGTGACGTCGGCGCGGAGACGACGACCGGCGGCGAACCCGCGGGAGCCGTGATTATCACAAAAGCAGGGCTCCGACGATACGCGCGCCGGTCGCAGAACCCGTTTTTCTTCCCCGCGGGTGTGCGGTCGACGGATCCCGCTTCACCGTGAAACCGTTGTTCGAACCCTCTGGACCACTGGCGATCTGTACCGCCAACTTGTTACTCTCCGCGCGCTGAGTGTTGCACCCGGCGCGCCGGGCGAAGGTGGGTGCTTCAGGATTCGGTGGCGGTTCCGGCGGGCGATTGGCCGGCCAGGCGCTGAACCAGTTTCATCTGTCGTGTTCTAAAGTCGCCGTAAACGCCCGCGAACGCCTGTGCCTCGGCGTCAGCCCCCGACTGCTTGCGGAAACTCGGGGCGCACCCATCTGGTGCGAGGATGGCCCGCGGAATGCGTCAAAACAGAGCGACATCCACGCCATCCGCGGATCTGGTCAGGTTGAGCCAAGCTTGGTCCGCTCCTTGCAGCTATCCAGGCAAGCCTTGTCTTTTCGCGGTTTGCCCTGAGCAATAGGATCATGGCGCACCGCGTTTCGGAGCGCGGACGCGGCGGGTAACAGCACCATTATTATTAACGAGGTATGTCTATGTCGATCTTCGATCGCTACCAGGCCCGGTATGAAGCGTCCCGCGAGGAGGTCCTGACCCTCGACGAGTACCTGGAACTGTGTAAGTCAGACCGGAGCGCCTATGCCGGTGCCGCGGAACGCCTGCTCATGGCGATCGGCGAGCCGCAATTCGTGGATACTCGCGACGACCCGCGCTTGAGCCGGATCTTTCAGAATAAGGTCATCAAGCGCTACCCGGCCTTCCCGGAATTCTACGGCATGGAGGAGTCGATCGAGCACCTGGTCTCCTATCTCAAGCACGCCGCTCAGGGTCTGGAGGAAAAGAAGCAGATTCTCTACCTGCTCGGTCCGGTTGGCGGCGGCAAGTCGTCGCTGGCGGAGAAGCTCAAGGAACTGATGGAACAGATTCCCTTCTATGCCATCCAGGGCTCACCCGTGTTCGAGTCACCCCTCGGGCTGTTCTCACCTGAGGAAGACGGCCCGATCCTGACGGAGGACTACGGCATCCCGAGGCATTATCTGCGCTGTATCATGTCCCCCTGGGCGGTGAAGCGGCTTCAGGAATACAAGGGTGACATCACCAAGTTCAAGGTGGTCAAGCTCTATCCGTCGATTCTGGAGCAGGTTGCCATCGCCAAGACCGAGCCGGGCGATGAGAACAACCAGGACATCTCCTCCCTGGTGGGCAAGGTCGATATTCGCCAGCTCGAACGTTTCGCCCAGAACGACGCCGACGCTTACAGCTACTCCGGCGCCTTGTGCCGTGCCAACCAGGGGCTGATGGAGTTCGTCGAGATGTTCAAGGCACCGATCAAGGTGCTGCACCCCCTGCTGACGGCCACCCAGGAGGGGAACTACAATGGCACCGAGGGTCTGTCGGCGCTGCCGTTTCAAGGCATCATTCTGGCCCATTCCAATGAATCGGAGTGGCAGACGTTCCGCAACAACAAGAACAACGAGGCCTTCCTCGATCGCGTCTTCATCGTCAAGGTGCCCTACTGTCTGCGCGTCAGTGATGAGGTCAAGATCTACGACAAGCTGCTGCGCAACAGCTCCCTCGCGAGTGCCCCCTGCGCTCCCGGGACCCTGGAGATGATGGCGCAGTTCTCCACGCTCACCCGCATCAAGGAGCCGGAGAATTCCAGTATCTATTCGAAGATGCGGGTGTATGACGGCGAGAACCTGAAGGATACCGACCCCAAGGCGAAATCTGTTCAGGAATACCGTGACTACGCGGGGGTTGACGAGGGCATGAGCGGGATCTCGACCCGTTTCGCCTTCAAGATCCTGTCTCAGGTGTTCAACTTCGATCACAGCGAGGTGGCGGCGAATCCGGTGCATCTGCTCTATGTCCTGGAGCGGCAGATCGCCCGTGAACAGTTGCCCCCCGAGGTCCAGGAACGCTACCTGAGTTATCTCAAGCAGTACATGGCGCCACGCTATGCCGAGTTCATCGGCAAGGAACTGCAGACCGCCTACCTCGAATCCTATGCCGAGTATGGTCAGAACATTTTCGATCGGTATGTGACCTACGCGGATTACTGGATTCAGGATCAGGAGTACCGGGACCCGGATACCGGCGAGATGATGAACCGGGGCGGACTGAACGAGGAACTGGAAAAGATCGAGAAGCCGGCCGGCATTTCCAATCCCAAGGATTTCCGGAACGAGATCGTCAATTTCGTGTTGCGTGCCCGCGCCGCCAATGGCGGCGCCAATCCGCGCTGGACCAGCTACGAGAAGCTCCGGGTCGTGATCGAGAAGAAGATGTTCTCCAACACCGAGGAGTTGCTGCCGGTCATCTCGTTCAATGCCAAGGCGTCAGTGGAGGACCAGAAGAAGCACAATCAGTTCGTCGACCGCATGACCGACAAGGGCTACACGGCCAAACAGGTCCGGCTGCTGTCGGAATGGTATCTGCGGGTGCGCAAGGCGCAATAAGTCAGGGGCGTTGCGCGCGGTCGGCGAAGCGGGCCGGGCGCGCCCGCTCCAGCGGTGCGAATCACGCGCCCGGCATCCGCGGGCGAACAGGCGTTAGAGCAGGCACATCACCCCATGTCTCATTTCATCGACAGGCGTCTGAACGGGAAGAACAAAAGCGCGGTCAACCGACAGCGCTTCATCAAGCGCTATAAGACTCAACTCAAGCGTGCGGTCGCTGATGCCGTGAACAAGCGCAGCATCACCGATATCGACTCGGGCGAGCAGGTCGGCATCCCGTCGAAGGATATCTCCGAGCCGGTGTTCCATCATGGCCAGGGTGGAACCCGTGATCAGGTCCATCCCGGCAACAAGGACTTCATGGCCGGCGATAAAGTCCCCCGGCCCGAGGGCGGCGGGGGCGGTGGTTCCGGTCAGGGCAAAGCCGGCCGGGGCGGCAAGGGCGAGGATGATTTCATCTTCGACCTGTCGCGCGAGGAGTTTATGGATTTGCTCTTCGACGATCTGGAGTTGCCCAATCTGGTGCGCAACCAGTTGGTCGGCAGTACCGAGTTCAAGAGCGTGCGGGCCGGCTATCGCACCAGTGGCGCGCCGACCAACATCGATGTCGTCCGGTCGCTCAAGGGCGCAATCGCGCGCCGTACCGCTTTGGGCGCACCTCACCGTCGCCGCATCAAAGAGATCGAAGCGGAACTGGAAGCCTTGCTTGCCCTCGGCGTTGCCGAAGAAGACCCGCGCGTCTTGGCCTTACGCGATGAGATGGACCGCGCGCGAACGCGTATCGCCGCGCTGCCCTTCATCGATACGTTCGATCTGCGCTACCAGAGCTTTGTCCAGCTTCCGGAGCCGACCAGCAAGGCGGTGATGGTCTGCATCATGGATGTGTCCGGCTCCATGGATCAGGCGCGCAAGAATCTGGCGAAGCGGTTCTTCATCCTGCTGTACCTCTTTCTGAAGCGTAATTACGACCGCATCGAAGTGGTTTTCATCCGCCACCACACCATCGCCCAGGAAGTCGACGAGCAGGAGTTCTTCTATTCGCGGGAGACGGGTGGTACCGTGGTGTCGAGCGCGCTCAACCTGGCCTATGATGTCCTGCGTGAGCGTTACGATTCAAGCGTGTGGAACATCTATGCCGCGCAGGCCTCGGACGGCGACAACTGGGATTCCGATTCGGTGGTCTGCCGTGACTTGCTGGCCGAGAAGCTATTGCCGCTGATGCGTTACTTCGCTTATGTCGAGATCACCCCTCGCCAGCATCAGAGTCTGTGGTACGCGTATCAGGAGATCGCCGGTGCCCATCGTCACTTCGCCATGCGCGAAATCGATGGTCCCGAGGATATCTTTCCCGTATTCAGGGATTTGTTCAAGAGGCAGACGGCATGAGCAGTCGTATCATTTCTGATTCCTCCGAGTGGACCTTTCCGCTGCTCGAGCGGTTCGACCGGGAAATCGGGCATCTCGCGCACAATGTTTTCGGGCTGGATACCTATGCCAACCAGATCGAGGTGATCGGCTCCGAGCAAATGATCGATGCCTATTCTTCCGTCGGCCTCCCGATCAATTATCATCATTGGTCGTTCGGCAAGCAGTTCGTCAGTACGGAGCAGACGTATCGCCGCGGTCAGATGGGGCTCGCCTATGAGATCGTGATCAATTCCGATCCCTGCATCTCGTATCTCATGGAAGAGAATACACTGACCATGCAGGCGCTGGTGATCGCTCACGCCTGTTACGGGCACAACAGCTTTTTCAAGGGCAACTATCTGTTTCGGACCTGGACCAGTGCCGATGCCATCATCGACTATCTGGTATTTGCCCGAAAGTACATCGCCAGTTGCGAGGAGCGCTACGGCCAGGCGGAGGTGGAGCTGCTGCTCGACTCGTGCCACGCCCTGATGAATCATGGTGTGGATCGCTACAAGCGGCCTTCGCCGATCACCATGGCGGAAGAACAGCGCAGGCAGGCCGAGCGCGCCGATTATATCCAGTCGCAGGTGAATGATCTGTGGCGTACTATCCCGAGTTTCGGTGATGACGGCGCGCCGGATGCCGACGCCCGGTGGCCTGCCGAGCCCCAGGAGAATCTGCTCTATTTCATCGAAAAGAATGCGCCGCTGCTGGAGCCCTGGCAGCGCGAGGTCGTGCGTATCGTGCGCAAGGTAAGCCAGTATTTTTATCCCCAGCGCCAGACGCAGGTGATGAATGAGGGCTGGGCGACCTTCTGGCATTACACTTTGCTGAACCGTCTCTATGAAGAGGGGTTCGTCAACGATGGCTTCATGCTGGAATTCCTCCAGTCACATACCGGTGTCGTGTTTCAGCCGAATTTCGATGCGCCTTATTACAGCGGGATCAATCCCTACGCGCTCGGCTTTGCCATGATGTGCGATATTCGCCGGATCTGCGAGTCGCCCACCGCCGAGGACCGCGAATGGTTCCCCGATATCGCGGGTGGGGACTGGCGCAAGGTCCTTGATTTCGCGATGCGCAACTTCAAAGACGAGAGCTTCATTGCCCAGTATCTCTCACCGAAGCTCATTCGTGATCTACACTTGTTCACCGTTCGTGACGACGATCGGGCCGAGGCGATCGAGATCACCGCGATCCACGAGGAGCGCGGTTACCGTACCGTGCGGCAGGCCCTGGCCGAGCAGTACAACCTCGGGAGTCGGGAGCCGAACATTCAGGTCTTCAACGTCGATCGACGCGGCGACCGTTCCCTGACGCTGCGCCACTATCGACATAACCGCCGTCCCTTGGGTGAGTCAGTGGACGAGATGTTGCGCCACATCCGCCGTCTCTGGGGCTTCACGGTGCGTCTGGAGGGCGTCGACGACAACGGCCGTGTCCAGTTGCTCGGGGAGCTGTGAGCGGGAGCGATTTGGCGCGACGCGGTGTGGATTGATCAAGATCAAGTCTGAAGGCCGCGCGCTGGGTTAGCTTGGGGAACGTTCGATCCGGAAAGAGCGGTCAGCGTTCAGCAGCGCGGTGACTGCTCTTTTTTGGTTCGACCGAAACACCGTCTTTCCGGGTTCAAGGAAACAGCCAAGTGTCCCCAACGCCGCCCCCGATCATCCGTTCTTATCAAGCCATCCTGGCGCTCGGGTTCCGCCCGTTCTTTCTTGTTGCGGGCGTGTCGGCCGTCTTGTCGTTGGCGCTGTGGCTCGCCATGTTGCGCGGCTGGATGCCGATGAACGGTTACTACGCCGGGACCACCTGGCACGCGCACGAACTGCTGTTCGGTTATGCGACGGCTGCCATCGCCGGCTTCTTGCTGACAGCAACACGCAATTGGACCGGCATCGCAACCGCCTCCGGTGTCCAGTTGGCGGGGCTGGTGCTGTTATGGATGGCCGGTCGGATCGCTCCCTTCCTGCCGCTGCCGGGTGTTTTGGTCGCGGCCTTGGATCTGAGTTTTCCGGCAGCCGTCGCGCTGTCGCTGTTCGCGCCCCTGTGGCGGGGTCCGAATCCGGCGAATCGCGTCTTTGTCGTCCTGCTGGGCAGCATGAGTCTGGCGTCCATGCTGGTGCATATCGAGGCGCTGGGGATCGCTGCCCATACCGCCCTGGCGGCCGACCGGCTCATGCTCGGGTTGATCCTGCTGACCTTGCTGCTGGTCGCCGGGCGCATCATGCCTTTCTTTACCCAGAGCGCATGTCCGGGGTCGAGTCCCAGGTCGAATCCCTGGGTTGAGCGTTTGACCTTCGCCCTAGCGGTCGTGTGGGTGGCGACCGACGCGGCCAGTCAGGCCGGGCTGGCGGTCGTGGTGCCCGCGGCCCTGTTTGCCCTGGCCCTGGCACTGATTCAGGGGTTGCGCCTGGCCGGTTGGCATGATCGGCGGGTGTGGGGACTCCCGATTCTCGCCGTTCTCTACAGCGGCTATCTCTGGCTGATCATTGGTCTGGTCCTGAACGCGCTGACACACCTGGGGCTCCTGGCCCCCTTTCCATCCCTGCATGCGTTGACCATCGGGGCGGTTGGGGTGTTCACCCTGGGGATGATGGCGCGGATCACGCTGGGCCATACGGGGCGGGCCATGGTTGCCTCGCCGCTGACGGTCAGCGCCTTCGCGCTGCTGAACCTGGCGGCGGTGGTGCGGGTGTTCGCCCCCTTGCTCTGGCCGGCCGCCTACCTGCATTGGCTGACGCTTTCCGGCGTCTTGTGGCTCCTGGCCTTCGGGCTCTTTTTATGGGTTCATGCTCCCATGCTGATCAGTCCGCGGGCCGACGGGCGGCCGGGTTAAGGAACGAGGTAGAATAAGTCAAACAATAAATACTATTGTTGTCGTTGTCGTAATCGGAGAAGCGATTCGAATTCGGCATGCGCGGTCCGATTCCGATCGGGTTTCGATTCGCTGGAGCGAAACGATGCGGTTCGAGAAATTCCTCGCCGGTATCATCCAGTCGATTACGACAACGACAACGACAACGATGTTGCCCGACGTGTTCTTGCCTCGTTACTCACCAAACTGATGTCTGGTGCCGACCGGTGATTCGCGGAACTGAGAGGGAAAGCGGTCGCGGAAGTAGCAGACGGCAGGGAGGCCGGTACAGTGGATCGGTGCGAGATAAGCGATGCCGAATCGCTCCAGTGCCTGCGCGGTAAACGCCAGGCGGTCCGCGTCGGCGCGCAGCAGGTGGGTGCCGCCGATGACGGCATGGATCGGCCGTTGGTCGGTCAGCGCTTGGATATGCTCCAGTGTGTTCACGACACCGGAGTGACCGCAGCCAAGCAGCACCACCAGCCCCGCCGGGGTATCCAGATAGAGCGCCTGATCGTCCGGGATCAGGTCCGGCTGGCCGCGTTGCGGATCGCGGTAGAAGGGTCCGCCGGTGTCTTCGATCGCATGGCGGCGCGGGATTTCGCCGGTCAGGCCGATCCCCGGTGCCATGCGGGTGGGCTCGCTGCTGATGATGAGACGCCGGGTCTGTGCCCGCAGGGCGTCCGCATCGGGAAAGGGTGTGCCGATCGCGCGTCCATCGCGGTTGTATTTCGGCTCCAGGGCCGCGGGATGCAGATAAAGGTCGACCGCGCCGGTCATGGCGAGTGCGTCCATCAGCCCGCCGGTATGGTCGTAGTGACCATGACTGAGTGCGATGGCTTCCACCCGTTCGAGTGAGAGACCCAGCCGCCCGGCATTGTGGCGCAGCGTCTGGCCCTGTCCGGTATCGAAGAGCAAACACTGTTCATCGGCTTCAATGAACCAGGCAACACCGTGCTCGCCGAGGAGCCCCATGGCGTCGGCGGTGTTCTCCACCAGTTGAGTGATCGTTAAATGACGGATCATAAGTAACGCGTTAGAAGCAAGCGATACACTCGTTGTCGTTGTCGTTGTCGTAATCGTAGTCGGAGAAGCGATCCGCATTGAGCATAAGCAGCTCGATACTGATTCGATTGCGACAACAACAACGACAACGATCGAGACGGCAGGCGCGCCGGTTGCCGGCGCGCCTGCCGGGGTCTTACATAAAACTGTCCTGGATGATGTTCTTGTACCAGCTATGGGCGTATGCGACCTCACGCTTGTGCGCCCAGTCCGGGGCGTCCATGGGGGTGAGGCCGCCCGCCCCTGGCACCTCGGCGATCTTGCCGTCGGCCGCGACCTTATAGACCCCCGCCACCGAGATGCCCCACTCGGGTCCGGCAATCGAGTAGCAGGTGTTGACGTAGGAGGGCACGCCGACTTCCTTGCCGCTGAGCATGGCGACCACCGCCCCGGCGCAGACCTTGGCCTGGCTGTTGGCCGAGTAGGCGGATTTGGGCATGGCCCCGGCGATGCACGCGTCGCCGATCACATGGATGCCCTTGGCCAGGGATGACTCGAAGGTCTTGGCATCCACCGGACACCAGCCCTGGTCGTCGGCCAGGCCCGCGACCTGCGCGATCTTGCCGGCCCGCTGCGGCGGGATGACGTTGATCACATCGGCCTTGATCTCGTCGCCGAAACTGGTCTCGGCAGTCATGCCCTTGGCGCTGACCTTGACCACCGCGGCGTCCGGACCCGGACGCCATTCGATCATGCCGGGGAAGAACTTCTCCCAGGCCTGGGTGAAGAGCCCTTGCTTGGAGAATTGGGACTTGCTGTCCAGGATGATGATCTTGGACTTGGGCTTGTGGGCCTTGAGATAGATGGCGATCTGGCTTGCCCGCTCGTAAGGCCCCGGGGGGCAGCGGTACGGGTTGGGCGGGGAGGTGATGACGACGGTTCCGCCGTCGGCCATGGCTTCCAACTGGCCGCGCAAGATCTTGGTCTGTTCGCCGGCCTTCCAGGCGTGCGTTAGTGTCGCGGCGGATGCTTCGCTGTGGCCCTCGATCTTCTCGAACAGCAATTCGACGCCGGGGGCGACGACGCAGCGGTCATAGGGTAACTCTTTGCCGCCCCCCGTCTTGACCACCTTCTTGGCGGCGTCGATGGACTCGGCCGAGTCCTGGACCATGGTGATGCCGAGTGCCTTGAGGCCGTCGTAGGCGACCCGCAGCGAGTCGAGCGTGCGCTCGCCGCTCAACACCTCGTTGCTGAAATAACACGTATAGTAGACTGGGTTGGGCTCGACGACGGTGACCTCGATACTCGGGTCCAACCGCTTGATGTATTTGGCGACGGTGGCGCCGCCAGTGCCGCCGCCGACCACCACGACCTTGTTCGCTGCACCCAGCGCCAGGTGGGGTATGCCGATCAGGCCAACGGCGGTCGCCGCGCCGGCGGCCCGTACGAAATCACGACGATTCATCTTCATCTGGTTCGACTCCTCGGGCGCTTATTGTTGGCTGGCGTAGTAGGCGTAGATCGCCGTCAGACCGTTTTCGCCTTCCTTCGTGATCAGATCCTTGAGCTTGCTCTTCATCTTCTTGGGCATCTCGCGGCGATCGGCACGGAAGTCTTCCATGGCATAGACCAGATAGGGGGTCCATTGGCCGGCGAGGATCTGGTACTCTTCCCCGCCCTCTTCGCCTTCCTCCTCCTCCTCGGCCTCACCCTCTTCTTTCGCCTTGGCCTCGCCGGTCAGGGGCGCGCCGCCCTCGCTATGACATTTCTCGCAGAATTTGTCATGGAACTTCTTGCCCTTGGCGACCAGCGCCTGGTCGAATGGTTGTTTCGCGGGGACATAGGGCTTCTCGCGAAAATAGCCGGCCATGAGCTCGAACTCTTCATCCGAATAACCCTTGGCGATGCGACCCATGATGGTCGAATAGATCTTGCCGTCGCGAAAGCCCTGCATCAGTTCAGTGAAATAGGCGGCGTCCATGCCCGCCAGGGTCGGCGATGCGGGACCGACGCTCGCCCCGTCGGTGCCGTGACAGCCGGCACAGGTTTCGGCGAGCATGACGGCGCTGGCTCCGGAGACCAGTGCCGGCGCGGCCGGCGCGGCCGGGGCATCCGCGGCTTGCGTGACGAAACCGACGCTTAAGGCGAGGGCCCCGGCGAGCAGGGCCAGTCTGGTTGGTGTATTGGCCATGTGACCTCCTGATGGTGTGGAACAGGCGTAGCGTTCGCGCGGAGGCGTCCCCCCGCGATGCGGACCGGGGGCCGCCCGCGGGCGTCTCCCGTGCATTCGTAACACAGCAAAGCGTGATTAAGTCGTGAATGAGCGCGCGGCGATGCGCTTCATCAGGGAGCCGACGCCTTGGCCTCTCGGGGGATGAGACATGGAGTCCTCGCAGCGGTAAGTGGTGACGACTACACGCGTCGGGTCTCCAGCGCGGCTGAAGACTGGACCTGGGTCGCGGCTCCGATTGTTGTTATGGTTTGCGGTCGGGCGAACGGGTGATTCACCTGGAAAACGTCTGGATAGTACGGCATTGCGGCGACTCTTGCCAAGGTGCCGCGATGCAGCAATTCCAAATTCGGACGGTCCAGTGGCGGCGGCAAGGCCGATGGTGGATGCGCTACGCTTATCCACCCTACAACACCGGCCCCGTTGTAGGGTGGATAAGGCGCGCGCTTCGGTGTCAGGGACCCGGGACGGCGGATGGGCGCGCCGCATCCACCAGGAAGGCCGCAGGGATCAAGGCCCACGCGGACCCATCCCACGACGACCTCAGTCGGATCGGGCGGGGGCGCCGACTCCCTGGATGCGGGCGAAGTCGAGCATGCGCTGGATCGGAATGACGGCGCGCTGCCGTACGGCCTCATTGATGCGGACCTCCTGCGCCCCAGTGAGCAACACCTGCTCCAGATTCTGCAGGGCGTTCATGGCCATCCAAGGGCAGTGCGCACAGCTTTCACAGGTGGCGCCCTCGCCGGCGGTCGGGGCGGCGATCAGTGTCTTGTGCGGCGCGAGCTGATGCATCTTCCAGAAAATCCCGGCGTCGGTGGCGACGATGAATTCCTGGTTCGGCAGCTCGGTGACGGCACGGATCAACTGGGTGGTGGAGCCGACCAGGTCCGCCTGATCGACGATCGCGTCCGGGGCCTCCGGGTGGACCAGCACGGCCGCTCCCGGATGTAGTTTGCGCACCCGCTCCAAGGCAAACGACTTGAACTCCTCGTGGACGACGCAGGCCCCGTCCCACAGCAGCATATCGGCGCCCGTCATCCGTTCCACATAGTGGCCCAGGTGCTTATCCGGCGCCCACAGGATCTTCTGACCGAGCGCCTTCAGGTGTTTGACGATCGGCAACGCGATGCTGGAGGTCACCACCCAGTCGGCGCGCGCCTTGACCTCGGCGCTGGTGTTGGCATAGACCACCACCGTGTGATCCGGGTGCGCGTCGCAGAAGGCGGAAAAAGCGTCCGCCGGGCAGCCCTCATCGAGCGAGCAGGTGGCTGCCAGATCCGGCATCAGCACGCGCTTTTCGGGGTTGAGAATCTTGGCGGTCTCGCCCATGAAGCGGACACCGCAGACCACCAAAGTCCGGGCGTCGCTCGCCGCGCCGAAGCGCGCCATCTCCAGCGAATCGGCGACGCAGCCGCCGGTTTCTTCCGCCAGCGACTGCAAGTCGGCGTCGGTGTAGTAATGGGCGACCAGGACCGCATGCTCCTGTGCCAGCAGGGACTTGATCCGCCCTGTGAGCGCCGCCTTGGCGTCGTCGCTCAAAGCAGGCCAGTGGGGGTGAGGTGGGACCTGAAGCGGGCGCCGGACCTGCTCCTGCGCTGGGATGCTGCTCATCGTCGTACGATCTCCGCGTGGGCCGGGGCTGTCGGCGGCTCCGGCGACAGGTGTCGCGAAGTGCCGGTCGCCGAGGATAATCACGAAGAGTTGCGCCTTTTTCCTGTCGCGTCAACTCCGGGATGCCGATGGGTGTGATTAGAACTGATGGGGTCCTACGTGCTACGCGCATCTGCGACCACATCACTTTGGATCGCACCCGATGCCGCCGCCGCGGTTCCACATTCGGGTGGCCGCCGTGTGCCCGCCATGGGCATGTACCGTGACCTGAAAAAAGGTAACCGCATCGCGCATCTGTAGGGGCGACTTCAGTCGCCCCGTCATCCGCCGGGTCCGGTCGTTCAGGACAGCGGCTGCCAATCCGCTGTAAGTCCCATCGCGGAGGTCTCGATCAAGATTCCGGCCACTTGGGTTCGCCGGATGCGTAGTCAGGCCATCCTGGCCTGACACCGTCAGGGCTGGAAGCCCTGACGACGCACGCCGCTGGCCGGCATTACGATCAAGGCCCATCGCGGCCCCGCCCGTCTCACCGGCGACTTTGGCCGCCAGCCCCGCCGCCATCGGGGTTAGAATACCGGGAACCAGGCGCACCCAAGGACACCCATGTCCCCGGCGGCTCAGAAACATGCCTTGCTGATCGGCAACGACCGCTATCAGGGCCTGCCGGACCTCAAGGTCCCGGCGGCGGACGTGGCGGGGCTGGCGCGCGTGCTCACCGATCCGGCCATCGGCGGGTTCGATCCAGCGCTGGTTAAAACCCTACCTAATCCCGATTACGCGGATGCCCATCGGGCGATCGGCCGGCTGTTCGCCAACCGGCAGCGCGACGATCTGGTGCTGCTCTATTTCTCGGGTCACGGCGAACTCGATCACCGCACCGGCCGGCTCTATCTCGCGCTGCCCGACAGCGAGCGCGACTGTCTCGACGGCACCGCCCTGGCCGCCCCCTTCATCACCGATGTGATGGACCGCAGTTCGGCCGGCCGCCAGATCCTGATCCTCGACTGTTGTTACGCCGGCGCCATCGGCCGCAAGGGCGCGGTGGTGACCGCCGCGACCTTCGGTACCGATCCGGCCGCGGCACCGGTGGCGGACGCCGGTTACGGACGGGTCATCCTTACCTCGTCGACCGCCGGCGAATCCTCCTGGGAGGGCAACCGTGTCATCGCCGGCGTGGAGCGCTCGCTCTTCACCCACTTCCTGATCCAGGGTCTGGAGACCGGCGAGGCGGCGGCGGGTGCGCCCGCGGTGAGCGTCGAGCAACTCTATCGGTATGTCCATGCCGGGGTGGTCAAGGCGACCGCCGCCGGGCCGCGGCGCATGACGCCGGAACGGTTCGGCCAGGTGCGCGGTGAGCTGATCTTGGCCCGTAACCCCCAGGCGCGGACACCGGCCTTGGACCCCAAGGATCTGCTGGGCGCCGACCTGTTGGCCGATCTCGCGTCGGTGAACCACCGCACCCGTATCGGCGCCGTCGGCGAACTGGCGAACTTGATGCATCAGGCGCCGCTACGGCCGGTGGTCATCGCGGTCTTGGAGGAACGGTTGCCGCGGGAGCGGGATTTTCAGGTGCGGGGCTTGATCGAGACCGCGTTGAAGCGCGTCGCGGCGGAGGCGGACACGGCGGCAATCCCGCGGGAGGGCGTGGTGGGCCTGCCGACGACGGGATCGGGTGCCGGGGAGGCGGTCGGGGGGATGCAGGGGCGTCCCCCAGGCGTGGATTCCGAGCAGGGTTTGTCCGGCGCGCGCAGCAAGGCGGCTCCCGATGCGCCGGAGCAGGCATCGCGCCCGCGCGAGGCGGCGGCGCCGGCCTCGTCGGAGCCGGCACCGGCCGCCGCGCCCTTACTGAAGAAGCCCGTGAAAGCCGATCCGCCGCCGGTCAAGCGCCGTCGCTCCGGTTGGCTGGTTCCCGTTGTGCTTGGCGTGGCGGCCGTGGCGGCAGCCGTGGTATTGGTCCCCGGAAAGGTGTCGAAGCCCACTCAGCCGGTCGTGATCGAGCCAGGCTCTGCGCCGTCCGCTGCGGCTGCGGAGTCTGCGCCGACCGACGGCGGCAGCGCTTCCGCGGGCGTGGAGGTTCAGACCACGCCTGCGCGCGCCGCGCAGTCCGCTCCGACCGTGCCCCTGCCGACCTTCACCGACACCCTGAAGAAGGACGGTTCCGCCGGGCCGACGATGGTCAAGATTCCCGCCGGGACTTTCCCGATGGGCTCCCCGGACACCGAATCCGAACGATCAGCGGATGAGCAGCAGCATTCAGTGGCGATCAAGCCCTTCGCCATCGGCAAGTACGAGGTCACGGTGGCGCAGTTTCGGGCCTTCGTGGCGGCGAACAAGGGCTATCAGACCGAGGCGGAGAAGGGCGACGGCTGTTACGGTTGGAAGGATGGCTCTTGGCAACAGGACAAGGCCTTCTCCTGGCGTTCTGTGGGCTTTGCGCAGACCGAGGATGCGCCGGTGGTCTGCGTGAGTTGGAATGATGCCCAAGACTACATCGCCTGGCTGAGTCGGGCGACCGGCAAGACCTATCGGCTGCCCACCGAAGCCGAATGGGAGTACGCGGCCCGTGCCGGCACCGAGAAACCCTTCTGGACCGGCGACTGCATCTCCACCGATCAGGCCAATTATGACGGCAACTACGATTACAACGGCTGCGGGGCCAAGACCGGGGTCTACCGACAACAGACGCTGCCGGTCGCCAGCCTGGCGGCCAATCCCTGGGGGCTGCATCAGGTGGCCGGCAACGTCTGGGAGTGGACTTGCTCGGCCTATGCTGACCCTTACAATGGCAACGAGATGAAATGCAATAGCAAGAATGATGCCAACGTTGGGCCGAACCGGGCGGTCCGCGGCGGCGCGTGGAACCTCCAGCCATCGTGGCTGCGGTCCGCGGACCGTAACTGGGACGGGCCGTCGAACCGGAGCGACACCCTCGGTTTCCGCCTCGCCCAGGACTATTGACCTTTTTTCTCTATTCTTTTTCCCTTTTTATTCGCCCCAGGAGATGCCCGATGACCGATCAGACCATGACCCTGTTTCTTGAAGCCAATCCGCCGGACGCCCTGACCCAGGACGAAGTGGACGACCTGACCCGCGCCCTGCGCGGTCAGTTGGACGTGCCGGAACTGACCGCTGGAGTGACCCTGGCGGGGTCGGCATCCGTGCCGGTCGGGGCGGGTGCCAAGGGGCTCGGTCAGGACTTGGGCGCGCTCGTGTTGGCGGTCTTGCCCGACACGGTGCCGGCCCTGGTGGATTTCCTCAAGGGCTTCGTCACCCGCGAATCGCGGGTCAAGCTCAAGGTGCAGGTGGGCGCCAATCTGATCGAACTGGATTTCGATGCGCCCACCATGGACGAGGCGCGGGTGGAGGCCCTGGCGGGGCGGTTGCAACGGCAATTGAGCGGTGATGCCGCCGCGGGCGCGCAGCCTTGATCCTAAGCGCGTAGGATGCGGTGAGGAACGTACATTAGCGGCGAATTCTCCCGACCGCGGAGTCTGGAAAGAACGTATCTCACGCCAAGGCGCCAAGCACGCCAAGAAGAGCGCAGTCCTGCGGCGACCCCGTCACCCGCGAGCGCCTCCGGTTTCGATAACGCCTTGAAGAACCTTGGCGTCTTGGCGTGAGACATTCCGGATCTGAGCCAAGCCGGTGCGGCGGATACGCCCGTTTGAGCGCAATTCGCCACCAGTGTCCGTTCCTCACCCCATCCTACGGTTCGGCGACCTGCGGCGTTGCCTGTGCGTGAAGCTGCAGCCCCAAGGCCTTGGTCACTTTGAGTACGGTGGCGAAGCTGGGATTGCCGTCCGCACTGAGCGCGCGATAGAGACTCTCGCGGCTCAGACCGGCGTCCTTGGCAACCTGTGTCATGCCCTTGGCGCGTGCGATAGCGCCAAGCGCGCGTGCGATACCGGCAGGATCATCGGGCGCTTCCTCCAGCCAGGCGTCCAGGTAGGCGGCCATCTCTTCGGGTGTGCGCAAATGCTCGGCAACGTCGTATGGAGTGAAGTCGGCCTTTCGAGCAGACGAGCGTTCTGTTGTTGGCATCAGTCTTACTCGTTGAAATCGCGGTTCAGTTGAATCGCCTTGGCGATATCGGATTGCTGCGTTGACTTGTCGCCGCCGGCAAGCAGGAGCAGCAGCGTTTCTCCTCGCCACGCGTAGTAGACCCGGTATCCGGGACCAAAATCGACTTTGAGCTCGGAGACTCCGTCCGTCTGGATATCGATGCGTGCACCATGGATGAGGCGCTGGTGCGGCGGCGGTAGCAGCGGCCATTTCGCGGTGCTCTGATCCTGAGAACAGATGTTTTCTTCATCTGTGCACATCTGTGACATCTGTGGATAAATCTGAGTAGCTGCGGACGGTCCGCACAGCGGACCCTAAGGTAACACCGTGACCTGTAGGGTCCGCTGTGCGGACCGACGACCGTGCAGATCGCGCGGTGTCCAGGTTCATGACCACGACCAACACGAACACAACCGTTGTCGTTTTGCCGTGAAAGTCGCGTAGCGATCCTGAAGGAGCGACGGGGATGTCGGGTCAGGGCGCGGGTTAACCGTCTGTTTCCGTTTGCCAGGGCAGTTCCACGCGCGCCAAACTCGACGGGACTGTGCTTCTTGAGGTTAAACTGCGGCCCCGTCGGATCAGGATCACCAACCGCATGACTCACAGCATCGAGATCTTCCTCGCGGCCCACCAGGCCATCGCAGCGGGCGTTGACATGATTCCGCGGAGCGCGAACGACAAGGAGTATTTTCCACAGGATTGGTTTGCCGACCGGGTTGGTTCGCTCGATTTGCCCATGTACCCCCAAGGTCGCAACAGTTACCCCGATTTTTGGGTCGGCGACGCGACCCAGCCGCCTTCCGAAGGCTACGAAATCAAGTCGCTCGCCTTCAGCAACGGCAAGCCGCCACGGAAAGACTACGACTCCAACAGCACGATCCCCTCAGGGCGGAAGAGCAATCGCGATATTTTCCTGGTTTTCTTCCTCTACACTGGTGGCGGCGCGAACCCCCGACCGGTGCACTCAATTTGCATCGCCCACGGCGACCTCATAAACGCCGACTATGATGTCGCCGCGGCCCATGTGAACGAGGGGATCAAGGGCTTCGGTTCCTATGGTGACGGATTCATCCGCGACCGCAAGATGTACCGATTCCCTCAGCCGTTCACTCTGCATCCGGCAGGAATCGGCCGCTGCCGGCTTATCCTCCCAACCGATTGGGCTCCGTCAGACGCTCGCCTGATTCAGGTGGGGACCTTGGAACGTACGTTTTTCGCAACATCCCTGGAGAGCTATGCGATCTATCTGGACGGCAAGACCAAGCCGACCACGCGTGGCAACCCGCGCCCTGACGCCGGACAGATCCGGCATTTCCAGGTCTTTGAGCACGCTTGAGTGTTCGGGACCATCCTCAGAACAAAGACGCTTGGACCGGTAATCCCGTTGCCGCTAACCCGACGGTGCGCGGCCGGTCGTCCTGTCCCGCGAAGAGCCCTTGCGAGATCGCCGCGCACTGGTTCAGCAACCCCTCGAAGGCCGCCAGGACCTCGCTCGGCCGGCGGCCGGCGCACAGTTCCACCAGCGCCTGGCTGTACACGATGATTCGGACATCGTTCAGCGACAGCCGCCGTCCGGTGCCGTTGAAGCGCCGCACCTTGGTCTCCGCCGCGGTCAAGGCCGCGTCCATCGCGGCCGCAATCGCGATCACGGGCCGCCGGTCCGCGGCGGCCTTGCGACAGACCATCAGCACGTCCAGGTCGATGGGTGACTTGGCCGCCAGCTTGGGCATGGCGACGGACATTTCCGCTTTGACCGGCTGGATCTGGACGAGCTTGAAACCCGCGTCCAACACCGCGGCGGCGACCGAGGTCCAGCCGTCTTCACGCGAATGGTGGTAGGAGAACACCAGCAGACCATCGTCTTTCAGCACCCGATGACATTCGGTGAAGACACCCTGCAGCTTCCCGGCGAAACGCGACGACTCGGTGTCCTGGACTTCGCCCGGATGGCGCGTGGTCTCGGCCGATCCCTGCGCGTCCTCAGCAAACCACAGCCGCTGCCAGACGTGAAAGAAGTCCGCCAGCTCCGAGTAGTGCACGTTGTCGTAGAAAGGCGGGTCGGTGACGACCGCGTCGACGCTCCGGGCCGGAATATCAGTCGTGGATGAATCACCGCAGGAGAGATAGACGGCCCCCGGTGCCAGCCCGGCCCGCGGCCAGGCGTTCAGCACCTGCGCACCCATGGGGCGGCTCTTGCCGAACACTTTGCGGCCAGCCTTCTTTCCGCCCGTATCGTCCAGAGCGAGTTCGAAGGGCGCGGCCTTGTAGTCCACCGCCCGCAACAGCCGCGACTGGAACAGATTCAGGAACGAGCCCGAGGATTTGCTCGTTCCCCAAAGATTGGCCTCGATGGGGGTGCGCTCGGGTTTCAGGACATGGTGCGAGAACATATGCCGCACCGCCCCGGTACCCTCGCCCTTGTAGCTGGCGAACAGGTTGTTGAACTCCAGCACCCCAGACAACAGCACGAAAAGCGCGTCACGCTCCGCACCCGCCGGCAGGTCGCCGATGGCGCGCGACAGAAGCCCGATTCCGAGTAACTGGCGGTCGTTGAAGAACTGGTCCCAACGGGTATAGCCGTAATTCAGGACCTGGCGGGTGTTGTAGCCGGGCTGAATCGCCACCCGCGGGCAAGGCAGATCCAGGTCCCGCAGTCGAGTGCCCGCAGCCGCATAAGCCGCCGCGTCCGCCGGGGTTGCCCGTAGATACGCTTTGGAGCCGTCAGTGCGCAGGACCAACTTGGCGTAAAGCCGATGGCGGGGCGGTTCACCGCGCGCCCGGGCCGTCGTGGCGATGGCGAAGCGGGTCCCGCAGCCGCCGCAGTCCGCATGGGCGCCGATGGCTGGACCCGCGTGAAGATCGAATCCTTGCCGACAGGTCGGGCAGATCGCCCGCGTCTTGGTGAAGTCCGACGCGAAGATCTCCCCGCACTGCGGGCAGACCAACTGAACCTTGGGGTATTTCTTCACATACGCATGTTTGGCAAAGACCCGCGACGAGAACAGGTCCACCGCCAACCCGCAGTCCGGGCAGTCGAGTTGTTTGACCCAAAACCAATAGAGGACATCGCAGGGCTCCCCGGCGCCGTCAAGGCTGGTGTGCAGGGCACGTAGCTCCGGGGCTGCCGTCGCTTCGAGTTGAGCAAACAACGCCAGCAACCGGGTGCGGTCGATGGGTGCCAGGGCCGTGCGTACCGCGCGCCAGGCGACCGGGTTGATATCGCGGCCGATCACGGTACAACCCAGCTTGTGCGCCTCGCCCACCGTGGTTCCGCTGCCCATGAAGGGGTCGAAGATCACCGGTCCCGGCAGCTTCACCGCGCTGGCGTAGAGGTCCATCACCGCCGTCCCCTTGGGTGTGGCGCAGCCCAGGATCACCGCCCGGAACACGCTGCCGAGGCGTTGCGCCCACCACTTGTGCGTGTGGTAGACCGGCCGCCAAACCTCCTTACGCCAACTCTCCACCTCCGCGATTTCGCTCAGGTGCTCGAAGGGAAAGCCGTCTTCGATGGACCGCTCGGTCGGGCCGCCTAACACCGGACCACCATACGACTCGCCGGGCTCCGCAACCATCATGCCCGCGAGGTCATTGAGCGCCGCCGCGACTTGATGCGGGTCCCTTTCCACCAGGCGCTGCAGCGACGGCGGAACCCGCCCGGCGACCAGCAGCAGCTCATCCAGGGGGACGCTCAGAACATCCGCCAGCCGTCCAAGCAGGGCGTCCGAGGCCGGCGCGCTGCCCGCTTCAACGCGTGACAGATGGGCTGGGTCGACGCCGCAGCCTGCGGCAGTTGCGCGCAAGGACAGGCCAAGCTGCGCGCGGCGGGACTTCAGAAACGCATGGAGTTGCATGGGACCAGAATAGGACGCGTTGACCTATCAGTCAACACCGAACAACGCTGCGCTGACCTTCAGGTGTCAGCATCATTCCGGCCTCCGTCCGGTGCACCGGCGACTTTGGCCGCCATACCCACCGCCATCGGGCAATCGGCCTCGACTGTTGTTACGCGGCGCCATCGGCCGCAAGGGCGCGGTGGTGACCGCCGCAACCTTCGGCGCCGATCCGGCGGCGGGCGCTGGTTACGGGCGGGTCATCCTCACCTCATGCCTTGGTCGTTGAATCCTGTACTCTGGTTCCTACGCTCCAGCGCTCCAGCGTGGGAGCGAGAAAACAGACCTTCGTGTAGGGGCGGGTTTGAAACCCGCCCCTACGTCTGGTGATTACCCCCACAGCCACGCCGCCCCGCGCACCCCGCTGGAGTCGCCATGAACCGGCGGCAGGATGCGCGTGGCGATGCCGTCGCAAAACAGGTGCGAGCGGATCAGCGCGGGGAGGTCTTCATACAGGTGGGGGAGGTTGGAGAGGCCGCCGCCGAGGACGATGACCTCGGGGTCGATGATGTTGATCACGCCGGCGAGTCCGCGGGCGAGTCGTTCGGCGTGGCGGGCGAGGCTCTGCAGCGCGCCCGGCTCACCGCGCGCGGCGGCGGCCTGGATCTCCGGCGGGCTCAGGGCGCGGCCGGTCTGGGCGGCATGGTCGGCGGCGAGTCCGGGTCCGGAGACGAAGGTCTCGATACACCCGCATTTGCCGCAGTAGCACGGCGGTCCGGGGAGTTCGTCCGGCTGAGGCCAGGGCAGGGGATTGTGACCCCATTCCCCGGCGATGGCGTTGGGACCGGTGAGCAGTCGGCCGCCGATCACCAGGCCGCCGCCGGTCCCGGTGCCGATGATGACCCCAAAGACGCTGTGCGCCCCGCGGCCGGCCCCGTCGGTGGCCTCGGAGAGGGTAAAGCAGTCCGCGTCGTTGGCGATGCGCACCGGTCGCCCCAGGCGCTCGGCGAGGTCCCGATCCAGCGCCTGGCCGTTGAGCCAGACCGAGTTCGCGTTGCGCATCCGTCCGGTGAACGGCGAGATGGCGCCGGGGGTGCCGATCCCGATGCTGCCTTGCCGGCCGGTCTCGGACTCGCAGGCGGTGATCAAGCCCACGCAGGCGTCCAGGGTGGCACGATAGTCGCCGCGTGGGGCCGGGATGCGCAGTCGCGCCAGGATCGCGCCGCCCTGGTCCAGGGCGATCACTTCGATCTTGGTACCGCCGAGGTCAACACCGATGCGCATGGTCGCGATCATTGTTTTTTAACAGGCGCCGATTTGCGGCTCGCTGACTTGCGCCCAGGTGCAGTCGCCGCATGACCGGAGGGGTTGGTGAAGCGGTCATTGAGCTTCTGGATATAGGCATCACAATTCTGGAGCACCTGTTCCACCCGCCGCTGCGCCGCGCTGTCCCACCCGATGGGGCGTGTGCTCAGGAGTGTTCGCGACCAGACCGTGTTGCGCTCGAAGGCACCAACCAGATCGCCGCGCACACTGGACGCCGCCGCACGGGTGCGCACCCGGTTGATCAGCCGCCCGGCAGTCACGCGGCGGATGCTGAAATGGGCGGCGGCTGCCAGGCCGAGCAGGGCGCCGATCAGCGCCTTGGTGCCCCAGGACACCTGATGCAGGAGGTCGAGCCACGGCGGGCTGTAGGTGAGCCCGGCCTGCCAGTGGCCGGCGCTCACACTCCAGATGAGAAACAGGACACCGAGGGTGCCGAACAAGATCGTATCGGCGGTCAGCACCTGCTTACGCCAGCGGGTCAGCGCCTCCTGGAGAATCGGCGCCGCGGACTCGCCAAGGTCGGTCGCGGTCTTGTCCAGGGCGCCGATGATGCGGTAGGCACGCTCCACCTCGACCGCCTGCATGCGTCCGTGGATCTCGCCCAAATCGGCATCGCGCTTGGTCTCGTAGCGCCGCCGCCGGGCCTCGTCATCGATCGGGCTGGCCGCATCCGGGCAATAGATGGTATAGAAGCGGCCGGCGGACAGACCCTCCTCGCCGAGTGCGCGCTGCCAGGCCGCGACCACGTCCTCGGGGTTGTCCTCACGGGCGGTGATGTCGAGTTGGTTGAGGATGAACAGGAATTTACCCGAGTCGGCACGCTTGATGGTATTCGCCACCAGGTGCTGCAGGGTGTCGCGCATGGCGCCCGGTTCCGGGTGACGGGCGTCGAAGAAGACCAGCACCAGGTCCGACAGGTCGATGATGTGATCGACGATGCGCAGCGTGGCGGTGCGCTGCTTGTCGGCGTCGAAGCCGGGGGAGTCGATCAGGATCCGGCCGCGTAACCGCTCGCTCGGGCAGGCGCGCAGTTGCAGGTAGGCATCGATGCGCTCCCCCTCGCCGGCCGCCACCTCATTGATGCTGGAGGAGATGCGGTAGAGCGGAAAGCGTGGGTCGGCGTCCAGGGCGACGCCGGGCAGAGCGTGGGGCGTCGCGGCGCTGCTGTAGCAGATGACCGTGAAGCGATCGTCTACCGCCTGATTGCCGGTGCGCTGGATTTTGTGCCCGAGAAAGTGATTGATGAATGTCGATTTGCCCGACGAGAAGGTCCCGAGCACCGAGATCAGCGGCCACCAGGGGATCTGGGTCGCATAGGATTCGTTGCGCGCCAAGAGCCCCATGCCCTGGGCGACCGTGTCGAGTTCGCGAAAGCTTTGCACCGCGTTGAGGAGCACCGGGTTCTCTTGCTCCAAGTGTCGCTCCAGGTTTTTCAGACGCTGGGAGACGACCTCTTCTGTCGGCATGACGGCTATCCTCTTAAGGGGTAACAGGGTCGGGCGCGGTCGTGCGGTCCGGGGCTCGGCCCTGGGGTCCGTGGGAGACGGCGCCGCGATGGCTGGTGTTGAACGGGGCTGTGGATGACGATCCAAACCGCCCGAAGTTGACGACGGATGGTATACCGATCGGTCGCGACGCGGTAGTCTCGCATCCGAGCGGGCGCCGCCGGGGTCCATGGGTGAACCGCGCCCCTGCGGAGTTGGACTCAAGTGACGAGCCAACAACGGGATTTTTGCTGACCTGGGGTGCCGGCGCGGCGTCCGCGCGGGCCTTGCAGGCCTCATTTAGCCCGCTGTTTTCGCTGATGTTCTCGCCAGGTTGCTTGAATCCTTGCGGGGCGCGCGTGCATACTGCGCCCCGACGCGCGGCAGATTCACGATAACAACAGCGGGAAACGCGAACGTGTTTGCAGAACCTGAACCAATACCCTTGGTATGCCTTTCGATGGGAAACATGACTAGAAGTAGCGTCGGAGCCTGTTTGCTCGCCCTCGCGGTCGCCGGGACCGCCGTGGCCCAAGGGCCAGGCGACCTGGGTGAGTCCATCGTGGTGCAGCAGGCCCAGGGGGCACCCACCGTTTCGGTTGGCGGCACCGTCATCCCTTACAAAGAGGTCACGCTGGCGGCTCAACTGCCGGGGCGGGTCACCTTCCTGGCCGGGATCGAGGGCGATAAGTTCAAGGAGGCGGCCCTCCTGGTCGCGATCGACGATGCCGAACTGCTCGCCAAGCGGCGCGCCATGGTCGCGCAGATGGCGAGCGCCGACGCACAACTGCGCAATGCCGGAGTGCAGTACAACCGGGAGATTTTCTCACCCCGCGCCAGCGCGGCCCCCGGCGGTATGGGCATCCCGAACCTGTTCGATCAGATGTTCACCCGCCCGATGGAGAGCATTGTCGGTGATCGGGAGCGCGGCGCCGAGCGCGGGGCCGACCTGTTCGCCTCCGGCATCCAGATCCAGGAGGCCCAGAACGCCATGCTGCGCCTGCAGGCCGAACTGCAGGCACTGGATACCAAGATTCGGGATGCCCGCAGTATCGCTCCCTTCGCCGGCGTCATCGTCAAGAAGTTCGTCGAGGTGGGCGACACGGTTCAGCCGGGTCAGCCCTTACTCAACTACGCGGATGTCGAATATCTCCAGGTGGAGGTCGATGTCCCGGCGCGCCTGCGTCCGGGACTGCGTGAGGGGATGATGGTCAAGGCTGAACTGGATCTCGACAATCGCCGGGTACCGGTGCGGGTCGCCCAGATCTTTCCGATGGCCGATGCCCAGCGCCACACGGTCAAGGTCAAGTTTGACCTGCCGCAGGGGGTGTCCGAACCCGGCATGTACACCAGGGTGCTGATTCCCGATGTCAATGCCCCGGCGCGCACCAACCCCGCGATTCCCTCCACCGCGATCCGCTATAACGGCAGCCTGCCCGGTGTCTACGTCCTGGCGGAAGGCGGTGAGCCCCAACTGCGCCTGATCCGCATCGGCGAGGAACTGGGCAACGGCTTCGTTACGGTACTGAGCGGGCTTGCGGCGGGTGATCGGATTCTCGCCAATCCGGGCCCGCGGGTGACCGCCGGCTGGGCCAAGGAGGCCGCGCCAAACCGCTGACCTCATCCAGCGAAACGCCGATCCGCATGGAGATCGGCCGTAACTGACTTGAAACCTGCCGTTGCCGGCACCGCGTCGGCGCGCATTGCCTGGAAGTACTATGAGCGAAGACGCCACCGCTGCCTCGCAACGCAAGGAGCCGCCGTTCACCGAAGAGAACCTGGGGATCGCCGGGCGCTCGGCCCGCTTCTTTATCCGGTCCCCGCTCTCGCCGCTGTTTTACGTGGCGATGTTGCTCATGGGGCTCCTCGGGCTGATCCTGACGCCCCGTCAGGAGGATCCGCAGATCTCCGTGCCCATGATCGACATCATGGTGCAGTATCCAGGGGCCTCGTCGCAGCAGGTGGCCAACCTGGCTATGCAGCCCCTGGAACGGATCATGAGTGAGATCCCCGGGGTCAAACACGTCTACTCCGCCTCGCAGCGCGGCCAGGGGCTGGTCACCGTGGAGTTCGACGTGGGCCAGCCGATGGGTCCCTCGTTGGTGAAGGTGAACGACAAGATCGCCTCCAACATGGACAAGATCCCCCCCGGGGTCCTGCCGCCGCTGGTCAAGAGCAAAGGCATCGACGACGTGCCGATCGTCACCCTGACGCTGTGGTCGAAGGATCTGGATCGGGATGGCGTGCCCGACGTGGATGACGGCCAATTGCGGCTGCTCGCCCAGGACGTGCTGCAGGCCATCGGTCAGGTGAAGGATACGGGGCCTGGGCTGATCGTCGGCGGCCGCCGCGAGCAGGTCACCGTGGATGTTTCCCCGGAGCGGCTTTCCGGCTACCAGATCAGTCTGGACCAGGTCGCCCAGACCTTGAAGACAGCCAACGCCGAAGCCAGCGCGGGCGGCGTGGAGTCCAGCGGTTCGCGCTTTACGGTAACCACCGGCTCGTTCCTCACGGGGGTCGACGACATCAACCGCCTGGTCGTCGGGACCCACAACGAGGTTCCGGTCTATATCCGCGACGTGGCACGCGTGGCCATGGGCCCGGAGGATGCCACCGAGTTGGTGGCCTACTACACCGGTCCCGCCTCGGCCAATCAGGACGCGGCACAGGGCCGTCCCGCCGTGACCATCGCGGTCGCCAAGAAAGAACTCACCAACGGCGTGAGCGTCGCCAACGCCATCATGGAGCGGGTCGAGGAACTCAAGGGCAGCCGTATCCCGAACAATGTCGAGGTCAGTGTCACCCGCAACTACGGCCAGACGGCGGATCAGAAGGTCACCGAGCTGATCCTCAAGCTGATCAAGGCGACCTTCTTCGTATTCGTGCTGGTGCTGCTCGCCTTCCGCGCCTTGCGCCCCGCCATCGTGGTCATGCTGATCATCCCGGTGGTGCTCTTCATGACCGTCTTCGTGGCCTGGATCTGGGGGATCACGATCGATCGGGTCAGCCTGTTCGCGCTGATTTTCTCCATCGGCATCCTGGTGGATGACGCCATCGTCGTGGTCGAGAACATCTATCGGCGCTGGCTCGAGGAGGGCCGCACCGATGACGAGACCGCGGTGGACGCGGTGCGCGAGGTCGGCAATCCGACCATTCTCGCGACCTTCACCGTCATCGCCGCGCTGCTGCCCATGGGCTTCGTGAGCGGCATGATGGGTCCCTATATGGCCCCGATTCCCAAGCTGGGGTCGGTGGCCATGTTCATTTCACTCTTCGCGGCCTTCGTCTTCACGCCCTATCTCGCCATCTCCAAGTGGCTGCGGCCGTCGATGGCCTATCTGGCGGCGGCGGAGAAGCGCGAGCACAAGAACGCCGAATATACGGAGCGCTTTTTCCGCGCCGTGCTGACGCCCCTGATCGAGAGTCGGCGTAAACGCCGCATCTTCCGCCTGGTCCTGTGGGGCACCTTCCTGTTCACCTGCTCCTTCTTCTATTTCAACTGGGTGGCGGTGAAGATGATGCCGCTCGACAACAAGCCGGAGTTCTCGGTGGTCGTCGATATGCCGGAAGGCACGGCCTTGCCGGTGACGGCGAACCTGACGCACCGGTTGGCGGAGCAATTGCGCACCATCCCCGAGGTCACCGCGGTCCAGGTCTACGCCGGGACCGCGCGCCCCTTCGACTTCAACGGCATGGTGCGTCATTACTATCTGCGGTCCGAGCCCTGGCAGGCGGAGCTCCAGGTTCAACTCACCGACAAGCACGATCGTGACCGGACCAGTCACGAGATCGCGGTGACTGCCCGTGAGATGCTGAACAAGCTGGCAAAGGGCACCGGGGCCACGCTCGCGGTGGTGGAGATGCCGCCGGGACCGCCCGTGTTGCAGTCCGTCGTGGCGGAGATTCACGGCCCCTCACCCGAGTTGCGGCGGGCCTTTGCGCGCGATGTGACCGGGTTCTTCGAACAAGCCGAGAGCGCCCGTGACGTGGACAACTATCTGCGCGGGGCCTTCGACTACTGGCGTTTCGACGTGGACACCGAGAAGGCGGTACGCCGCGGAATTTCAGTGGACACGATCAACCGGAACCTGGCGATGGCCTTGGGCGGTGCACCGGTCGGCGACATCAAGCAGGCGCAGGGCCAGCAGAGCGGCCATGAGCCGATTCAGATCGTCATGCAGGTGCCGCTGGCCGAGCGCTCGCAGGTCGAGCGACTGGGCGATCTGCCGATCCAGTCGAGCCAAGGCTATACGATCTCCTTGCGGGAGTTGGGTCAGTTCCGCCGGGCCCAGGAGGAGGACATCATTTACCACAAGGATCTGCGTGGTGTGGAGTTCGTGGTCGCGGACGTCGGCGGGCAACTGGCGGCGCCGGTCTACGCCATGTTCCAAGTTCAGGATCTGATGGCCGCGGTCGACTACACGGCGCCGGACGGCACCAAGCCGGCCGCCGGCGGTGGGTTCGGGGACGCCTTCTACTGGCTCGGCCCTCCGCCCAACAGCGACCGCTTGTCCTTGGAGTGGGCCGGCGAGTGGACCGTCACCTTCGAGACCTTCCGCGACATGGGGGCGGCCTTCATGGTCGCCCTGGTGCTGATCTATATTCTGGTGGTCTGGGAGTTCGGCAATTTCCGGATTCCGCTGGTGATCATGGCGCCGATTCCGCTCACCCTGCTGGGGATCATCCCGGCCCATTTCGTCATGTTCGAATTGGGACTCGGAGGTGAATTCACCGCAACCTCGATGATCGGCTGGATCGCGCTCGCCGGCATCATCGTGCGCAACTCGATTTTGCTGGTGGACTTCTCCATCCACGAGATCCAGCGCGGCATCCCGGTCGCCGAGGCGGTGATCCGTGCCTGCAAGATCCGGACGCGGCCGATCCTGATTACCGCACTGGCCCTGGTCGCCGGTTCCAGCGTGATCATCACCGATCCGATTTTCCAGGGCATGGCGATCTCGCTGCTGGCCGGTACCGTCGTCTCCACCGTTTTGACCCTGATCGTCATCCCCCTGGGGTGTGTGGCCGCGAGTCGTGACATGTGCGAAGTCGCCGCCGCCTCGGCCACCCACCTCCCGGCGGCCGGACTGCCGTGCCAGAGCGAGACGGCGCAGTCGTCGACCGTCCGCACCGAGGGTCGGTCGGGTGGCGGCTTGGTCGGTGTCCTGGCCAAGGTGTGGGAGGTGTTGACACTGGTCTTCTACGGTCTGCGCGGCATCCTGTTGCTGGTCATCGACCTGGTGAAGAACGCCTTCAAGCCGAAGCCGCCGCCGCGTCCCCGGCCGCCGCGTCAGCCGGCGCCCCAGCCTGCGGGTGGCGGTACGGGCGGCAGCGCGGCCCTGGTACCGGGTGCGGTCCCGGCGGCTGCACCGGCGCCATCCACGCCTGCGGCGATCACTCAGGCGGGGTCGGTCGACGGGTCCGCGCCGCCGCCGGTGCGCTCGGCCTTGGTGATGACCGCCGCGGCCACGCCGACACAACCGCCGGAACCAACCGCGCCCGCGGCGGCACCCCAGGTGACGCCCACACCGCCACCGAAGCCGGTGTCCGGGGCCGCGCCCAAGGCGGCGGGCAGCAAGAAAGCAACGGTGAAGCCGGCCCCAGCCAAGGCGACCCCGGCCAAGACGGCCCCAGCCAAGACCGCCCCGTCGAAGACCGATAATCAGACGCCGCAATCGGTTCAAAAAAAATCGCCGCGACGCGGCATCCGACTGAAGATCGATGACGATCTCGATGGGGAAGGGCATTGACCCGCGGCGGATCGCGAGAACATCCGTGAGGTTCGACCGCAGGGCCGACCGGCTTGGCCCCGCGTGGCAGGCTTCAATGGCGCGCACCGGTGCAAGCGTCAGGCCGCCAACCTGGATCCGGGCCTGGCCGCTCATGATCGCCGGGTTGGCGATCCAATTGGGTGCCGCCGCGGGGAATCCCTGGGGCCTCGGGGATGACGATCCCCGACTGGGCGCGGCGGCGGGAACGGGTGATGTGTCTTATCCTGGTGCGGTGGTTCGGCAGGCCCCGGATTCCGAGTGGACAGACGATCGGTCGGGCACCTGGGACGCTGACGGGTCGTCCATCGACGATGGCCGTCGATATGGTGCGCGGCCACCTGACCAGGCGCCGGCCCGGTTCCGCGATGCGTCGTCCGCCGCGGAATGGGGTTGGGGGGAGCGTCGGCAGCAGGCGGACGACCATGATCCCGGATTGGGGTTTCGTTCGGACTCGTTTCGTTCGGAACCTGGGGACGGGCGCGCCGACGCCGGGCGCCGGGCGGGTCCGGACGATGCGGCGGACGCGCCGGGCGCCGCGGCCGAGGCCGAGGCCGAGGCCGGTTATCGATTCCGCGGGGATCCGCCGAACGCGGGCGGCGGCTGGCGGACCCAGGCCCCTGACGGCCGTTATCAGTTCCGCCCGTTGTCGGAGCAGGAACGGGGGCGCCAGGAGCAGTCTCAGGGTTGGCGTCCGGCTCCCACGGGTCGGGGGCAAGGCCGCTCGCCCGGTCCGGCGCCGGCGGATACGACTCCGGGGTTGGAGCCTCCCTGGCAGTCCCGTTAGGCGCTTGGCGTAACACAACTTATCAGCACACGATAACGCGCAGGAGTCGAGGCATCATGAGATTACACAGACGGATGATTGCGGCGGCATTGCTGGCTGCCGTGGCCACCGGGTCGGCTTGGGCCGACACCGCAGGCGTCCAGTTCTCGGCGGACATGGTACGCCGGGGTCCGGACGGTCAGGTCACCTCGGGCAAGATGTTCGTAGGTGATGGCCGGACCCGGATGGAGATGACTCAGCAGGGTCGTGAAGTCGTGCGGATCAGCGATCAGCAGCGCGGTATGGAATGGATGCTGTTTCCGGCCGACAAGAATTATCTGGAGCGGGGCGCGCCTCCCGCCGGCGCCGACGCCGCGAAGCCGGCGCCCGCGGTGATGCCCAGCGCGGAGACCGATCCCTGTGCCGGCGTGCCGGGTCTGACCTGTCGTCGGATCGGCATCGAGGATGTCAACGGTCGGGCCGCGGTGAAGTGGGAGATGTCCGCGACCGATCAAGGTCAGACGCTGACCGGCGCCCAGTGGCTGGACGTGGAACGCGGCCTGCCGCTGAAGCATCTGATGCCGAATGGCCAGATCGTTGAGCTGAAGCTGATCGGAATCGAGAAAATCGACGGACGGTCGGCGGAGAAATGGGAGATGACCACCACGGCGCCCAAGCAACAGCCGCTGGCGACCTTCCAATGGTACGACCCGGAACTGAAGCTCGCGGTGCGGGAAGAGTTCCCCGGCGGCTATGTGAGTGAGTTGAAAAATATTCGAGTGGGTCCGCAGCCGGATGACCTGTTCGCGGTTCCGGCGGGTTTCGTGCGCAAAGCCGCGCCGGCGCCTGGTCCGACACCCCAGCCGGGCGGTTAATGAGGTTCCACCCATCGTCGAACGCGGAAGCGGAGTAGCAGGCGCAGTATGATCACGCTGGTCGGCAGTTTGAAAGGGGGCTCTGGTAAGAGCACGGTGACCTTCAATCTCGGGGTCTGGCTGGCCATGGCGAATGTCAAGGTGCAACTGGTGGACATTGATCCCCAGGCGACCCTGACCGACGTGACCGATGTGCGCCAGGAGGAGCGTTTCGATCCGCCGCTACGGGTGGGCGATCGGCAACTGTTGAGCCGCGAGCAGTTGCGCGGCGCGGACGAGACCCTGATCGACGTCGGCACCGCCGACATGGAGAGTCTGCGGCTCGCCCTGTCGCTATGCGATCGGGTCATTGTCCCGGTGCAGCCGTCTCAGGCGGACATCTGGTCTGTACAGCGCTTCGTGCATCTGGTGTCTTCGGTGGAACGGGCGCAGCCGCCCGAGGTGTTGGGCTTCATCAACCGCGGGGACACCCACCACGCGGTGCGTGAGACCAACGAGGCCGCCGCCGCGCTGGTGTCCCTGCCCGGCATCCGTTTCATCAAGCCGCGCCTGTCCCAGCGGACGGTCTTCAGGCGGTCGTTCAGCGAGGGGCTCGCGGTCTTCGAGCTCGAGTCGAAGGGGAAAGCGGCGCGGGAATTTCTGGCGCTGGCAGCCGTCCTCTATGCGAATCTGGTGAGCTGATATAGCCTTCTCACCTGATATCCAGACAGACCCTTGGTGGGGCGGGTTTGAAACCCGCCCCGACATCAGGTTATCACGTTCGACGGCGATAGCATCCGCGCGCGGCGCCGCCTCCGGGATGGGCGCGCGTGGCAAGAACGGTCGGCGGGATGCCGGGGAGCGGCCAACGCGGCGGCCTTGTCCAGCGGCCGTTTTCTGTTAAGCTCCAAGAGTAAATCTCCACGAGTGAATCCGATCAATCAAGAGAGCTTTTGGTCATCCAAACATGGCGGCAACTGAGCAACCCCAGAGCGCGTCCACCCCACCAGTCCAGCGAGAAAACGGACCCGCTGCCGGAGCGGGCGTGGGTGGTCCGGAGTCCGATATCACCGATGCGCAGACGAATGCCTTTGCCATCGACCGGCTTTCCCAAGCCTTTGAGACCAGCGCCAAGCGTTGGGAACTGATCGTCTATCCGAGTCTGTTCGCCTTCATCATCCTGGCGGCCTACGGGTTCTATCTGGTGTTCAGTCTCGCCAAAGACGTTCACTATCTGGCGATCAGCGTGGACTCCAACATGACCGTGCTCGCCAGCAACATGCAGTCGATTTCGGACAACATGGGACAGATCAGCGCCAATGTGCGCAGCATGTCGGTGGGGGTCGACTCGATGGCGCGGGACGTGAGCACCCTGGAACCGATGCTCACCAGCATGCAGAACCTCGATCGGGCGGTGCAGCACATGACGTTCAATACGTCCACCATGCGTGACGATATGTCGACCATGAACCGCAGCATCAGTCGGCCCATGCAGTTCATGAACGGATTCCTGCCCTGGTAGGTCGCGGTGGGTCGGCAACCCCGACTGCCGCCGGCGGGCGGCGGCCGATCGACATCTTACCCGAACAGCACCCATGACCGGCGCGCAACCCAAAGCCGTCCGCCTGATCGTCGCCATTTCCTCGCGCGCCCTCTTTGACCTGAGCGAGTCGCATCGGGTGTTCGAGACCGAAGGGGTAGACGCCTACCGCGCCTATCAGGTCGCGCACGAGAACGACATTCTGGAGCCCGGGGTCGCCTTCCCGCTGGTGCGCAAACTCATCAGCCTCAATACGGCACTTGGCGAGCGCGGACGGGTCGAGGTGATCCTGCTCTCGCGTAACAGTTCCGATACCGGGCTGCGGGTGCTGACTTCCGCTCATCGCCACGGTCTCGATATCACCCGTGCCGCCTTTACCGGCGGAGCCAGTCCCTATCGCTACGTCGCGGCCTTCGGCGCGCATCTGTTCCTGTCCGCCGACCCCAACGACGTGCGTTTGGCGCTCAGCGCCGGGTGCGCCGCGGCGACCGTCCGGTCGGCCGCGTCGACCGCCGCGGCCGTGGGTGACCCGCAGGTGCGGATCGCCTTCGACGGGGATGCCGTGCTGTTCTCGGACGATGCCGAGCGGCTGTATCGGGAGGAGGGGCTCGCGGTATTCAACGCCAGCGAGACGGCGTCCGCTTACGAGCCGCTGCCGGGCGGTCCCTTCAAGGGGTTCCTGGTCGCGATCCATCAACTGCAGAATCTCTTTCCCGCTGAGGCCGCGCCCTTGCGCACGGCGCTGGTGACCGCCCGCGGAGCCCCTTCCCACGAGCGGGTGGTGCGCACCCTGCGCGCTTGGGATATCCGTATCGACGAGGCACTGTTCCTCGGCGGGCTTGCCAAGTCCAGCTTCCTCGAAGCCTTCGACGCCGACATCTTTTTCGATGATCAGGAGATCCACTGCGACGAGGCCAGGCGCCATGTCGCGACCGGTCATGTGCCGCACGGGGTCGCCAATGAGGCGGCGAAGTAGCCGCCGGCCGCCGGTGGATGCGCTGCGCTGATCCACCCGACGAAACCGGCTCCGCTGTAGGGTGGATAAGGCGCGCCGCTCGGTGTCAGGGACCCGGCACAGCGCTCGCGCGCGCCGCATCCACCAGGGGTCGCATGCTGCCGCCCACATTTGGAATTGCTGTGCCGCAATTGGGGATTCGGATATCGGGTCCGCAGTCCTTATATAACCGTCGGACGTGATAACCGGACGTAGGGGCGGGTTTCAAACCCGCCCCTACACGAAGGTCTGTCTGGATATCAGGTGCGAACGCTATACTGTCGGGCTGGGCCAGTCGCGACTTTCGGGAATCGCTGTACCTGTCTCACACCCCCTGTCTCACACGAGGAGTACCCATGCATAACGGCACGACGATCACTCAGTTCATCATCGAAGAGCAGCGGCGCATCGCCGGGGCCACCGGTGATTTCACCTCTCTGCTCAATGACATCGTCACGGCCTGCAAGGTCATCAGCAACTATGTCAACCACGGTGCCCTGGTCGGGGTGCTGGGCAGCGCGGGCAGCGAGAATGTGCAGGGTGAGACCCAGAAGAAGATGGACGTCCTCTCCAACGAGGTCTTCATCAAGTCCAACGAGTGGGCCGGACACCTGGCGGCCATGGCGTCCGAGGAGATGGATGAGATCTACCCCATCCCGGCCGGCAAGCCGCGCGGCAAGTACCTGCTGACCTTCGATCCGCTGGATGGCTCATCCAACATCGACGTCAATGTCTCGGTCGGCACCATCTTCTCGATCCTGCGCTGTTCCGGCGGCTGCCAGGAGCCGACCGAGCGCGACTTCCTTCAGGCCGGTGCCCAGCAGGTGGCGGCCGGCTATGCGCTTTACGGCCCCTCGACCATGATGGTGCTGACCACCGGCAACGGCGTCAACGGCTTCACCCTGGATCAGAACATCGGGGAGTTCATCCTCACCCATCCCAAGATGCAGATCCCGGTGGATACCCGCGAGTTCGCGATCAACATGTCGAACATGCGTTTCTGGGAGCCGCCGGTGCGCCGCTATGTGCAGGAGTGCCTGGACGGCAAGGAAGGTCCCCGCGGCGACGACTTCAACATGCGCTGGATCGCCTCCATGGTGGCCGAGGTGCATCGCATCCTGACCCGCGGCGGCGTCTTTATGTATCCGATGGATTCCAAGATGACGGCCAAGGCGGCGGGCGGGAAACTGCGCCTGCTCTACGAGGCCAACCCGATGTCTTTCATCGTCGAGCAGGCCGGCGGCGGCTCCATCACCGGAACCCAGCGGATCATGGAGTTGCAGCCCGAGAACCTGCACCAGCGGGTGCCGGTGATCCTGGGCTCGCGTAACGAAGTGGAGCGCATTCTTGCCTATCACCGCGAGGGGTAATAGGGCCTTGATCGTAATCCCGGCTAACGGCATGCGTAGTCAGGGCTTCCAGCCCTGACGGTGTCAGGCCAGGATGGCCTGACTACGCAACGGCGAGCCAAAGCGGCCGGAATCTTGACGAGGCTGGTAATAGGTATCCGGCACACGCGAGACACCCTGTGGGAGCGGCCTGCGGCCGCGATGCGGCGTCGCGGTAACCGCGAGGCCCTGTCGCGGCCGGAGGCTCGCTCCCACGCCACGAGTATGACCCGGCGTTGCCCGCCCACGCCATGCCCATCATCGCCATCATCATCCCCATCTTCACGCTCATCCTGCTGGGATGGGCGATCCGCCGCCACGGCGGTCTTTCCGAGGGCTTCCGGCGAGACCTGGAGCGGCTGATCTATTTCATCTTCTTTCCTGCCCTGCTGTTTCATTCACTGGCGCACGCACGCCTCGATCTGTTGGCGGCCTGGCCGATGGTGCTGGTGGGGGTGCTCTTTACCCTGACCGGCATGGGCCTCGGCCGGCTCAGCAAGAACCTCTTTCATGACCCGCTGCCGGTCTATGCCGCGGCCTTTCAGTGCTCTTTCCGCTTCAACAGTTTCGTCGGTCTGGCGGTGGCCGAGGCGCTGCTCGGCCAGGCCGGGATCGCCGCCCTCGGGTTGCTCATGGGCGTCCTGGTCCCCATGGCCAATCTGGCCGCGGTCGCCGTGTTGGCCCGTCACGGTGAGGGACGCTGGCTACGCGAACTGATCGGCAACCCGCTCATCCTTGCCACGGCTGCCGGCCTCGCGTTCAGCCTGACGGGTCTGGAAGTCCCTGAACTGGCCGGTACCACCCTGGAGCTGTTGTCGAGAGCAGCACTCCCCTTGGGTCTGATCGCCGTGGGCGCGGGTCTGCGCCTGGACGCTTTAGACCACGCCCGTGGTCACCTGTGGTACGGGGTGGCGGTCAAGCTATTGATCCTGCCGGCTGTCGCCTGGGGCCTGTCACTGGCTTTCGGTCTGACCGGCATTTGGTTTCAGACCGCGATCCTCCTGGCCGCGCTGCCGGTCTCCACGGTGGCCTATGTTCTGGCCAATCGCATGGGTGGGGACGGACGGATCATCGCCGCCCAGGTGGCAGTCACTACGCTGCTGTCGATGATCACCTTGCCGCTGTGGCTCAGTCTGAGCCGATAGGCGGCATCAACCGGGAGAACCCCCCAGTGACCGGGTTTCCAGGCTATGATTATGGCACGACGGGATGACCCTAAGGCAATGGCGAGAGCATCATCATGGACCCCGAGAGACGATTACTGCCCAAAACGCCGACCGGGATCGCCGGGCTGGACGAAATCACCGGCGGCGGGCTGCCCAGCGGGCGGCCGACCCTGGTCTGCGGCAGCGCGGGCTGTGGCAAAACACTGCTTGCCATGGAGTTCCTGGTGCGGGGGGCGACCCAATACAATGAACCGGGCGTCTTCATGGCATTCGAGGAAACCGTTCCGGAGTTGACGGCGAACGTCGCATCGCTCGGTTTCGACCTGGAGACATTGATCGCGCAACGCCGGTTGGCCCTGGATTTCGTGTTCATCGAGCGCAGCGAGATCGAGGAGACCGGGGAGTTCGACCTCGAAGGGTTGTTTGTCCGGCTCGGTTATGCCATTGACCGGATCGGTGCCAAGCGGGTGGTGCTCGATACGATTGAAACGCTCTTTGCCGGGTTGCCCAGTCCGATGATCCTGCGCGCGGAGCTGCGCCGTCTCTTTCGGTTGCTGAAAGACAAGGGGATGACCGCGATCATCACCGGCGAGCGCGGCGACGGCCTGTTGACTCGCCAGGGACTCGAGGAGTACGTCTCCGACTGCGTCATCGTGCTCGACCAGCGTGTGACCGACCTGATCTCGACCCGGCGATTGCGCGTAGTCAAGTACCGCGGTTCTGCCCACGGCACCAACGAATATCCCTTTCTCATCGATGAGGACGGCATTTCGGTGCTGCCCATCACCTCGCTGGGCTTGCAGCATCCTGTTTCGGAGGAACGGGTCTCGAGCGGTATCGCCCGGCTCGACGCCATGCTGGGCGGTGCGGGTTATTATTGCGGCAGCAGCGTCCTGGTCTCAGGGACCGCGGGGACCGGCAAGAGTAGCCTCGCCGGCCATTTTGCCGAGGCCGCCTGTCGCCGGGGCGAGCGCGTTCTCTATTTTGCCTTTGAGGAGTCGGCCAGCCAGATCATGCGCAATCTCGGTTCAGTGGGGATCGCTCTGCAGCCATGGGTGGAGCAAGGTCTGCTCCAGTTTCGGGCGGCCCGCCCGACCTTTGCCGGGCTGGAACTGCACTTGACGCTCATGCACAAAGCGATTGAACAATTCAAACCGCGCATCGTCATCGTCGATCCATTGAACAGCTTCATCAGCGCGGGCAATGAGGCCGAGGTCAAGGCCATGCTGATGCGGCTGATGGATTTCCTGAAGCTCAGTCAGATCACCGGATTCTTTACCAATTTGACCGCGGGCGGCAGCGCCGCCGATCATACCGACGCCGCCATTTCATCGCTGATCGACACCTGGCTGCTGCTGTTGGCCGTCGAATCGGGCGGCGAACGCAATCGTGTGCTGAGCATCCTCAAATCGCGCGGCATGGCGCACTCGAATCAGACGCGCGAATTCCTGATTACATCCGATGGTGTGCAGTTGTGCGATGTCTATACCGGTTCGGGCGGCGTCTTGACCGGGTCGGCGCGTCTCGCGCAAGAGGCCGAAGAACGCGCGCAGCAGTTGGCGCTTCGCCAGGAGATCGAGCGCCAGGAACGTGCACTGGAGCGTAAGCGGGTCGTCCTCGACGGACAGATCACCGCCCTGCGCCTTGAGTTCGAGGCCCAGCAGGCCGAGACCCAAGCCTTGGTCGAACGCCAGAAGGCGCGGGAGGCGCAGTTGGCGCGGGAGCGGCTGGGTATGGCCTGGAGCCGCCAGGCAGACGCCCCGACCGGAACCGGAGAGCCATCATGACCACGGAACCCTCCGACTCAGGCGCCGAACCATCGGACGCGATACCGACTGGCACTCCGGCCGACCGTGACGCCCCCGACATCTGGACGCTGCGGCTCTATGTCGCCGGGCAGACGCCGAAATCCATCGCCGCCTTTGCCAACCTCACGCGCATCTGCGAGGAACACCTGGCCGGCTGCTACCAGATCGAGGTGGTCGACCTGCTGGAGCACCCGCAACTGGCGCGCGGCGATCAGATCCTGGCGATCCCGACGTTGGTGCGGCAACTCCCGCCGCCGGTGCGCAAGATCATCGGTGACCTGTCGAACACCGATCGAGTCTTGATTGGGCTGGATTTGCTACCGCGCACTTAGCCCGGTGCACCGCCCGCGCCTGTCAGTGTTTCAGGTCCAACCGCGACCGAGGAGCGATGTCATGTCGACCAAACCAGTACCTGATACGATCCCGTCGGCGGAGGCAGGGCTGACCGGTCCGCCCCCGCAAACCTATTTGCTGCGGCTTTACGTGACCGGTGCAACTGCGAAATCGGCGCGTGCGATTGCCAACATCAAGACCATCTGCGAGGAACACCTGGAAGGGCGCTACGTTCTGGAGGTGGTTGACCTCTACCAACAGCCTGAACTCGCCCAAGGCCAACAGATCATTGCCGCGCCCACGCTCATCAAGGAACTGCCGCTCCCCCTGCGGCGGATCATTGGCGACATGTCGAGCAGCGAGCGGGTGCTCGTGGGGTTGGATGTGCGCCGGAACGGATAGGGAGCCGTTCTTCATGAATGAATTGATTGCCGAGAACCGAGACCTGAGTGCGCGTCTGGCGGAGGCCGAGGAGACCCTGCGGGCGATCCGCGCCGGCGAGGTCGACGCCCTCGTGGTCTCGGGCGTCAACGGTGAGCAGGTGTTTACCCTCCAGGGCGCCGACTATCCGTACCGGGTGCTGGTCGAAGAGATGAGCGAGGGGGCGCTTACGCTGACCATGGAGGGGGTGATCTTTTACGCGAACCGGCGTTTGGCCGACATGTTGAAGACGCCGCTCGAACAGGTCATCGGCGCGCGGTTCGAACACTGGATCGCCCCCGCTGATCAGGCAATTTTTTGGGCCTTGCTGCACAGCGACGATCCGCGGAGTCACTATCGGGAGCTCAGCCTGGTCGCCGGCGACGGCACCACGGTTCCCTGCTATCTCTCGTTCACGGTCCTGCAGGTCGCCGAGATCCAGGGCTGCTTTTGCCTGGTCGCCACCGACCTGACCGAGCAGAAACGCAGCGAGGCGATGGTTGCCGCTGAACGATTGGCGCGGTCGATTCTTGACCAGGCGGCCGAGGCGATCGTGGTATGCGATAACGCGACCCAGATCATCCGTGCCAGCGAGGTGGCGCATGCCCTGGCCGGTGGGAATCCGCTCGGCCAACCGTTCGCGCGCGTGTTTCCTTTGCATCAAGCCGATGGTACGGCGTTTTCCCTGGATGTGATCGTGCAGGCCGGCGAGCGGTGTCGGTTGGAAGCCCGGCTGATCCGCCCGGAGTCGGTCGCCAATCTCTTGGTCAGTATTGGGCCCTTGATGGGGCACCAAGGCGAGCGACTCGGCAGCGTTGTCACGCTGAACGATATTACCCGGCGGGAACGGGCGGAGGCGGCCGTACGGGAGAACGAACAGCGCTTGAGGACCATCCTGGAGTTCCTGCCCGTCGGAGTCTGGTTCTTGAATGCACAGGGCGACATCGTCTTCGGTAATGCCGCCGGCCAACGGATCTGGGCGGGGGCGCACTATGTCGGCATCGCGGCGTTCGGGCAGTACAAGGCGTGGTGGTCTAACACGAAACGGCTGCTCGCCCCCAACGAATGGGGCGCGGCTCGGGCGATCGAGCGGGGTGAGACATCGATTGAAGAGGAGATCGAGATCGAGTGTTTCGATGGCACACACAAGATCATTCTCAACTCGGCCGTGCCCATTCGTGACGGCGACGGCCGGATCGCCGGCGCAGTCGTTGTCAACCAGGATATCACCCAGCGCAAGGCCGCCGAGGACCAGATCCAGCAACTCGCTTTCTACGACCCCCTGACCCGGCTGCCCAATCGACGGTTGTTTCAGGACCGGCTGCGTCAGACCCTGGCGGCCTGCGGGCAAGGACGCCGACAAGGCGCATTGCTGTTCATCGACCTGGACAATTTCAAGGAACTGAACGACAGCCTGGGCCATGACATCGGCGACCTCTTGCTCCAGCAGACCGCGCAACGGCTGCTTGCGTCGGTGCGCGAGGCCGACACCGTGGCCCGCCTGGGCGGTGATGAGTTCGTCGTGATCCTGCAGGATCTCAGCGAGCAGACCGATGCGGCCGCCGCCAAGGCGCAGCAGGTGGGCGCGACGATTCAGGCCGCGCTCACCCAGTCCTACGAGGTCGCCGGTCACCACTGCCGCAGTACCCCAAGCATCGGTGCCACCCTGATCAGCGACCAGCGGACGACTGTTGACGATCTGTTGAAGCGGGCCGATCTCGCCATGTACCAGGCAAAGGCGGCGGGCCGCAACACCCTGCGTTTCTTCGACCCGGAGATGCAAGCCGTCCTGGAGGCGCGCACTGCCCTGGAGAGCCAGTTGCGTGTCGCGTTGCGGGATGGCCAGTTCCTGCTTTATTACCAGGCCCAGGTGGATGCCGACGGGAGAATGACCGGGGCCGAGGCGCTGCTGCGTTGGCAACATCCACAACGCGGACTGGTTTCCCCAGCCGAGTTTATCCCGTTGGCCGAGCAGACCGGCTTGATCTTGCCGCTGGGTCAATGGGTACTTGCGACTGCCTGCGCGCAATTGGCCGTTTGGGCACGCGCACCACAGACCGCCCATCTGACCTTGGCCGTCAATGTCAGCGCCCGCCAGTTCCGGGACCCCGGATTTACCGAGCAGGTGCGTGGCGTGCTTGAACAGCAGGGTGCCGATCCGCATCGATTGGAACTGGAACTGACCGAGAGCCTGCTGTTGGAAGACATCGCCGATACCATCGCGAAAATGACCGCGCTGAAAGACCTGGGTATCGGTTTCGCGCTCGATGACTTCGGCACCGGCTATTCTTCGCTGGCCTATCTCCAGCGCCTGCCCTTGGACCAACTGAAGATCGATCAATCCTTTGTACGGGACGTGCTCAGCAACCCCAATGATGCGGCGATTGCCCGCACCATTGTCGCGCTGGGGAATACCCTGGGCCTGGCGGTCATCGCCGAGGGGGTGGAAACGCAGGAGCAGCGGGAATTTCTGTTCGCGAGCGGCTGCCGCGCTTTTCAGGGCTATGCATTTGGCCGGCCGGGGCCGGTTGAAGCGTTGGGTAGGTTCTTTGAGTAACCGCAGTCGGTGCACGCTGAGTCACCTTGGATGATGTGACGTCATTTCCGGAACACCGGATACCACCCACCACCGGCTCGGATGTAGGTGCGACTTCAGTCGCACCGATTCGGACGCAGGTGCGACTGAAGTCGCACCTACATTGACGGGTATCCAAATTGTCGGAAATCGCCTAAAGCTCAGCAGTCCACGACGACGTCACCGCGATCACCTTTGCACGCATCTCGTGCTGCTCCGCCGTCGAGACGATCGTTCCCGCGTACCCGATCGATGCCGATCAGTACGTCGACACCGGCCCCGCCTTCCATCCGATCGGCACCGGCCCCGCCGTCCAGTCGATCGCGACCGGAGTCACCCGCGAGGGTGTCGTCACCCGTTCCACCCATCAGCACGTCGGCACCGTCGCCGCCGTACAGGATATCTGTGCCGGGGCCGCCGAACAGGGTGTCGTTTCCGGCATCACCGAAAAGAACGTCGTTGCCGCCGCGACCGTCGATGACATCGTTGCCTCCCAGACCGCAGATCACGTCGTCGCCGGAAGTCCCGATGAGTCGGTCGCGGCCCTCGGTCCCGGTGATGGTGCACACCGGGTCGAACGCGACCGCCCAGTCGGCGCTGAAGGCACCGGTGGTGCTTGGCAGCGGTGTGGCCACCGTTGCGGCGGCCAGCGTCGGCGCGGCGGCTAGTGAAGCGGACGGAGCGGTTCGGGCGGCATTGATGGTGGGTGCAGCCGCCAACGGGGCTGGCGCCAGGGTCGGTGCCGGCATCGCGTAGAGACCGCGTTCGCCAGTGTCGAACGCGTAGGCGCTGACCAGGATCTGGGTGCCGTCGGGAGAGAATCGGGGGTCGGTGAAGTCGGCCAAGCCCTCGGGTGTGATGTCGACCAGCGCGCTGCCGTCGGCATTGGCGACGATGATCCCCCACGAGCCGCCGGTTTGGCGCAGGTAGGTCAGTCGCGTCCCATCCGGCGACCAGGATGGGCTCTGGAAACTGAATTCCCCGGTCGGGCCTTCCACGTAGGTAATCGGCCCCTCACCGGAGGCGTCGATCAGTGCCATGGCATTGAGTGTCAGTTCAGTCCTTTGAGACGGTTGATCTCCGCGTTGCGCCAGGCGGTGATGGGTGCCCAGGGTCCGTAGAGGATGTCCTGGTCGGTGAAGGGCTCGCCGGGATACGTGCAGCCCACCAGCCAGGATGCGGGTTTGCGCAGGGGGCCGGGGATGCCGTCGGTCTCGGTGTGGCAGAACATCTGGTCGGCCATGCCGGCCGGGCGCGGCTGGTCATTGATGTAGACGGCCATGTCCAGGGCGTCCTGCGCACTTAGGGTAAGCGGGTCTCCCAAGGGCATGTGCTCCTTGATGTAGCCCGCCAGATTCTGGCTGTTGTAAAAGGCGGCCCCGCGGGAGTAACCGTCCTTGCCCCAGAGCGCGGGGACCCGCGGGCGGTTCTCGCCGCGGCGATACTCGCCACGGCCGGGGCCATCCTTGCTGTGGCAGGTTGCACACTCGGCGTTGAAGAGGCTGCGTCCGGCCAGGGGATCGCCGCTCATGTTGGCTACGTCCGGGTCGACGACCGGGAGTCCGTTGCCCGGCAGATTGACCCAGCCGGGTCCCTGCATATTGGGGTCCGTCACCCCGTCGGACAACCACCGGATATAGGCCACCATGTCACGCATGACGGGGTCGGTCTTGGTGGGGGTGCGGTCGGCGTTCATGCAGTTGCGAAAGCAGTCGAGGATCGAGTCCTCCAGGTCGCGCCGGTAGTTGAGCGGCCGGAAGTAGGGCAGCCCGGCGTACTTGGCCGGGGACTGGTACATGGGCGTACCGAAGGGGACATGCCCGCCGGTGAAGTGGCAGCTCGAACAGGCGATGGTCGTGGTGGAATAAGGCGTTCCATCGGGGTACTTCTTGTTGCCGTCGGGGCCGAGCGTCTTGCTGGTATGGTGAATGTACTCATAGCCGCGGCGTACCTGAGCCGGGGCCGTGCCGATCTTGCGACAATTGAACCAGGCGCCCATGGCGTCGCAGTCGGGCTCGACGATCTTGCCGTCGAAACCCAGGTTGTCGGCCAGCGCCAGGGGTGCCAGCAGTGGCAAAGCGCAGGCGAGCATGACGGTCTTCTTCATCTTAGTCCCCCTTTTCGTTTTTCGTCGATGGGCGGTTGTCGTTGAAACGGGCGTTTCATGGTGGGTAAACACCCAGGCAACGTGCTTATTCCACTGGGACACAATTTTTCTCGACAGCGCGTCAGGCTGACAGGATCGCAGCCCGTCGTGGGCGCTGTCGACTGAAGATAGACACGGAATAATCGACTGGCTGCGCGTGTTGACTCAGTTAAACCGCGCCAGCTCCAGCAATCGTCGAGTCTGCCGGTGCCGATTCCATCCAAAAGCATCGCATAGCGCGCTGGGCGCGGTTTAGTATGCTGACCGGCACAGGCATAACCACGGAATTCATACACGGTGCGGCCGATGACACCTCAATCCATAAGAACATTGACGGGGACGCGATGACCCAGGGAATCGACGGCCGGTTACTCGCCGAGCAGATACCGCGGCTGCGGCGTTACGCTCGCGCCCTGACCCGAAACGTGCAGACGGCGGACGATCTGGTACAGGACTGTCTGGAGCGGGCCTGGCGCAAGGCGCACCACTGGGAAGCCGGGACCGACCTGCGCGCCTGGCTCTTTACCCTGATGCACAACGTCCATATCAATGCAGCACGTCGCAAGCGACCTGAGACCGAGGCCATGGAGCATACCGACTACGCGGACCCCAAGACCTCCGGCGCGGACAACGCCCTGGCGTTGCGGGATCTCGAACAGGGACTGGCACTGCTCTCCCCGGAACAACGCGAGGTGTTGTTGCTGGTGTGTCTGGAGGACATGACCTACGAGCAGGTGGCCGCGGTGACCGGGGTACCCATCGGCACCGTCATGTCGCGCCTGCATCGGGCGCGTGAGCGGATGCGTGGGTTCATGGCGGATGAGCGGCGGCCCGGTTCGACGCCCAACGCGAAGCCTGTTCTGAAGGCGGTGAAATGATGAACGAGCGGCTCTCTCCCGAACTTGAGGACTTGCATGCCTATGTCGACGGTCAGTTGACCACCCAGGCACGTCGGCGGGTGACGGCACGACTCGCCGCTGACCCGCGGGCGCAGCGCCAGGTGGACGACTACACCGCACTGCGGGATGGCCTGCGGGCGCTCTATGGTCCGGTCGCGCAGGAACCCGTGCCGCCGCGGCTGCTGCGCAAACCGCGATTCCGGCAGTGGCAGCGCCCAATGGCGGCAATGGCCGCGAGTCTGATGCTCCTGGCCGCCGGGGGGATCATCGGCGTGCAGTTGGAGCGGGGTCACCTCACGGCGCCGCTGGCGGGCACACCATCGATCGTGCGCGAGGCGGCCATGGCCTACGCCGTTTACACCCCCGAGGTCCGCCACCCGGTGGAAGTCCCCGGCGACCAGGCACAGCACCTGGTGACCTGGCTCAGCAAACGCATGGGCGTGCCGGTCCAGGCGCCGCAACTCGACACCCTGGGCTTCGGCCTGGTCGGCGGGCGTTTGCTCGCGAGCGACGATGGTCCGGGTGCGCTCTTGATGTATGAGAACGCCCAGGGGCAGCGCGTCGTGCTCTACGCTTGCCTGAACGAAGATCACGAGCGGGATAGCGCCTTCCGCTTCGGGCAAGAGGACGGCGTGTCGGTCTTTCATTGGCTGGAAGGGCCACTGTCCTACGCGGTGGCCGGCGAACTCGACCGCGGCGGCCTCCTGGCCCTGGCTGAGGCGATCTACCAGCAGACCGCGATCTGAACGCCGCGGTCAGCGGATGGAATAAAAGGTGCTTGCCGGGTGTTAGCGCAGATGCAGGAATCGCCTGCATCCCTCTGTCCAACGTTGTTCGCTACCGGATACCTCTTATGAAACGCACCTTACTCCTCATCGGCCTCTGTGCTGCCGGTCTCGCTCAAGCCGGGGTTCAAACCGCCTGGGTGAACCTTCCCGGCGGCGTTGCGGTCGCCCGCGACGCGGCCGACAACGTCTTTACCGCGACCTGGGACTACAACCCCGCCGGTGACATCTGGGTGACGAAACGCAGTTCGAGTGGCGTTTTGCAATGGGAGGTGCGTTACGACAACACCGATACCACCAAGCATGAGATGGCCACCTGGGTGGCTGCCGACAGCGCGGGCAACGTCCTGGTCTCAGGCACACTGCGCTCGGGTTATTCAAGTCCGGTGAATGCGAACAGCATCCTGATGAAGTTCAGCCCCACCGGCCAACTGCTGTGGCGGCGGGTCTACGAGGGCTTTTTCGATGGCTCATCGACGAAGCGTGTGCTGGTCGACGCGCAGAATGCTATCTACGTGCTGGGTCTGGGGAGCGGTCCGGCCGGTATTGTCAGCACGGTGAAAAAGTTCGCACCTGACGGCACGGCGCTCTGGTCCTGGTTCGATACCGCCGGCATCGGCGCACCGCTGCTTTTCAAGCTCACGCCCGACGGTCACCTGCTGATCAGCGGCCGCGGCAACAGCATGAACGGCTACGCCAAGATCAACACCGCCGGCCAGCCGATCTGGAGCGCCGCCGGGGTGCGCAGCCTGACCGCGGGCGACGCGGCGGGCGACGCGGACGGCAACAGCTATCTGATCAACGGCAACTACACGGCCGGCACCGGCAGTGTGCTGCGCAAGATCTCGCCGACCGGGGTCCTGCTGTGGGAGCGTACGCACCCGATGTCCGGCTTCTTCGTCGAAATCGGTCCCGACGGCGCCCCGGTCGTCAGCGGGTTCCCCGCGACCGGGCTGGGGGGTGCAGCCTTCATCAAGTACGCGCCGAGCGGTGAGTTGCTCTGGGAGAACCAGGATGCCGATGGTCCCACCGTGGGATTGCTGGCACATGCACAGTTGCTGATGGACACCAGCGGCAGCGCTTACCTGGCGGCCGGCGCCATGACCGCGATGGGAGTAACCAAGGTGCGCGCCGACGGTGTCGCCGACTGGACCGCGCTGATCTCCGGCAGCGGCTATGCCAACAGCATCGCCTTGGGCAGCGTCGGCCAGGTGTATGTGACCGGCGGTGTCACGGCGCGACTGGACCAGGACCTGCCACCACCGCTGCCGCAGGCCGACCTGGCGCTGACGCTGGTCGATGCGCCGGACCCGGTCAAAGTGCGCGGTGAACTCGTTTACACGGCGACCCTGCGTAACCTGGGTACGGCACGGGCAACCGGCGTCAAGTATCAGCAGGTACTGCCGACTAACGTGACTTGGGTTGGTTCGGCACCATCGCAGGGTAATTGCTACGGCTCCCGCACGGTGAACTGCTACCTTGGCGCGATAGCCCCGGGTGCTGCCGCCACCCTATCTCTCAGGGTGCAGCCGCGTGCCCGCGGCCTGCTCCCGGCCAGTGCCACGGTCACGACCACCGCGGCGGATGCCGATCCGTCCAACAACACGGCCAGTGTGAGTACGACCGTGACGCGCTGAGCGGCAGCGGTTGTGATCGGAACTGATGTGGCTTGTGTGGGCCGCGCCTTTCGGTAGCGGCCGGATGGGCATCGCTCTCGCTCTGCCCATCCTACACGCTGCACTCAGGCGCTCTTCTTCGCCCATAGCTCAACGCCCTCACGGGTGATGGCGCGCAGCAGCGCCGGATTGACGGGTTCCCCCGCCCGAAACAGAAGCGGCCGCAGGTGCGGGAGATCCTCGAGTCCGGCCTGTACCTCAGTAGCCAAATCCGCCAGTTGCCCCAGAGTAGCAGCCGCTGCGGTCGCGGATGCGAAAACCGCCAGGTCGAGGTCGGAGTCGGCATGGCCGCCGCCGCGGGCGCGGCTGCCGAAAACCAGGATACGCTCGATCCCCGCGGTGCCCAGGGTCGCAAGTGTCCGCTCGACGAAGGTTGCCAGCAGGTGTCGTTCGCCGGGAGTGAGGTGGGCGGTCCGCGGTGCCGTATCGGGCGTGCTTGGGGTCATTGCTGAGCGCTGAGTGGATCGGCTTGGCGAACAGTACGCCTTGTGACGCGTGGTGCCAAGGTGCGCAGAAGGGCAGCAGGCGGTCGGTGGAAGTGCTGCGCTGATCCATCGCAGGCGCTATCGTAAGCGGATGGAATGCTTCAGCCCCGCCGCCCGTCTCTGGTTCGCGCAGAACTTTGCCGCACCCACGCAAGCGCAGGCGCGCGGCTGGCCGGTGATCGCCGCCGGGCATCACGCCCTGATCACGGCGCCGACCGGCAGCGGCAAGACGCTGGCCGCCTTCCTCTGGGCCATCGACCGGTTGATGCGGGGGGAGGCGGGTACCGACCCGTGCGCAAGTCCCCCCGGCATTCAAGTGCTCTATCTCTCGCCCCTGAAGGCGCTGGTCTACGACATCGAACGGAATCTGCGAGCGCCGCTGGCCGGAGTCGCCCGGGCGGCGGAGCGGTTGGGGCAGGCGGTCAGGGTGCCGCGGGTGGCGATCCGTACCGGGGATACCCCGGCACCGGAACGGCGGCACCAATTGCTGGAGCCATCCGAGATCCTGGTCACGACCCCGGAGTCGCTTTATCTGCTGCTCGGGTCAGGGGCGGCGGTGCATCTGCACGCGGTGCATACCGTGATCGTCGACGAGGTTCATGCGCTGGCGCCGACCAAGCGCGGGGCCCATCTGGCCTTGTCGCTGGAGCGTTTGGCCGCGGGCTGCGCCCGTGACCCTCAGCGGATCGGGCTGTCGGCCACGGTGCAGCCGCTGGCTGAAGCGGCGCGCTTTCTGGGCGGCGACCGCACGGTCGATATCGTGGACGCCGCTGCCCCACCGCGTCTGGATCTGAAGGTCTGTGTTCCGGTGCCCGAGATGGAGCGTCCGCCGCCGCCGGCCCCGGCGGAACTGCCCAGCGGTTCGATCCTGGGAGCGCTCTATGCCCGTCAGACCGGCCGCCCGGCCGCGGAGACCGGCCTGTGGTCCGCGGTCTATCCGGCCTTGCTGGCGGCCATCCGTGCCCATCGCTCGACCCTGGTGTTCGTCAACAGCCGAGGGCTGTGCGAGCGTTTGTGCCAACGGCTGAACGAACTGGCGGCACTGGATGCCGAGCCGGGTCCGGAGCCGGTCCCGGAGTTGGTGCGGGCGCATCACGGCAGTGTCAGCCATGAGCAGCGCACGCAGATCGAGGAGTCGCTCAAACGCGGCGAGCTCAAGGCCATCGTCGCCACCAGTTCGCTGGAGTTGGGCATCGACATGGGTGCGCTCGATCAGGTGCTGCTGGTGGAGTCGCCGGGCTCGGTGGCTCGCGGTCTGCAGCGGGTAGGGCGTGCCGGGCACGGCGTGGGCGAGGTGAGCATCGGGCGCCTGTACCCCAAGTTCCGCGGCGATCTGCTGGAGTGCGCGGTGATCGCGCAGCGCATGCTCAAGGGCGAACTGGAGCCCTTCCGGATGCCGCGCAACGCGCTGGACGTGCTGGCCCAGCAACTTGCCGCCATGTGTTCGGCGGCGTCCTGCACGGTGGCGCAACTGCATGCCCTGGTGACGCGCGCCGGACCTTATCGGGAGCTGTCGCGGGCGGCCCTGGAGGCGGTGCTCGACATGCTCTCCGGCCGCTATCCATCCAGCGATTTCGCTGAACTCAAGCCGCTGCTTGTCTGGGACCGGGCGACCGACACCCTGAGCGCCCGGCGCGGCACGGCACTCATCACCCGGCTCAACGCCGGCACCATCCCCGACCGGGGCCAGTACGCCGTGCATCTGGGCGCCGACGGCCCGCGGGTGGGCGAACTGGACGAGGAGATGGTGTTCGAGACCAAGGCCGGCGACTGCATTCTGCTTGGCGCCTCCACCTGGCGGGTCGAACAGATTACCCGCGATCGGGTGCAGGTGGCGCCGGCTCCCGGTGAGCCCGGTAAGCTGCCGTTCTGGCGCGGCGACGGTCCCGGTCGGCCGGTCGCCTTGGGGCGGGCGGTCGGTGCCTTTTGCCGCGAATTGGCCGGGCTCAAGGGCGAGCACGTGCTCGCGTGGCTGCGTACACACACCCCCCTGGACGATTTGGCGGCGACCAATCTGGCGGCCTATCTGCGCGATCAGCGCGAGGCCACCGGCCAGGTCCCGAGCGACCGCACCATCGTCATCGAGCGTTTCCGCGACGAGCTTGGCGATTGGAGAGTCTGCATTCTCAGCCCCTTCGGTGCGCCCATCCATGCCCCCTGGGCCATGGCCCTGCAATGGCGCCTGAGCCGGCGCGAGGGGTTCGAGGTGCAGGTGATGTCGACCGACGACGGGATCGTGCTGCGTCTGGCCGACGGCGAGGACCTGCCGTCACTCACCGATCTGCTGCCCGATCCGGCGGAGGTCGAGGATCAGGTCACCGAACAGCTTGCCGACACCGCGCTCTTCGCCAGCCTGTTCCGCGAGAACGCGAGCCGCGCGCTGCTGCTGCCGCGCCGCCGTGCCGCGGGCCGCCAACCCCTTTGGGCGCAGCGGCTGCGGGCCCAGAGCCTGCTGGCCGCGGTGCGCCGTTACCCGGCTTTTCCCATCGTGATCGAGACCTACCGGCAAGCGCTGGGCGATGTCTTCGACCTGCCCGGCTTGCAGGAGATTCTGACCGCGATCCGCAACCGGACCATCCGCGTCCATGAGGTCGAGACGGCCCAGGCCTCTCCCTTCGCCCGTTCGCTGGTCTTCGCCTATGTCGCGGCCTATCTTTACGAACAGGATGCGCCCCTGGCGGAGCGCCGCGCTCAGGCGCTGACCCTGGATCGCGGGCTGCTGGCCGAATTGCTGGGCCAGGCCGAGCTGCGCGAGCTGATCGACTCCGCCGTGCTCGCCGACCTGGAAGCCGAGTTGCAGCACCTGTCCGCCGGCCGTCAGGCGCGCGACCCCGACGAACTGCACGACCTGCTGCGGCGGCTCGGCGACCTCACCGAGTCCGAGATCGCCCTTCGCTGCGAAGCCCCGCCCCCCGTGGGAGCGGCGTCCCGCCGCGATTCCCTCGCCGCGGCGGAACCAGTCGAGTCCGAAACGCATCCGGCCGGGACTGCCTGGCTCGCCGTCCTCACTCAACAACGCCGCGCCGTCCAAATCCCCGTGGCCGGCGAGCGCCGCTGGATCGCCGCGGACGATGCCGGCTGCTACCGCGATGCCCTGGGCGCGGTGCCGCCCCCCGGCCTGCCCGAAACCTGTCTCGTTGCCGTCGAGGCCCCGCTGGAGTCGCTGTTGCGGCGCTATGCCGCCACTCACGGTCCCTTCCTCACCCGCGAACCCGCCGCCCGACTGGGTCTGCAGCCGGCTCAGGTCGAGCCGGTGCTGCGACTTCTGGAATCGCAAGGCAGTCTGGTGCGCGGCGAAATCCGTCCCGGCGGTGCCGAGCCGGACTGGTGCGACACGGAGGTGCTGCGGCGTCTGCGCCGCCGCACCCTGGCCCAGGCGCGCGACGCCGTGGCCCCGGTGGACGGCGCCGCCCTGGGTCGCTTCCTGCCCGCCTGGCATGGGATCGGCGAGGACCTCCGGGGTCCGGACCGGCTGCTGGAGGCGGTGGCGCAGTTGTCCGGACTGGTGCTGCCCTGGTCGCAACTCGACCGGGTGCTGCTGCCGGCGCGGGTGCCGGGGTATCGCCCGGCCGATCTGGATCTGCTGGCCGCGACCGGTCAGGTGGTGTGGGTGGGGCAGGGCGCCCTAGGGCCGAAAGACGGCAAGGTGGCGCTCTATCCGCGGGCCGGCGGGGCATGGCGGCCGGCGGACGGCGAACCGCCGGTCGCGGCTGAGCAAACCCCGCTGCATCGCTGTCTGCTCGATCATCTGCGCGAACGCGGCGCCTGCTTTCTGATGGAACTCCAGGCAGCGGCCGAGCGCGCCGGGCCGCGGCCGGACCGGGACACCTTCGAGTCCGCGCTCTGGGACCTGGTGTGGGTGGGGCTGATCACCAACGACACCTTCGCCCCGCTGCGGCATCTCGGCGGCGGCGCCCGGACCCGGCGTCATGGGCGGGAAGCGGCTCTGGCGGGCGGTCGCTGGTCACTGGTCGCCGATCTCGCGGGGCGCGCGGCGGCGGCACCGACGCCGACCGAGCGGCTGTTGGCGCAGGCGCGGATGCTGCTCGATCGCTACGGCGTGGTGAGCCGGGAGGCGGTCCAGGCTGAGGGGCTGCCGGGCGGATTCGGCCCACTGTACCGAGTCTTGAAGCAGATGGAGGAGGGCGGTCAGGTGCGCCGGGGCTACTTTGTCGAGGGACTTTCCGGTGCTCAGTTCGCCCTGGCCGGCGCGCTCGACCGGCTGCGTGCCGCGCGTCTGGAGGAGCCGCCGATCGACGGCTTCACGGACGCGGATTGCCGGGTGCTGGCCGCGCTGGACCCGGCCAATCCCTATGGCGCCTTGCTTCCCTGGCCGGCAACCGGTGCCCTGGACACCGAGTCCACCGCGACGGCGCCGCGCCGGGTCAGCGGCGCCTGGGTGTACCTGGTGGCCGGCAAGCCGGTGCTGTACCTGGGAACCAGCGCGCGGACCCTGACGACTTTCCCCGCGTCGCTCACGTCCGCGGGCAATGAGCTGGACTTGGCTCTGGCCGCCCTGTGCCGCTCGCCGGGCACCGGCCGGCGGCGCCTGCTGATCCAGCACATCGACGGCCGGCCGGCCCTTGAATCGCCCTTGCGTGAGCCGTTGCTGGCCGCCGGATTCGTGTCCGATTATGATGCGCTGGTGCCCGGCAGGTCATAGGAGGTTGGCGGGTATCGATGGCAAGGCGGTTTTCTCGTTCTTCTCGTCTTCTCGTTCCCACGCTCCGGCGTGGGAATGCCGTCCGGCCGCTCCAGCGGCGCGTCACCCGACGCGACGCTGGAGCGTCGGGACTTGCTCCCACGCTGGAGCGTGGGAGCCAGATGACTTCTTCTTTTCTTCTCGTTCCCACGCTCCAGCGTGGGAATGCCGTCCGGCCGCTCCAGCGGCGCGTCACCCGACGCGACGCTGGAGCGTCGGAACTTGCTCCCACGCTGGAGCGTAGGAGCCAGATGACGGCGCGGGATTCGGTGGACTTGCGCTATCGCTTGTCCACCCTACGGCCGGAACGATGATCAAGGTCTTGGCCCGCGTTTAGACCTGAAGCCCTTGCGCCAGAATTGGCGGCCGGTCGAACTCGCCGCCGGCATCGATATGAAACCGTATTTTCTGAGTGCCGCCCATGGCTTCGACGGCGAACAGTTCAAATGGCGTCGCACTCACGATGCGTTGGGCGGTTTCGGCGTGACGGTACGCTGGATCTCTGGCATAGAGATCGCCGATCCTCTGCACGAACGTCGGTGTATCCGGTGGTGATCCGACACTGTGTGCCAACTCATGAAGAATGATGCCGCTCCAGGACTCGTCATCCACGATCGTGTCGAGTGTCGCCCCGAGAAAGACGACTGGGTTATTCAAATAGACACCGCCGGGCGGAGCCTCTGCCAAGTAGCTCGGGTCGGGATGATCCTGCAGCTTATCGACACCAACAAAGTGACCGCGTAATTGCGGTAGTTTGGCCCGCAGCATCACGTTGGCAACGATCAGCGTGTAGATTTGATTGATGCTGCCTTGATGTAATCGTATCGTATTCAGCGGATCGACTTGGCGAGCACTCGCAAAGTGTTTGATGACCAGCGCGATGGCCGTGCGCTTGAGCGGGATATCCGGCCCGCTGCCAAGTGCAACATCGAGCACTCGCCGCGCCGTCAGCGCTTGTCGGCGGATCAGCGGCAAGAGCCGGAACGCTTTATTGGCGCGCACCTGCTCTTTGGTCGTGGCCGCGATCGGTAACGGCAGCGGTGACTTTGCCCAAGGATCCCAGTTCGGATCGTTTGGGGCCGCGCCAATCCGTTGCGACTGCAAAATCGGAGTCGTATCGTCGTCAAGTAATGATGACCCCTGCTTGGCATCGAGTGCGAGCCAGCGAATCGTTGCCCGGCCTGGGTCGATCCGGCCATCGCTGGTGTTGAACCGGGCCTGCTGATAGGCATTGATCGCCGCAATCGTCAGTGCGCCGCAGCGACCATCGACCTTGAGCGATAGCGCACCAAGACCGAGTGGGACAGCCGCGGCGTTCAACATTTTCTGGATCAGGCCGACGTCTTCGCGCCGGTTCTGGCCGCCCGCGCCAACCGACCCCTTGAAGTGTCCGCGCGTCAGATCCGCCAGCTCGCCAAATCGTGAGCCCTGTCTGGTACGTACGGTGAATCTGGGAATGATGAAGCCGCTTGCCATAGTATATCCTCACTGCGTTTTGTCTTCCGCGTCGGGACTTGCTCCCACGGGGGCTGCGTTTGACTGTAAAGGGTAAGATGCCGAAAAGCACTATCAGCGCGCTCGGGCGGTGCTCATGACCAGCGTGACCCTGACGGCCGCCGGGCCGCCCCTGATCGCCGGGGTCGACGAGGCCGGCCGCGGACCGCTGGCCGGGCCGGTGTTCGCCGCGGCGGTGATCCTGGACCCGGACCTGGTCATCCCCGGTATCGGGGACTCCAAGAAGATCAGCCCGTTGCGGCGCGAGGCCCTGGAGGTGGTGATCAAAGCGCAGTGCCTGGCCTGGTCGGTCGCTTACGCGACTGCCGCGGAGATCGATGCGATCAATATCCTGCAGGCGAGTCTGCTGGCCATGCGCCGGGCCGTGGAGGGGCTCGCCTGCCGGCCGGAACTGGTGCTGGTCGATGGGAACCGGCCGCCGGTCTGCGCCTGTCCGGTGCAGACCATCGTGGGTGGGGATGCGAGCGTGCCGGTGATCGGCGCCGCGTCGATCCTCGCGAAAGTCGCGCGGGATCGGCTGATGTGCCAATTGGATCAGACGTATCCGGGCTATGGCTTCGCGCTGCACAAGGGGTATCCGACCCAATTGCATCGGGCGGCCCTGCGACAACTCGGTCCCTGTCCCGAGCATCGCCGGACCTTCGGGCCGGTGCGTGAGTTGCTGTGAGGTTCAGCGATCAGGGAACGCCTTTGGCGTCCCGTTCGTTGTCGTTGTCGTAATCGAAACCCGATCGACAATGGGGTGCTCATGAACAAATTGAAGCGTTTTTTCGATTACGATTACGACAACGACAACGACGGGCCTGAGTACCCCTCAAAACGCCGGCACGGGCTCCCCGACAGGCCCATGCGTGTCGCGAAAGCGCTCGGCAATGGCGGTGAAAGTCTCGAACCCGGCCGTGAAAGCGTCGACCACGTCCGGATCGAAATGGGTGCCCCGCCCCTGGTCAATGATGGCGCGTGCCTGCGGGTAGGGGATGGCGTCTTTGTAGACGCGCACCGAGACCAGTGCATCGAAGACATCGGCCAGGGCCATGAGGCGGGCGGAGGCCGGAATCTGTTCGCCGCTGAGCCCGTCGGGATAGCCCGTCCCATCCCAGCGTTCGTGGTGCCAGCGGGCGATTTCCCGCGCCAGGGCGAGAAACTCGAGGCGGCGCGGGGTACTGCGTTCGGCCCAGGCGATGGCGTCGCTGCCCAGGGCGGCGTGGGTCTTCATAATTTCCCATTCATCCGGGGTGAGGCGCCCCGGTTTCAGCAGGATCTGGTCGGGGATGCCGACCTTGCCGATGTCGTGCAAAGGCGCGGAGCGGACCAGGACCTCGATAAAGCGATCGGTCAGGATTGCAGCGAAACGTGGATGATGGCGCAGGCGGCCGGCCAGGGCGCGCACATAGCCCTGGGTGCGCAGGAGGTGATTGCCGGTCTCCAGATCGCGGATCTCGGCAAGATGGGCCAAGGCCCGGATGCTCACTTCCTGGATCAGGGCGTTCTCTTCCATGCGCCGGTTGACCTCCTGCTCCAGCCAGATATTCTCCTCGCGGAGCCGGTCGCGCGCGCGCTTTAATTCCAACTGGGTCGCGACCCGCGCCAGGACGACCGATGGGAGGAACGGCTTGCTGATGAAGTCGACGGCCCCGGCCTCCAGACCCTGGACCTCGGCCTGCCGGTCGTCCAGTGCGGTGACGAAGATCACCGGGATCTCGCGGGTGGCCGGGTTGGCCCGCAGTCGGTGCAGGACCTCGAAGCCGTCCATCTCGGGCATCATGATGTCCAGCAGGATCAGGTCCGGCCGCGGGGTAGACCCGCTGATCCGCAAGGCCTGGACGCCGGAGCGCGCGGCGCGGATCGGATAGCGTCCGCCCAGCAGATCCGCCAAGACCGCGAGGTTTTCCGGCTGGTCATCGACGATCAGGAGGGTCGCACCCGAGGCCGCGGGCCGGTTCAGGTCGAGGTCGATGGACCGGTCCACTAGAGTCCCCGCTGCTGACGCAAGCGTGATTGCATCCGCTTGACCTGCTTGAACGCCTCTTTCAGCATCAACCGATGGAGCTGGTTGAGGTCGTTGGGGTCCACGCGATTGACGCCGTCCGGGTCCGCGGTGCGCAGTTGCTGCTGGATGCGAAAGCGCTGGATCAGGTGAAAGGCTTCGACCTCGGCGACGAGGTCGGCGTCGGAGCGTTCCTGACACGCCCCCGCGGCGCGCAGCCGCTCGGCGGTATTGGTCGCCCAGATGCCGTACTGGAGTGCCCAGACGCGCGCCACGTCCGTGAAGAGCCGGGCGCCCTGGAGCTTGAGGTCGATGGTGTGAGGGAAGTCGCGGTTGCGGTCGAAACTGAACCGGCCGGCGAAGCCCAGCGGCGGGGTGATCGCGAGTGCCTGTTCCGCCAGGTTATGCAGGAAGCGGCCCTGGGTGCGCGCCGCCCCGATCAGCCAGGCGCGCAACTGATCCGCGGGCTCGAAGGTCCCGTAGAGCGGCCGGAAGTCGAAGAAGATGGTCCCGTGCAGCAGGGCCTTGGGATCGGGTTCCGCCAGCCAGTCGCCGAAGCGCCGCTGCCATTCGTCCGCGCTCAGGCACCAGCTCGGATTGCCGGCCATGATGTTGCCGCGGCAGTGCTCGAACCCGCATTTGTGCAGCGCCTGGTTCACCGCGCGGGCGAAGGGCAGGAAGGCGGCACGCAGGGCATCGGTCGCTGCCGGTTCGGGTGGGACGAAGATCAGCCCGTTGTCCTGGTCGGTGGCGAAGGTCTGTTCCAGTCGGCCGGCCGAGCCGAACACCAGCCAGCACCAGGGAATCGCGGGCAGATCGAACTCGTCCTCCATGAGCTCGATGACCCGCATGGCGATCAGGTCGTCGAGCCCGGACTGCCATTGACAGAGCGCCTCGATCCCCATCCCGGCGTGGAACAGTTCGGCGCCCCGGCGCCGGACCTGATCCGCCGCCAGGATCATGGCCTTCAGGTCGCGCGCGGCGCTGATCGCCGCGATCAGGGTCTCGGCCCCGCCGGCGCGCAGACCGAGCAGATCCGCTTGATCGACCAGCCCGAACAGCCGGCCATCGCCCTCGGTGAGCAGCAGGTGTCGTGCCCCGCGCTTGGCCATCAGCACCTTGGCGCGATGGGTCGGAGCGTCCGCGGCGATGGTGAGCGGGGCGCCGATCATGTGGGCGGCCACCGGATCCTCGAGCCCGCCGCCCTCGAAGCTGATGACATGCAGCAGCTCGCGCAGACTGATGAGTCCCAGCGGGAGACCGCTGGCCGCGTCGGTGATGACCGCCGCGTCTTCCTGGCCCTGGCTGATCTGATAGAGCGTTTCACGCAGGGTCGTATCCGGCGCCACCACCAGTGGTCGGCGGCGGGCCAGGGTGCGCAGGGGCGCTTGTTCGGCGCCGCCGGCTTGCGCCAGCAGTCTGGATGACGCCGCGGCGGAGCCGGGGTCCGCGGGCGGTTCCGGTGCGGTCTCGGCCGGGGCGGCCGTGCTCAGTGCGGTGGACTCAGTCGACACGGGTGAGCAACTCCCGCGCCTTGGCAATCAATTCGTGGGTCGAGAATGGCTTGGGCATGTAGGCATCGGCCCCGAGGGTCAGCCCCTTCTTCTGCTCGGCCTCACGCCCTTTGGCGGTGAGCATGAGGATGCGGGTGGCGGCCAGCGTCGGATCGGCGCGCACCGCCTGGAGCACGGCGAACCCGTCGAGCTTGGGCATCATCACGTCCAATACCACCAGATCCGGACGCAGGTCGCGGATGGCGGCCAGCCCTTCCTCGCCATCGCGCGCGACGCTGACCGCGAACCCTTCGCGCTTCAACAGGAACTCCAGTGAGATGACGATGTTGGGCTCGTCGTCAATGATCAGGACACGGGTGCTCATGGCTTGATTCTCATGCAGTCAGCGTCTCATCCGGGACATCGGGTTGCGCCGCGGGCAGCTCAAAGCAAAGCGTAGCACCTTTGGGCGCTGCGCTCTCGGCCCAAATCCGGCCGCCGAAGCGCTCGACGATCTGGCGGCTGATCGGCAGCCCCAGCCCGGTGCCGATAGGTTTCTCACCGCTGCTGGAGGCTTGGCGGAATTTCTCGAAGACCAGATCCAGCTCAGCCGCCGGGATGCCTGGACCGTTGTCGGCGACACAGACCAGCCAGCGTTGCTCCAGTCGGCTCAGTCGTACCTCTACGACCCCGTTTTCGGTCGGGGCGAATTTGGCGGCGTTGGAGAGCAGATTGACCAGGACCTGCACCAGGCGGTCCCGGTCCGCCAGCACCCAGGCCGGGCACGCGGCCGCCCCCAGGTCGAGTACGAGCCGCGCTCCGCGCCCCTCGATCAATTGCCCGGTGGCCGCCGCCGACTGGATGATCACCTCGTGCAGGTCGACCTGTTCGATCAGCCAGTCGGCATGTCCGGACTCGATCTTGGCCAGGTCCAGGACCTGATTCACCAGCCGCGAGAGCCGCTCGGTTTCACTCACCAGGATGCCGAGGAAGCGTTTGCGCTCGCCGACCTCGATTTCCGGATCGTCGTAGAGAATCTCCGAGAAGGCGCGGATCGAGGCCAGCGGGGTGCGCAGCTCATGCGTCACCGAGGACATGAAGTCGTCCTTGAGGCGGTCGAGTTCCTGGAGCCGCAGATTGGCGGCGCGCAACTCCGCGGTGGCGGCCTCGAGCTCGCGGGATTTTTGCTCCAGATCGTGGCTGTAGGCGCGGATCTGGGACGCCTCGTCGAGGATGTTCAAGACTTCGTCGAGCCCCAGCGTCTCCTCTTCGGTGACCGAGGCGACCATGACCCGCGCCGAGGCACCGCCGATCGCCCCGGACAGCAGGGTCTCGGCGAAGGCGACGGTCTGCGCGTCCGCCGGGAGACCCTCCGGCGTGGCGCTGCCGCGCGTGCGGGCAAAGTCGGCGAAGGCCCGGCCGGTGCGCTCCTTGCCGAGAAAGCGTTCGGCTAGGGCACGCAACTCGGCCACCTCCACGCTGCCGCGCCACAGGGGCAGGTCGGTCCGCCGGCCGTGGCGCGGCGCGTCGACATAGGCGTTGGCCTGTGCGGCCTCGACCGCGTTGGGCGGGCGCAAGGCGGACACGGCGAGGAAGGCGCCCAGGTTCGCGCTCAGGCTCCAGAACAGACAGTGGGTCACGTCGTTCCAGCCGGTGAGCCCGAACAGTGCCTGGGGCTTCAGGAGATCGATGCCGAAGACGCCGGACTCCTGGAAGATCGGCGGCAGCCAGCCCGAGCGGGCGAAAGAGGGCAGCAGCAGGGTGTAGAGCCACACCAGAAAGCCGACCGAGAGCCCGGCGAGCGCCCCCTCGCGGGTGCCGCCGCGCCAGTACAGGGCGGCGAACACCGCCGGTGCGAACTGGGCGACAGCCGCAAAGCTGATCAGCCCGATGGCGACCAGCGCATAGGCCTCCCCGGCCAGCCGGTAGTAGAGATAGCCGAGCAGCAGGATGATCACGATGGCCAGGCGGCGGATGCGCAGCAGCAGCCGGCCGAGATCGATCCGGCGGTTGTGCCGGCGCCGCAGCACGATCGGCAGGATCAGATCGTTGCTGACCATGGTCGAGAGTGCGATGACCTCCACGATCACCATCCCGGTGGCCGCCGAGAGCCCGCCGATGAACACCATGAGGGCCAGCCAGGGCTGACCGAAGGCCATCGGCAGAGTCAGGACGAAGGTATCCGGGTTCACTTGGCCTTCCGGAAAGGCCAGCAGCCCGGCCAGCGCGATCGGGATCACAAACAGGTTGATCAGCAGCAGATACAACGGGAACAGCCAGATGGCCCGGCGGATCTGGTGTTCGTCGCTGTTCTCGACGACCGCGAGCTGGAACTGGCGCGGCAGCAGCATCACCGCGAGCCCGGCCAGCAGTGAAATGGCGAACCAATCGATCGGCGCACTGAGCGCGGGGTCCAGCAGGGCGGCCGCGCGCGGGTCGGCGCCGACCGGCGGCAGGGCGGGGCCGCCGATGGTCCCGTTCACATCCAGCAGGCCCAGGGTGACCCAGAGCCCCAGGCCCAGGAAGGCGACCAGCTTGACGATGGACTCCAGGGCGACCGCGGCCACCATCCCCTCGTGACGTTCGCTCGCATCCAGGTGACGGGTGCCGAACAGAATGGTGAAGGCCGCCAGCAGCAGGGCGATGATGAAGGCCGTGTCCTGCCAGAAGGGCAGATTCAGCGCCTCCGGCATCCGCACCTCCGGGTAACGCAGCAGGATGGTGAAGCTCCAGGCGACAGCCTTGAGCTGCAGGGCGATATAGGGCACTACCCCGAAGACGGCGATCACCGTCACCAGTCCGCCGAGCAACTGGCTCATGCCGTAGCGCGAGGCGATGAAGTCGGCGATCGACGTAATGCGCTGGGCCTTGCTGATGCGGACCATCTTGACCAGCACTGAGCCCCAGAGCAGGGCCATCAAGGTCGGGCCCACATAGATGGCGAGGAATCCCAGGCCGGTGGCCGCGGCGCGGCCGACGCTGCCGTAGAAGGTCCAGGCGGTGCAGTAGACCGCGAGCGACAGCGCGTAGACGGTGGGGCTGCCGATGACCGAGCGGCCCTGATCGGCGCGCCGGTCGGCCCAGTAGGCGACCGCGAACAGCACCCCGAGATAGGCGCAGGCAACACCGATGATCAGCGGGCCCGAGATCATGGCCGGGTGATCACTCGCGGCTCCGCGAGCAGATCCAGGCGGCCAGCCCGATCACCAGGGCCCAACTGCCGAACAGGTAGAGATAGAGCGCGGGGATGCCGAAGGCGTTCGACACCCCCTCGAAACGGGTCGCAATGGGTGAAAAGAACGCGAACAGGGCGAACAGGAACAGGGCCAGCAGGCGTTGTCGCAGCAGGTTGGCGCGGGGCATGGCTCACCCGGTCTCTGATTGGGACTAGCCGCGAAGTATAGGTGCCGCGCCGGGAGAATGCGTGCGGGGGTTGGATGCAATCTTCATCCACTCGATACTAAACGAACACGAAACCCCCGCGCGTCGTTGCCTGGTCCTTGGCGGGGCACGCGGCGGCGATCAGGCGGCTCATCGCCTTGATCGTTGTTCAGGCCAAGCGCGATCGTAGGGTGGACGAGCGCAGCGCACTCCACCAGGACGACGCGGGATTCGGTGGACTGCGCTAGCGCTTGTCCACCCGGCCGGAACGATGATCAAGGCCCGGCCGAGCGTCAGTTCAGTCCGCACATGCCGCCCTGGCAGCAGTTGCCGCTGGCGCAGGCCGGCAGCGGGGCGGCGCCGCTGCCGCGGCTGGTGCTGGAGATAATGTTGCCGCCGGTGGCCAGGCGATGCACCGGGGCCTCCGCGGGTGTGTCGCCAGTCTCCTGGCCGGTGCGCGCGCACAGCTCGCCCCAGGTGGATAACCGGTCACTCATGCGATGGCTGACTTCCAGTACGCGGCCATTGGTATCGCAACGGTAATCGTAAGTTGGCATTGAATGCTCCAAAGTCTATCGATGTTCTCTTATCCCCCGGGATTATAGGCATCACGCGACGCCATGCAAACCCAGGGGTTGCAGCCATCTTCCGCCGCGCCGCGAAGTGGCTGTATCACCCCACCGGGTTCAGGGCCGGATGTAGACATAGCCCTGCGATTGCAGTTCGGCAATCTTGGTGACGCCGCCCTCGGGGACCACCGAGAAGCCCGGGAGCAATTCATCCAGGCTGAGCTTGAAGCCTTTGAGCGTGTTGCCGCACATCTCCAGCCCCACCCCTTCGTCCTTGAGCTTCGCCACACCGTCGCGCACCTTCTCGGTAGCCTCGACTTCATTGAAGGCGGTGATGGCGGGGCCGTGGACGACCAGCACGATATGCACCTTGTCCGGTCCGCCGACGCCGTCGATATGGTTCTGGATATTGTTGAGTACGAACGGGACCTTCTCGGCCTCGGAGACGTGGTAGACGACGTTGAGCTTCTGCTTCTCGGCGGCGAACGCCGCGGGCAGTGCGACAAGGGTGGCCAGGAGGGCGGCAATGATCAGCTTGTTCATGGGTGTAGCTCCGGTTAATGATTTGATGGTCTGGCGTCGAAGGCGTCGGCGGCCTTGATCATCCTTCCGGCCGTAGGGTGGACAAGCGCTAGCGCAGTCCACCGAATCCCGCACCGCCACTGGTGGCTGCGCTGCGCTTGTCCACCCTACGATGCCGCGTCAGCCGTGGCGCCCCGTACCAGTTCCAGTCTAAAGTTCCTCTGAGGCGAAGTCCGCCAGGCGCGAGCGCTCGCCGCGCATCAGGGTGATATGACCGCCGTGGGGCCAGTGCTTGAAGCGGTCCACCACATAGGTGAGGCCGGAGGTGGTCTCGGTCAAATAGGGAGTGTCGATCTGACCGATGTTGCCGAGGCAGACCACCTTGGTCCCCGGGCCGGCGCGGGTGATCAGGGTTTTCATCTGCTTGGCAGTGAGGTTCTGGGCCTCGTCCAGGATGATGTATTTGTTGAGGAAGGTGCGCCCGCGCATGAAATTCAGCGAGGAGATGCGGATGCGGCTCTTCATCAGATCATTGGTGGCGGCGCGGCCCCATTCACCGCCCTCGGGGCGGGTCAGGACCTCCAGATTGTCCATCAGGGCGCCCATCCAGGGAGTCATCTTCTCCTCTTCGGTGCCGGGCAGGAAGCCGATGTCTTCGCCGACCGGAACCGTCACCCGCGTCATGATGATCTCTCGGTAGAGACTGCGGTCCAGCACCTGGGTCAGACCGGCGGCCAGTGCCAGCAGGGTCTTGCCGGTGCCGGCGGTGCCCAGCAGGGTGACGAAATCCAAATCCGGGTCCATGAGCATGTTCAGGGCGAAGTTCTGCTCGCGGTTGCGGGCGTTGATGCCCCAGACGCTGTGACGGGGCAGGCGGTAGTCCTCCACCACCTCGATGAGGGCCTCGCTCGCGCCGCGCTTCTCCCGCACGATCGCCTCGAAGCCGCTGTCATCGGCGGTATAGAGACACTGGTTGGGGTACCAATCGGCCACGTCCGGACCACTGATGCGGTAGTAAGTGCGGCCCTGCTCCTTCCAGGAGTCCATGGACTTGCTGTGGTGCTCCCAGAAGTCCGCGGGGAGCGGCTCCGCGCCGGTGTAGAGCAGCGCGGCGTCGTCCAGGACCTGATCGTTCGAATAGTCCTCCGCCGGGATGCCGAGCACCGCGGCCTTGATCCGCAGGTTGATGTCTTTGGAGACGATGATGACCTGGCGGTCGGGCCGGCGCTCGCGCAGGGCCTGGGCGGTGCCGAGAATGTTGTTGTCCGGTGAGGTGCCGGGCAGGGACTCGGGCAGCCGCAGTTCCAGCAACTGGGTTTGAAAGTACAGCCGCCCGGAGGCGGGCAGTACGATGCCGCCGCCGTTGGCCGAGGTGGGGCCGATCGGCAGGCCGGCGTCGATCTCGGCCTTGTCCGCGTTGCATAAGAGCTGATCCAGGAAGCGGGTCGCCTGACGGACGTTGCGCGCGACCTCGGACATGCCCTTCTTGCCGTGATCCAGTTCTTCCAGAACCACCATCGGCAGGAAGATGTCGTGTTCCTTGAAGCGGAAGATGCAGGTCGGGTCGTGCATCAGGACGTTGGTGTCGAGGACGAAGAGGCAGGTCTTGTCGTTTTCGCGTTTGATCATCGGGAGTACGTGAGTCCGTCAACACGGGAATCGTTAGGGAGAAGTCGGGAAGCACCTGAACCGGTCGTGCGCGTACTTCCGACGTGGTCAATCGGATGTCGACTGGCTGCTGGACCTTGGGATCAAGCGTTCTCGATCAAGTGCTCCATCAGCGGGAGCACCCGGTCGGGGGATCAAGCGAGGGGCAAGTCCTGGTCAGTCAGGCACGCGCCGCGGCGAGCACCTCGTCGACATGCCCTTTCACCTTGACGCCGCGCCATTCCCGGCGCAGGACGCCCGCGGCGTCGATCAGGAAGGTGCTGCGCTCGATGCCGAGGCTCTCCCTGCCATACAGCTTCTTGAGCTTGATGACGTCGAACGTCCGGCACAGGGCCTCGTCGGTGTCGGCGACCAGATCGAACGGGAAGCCCTGCTTGCTCTTGAAGTTCTCCTGGGCTTTGATCCCGTCCCGCGAGGCCCCGAGAATCACCGTGTCGGCGTCGGCGAAGGCGTCCGCCGCGTCGCGGAAGTCCTGTCCTTCCTGGGTGCAGCCGGGGGTACTGGCCTTGGGGTAGAAGTAGAGGACCAGAGCCTGACCGCGGTAGTCCGAGAGTTTGCGGGTCTGCCCGCCGGTGAGTGCGAGGTCCAGGTCCGGAACCGGTTCGCCTAGCCGTGTGCTCATGGGGTGCTGCCTGTTGGTCTCAGAGGGTTGCTGATCGATGAACCTGGTGGGGGCGGGTCGCGGCAATTCGCGTCGGCGCCGGCTGGTGAGCCGGCGCCGGGGACACGAGCAGGGTCGGCGGCGCGGGCTGGCAGCCCGCGCCGCGGAGTCAGCCCTTCAGCGGCTCCAGGACCGCGTCGAGATTGAGCCCGTCACAATAGTCCATGAACTCCTCGCGCAGCCCGGCGATGTGCATATCGGAGGGAATGCCGACGGTCATGTGCACCGAGAACATGGTGGTGCCGGTATGGGCGGCGGCATAGGTCGTGGTCGCCATGTCTTCGATATTGATGCTGCGGTCGGCAAAGAAGCCGGCCAGGGTGTTGACGATCCCCGGGTGGTCCATGGACACCACGTCCACCGCATAGGGCAGCAGGTTGCGCCCGGTGGCGCGCTCACCGGTGCGCTTGGTGATGATGGTCATGTTGAGCTGGCGCTGCAGCTCGGGGATGGCGTTCTCGATCTTTGCCAGGGTGTTCCATTTACCCTCGACCAGGAGCATGGCGGCGAACTCCCCGCCGAGTACGGTCATGCGGCTGTCTTCGATATTGCAGCCGTGCTCCAGGATGGTTTTTGAGAGCATGTTGACGATGCCGGGGTGGTCCTCGCCGAGGGCGGAGATCACGAGGTAAGTCTTCTGTGTTGCCATGTCCGTAGAGTCGCGGTCTGGGGTTGCCGGATGAGCGGGCGAGTGTACCATGGGGCTTCGGTCGGTCGTACAGGGTCGAGCGTGCGGCAGCAGTTCAAAATGTGAGGGTCGCGTGCGGCCCATGGTGGATGCGGCGCGCACGACCGGCGAGACGATCGAGTATCTGATAAAAACGCTTATTCAATCATGCATCTGTCCGAATCGTTCCATGATCCGACCCGTGCAGGGGATACCAGGTGTCGTCGCGGGCGGCCGGTAAGAGTTCGCGGCGCAGGTTGCGCAACGCGTCCGCGCCGCTCTTGCCCGCGGTCAAGACGGCGAACGGGTCCTCGCTCTCCAGCGTGTCGCCCAGCTCGGCATCGACCTGCTCCGGGTCCTCCCCGGCCTCCATGCGGCGGATCGCCTCGGCCATGCCGTCGCCCAGCTTGAGCCCGGAGGCGTCGAACAGACGCCGCATCAGGCGTGCGGCCTGCTTGGGGTCGGTGTCGTCCAGGCCCTCCAGTTCCCCCGCCATGGTGGCGAAGGCTTGCATCATTCGTTCCTCGTCGATGCCGGCCGGCAGTGCGGTGTCGTCCGCTTCCGCGGACTGTCCCCGCCCTTTGCTGATCGCGAAGAGGCTGGCCTGACGCCCCAGCTCCGGTCGGCCGCAGCGCGGGCAGGCGGGCCGGGTGGCGGTGTCGACACGGCGGGCGAAGAAGTTGAAGATGGTGTGGCAGTCGGGGCAGTAGAACTCGTAGACAGGCATCGCGTGGACTCCGGGTTCAGGCTATCGGCGGATCTTAACCGAGTCGGTCGGTACGTGACATGCTTGATCGTTGTCGTATTTCCGACGCGTTACTGGGGGCTGTAGGGGCGACTTAAGTCGCCCCTACACGTTGGCAGATCCTTATCCCGGAAATCACCTTATGAGAATCCTGAAACTGCTGCTACTCTGGTATTTCGTCATCGCCGGCCTCGCGCTGCATGTGGTCTTCGGCGCTGTCTGGGTGCTTAAGCCCGACCTGGTCTGGACCGCGCGGGAACGGGTGAGCGCCTTCCTCACCGGCACCGGGCACCTGCCACTCCTCGCCGCGGTTGATCCGGGGCGCGAGCGGTTGTCGGACGACCTGGTCTTCAGCCGGATTCCGGCCTGGCGGCCACGGCCCGGGGGGCCCGATGCCCCCCCGCCGGGCTCCGCACGCATCGGCACCCGGCTGTTTGCGTCAGCGCAGGCGGCGGCGGATGCGCTGACCCCCGGCGCTACGCTCGATATTGGTGAGGGAATCTACAAGAGCCCGCTGATCATTCGGGTTTCCAATGTCCGCATCCGCGGCCACGGACACGTGGTCTTCGAAAAGGGGACGGCCCGCGGCAAAGGGAGTCTGGTCGTCGCCGCGGACAATGTCCGGATCAGTGACATCGAATGCCGCGAGATCGCGGTCCCTGACGGCAATGGTGCTTGTATCCGTTTCGAAGGTCGGAATCTCGCAGTCGAGCGGGTTTATTTCCATGATGCCCAGCAGGGCATACTGACCGGCTCGAACCCTGGGCTGGTGGATATCCGCGCGAGCCGTTTCGAGCGTCTGGGCCATCGCGGGCAGGCGCATGGAATCTATATCGGCGGCGGACGCTTAGCCATTGCCGACAGTCTGTTTCTGGCGGCACGCGGCGAGGGCCACGAGATCAAGACCAGGGCGGCCGAGACCACCATCGTGCGCAGTGTCGTGGCCTCCCTGAACGGGGTCGATAGCCGCCTGATCGACGCACCCAACGGCGGTGTTCTGACGATCACCGACAGTCTGCTGTTCGAGGGGCCCGATACGGCCAACAGTGATGTCATCGGCTTCGGCCTGGAAACCGGGTTGGGGCACCACCCGGCAGACCGGGTGGTGTTGCGCAACAATCTGATTGTGCTCGATCGTGAAGGGTCCGTGCGGTTGCTGCATCTGGTCGACGAACGGGTGCAGGTCGAGGTCGGCGGGAATCGGATCGTCGCCCGGAACGCGACGCCCTATGACAAGACCAACGTCCTGTTCAAAAACCGCAAGGCGGCAGGGTTAGCGCCTTATCCGGCGCTGCCCTGGGAGCAACTGCCCCTTGCCGGCACGGGGCGGGACGGGCCCTAGGCGGTCTGCGGCCGTGCCGATCAGGCAAATCCCAGCAGGATCTCCTGGGTTTCCTCGCGCCGGATGCGCGGTCCCAGGGTGGTGACCAGCCGGGCGGAGGCGGCGGAGGCCAGGTCACCCGCGCGCTGGCGGTCCCAACCCTGGGTCAGTCCATAGAGATAGGCCCCGGCGAACATGTCCCCGGCGCCGACGGTGTCGATCGCATCGACCTTGTTGCCGACGATGCGGATCAGCGTCCGGCCGTCCCAGACCAGGGCGCCTTTCGGGCCGCGGGTGACGGCGAACTCACGACTCAGGGTCTTGAGATAATCGAGCGCGACGTCGAGACTGTCGGTGCCCGCCAGACCCATGGCCTCGGATTCGTTGGCGAAGATCAGATCGACACCGGGGCCGATCATCTCCAGCAGGCCGTCCTTGAAATAGGTGACCATGTTGGGGTCGGAGAGTGAGATGGCGGTGCGCACACCGGCTGCCGCGGCGATCTCACGCGCCTTGATGGATGTCGCGCGGGCGCCGGGGGAGGTGACCAGATAGCCCTCGGTGTAGAACCAGTCGGCATCGCGCAGGGCGGCTTCCACCAGTTCGTTGTCGGAGAGGTTGCCGCTCACACCCAGGAAGGTGCACATGGTGCGGTCCCCGTCGGGGGTGACCAGCACCACGCAGCGGCCGGTGTGACCCTGATCCTTCTCGGTGTGATGGTTGGTATCGACACCGCCCTCGCGCAGATCGTGCATATAGAAATGGCCCAGTTCGTCGTCGGCCACCTTGCAGGAGTAATAGGCGCTGCCGCCGAACTGACTCAGGGCGATGATGGTGTTGGCGGCCGAGCCGCCGGAGCCGCGCTGATGGTGATGCGAGGCGAGGTAGAGCATGATCTCGAGCTGCTTGGCCTCGTCCACCAGGGTCATGACCCCCTTGTCGATGCCGAGTGCTTCCAGGTCGGCATAGTCGATCTCATATTCCATATCAACCAGGGCATTGCCGATGCCGTAAACGTGATAGCGTGCCATTGAGACTCCGGAGGTCGGTATATTGAATGTCGGCAGTTTACCTGAAGCCGGTTCCTGAGAAGAGTCTTGCGGGCGCGGGGGAGAACATCGGTCTTCGACGCCGGTCGTTCGCGCGGGCCGCCTTGGTCATAAACCCGGCCATCGCGCGATTTGCACGGTCGTCGGTCCGCACAGCGGACCCTACAGGTCACGGTGTTACCGTAGGGTCCGCTGTGCGGACCGTCCGCGGCTCATCAAGCAACCGTCGCGGTGGGCTCAGCGCTCGCCTTGTCTTCGGTGTAACCTGCCGGTCGTGCCAGATCATCCGGGGACTCCAGACGATGCCAGACTCAGGTCGACTGCCTGCCGCACCGGACCAGGCGGTGATCCGCCTCCAGGAGCGGCTGACGACACGCTATCAAGCGCGGATCAGCGGCGCATTGGTCCGCCCGGCAACCCCGGCGGCCTGGCTCGACCTGCCGCCCGAGTTGGCGCCGGGCCTGGCCGCGGCCCTGATCGCGCGCGGCGTTCCCCGGCTCTATGCCCACCAGCGCGAAGCATTCGACCTGGCGCGGGCGGGGCGGCATCTGGTGGTCGCCACGCCGACCGCCTCCGGCAAGACACTCTGCTATAACCTGCCGGTCCTGGACGCCGTGCTGCGGGATGGTCGCAAGGCACTCTATCTCTTTCCCACCAAGGCTCTGGCGCAGGATCAGGTGGCCGAGTTGACCGAGCTGGGGCGGGCGCTCACGGCGGCCGGCGGCACCGGAATCCGTGCCTATACCTTCGATGGCGATACTCCCGGCGATGCCCGCAAGGCGGTGCGCACCCGCGGGGATCTGGTGCTGAGCAACCCGGACATGCTTCATCAGGCGATCCTGCCGCACCACACCAAGTGGGCCCAGTTTTTCGAGGGTCTGGCCTTCGTGGTGGTGGATGAACTGCACAGTTATCGGGGGGTCTTCGGCTCGCACGTGGCCAATGTGTTCCGCCGGCTGCGGCGCATCTGCCGCTTCTACGGGGTGTCGCCCACCTTCATCTTTACCTCGGCCACCATCGCCAACCCGGCGGAGTTGGCGCAGCGCCTCTGTGGTGAACCGGTGGCCGCCATCACGCGCAGCGGCGCCCCGCAAGGCGAGCGCTCGCTGCTGCTGTGGAATCCGCCGGTGATCAATCCGGATCTGGGCATCCGCGCCTCCGCGCGTTCGCAGACCACCCGTATCGCCCGGATGGCGGTGAAGTCGGGGCTCAAGACGATCGTCTTTGCCCGCTCCCGCTTGATGGTGGAAGTCATCACCAAGTACCTGAAGGATGTGTTCGACAAGGACCCGCGCCGCCCGCCGCGGGTGCTGGCCTATCGCGGCGGCTATCTGCCGAGCGATCGGCGCGCCGCCGAGCAGGCGCTGCGCGCCGGCCGGGTGGATCTGGTGGTGAGTACCTCGGCCCTGGAGTTGGGGGTGGACATCGGCGCCCTGGATGTGGCGATCCTCAACGGCTATCCGGGCACCATCGCCGCCACCTGGCAGCGCCTGGGGCGGGCCGGACGGCGGCTGCGCCCGTCGCTTGGGGTGCTGGTCGCGACCAGCGACCCGCTCGATCAATATCTGGTCCGCCATCCGGAGTTTTTCTTCGATGCCTCCCCGGAGCACGCCCGTATCCATCCGGATCAGCTCCTGATCCTGCTCGAACACGTGCGCTGCGCCGCCTTCGAACTGCCGTTCCGCGATGGTGACCAGTTCGGCGCCGAGGATCTGCCGGAGATGCTCTCCTATCTGCGCGACGAGGGGGTCCTGCAGCGTCAGGGGGATCAGTGGTTCTGGGTGGCGGACAGCTATCCGGCCAACGCGGTCTCGCTGCGCTCGGTGGCGGAGGGCAACTTCGTGGTGATCGACACCACCGGCGGGGCTGCGACCATCATCGCCGAGGTCGACTGGTCCAGCGCCCCCGGCACCATCTATGTCGGGGCCATTTACATGATCCAGTCGCAGCCCTATCAGGTGGAGCGGCTGGACTGGCCGGGCCGCAAGGCCTTTGTCACCCGCACCCGGGCCGACTATTACACCGACGCGATCGACTATACCCGGCTCAAGATCCTCGACCGTTTCGAGGGACGGGCGAGCGGGGCGGGCGCGGCACCGGGCGGGGTGGTGGCCCAGGGGGAGGTCCATCTGGTCCGCCGCTACCCCGGTTACAAGAAGATCCGCTATTACAGCCACGACAACATCGGTTACGGCAACATCGATCTGCCCGATCAGGAACTGCACACCACGGCCGTCTGGTGGCAGGCGCAGCCGGCCGCGCTGGAGGCGCTGCTGCCCGACCGCCAGCAGGCGATCGAGGGGTTCCTGGGCGCCGCCTATGCCTTGCATCATGTGGCCGCGCTGCGCTCCATGGCCGAGTTGCATGACCTGGGCCGGGCCGTCGGTGACGGTCAGGGAACCTGGTTTGCGGTCACCGGCAACGACGGACGCGGTCACCTGCGCGGACCCGACAACGCGCTGGTCGAGGAGACCGCGGTCGCCCGCTTCGAGCCGACCCTGTTTCTCTACGACAACTATCCGGGCGGGGTGGGGCTCTCGGCACCGCTCTACGATGCCGCGGAGACCCTGGTGCGGGATGCCCGCGAGCTGGTGGCGGGGTGCGGATGCAGCGGCGGCTGCCCCGCCTGCGTGGGACCCGTGCTGCCCGGCGACGCGGAGCGGGCGATCACGCCGCGGGCGGCGACACTGCGCGTGCTTGGATTGCTGGAAGGGTCGTGTGCGACCGATGCGGCGGCGGATCATGGGGTTTGAAGAGCGGCTGCGCCGCATCCGGGGTCAAGCACCGGACCCGACGCCGGCCGCACCCGCGGCCGACCGGCCCGCATTGGCCGAGCGGTTGCGCCGGGTGGGGGTCGGGCGGACGGCCGACCGGATCCCGGTTGGGATGCCCGACGAGGGCGCCCTGGCGAACGCCCTGGGGGCCGAGAGCCTGGCGCCGGGGGTGCTGCGGCTGGAGCGGCGCCTCTCCAACGACCGGCGATACGGGCGGGTGCTGCCGGCCGGGATGACGGCCTGGGGTGAGCTACCCTGGGGTGAGGCGGGTCAGAACGGTGGAGGCGGGCTGGAAGCCCGCGCCGCGGGGGCCTGGCTCTGTCTCGATACCGAGACCAGCGGACTGGCGGGCGGCACGGGCACCTGGGCATTTCTGACCGGCTTACTGCGCGCGGATGGCGGGGAGTGGCTGCTGCGCCAGTATCTGCTGACCCGGTTGGACGCGGAGCCGGTCTATCTGGATCTGATCGCCGCCGAGCTGACCCGCACCGCCGCGCTGCTCACCTATAACGGCCGCGCCTTCGATGCCCCGCTGCTCGCCACCCGGTTCCGGCTCGCCGGCCGGGCGGATCCCTTGGACGATCTCCCGCACCTGGATCTGCTTGGTCCCACGCGCCGGGCCTTCGCTCGACGGTGGCCGGATTGCCGGCTGGTGACCGCCGAGTCCCGTCTGCTCGGTTTTCAGCGCAGCGGCGACCTGCCGGGTGCCGCCGCCCCGGCCGCCTGGCTGGGCTGGCTGCGGCGCGGCGAGACCGCCCAGTTGGCCGCCGTGCTGCGGCACAACCGCGACGATCTCCTCTCGCTGGCTGGCCTGCTCCCGGCCCTGGCCGGCGTCTATCGGGACCCGGCCGCCCACGGGGCGGACTGTCGTCTGGTCGCCGCCGCCTGGCAGCGCCGCGATCCGGCCTGTGCCCTGCGCATCCTGGCCGCCAATCGGCAGGATCTGGACGCGTCGGGACTGCACGACCTGGCACGGTTGTACCGCCGGGCGGGCGATTGGGTGCAGGCGAGCGGCATCTGGGAAGCCCTGGCGGCGCGCGGGGACGCGAACGCGCGGGCGGCGCTCGCGCGCTACTGCGAGCACCACCGCGGCGACCTGACCCGGGCGCTCTTACTCACGCAATCCCTGCCGGCGGGGCCGGAGCGGGAACGCCGCCAGGCGCGTCTGCGCATCAAGCTGGACCGTGAGCGGCCGGCAGGTCAGATCGAGCTGGCCATCGAGCCCTACTCGACCGGAACATAGTAAATCCAGGCGTCCTGGTCGACCTTCAGGTCGATCAGGCTCTGGTTGCGCACGTCCAGGTGGACATAAACCGGGGTTCCGGCCGGGACGATGATTCCATATCCGGTCGGAAAACTGATGCTGGTGTCGGTGACATTGGAGCCCAGATAGGTGTTCCCGCTGTTGGCGCCATAGACATAGAGTCCGGGGCCGGCGTACTTCATGCGGAAGATACAGCCGTTGGAGTCATTGCCGGCGCATTGGTACATCTCCGGTCGGGTACTCACCTCCAGATCCACGTAGAGCGCGACCTCCGCCTGTTCCGCCGCCAGCACGCTGACAATCGCCACCCGGGTCGGCGGTATCCAGACGCCCGCCTTGTCCACGTGGCAGATGGCTCCGCGGTTGCAGAGTCCGGTGGTCGCCTTGATCACCGCGGTGTTCAGCGGCCGGATCTCAGCAGCCGGGGCGGCGGGGGTCGCCAGGGCACCGAACAGGAGCGGGATGACGGTCAGGGCCTTGGCCAGGGGGTGATCGCGGAGCATGTTGCGTTGTTTCCTCAGTGTGATTGTCGCTGTGCGAAAGACCCGTTACCGACGGGTCAGGTGGAATTGAACCACGAGTCGTCCTGTCAGCCCAACCCACATGCTCGCAACGCCGTCGCCCGGTACCTTTCATGGCACCTTGAGCAGGTGACGGAACTGCGCGGACCCTGGTAGACCGGGTCGCGTGCTACAATTTTAAAATCCGTGGGAATCGGACTCAGATAAGATGCAGACCTCCAGGTTCCGGAGTGCCGAGACCAACCCGCCGGGAGGCGTCACGCAATGTACGATCGAAACTCCGGTGCCGTGATCGTTCGAACAATCCTGCTCTGTACCTGCGCCTGGCTCCTCCTCACGGTGAGGCCGGTCTTGGCGCAGCCGGCGCGGATCGGGCTGGTCATCGGCAACAGTGCCTATGCCTCATTCCCGGCCTTACCGACTTGCATGGTGTCCTCCCGGGAACTTGCAACTGCGCTGCGCGGGCAGGGCTTTCAGGTGATCGAGCGACAGGACGTGACCAGCGGAGGGTTGGCGGCCGCGATCGATGAATTCAATCGTGCGATGGCGGCGGCGCCGGATGCGAGCGTGTTCGTTTATGTCTGTGGTTATACCGCGGGGATGAATGATCGCCCCTTTTTGCTTCCGGTATCGGCGACGATCCAGCGACCCACGGATGTCATGACCCAAGGCGTGCTGGCCAAGGTGCTGTCGGACATGCTGGTGCGCGGCCAGCCGAGTCGCGGGGTGTTGGCACTGGATCTGATGCCTGCCGTTGGCGTGACGGCACCCGTGCTGGAGACCTTGAATGCGCTGAGCGTGCCCCCCGGTGTGGGTCTGATCGCCGCGACGACGCCGTTGCCCACGGCCGAACCGACCGCTTTGGCGGTGGTTCTGGCGGCTGGCCTGAACGCGCCTGACCTTCAGTCCGGCGCGCTGCTGACCGCGGCGGAGGGGAAACTGCGGGATCATCCGGGAACCGTCATGGCCGCCCTGCGCTTGCCGTCGGTGTCGCGGCCGCTGGCGGCCGATGATCCGCCCCCTTCAGTCCCGCCGGCCTTCATGCCGGCCGGGGCCGAGCCGGCCGTTCCGGACCAGTTCCCCAACGAAGGCGCGATGAGCGACAACGACCGACGGCGCGTGCAGGAAGGACTGGCCCGGTTGGGTTATTACGGGGCCGCCATCGACGGCCGCTTTGGGCCCGAGACCCGTGCGGCAATCCGCCGCTTTCAGCATGAGCTCGGCGTGGCGATGACGGGCACCATCACCGGGGAGCAAGCCGCGCGGCTTTTCATTCGGAACTAAACCGCGTCTCCACCGAAGTTGGTGAAATCCCCAAGGCCGAACACACTATGAAAATTACGCTTTTCGCGCTGGACGCGGTTTAGCCGGGGGCCGATAGGGGCCGGCGCGACGCGCGGCCACGTGAACACCACCAGGAGCCAGTCACATGAGCCTCAAGACCAAGTTTAATCTGGCGATGCTCGCGGCCTTCGTCTTCGGACTCGGGCTGGCCGCTGCCCTGCTTTATCAGGTCACGATTGCGGACGCCCGCCGCGAGGTGCTGCGCGAGGCGTCGATCATTATCAACGCGGCTGCCGCCAGTCGTATCTATACGGTCGAAGAGATCGTGCCGCTGCTTCAGGAACAGAGCAAGCTGCGTTTCTTACCTCACACCGTGCCGTCCTGGGCCGCGCAAACCAATATGCGGACCCTGCAAAAGCAATTGCCGAGCTATACCTACAAGGAGGCGTCGCTGAATCCCACGAACCCTGCCGACCGGGCCACGGATTGGGAAGCGGACATCATCGGCGAGTTTACGCGGCATCCGGAACTCTCCGAGTTCGTGAGTACGCGGGACTCGGCGTTTGGGCCGACCCTGTCGTTCTCCAAGCCCATCCGGCTCAAAGATCCAGCCTGCCTGACCTGCCACTCGACTCCCGCCGCCGCGCCGGCAACCATGACCGATCTGTATGGCACAGCCAACGGATTCGGCTGGAAGCTGGGCGAGGTGGTTGGTGTTCAGGTCGTCTCGGTGCCGCTGCAGGTTGCGCTTGACCGGGCCAATACCGCGCTGAAGCTGTATCTGGGCGGTTTGGCGGGGGTGTTCCTGGTGATGATGGTGCTGCTCAATATTCTGTTGACCACGATGATCGTGCGGCCGGTGCGCCGGATGTCGCTCATTGCCGACGAGATCAGCACGGGTAACATGAATGCCCCGGAGATCCAGCCGAAAGGGACCGACGAGATCGCCTCCCTTGCTGCTTCGTTCAACCGGATGCGCCGCAGTTTGGAGAATGCGATGAAACTCCTGGAGGGCTGAAGATCAACCAACCCGCGGACCTGCCGCCGACGATTGGCCGCTACCGGGTCGTCCGCACCCTCGGGCGCGGTGCAATGGGCATTGTCTACGAGGCTCATGATCCGGCGATCGATCGGAAAGTCGCGATCAAACTGATCCGCGCCGATCTGCTCGATGGCGAGGAGCGACAGAATTATATCGAACGCTTCCAGCGGGAGGCGCAGGCAGCCGGGCGGTGCAATCATCCAGGGATCGTTGCGATCTTCGATTTTGCCCTGCATGAGGGGAATCCTTTCCTGGCGATGGAATACGTCGAAGGTCTGGGGCTCGATCGCGTGCTGGCGCATGGGGAGCGCTTCACGCCTGCCGCGGCAGTCCAGTTTATCCTGCAGGTGCTGGATGCCTTGGCCTGTGCGCATGCGCTCGGTATCGTCCACCGTGACATCAAGCCGTCGAACGTGTTGATCATGAGCGGTGGACGGATCAAGGTGATGGATTTCGGCATCGCGCGGATTGACAACTCGGACCTGACCCACGCCGGTACGGCGATCGGAACACCCAGCTATATGTCCCCCGAGCAATGCCGCGGCGGCGCCGTCGATCTGCGCACCGATCTGTTTTCCGTGGCGACGGTGCTACAGGAACTGCTGATCGGTCAGCGACCCTTTCCCGGCAAGAGCTTCACCGAGGTTGTCTACAGTCTGCTGAACGAACCGCCGAGCGCCGGTTCCGCGTTGGCGGACGTGGCCGGTCCCCGCCTGAGCGCCGTGCTGCACCAGGCGCTGGCCAAGCGGCCGGAAGACCGCTTTCCCAGTGCGGACGCGATGGCCGACGCGATCCGCCAGGCGGTCGGCGGGGCTGCGGTCCAGTCAGCGCCGCTGGCCGTGATCGACAAGACGGTGATGGCGGTGCGGGCTCGTGAGTCGGCGGTGCCGCCACCCGGTAGGGCCGCTTTCGACCAAGTGCTGCTCTCCGGCATCGAACGTCGATTTGCCCAGCACGTCGGCCCGATCGCCCGCTATCTGATGCATCGGTCGATGCGGACTGCGACCTCGGTGCAAGATCTGTGCAATGCGCTGGCTCAACGGATCGATCAGCCGGACGACCGTCGGCAATTTCTCGCGGATGCGTTGGAGAGCACCCGCACTGGCTTATCCGGGTCCGGGATCGAGTCCGGAGCCGGACCGACGCTCGCGGGACCGCCGCCGCTGCCCGCCTCGCCGGTGGCGATCCTGCCGGATGAGCGCGAGCGCGCCCAGCAGGCACTGGCCAAGACCTTGGGGCCGATTGCCCGGATACTGGTCCAGCGGGCACTGGGACTGGCGCAGACCCGGGAGGAGTTCTGGGATCTGCTGGCCGCTCACATCGGTCCCACGGCCGAGCGCGCGGCTTTTCTGCGTGAGCGGGACGGCGGTTAGGCGACTACCGCCAACTGTGTCAGAACCCTGTGCCGCGCACCGCGGCAACCAGGGTGTCGATCTCGTCCAAATCCCGAGCCACCGCTTGTGAGCGCGCTTTCAGCTCCGCTACCGACTGATCTTCGGGTCGGATGCTGCGCAAGCTGCCCTTGGTGCCGGCCACCCGCGCCTGGGCCTTGGCGAGGCGTTGGGCCTCGGCACGATTGGCTGCCGCACCCTGCGCCTTGAGGGCGGCCCGCTGCCGCGCCAGGCGCTGCTCCAGGTCCGCGAGCCGCGCATTCGCCCGCTTCAGGTCGGAGCGCACCGCGGCCCGTTCCTGTTCCAGTTCCCGCGCCTGCGCCTTGAGTTGCTGCCCGGCGTCGCGTTCACCCTGATAGGTTCCTTCCCGCTCATCGATCCGCCGCTGATAGCCGCCCCCGGCCAGACCCACGATGCCGCTGACGAACCCGCCCTGATGCGGGTCCGGGCTGGTCGCGCAGCCGCCCAGAACGAGCGCCAGCCCGGCAGTCGCCATGCGCAGGCCGCGCATGGGCCGACGCCAGGCTGATTGGCGGAACAGCGCGATGTCGATCTCCGCCGTGTCCAGTGCAATCATCATGCTGCCTCCTAAGCGACGGACACGCTGCCCGCGAGTTTGTCCAGGGTGCTGAGGTTGCGGTTGTAGACTTCGAGCTCGCGCTGCATCGGTTTGGTGTCGGTGCCCGGATTGTCCTGTCGATACTGGCGTTCGGCACCCTGGAACATGGTCTGTTTCTCACGGGCGCCGGTGCTCGCCTGCGCGATGACTGCCCGGTTATCCGTGATGCGCCGGCGGGCGTCAGCCACCTCGGTCTGGCTCGCCTGGCCCTTGCGATAGCGCTGTTCGACCGCGGCCAGCCGCTTCTTGTCCTCGGCAATGACCTGGCGGACGCTCGCAATCAGCGCTTCGGTCTCCTGATTGGAGCGACGGACGTCGGCAATCATCGCATCGAGTTGATCTTCTTTACTCGAGAACTGCTTCTGTTTGGAGGCGATGTAGGCCCCCGCGAGCCCGCCCACCGCGCCGCCGATCGCGGCCTTCAGCAGCACATCCTTCGCTTTGTCGCCCTGAATGACGCCCCACAGGGTACCCGCCCCGGCGCCGATCAAGACCCCTTCCCAGACCGTTTTCTGGAAGGCTTTGCTCTGCTGGCGCATCCGCTGCTCGGCCGGGGTCAGTGACGCGCCGGCGGCGGTCTGCGTTTGCGGTTGCGTGCCCCCGGTGAGCGTTGACAGCCCGGTGGTTGCCATCCCCTGGATATCACCGGTCGTCACGCACCCGGCGGTCAACAATCCTGTCGCCAGGGCGATGATCGTTGGTACACCGTTCAAGCGCTTGAAGTGAGCTCGAATCATCTTTGCTACCTTGTGAAGTCAGCCGTCGCTCGCCGGTTGCTGATATCGGGGAAAACCCGTAAAGTCTAGCTGCGTTGAGATCGAGCGACTGTGCGATACCATGCCGGAATGCCCCGTCCGGTTGTTGCGACGGGAGTTTTGGGTAGAAATCGCCGCATCACCCGATGTTTGTCGTTAACTTGAGGATTTCGTCATGAGCACTTCCGGTTCGTGGGGTCAGGCTTCGGGTTTTGTGGTCGCGGCGATCTGTAGCGGTTTGGCACTGAACAGCGGCGCGCTGTTTGCCGAGTCCTGCTCGGCGCCGGCCAACAACAACATCTTCAACGCCACGCTCTGTGTCGATGGTCAAGTCGCGAGTATCGGTTCGAACAATATCCAGGACATCATCGATGCCATCGATACCGCGGAACTCCGACAGCAATTCCCGAGCTACGACGAGGCGGTTTCCGCCGGAGCGTTCCAGCTTGATGTTCGCGGTCTGCCGGTCACCCTGGATTACGCTCAGAACTCCACCCAGTTGGCATTTTCGGTGCCGAGTCTCGGGATCAATGAGACCTTCGAAGGCGGCACCCGTGATGCCAGCAACGACCTGTTTGAAGACTACATCAAGCAGAACGGCGAAGATATCCTTCGCGAGCTGCTGCGGGTGTCCGCGGTCGATCCCCTGGCAGGCAATCCCGCCAGCTTGCTGAGCCAGATGGTCAGCGGCGACTATGAGGCGGGTGCGGATCCGGCTTACGACACCCTCGGGCCCGGCAGTTCGTTCGGTATCGGGGCCCGGTTCGGCAGCTATGGTCTGGACCAGTTTACGCAGAACGTCTACACCTTGCCGATGTCTTACGCCTACACCTTCGCCAATCACGACAAGCTGATTGTACGGCTGCCGTTGACCTACATCGAGGTCGAGGGCGCCACGGCCTATCGCGGCCAGTTGGGTCTGAGCTACAAGAAGAACATCGTCTCCCGGTGGGCGCTGACGCCGTCGTTTGGTTACGGTATCGCCGGGTCCACGGATTTGGGATCGCTCGGGCACCTCCTGTCATTGTCCGTGACCAGCGATCTGCTGCTGTTCGATAACGGCAGATTCTCACTCAGCATGGGCAACCTGCTGGGCTACTACATGACGATGCCGCTGCGCATCGGCGATTTCAACGTCGACTACAATCTGAAAAACACCATCAGTCGCAACGGGTTGTTGCTGTCCATGCCGCTGCAGAAGCGCTATTGGGGCCGGGAATTCAGCCTCGATTTCTTCGTCACCGGCACCTGGTTCTTCGGCGATGCACTCTACAACGACAACTACCAGGAGGTCGGCATCAGCATCGGCCCGCGGCGCTCGGCCGACAAGTTGGCGCCAAACCTTGCGAGTCACCCCTTCGGTCTTGGTCTGAAATACATTTACGGGAAGGGTGATATCGACGGCTTTGAGTTGAACTTTGGCTATCGGTTTTGAGCCAACGCGTCTTCATCAGCCATTCCAGCAAGGACGTTGACTTCGTGCTCGCGCACATCAAACCGGTGTTCGATCACGCGGGGATGTTCGCGTGGTGTTCGGCGACCGACATCCCGATGGCCGCCGACTGGGAACGGCAGATTCGCAGCGCCCTGGCGCAGACCGACTGGTTCATCGTCGTCCTCTCCCCGGACGCCCAGCAGTCCGAGTGGGTGCAGTCCGAAACACACTGGGCGCTGGAGCATCTGCGCGGCCGGGTCATTCCGGTCATGGCGCGCGGCTGCGACCCCGGCGAACTCCACCTGCGACTCGGGACCATCCAGTACATCGATTTTCGCTCGAACCCCGCACAGGCGGCGGCGCGCCTGCTCGCTTTGGTCGATGGCAAGGCGACGCCGCCGGGCCCCCAGGCGCGAGCCCAGCCTCAAGCGAGCTTGGACCAAACCACCATCATTCGCGAAACCCGCCAAGCGGATCTTCGGCTGTTCATCCAGTTGCCGAACGGCACCGGCGGCGAACGCGTGCTCCATGTTCACCGGTCGGCCACGATCGGGCGCGCGGAGGGCGCGGACCTGCAACTCGGCGACGACTGCGTCTCCCGCAAACACGCGCAATTCAACGTTATCGCGGCGGATCAGATACCCTTCGTGACCCTCACCGATCTCAACAGCGCGAACGGCACCTTCGTCAACCACGTGCGCATGCTCTCCGAGCAGCGTCTTGCGGTCGGGGATCTGATCGAACTGGGCAACAGTCGGGTTGAGTTGCGCGCCATCGACTAACGAGACGAAGCGCAACACCTTCAACAGGCGGAAGTACGCAGGATGATTGCCGACGCCGTCGAAAGCGGTCTTCTCAATTGTGGAATCGTGGAGTCATCGATGCGCGACGCACGGGCCTCGATCAAGATTCCGGCCACTTGGACTCGCCGGGTGCGTAGTCAGGCCATCCTGGCCTGACACCGTCAGGGCTGGAAGCCCTGACTACGCACGCCGCTGGCCGGGATTACGATCAAGGCCGACGCACGGGCACTGGCCGGAACGATGATCAACGCCCGGCTGAAGGTTACAGCTTGATATCCAACTCCACGAAGTTGTGGGGTGCCCAGGGTCCGTTGAAGTCCATGGCGTAGCTGTCGTCGAACGGCTGCGCGGCTTGCATCACGGTCTGTTCGAATCGCTCCAGATTGGCGCGCGGCACCAGGCAGGCGAGATTCATGATCTCTTTTTCCGTACGGCAGTTATTGCGCTTGAGTTCGCGGCAACAGGTCTGCATCACGGCTTCGATCCGGTCGGTCGCGTCCTCGCGCTCCTGCTCCAGCAGGTCGGCGAAGGCGCGCCCGAGGGTGATGGTCTGGTCTTGCGTCAGGGCTGCGCCGTCACGGAAGACCTCGTCGCGCAGTTCCCGCAGTTCGGTGTGGGTGGCGACGAAATACTCGAAGATATTGGGTACGTCCAGCACCAGGCGCATACCCATCTCCACCGCGTCCTCTACCCGCTTGAGTTGGCTCAGGAAGGCGGATTGATTGTCCTTGAGGATGCGGGCAATCGCCGTGTCGTCATCGGCCACCAGGCCGAAGGCGGTGGGCAGGGGGGTCACCGTTTGCAGTACCTGCTTGAGCACCCCCTGGTGGGCGGCCAGGTAGCGCCGCTGGGGGCGGATGCGCCCGCTGGGCAGATCGCTGACGACCGCGGCGACCCGACCGTCGCCGATGGTGTAGACCAAGCCCTCATCAAGCCCGATCGTCCCCAGTTCCTGCCGACCCTGATCGGGGACGATGGCGTAGATGTAGCGCCCGAGCGCCGTGGCTCGCTTGCTCGGTGATGGCATGGTCGGGCCTCTCGCTCAACGGCGGGTTGTCATGGGTGGCGCCTTATCGCCTTCCGACCTGATATCCGGACAGACCCTTGGTGTAGGGGCGGGTTTGAAACCCGCCCCTACGTCCGGTTATCACGTCCGATGGCTATAACGCGCTACCCGGAGCTGGGGGCGGGTGTCAAACCCGCCCCGACGCCACGTCGCTGTCTGGATATCGGTTGCGAAGACTATAACACGCGTTCGCGCGGCGCAGGGACGGCCTGCGGGCGCCGTGACCGGCCGCTGATGCGGGCCACCACTTCATCGATGGGGGATTCGTCCAGGGAGTTGCCGTCGCGGCGGACCTTGGCGACATCCATATCGAGGATGTCGCGGCAGATGTCGCGGAAGAACAGGTTGTCGGCGCGCGGGCTGAGCTTGCAGTTCTGCAGGACGGTCGCGATGGCGATACAGGCGCGCAGGGTCGGGCGATGATGGTTGACGCTCTGCTCACGCAGTTCGCGGACGATGTCCACCACGATGGCCGCTTCGCTGGCCGGCAGTCCGGACTT
>NZ_KB902474.1:8293-233536 GCF_000379525.1 Lamprocystis purpurea DSM 4197 | reverse complement strand
GGGCGCGTTGCCCCCACCTTGCCCACACTCATTCACCCTTTGCCCACACTGCGCCGCACGGCCGCCGGAGCTGGCTGAGAACGCCTGCGGCGCAACAGCAACAGATCTTTTCTTAATCGCTGCGCGGATGCCGTCTTAACGACCGCTCCGCGGTGGCTGGGGCAGCGCCAAACCGCTGCGATGAACGTCGGCACGACAACTTAAATTCGGGGGAAAACTGTCCTGGACATGGGGTCCACTATATGTCGCGTCATACCCAAGCAAACCGCGAAGCCGAGATTCTTGCGTGTCTGCGAACTGATTTGCGAACCAAGAAGACTAAAATCAAGTATTACCTGCGGAAGTCGTCATGAGTGAACCAAGACGCGATCGTCAAGCAGCCATCGATCAATCGCTGCGATTTTCTGAAATGCGCTACCGCCGCCTGTTTGAATCGGCGCAAGACGGTATCCTGATCCTCAACGCAGAAACCTCGGAGATCGAGGATGCCAATCCCTTTCTGATTGATATCATCGGCTATTCGCACGAAGAGCTGGTGGGGAAAAGTCTGTGGGATATCGGCGCCTTCAGAGACACCAAACTCAACCAAGATGCGTTTATTGAGCTCCAGACCAACCGTTACATCCGCTACAGTGACCTGCCGTTGGAGAGGAAAGACGGGCAGCTCATTTACGTCGAGTTTATCAGCAATGTCTATGACTGCGATGGTATCGAAGTCATTCAGTGCAACATCCGTGATAATTCGAAGCGGCATTTCCTGGAAGTGGATTTGCTGGCCACCACCCGCACCCTAAAATTCTTGAGCGAGAGCAACGTCGCATTGCTGCGCTCCACGACTGAAACCATCCTGCTCAACGAATATTGCCGGATCGCGGTAGAGACCGGCGGTTATTTGATGGCCTGGGTGGGGCTCGCGGACAGTGGACCGGAGCGATGCGTCCGGCCGATCGCCCACTATGGACACAATGACGGCTATCTGGCATTAGGTCAATTCACCTCGGCGGAGACCGAACGCGGCCAAGGTCCCACGGGCCGCGCCATCCGCTCCGGGGAGGTCCAGTTCTGCGCTGATATTGCCACCGACCCGACCATGTTGCCATGGCGGGCGGCGGCCTCCCAGCGCGGCTACCAATCGAACATCGCCATACCGCTCAAACTGCCCAACGGGACAATAGCTTGCTTGAGCCTCTATAGTGCCAGCCGCGACTCCTGGTCGATTCCCGAGCGGAAGCTATTGCAGGAAGTGGCGGATGACATCAGCTTCGGCATTCGAGCCATTCGGACGGAAATCGAGAAAGTACAGTATCAGCTCAATTTGCGGGATAGCCTGGAGCAAACGATCCAGGTCATCGCCGACACCATCGACCAGCGTGACTCCTATACCGCGGGGCATCAGCGGCGGGTGGCCAATCTCAGCTCTGCCATCGCGCTGGAAATGGGGTTAGCGCCCAGCTTTATTCACGGCCTGCATCTGGCGGCGACGATTCATGACCTCGGCAAGATCGGCATCCCGCTTGAAATACTGGTGAAGCCCCGCCGTTTGAGTGAGAACGAATTTAACCTGATCAAAGAGCACGCGATGATCGGCTTCAATATTCTCAAGGCTATCAGTTTCCCATGGCCAATTGCCAAGATCATTCAGCAGCATCACGAGCGGATTGACGGATCAGGCTATCCGCTGGGACTGACGGGGGATGCCCTGTTGCTGGAATCCAAGATTCTCGCCGTCGCCGACGTGGTTGAGGCCATGGCCTCGCCGCGTCCTTATCGGGCGGCATTGGGTATTGAGGCGGCCATGAGCGAGATTGCGGCGCATCGCGGTACTACGTTCGATGCGGCGGTGGTTGATGCGTGCCTGCGCATCTTCCGCGAACAGGGATACAAGATCGAAGATACGCTTTAGCGATCCCGCGACGATCAGGCACCCCCTCAATGCACGCCCAGCTAACGGCCGAGCGTCGCAAAGGTTGCGGAGGGCGCGACCGGGTTGGCGATAAGATCGCTCGTGCCCGCCGTCAAGTCGTGGGCCCGGACTTCGTCGGAGGGGTTGGCGGTCAGCGCGAGGATGGGGAGTCCGGCCCACGGCACGTTGCGCGGGCTGTCGCTCCGGTCGACTTCACATAAATGGATTATCGGCCACGACCCTGTCAACGCAAGTTTCAGATGTCCGCTTTCACGTAAAGTACACGCACGACTACGAGCGCGTGCTGGTCACTTTGCTACGCGGACAACCGTCCGCCGGACCCCGCACCAGCGACGCTCGGCTGCGCGACTCCATCGTCGGCTCGCAAGTGCTAGCCCCCGATCCGGGCGCGAACCTCCAGCGCGACCTCCAGCGCTTTCAGCCCGATTGCACCGTCCACCAATGGCGGACGGCCGGTGCGGACCGATTGCACGAAGGCGGCCAGTTCCCGGTCCAGCGGTTTGACCGCTTCGACCTGAAGACGCTCACGCACGATCTCGGGACGGGCGGCCCCCGGTATCTCTTTGAGACCGGCGCTGTCGATGGTTTGCGCGATGAAGTCCAGCGACAGGTAGGCCCCCGGTTGGAAGACGCGGATGCGGCGGGTCTGTTTGTCCGAGACACGGCTCGCGACGACATTCGCCACGGTCCCGTTGACGAATTCGAGACGGGCGCTGGCAATGTCCACATGGGGGGTCAGCACCGCTGAACCCACCGCGGAGATGCTGCTGATCGGTTCCCCCACCAGCGCCAGGATGATGTCGATGTCGTGGATCATGAGATCCGACACCACGTCCACGTCGGTCGCGCGCTCGGTGAATCCGCCCATGCGCTGGGCTTCGATGTAGCGCGGTGCCGTAATGCGCTCGGCCAGCGCCATGACCCCGGCATTGAACCGCTCCACATGCCCGATCTGAACCAGTGCCCCATGGTCACCGGCCAATTGCACGATCGCGGCGCCGTCCGCCTGGGTCGCGGCGATGGGCTTCTCGATCAGCACCGCGATGCCGCGCCGCAAGAACGGCTCGGCGGCCGACCAATGGAGCGTGGTCGGGACCACGATACTGACCGCATCGACCCGATCGACCAGATCCGCCGCGCGGTCAAAGACGGCGCAGCCGGCCTCGGTCGCCACGGCCTGGGCGCGCTCCGGGTCCGCGTCGACCACGCCGATCAGCACGACATCGGTCATACGGGAGTAGATCAGGGCGTGAAAACGGCCCAGATAACCGACGCCGATCACGGCTAAACGGAGTTTATCCGGCATGGGGAGGAGACCTGCCGTGAGGCGATCAGCCACCGACCGCGTCGGCGCCGGGCGCCTGCTTGGCGATCGGCACCGCATCCGCGCCGTAGTAGATGTTGATCTGGTACGCGAGGGTTGCGGTCATACCGACGACCACGACGATCAGCAGGAGGGCGAACAGATCGGGTTTTCGACGGTTGCGCTTGTAAGTCATTGACGTACCGAAGAACACTGCAAGTGAAGTTCTGGGGGTGAGGGATCGAAAACCGTGCGAAACAACCATCAAATCGCGCAACGAGAGCGGCGTGAACGGACGTGACCGGTCACCGACGCCGCATTCCGGTTTGTATTATCCCGCGTTGCGGCCCGCTTGTCTGCTTCCGTTCACGCGCGCTGCACCGCGGTGCCGGCCTTGATCACGGTTCCGGCCACGGGACATCGTAGGGTGGACAAGCGTAGCGCAGTCCACCAGCGACGGCGCGGGATTCGGTGGACTGCGCTAGCGCTTGTCCACCCTGCGGCCGGAACGATGATCAAGGGCGCGGTGCCGGCGTGCTGAAATTCCGACCCGCGACGCGCATCCGATGCCGAACTTCCTGGAGTCGTGCGCGTTAAGGTACCCTTGACGGCCTGAGCGCGGTCAGTCAACCCATTGCAACGATTCAAGGAGTCCACATGAAGCATCACTCGATCAAGGTCGGTGCCCTCAGCAAGTTCCAGCCCGAGCAGTCCTCACCGGCCGACGGACGCTATGTCTTTTCCTACACCATTACCATCGAAAATCAAGGCGACGAGGCCGCGCGCCTGCTCGACCGGCATTGGGTGATCACCGATTCGAACGGCAAGGTTCAGGAAGTCCGCGGGGAGGGCGTGGTGGGAGAGCAACCCTATCTGCAACCGGGCGAGCGTTTCGAGTATACCAGCGGCACCATCCTGCCCACACCGGTCGGCAGTATGCATGGGAGCTACGGCATGGTCAGCGACGATGGCACCCGCTTCGACGCCGCGATCCCGGCGTTTTCCCTGGCATCCATGCGCAGCCTCCACTAGCCGGAACGCGACCGACAACACGCGTATGCCCACCTACGCCATCGGCGATATCCAGGGTTGCGAACTGGAACTCCACCGCCTGCTCGAACGCATCCGTTTCGATCCCGGCGCGGACCATCTCTGGTTCGCCGGCGATCTGGTCAATCGGGGGCCCGACTCCCTGGGCGTGCTGCGGCTGGTCCGCTCGCTCGACGCCTGTTCGGTCGTCGTACTCGGCAACCATGATCTGCACTTGCTCGCCCTGGCCGCCGGCAACCAGAAGCACGCCCAAAAGAGCACCCTCCAGGCGGTCCTGGAGGCCCCTGATCGCGAGGAACTCCTGGATTGGCTGCGCCGCCGCCCCCTGTTGCATCACGACAGCGCCAAGGGCTACACGTTGATCCATGCGGGGCTCCCCCCGCAATGGACCCTGCGCGACGCGCGCGCCTGCGCCGGTGAGGTGGAAACCGCCCTGCGGGGATCGGACTGGCGCGACTTCCTCTCCGCCATGTACGGCAACGAGCCGAGCCGCTGGAGCCCGGCGCTCACCGGCATCGACCGGCTGCGCTTCATCACCAACTGCCTGACCCGGCTGCGCTATTGCACCGCGGACGGCGCCCTGGCGCTCAAGGAAAAGAGCCTGCCGGCCAATTGTCCGGCAGGCTTGTTCCCCTGGTTCCAATGTCCGGGCCGACAGACCCGCACCGCGCGGATCATCTTCGGGCACTGGTCCGCGCTGGGCTACTGGGATCAGGACAACGTCTGGGGAATCGACAGCGGCTGCCTGTGGGGCGGCAGCCTGACCGCGGTGCGGGTGCGTAAATCCAAGCCCATCGAACCGCTGCATCTGCCCTGCGCGGGCTACCTGACGCCGGGCGAGGACGGCGACTGAGGCGACGCCCTATCAGGTCATCTGATACTCGGACTTGGAACCGGTCAGGTCCCAAGCAAAGGTACAATCCAGATGCGACAGCACCGCGATCATGCCGCTCTCGCCATCCTCCACCATGACGGCGATGGGTGCACGGCGGCCAAACCGCCGGTTCCCGCGCCTGACCCAGAGGTTGCGCTGTTCCGGATTACGCGGAAAATAGGTGTTCAGTGCCTCCTCGATCCGCACCAGATAGGCGATCCGACGATTCACCCGCGGGTCGTCCGGCAAGGGCTCGGCCTCGCGAAAACGCCCGACCTGACGCGCTTTCACGGTATCCGGCAGATCCAGGATCGCAACGATCGCCGGCGCGGGCAGTGCCCAGAGCGTGAGCAGGTCCATGATGCGCCGGGTCAGGGCCAGGCGTTCGTCAGCGGTTTCATCAGTCATAGCGGGCACCCTGGGCAAAACGAGGTCGTCAATTCGACCGCACGCCTGGACATGGCGACCGCGCCGCGGCGCAACAAGCCCCGTTGGTCGGGATGCCGATCCGCGGTACCGTCCCGAGCACCGACGGTTGCCCCGGTCCCCGGTGTCCGGCATACAATTGGGCGATCCAGCACGGATCGACAGCGCAGCACAGTATGACCCAGATCACCGACATCGACGCCTACATGGCCGAGGTGGGCCGGCGCGCCCGCTCGGCCGCGCGCGCGCTGGCCCGCGCCGCCACCTGCGATAAGGACGCCGCCTTGCGCGCCATCGCGCGGCGGATCGACCAAGCGCGCGACACCATCAGTGCGGCCAACCGCGCCGATCTCGAAGCCGGCGCCGCCAAGGGGCTGGATACCGCCGCGCTCGACCGACTCGAACTGACCCCCGGACGCATCGACGCCATGATCGAGGGTCTGCGCCAGATCGCCGCCCTGCCCGACCCCATCGGCGCCATCACGGACCTGAACTATCGCCCGTCCGGCATCCAGGTCGGCCGCATGCGGGTGCCGCTCGGGGTGATCGGGATCATTTACGAGTCACGCCCCAACGTGACGGCGGACGCGGCCGGACTCTGCCTGAAATCGGGCAACGCCACGGTGCTGCGCGGCGGCTCCGAGTCGCTCGCCTCCAATCAGGCGATCGCCGCCTGTATCCGCGAAGGACTGGACGCGGCCGGGCTGCCGGGCGACGGAGTGCAGGTGGTCGCCACCACGGACCGCGCCGCGGTGGGGGTCATGATCGCCATGCCGGAAGCGATCGACGTCATCATCCCGCGCGGCGGCAAGAGCCTGATCGAGCGCATCAGCCGCGAAGCGCGCGTGCCCGTGATCAAACACCTGGACGGGATTTGCCATGTCTATCTCGATGCCGCGGCCGACCCGCAGAAGGCGTTGCGCATCACCCTGAACGCCAAGACCCAGCGCTACGGCACCTGCAATACCCTGGAGACCCTGCTGGTGGATGCGGCAGTGGCGCCGTCCCTGCTGCCGCCCATCGCCGCCGCCCTGCGGGAGAAAGGCGTGGAACTGCGCGGCTGCCCGCGCACCCGTGAGATCCTGCCCGCGACCCTGGCGGCCACCGAGGAGGACTGGGCCACCGAGTACCTGGCGCCGATCCTGTCGATCCGGGTCGTGGACGGACTGGATGCGGCCATGGAGCACATCGCCCGCTACGGCTCGGCGCACACCGACGCCATCGTCACCGAGGATTACAGCCGCGCCCGCCGCTTCCTGCGCGAAGTCGACTCCAGTTCGGTCATGGTCAACGCCTCCACCCGTTTCGCCGACGGCTTCGAGTATGGCCTCGGCGCCGAGATCGGCATCAGCACCGACAAATTCCACGCCCGCGGACCGGTGGGTCTGGAGGGGCTGACCTCGCTGAAATTCGTGGTCCTGGGAAACGGCGAGGTCCGCGCCTGACGGTCACCCGACCGGAGTCCAAGGCTTTCGTCTTGGCTTCTCTGCTTGAAGCTGGGACGACGCCTAAAAAGTCCCGCCATTCCAGCCAAACAAATGCCTGGGCGGGGCCGCGAACTCGATGTACACCCGCTCGGCCGGGATACCCAGCGACTCATTGAGCAGGTCGCACAACACGCGCGAGTAGTGGGCCGTCTTGAGTTCGGGCAGGCTCAGACTTTTCAGTTCCAGATAGGCGGCGGGTGCCGCGGTGCCGGCGAAGATCAGATCGCGCCCGTCCTCCAGAATCACCATCACATAAGACTCCGGCTTGCCCAGCAGCTCAGCCACGGCGCCGGAGGCGCGTTTCAGTAAACCGGCACGGACTTCGGCCGGGACTTGGACATTGGTCAGGATGCGCAACGTGGGCATGGCGGACTGAACCTCGGCAGTCGGTAAATTCCACAATGATAGAGTGCGGGCGACGACTTGTCGTCGGGAGTAGAGCGCACTGGACTGCGCCACGCTCGTCCACCCTAGCAGCCTGTCGGACTTAAGGCGATTTCCGAATAAGACGCTCCGTAGGAGCCCGCTTGCGGGCGACGTGACCTGCCGGAATCGCGTCATTGTGCCCCCACCCGTCGCCCGCAAGCGGGCTCCTACGGGTTGGATTTTTCGCGGAAATCACCTTACGTTAGATTTTTGAGCAACAAAAAGCCTTTATATTGACTCATGCTCTTATCCTAGGGGCTAAGTCCGACAGGCTGCTAGGATGCCGCGTGGCCGGAACCATGATCAACGCCGCCTGCGGGTGACGCGACGCTGCCGTTTCTGCTAATGTTAGCGTAACCAAGCTGATTCACCGTCCCTCGCCTAAGAGTCAGGAGACCTTGCCCAAGGCCCTTACCGATCAACCAACCGGAGTCCGGAACGCCGCATTGCCGGTCCGTTCGACCGGAATCCGTGTCCGGCTCCCACGCGTCTGCCACCGTGCGGTTCGCCAGAGGCATGCGCTTTAGTCCCGCCATCGCGTCAGCTTCCGGGTGTCGTTGCGACGGCACCGCACGGCGATGATCGGCATCCTCGGCGGCACCTTCGACCCGATCCATTTGGGGCATCTGCGCCCGGCGCTGGATTGCCTCGAGTCCTTACGGCTCGACCAGGTCCGCTTCATCCCGCTCAACGTGGCGGTCCACCGCCCCCAACCCGAGGCCCCGGCGACACTGCGGCTGGCGATGCTGGAGGCGGCCATTGCCGGTCAGCCCGAGTTCGTGGCGGACACCCGTGAACTGGAGCGGCCGGGGGGGTCCTTCTCGTACGACACAATTCAATCCTTGCGGGCCGAACTGGGCATGCAAGTACCAATCTGCCTGCTGGTCGGAGGCGACGCCTTCCGCGGATTCCTGGACTGGTACCGGCCACGCGAGATCCTGGAACTGGCCCATCTGGTCGTGATGCATCGGCCTGGGGTCGGCCGCATATTGGAACCGGGGTTGCGTGCGCTCTATGCGGAACACGGCTGCGCCGGCCCGCACGCACTGCGCAACCGACCAGCGGGCGGCATCCTGTTCCATGAAGTAACCCAGGTCGATATCGCGTCGACCCGGATACGTGCACTGATGCGTCAAGGCTTGAGCCCCCGGTATCTGGTTCCGGACCCGGTGTTTGACATCCTGCGGGAGGCCGGGCTTTACCGACCAGCCGCCGGCATCAAGGCTGAACACTGATCGCTATCGATCACTGTCTTTCGGGTTCGCCGTGGATGGCGGACCCCGGCGCCGACCCCCGAGTCAGCGCGCCGCGCCGGGCGAAGACGTTTGCACCGTCTGCGTCGGCACCCCGCAAGGACGTTTTGACTCTCTAGAAACGGTGCACCCGCACCCCTTGAATCCGAAGCAGAGGAGATCGCATGCAGCTCGAAAAACTCAGGCAACTGGTAGTGGATACCCTGGACGACATGAAGGCCAAAGATGTCCAGGTGATGGATGTGCGCGGCAAAACGGCCATCACGGACTACATGATCGTGGCCTCGGGGACCTCCGACCGGCACGTCAAGGCCATCGCCGAGACCGTCGCCTACCGCTCCAAGGAAGCCGGAGAGGCGCCCCTGGGTACCGAAGGGCTGAACGAGGGTGAGTGGGCACTGGTCGACCTCAATGGCGTGGTCGTCCATGTGATGCTCCCGAAGGTGCGCGACTTCTACAACCTGGAACGTCTGTGGTCCGCCCCCGCGCTGGTTCCCGAAGCCGCCGCCGCGACCTCCTGAGTTGCCGCCCCTGCTGTGCGTGATTGCCGCCGTCGCCGCTAACGGCGTCATCGGCCGCGGCAACGCCCTGCCCTGGCGCCTGCCGGCGGATCTGGGCCATTTCCGGCGCCTGACGCTCGACAAGACCATCGTCATGGGTCGGCGCACCTGGGAGTCCCTGCCGGGACCCTTGCCGCGACGACGGCACCTGGTCCTGACCCATGATCCCGCGTTCCAGGCCGCGGGTTGCACCGCGGTCGGGTCACTGGATGCGGCCATCGCCGCGGCGGCGGAAGAAGCGCAACTCATGATCGTCGGCGGGGCCAGCCTCTATGCGCAGGCGTTACCGCGAGCGGACCGGCTCTATCTCACCCAGGTGCACGCGGTGATCGACGGCGATACCTGGTTTCCGCCCTGGGAGACGGACGCCTGGCGGGAGATCAGCCGCATCCAATACCCGGCCGATGCGCGCAACCCTATCCCCATGACCTTTTTGGAACTGCACCGCGGGCGGGCGTGATCCGAACGGTTCCTTACTGCTCAGGGTAGTCGATCGGGTAGCCGTGCCTGGCCCAGGCGATAATGCCGCCGCGCAGGTTGATCACCCGATCCCAGCCCTGCTGCATCATGTAGGCACAGGCCTGGTAGGACCGTGCGCCACTGCGGCAGTAGATGATTACATCCTGATCCTGCGGCAGTTCGTTCAGCCGCAGGGGCAGCAGGTGCATCGGCAGCAACTGCGCCTGCGGAATCACCCCTTGGGCGACTTCAGCCGGAGTGCGGATGTCGAGTAACACAATGCCCTCCCCGGCGGCGATCCGCTGTTGCAGCGACTCTGAATCGATCTCGTTGACCACGCGCTCCACCTATGCGAATGCTAAGTATTTAAGTATATTACGGTCTTTAGACTGATAACTCAACGGCCGACCTGGTGCCCGAAGTCCATGACCCTTGAATTCCTTCCAGTCTTTCTCTCCGTTGCGGACCGACCCTGCCTGGTGGTGGGCGGCGGCGCGACCGCGCAGCGCAAACTGACGAGTCTGCTGCGCGCCGGCGCGGCCGTGACCCTGGTCTCTCCCCAACTCACCGAGACCCTGACCCGTCAGGCCCAGGCGGGGGAATTCAGGCACCAGCCCCGTCCCTTCGAGCCCACCGATGTCCGCGGCATGAAACTGGTCATTGCCGCCACCGACGACGCGACGGTGAACCGGCAGATCGCCACGCTCGCCAAGGCGCAGGACATTCCGGTGAACGTCGTCGATGACCCGGACGCCTGCACCTTCCTGCTGCCGTCCATCATCGACCGGGCGCCGGTGATCGTCGCCGTCTCCAGCGGCAAGACCTCCCCGGTGCTGGCGCGACTGCTGCGCACCCGGCTGGAAGCGCTGATCCCCGCCGGCTATGGCCGGCTGGCCGACCTGTGCGGCCGCTACCGCACGCGGGTCAAGGACCGTTTCAGCGACCAGCGCGACCGTCGCCATTTCTGGGATCGGGTGCTGGAGGGCGCCGTCGCCGAACGCATCTTCGCCGGTCAGGTCGAAGAAGCCGAGGCGGCGATCGAGCGCGAACTGGCTCCCGGCGCACTCGATCACGACCTGGGTGAGGTCTATCTGGTGGGCGCCGGCCCCGGCGACCCCGACCTCCTGACCTTCCGTGCCCTGCGGCTCATGCAGCAGGCGGACGTGGTGGTCTACGACCGGTTGGTCGCCGAACCCATCCTCGCCATGACGCGGCGTGACGCACGGCGGATCTATGTGGGCAAGGAGCGCAACAATCACGTGATGCGCCAGGAAGAGATCAACCGGATGCTCGCCGATCTGGCGCGCGACGGGCACCGGGTGCTGCGGCTCAAGGGCGGCGACCCCTTCATCTTCGGCCGCGGCGGCGAGGAGATCGACACCCTGGCCGCCGAGGGGATTCCGTTCCAGGTCATCCCCGGCATCACCGCCGCCTCGGGCTGCGCCGCCTATGCCGGTATCCCCCTGACGCACCGCGATTATGCCCAGTCGGTGACCTTCGTCACCGGGCACCTCAAGGACGGCAGCATCAACCTCAACTGGACCCAGCTCGCGCAGCCAGGCCAAACGATTGTGTTTTATATGGGCCTGGTCGGACTGCCGATCATCGTCCGGGAGTTGATCGCGCATGGCGTCGCCCCGGCGATGCCGGTGGCCCTGGTGCAGCAGGGCACCACCCACATGCAGCGCGTCTACACCGGCACCCTGTCCGACATTCTCGGCGTCGTGGAGGCGGACCCGCCCAAACCACCGACCCTGATCATCGTCGGCGAGGTCGTCAAACTGCGCGACAAGCTCTCCTGGTTCCGCACCTTCGAGGACCCGCGCCAGGGCGCCACGACGCCGATCCTGGCCGAGCACTGATCCATGTGCCTCGCCATCCCCTATGGTCGGAAAGACGGCGGCGGCGGGACGCGCCTCGGGCGCGCGCTGCGGGCGCGCCCGGCGCTGGCGCCCGCCGGTGCCGGGGTGCTGATCCTGATGCTCGCCGCCCTGGTGCCGCTCCTGGGCGGTGCGCACACCTGGCCCTGGTCGCTGCTGCTCCTGATCCAGGGCCTGGCGACCCTGGCACTGGCCGCCCTGGCGGACCGGCTGCCGGAGCACTGCCGGATGTCGGCGCCGGGCTACCCGCGACAGACCCTGCTGGCGATCACACTCGGGCTCGGCGGCGGTTTCATCGGATTCGCTCTGCTCGGCGATGCCGAAGCCGGCTGGCGCGTGCTCGCCGGGTTGTCACTCCTGGGGCTTGGCTGGCCGCTGGCCGCGGCGCCGTTGCGCCGCCAGGCCGCCTGGTGCCGGGTGACGCCGTCCGCGCTGCTGCGGCACCTGTCGGCGACGCTGAACGGCAGCCTGACTGCCCTCATCTTGCTGGCTTTCGGGGCCTGGACCGGGTTGACCTGGATCAGCCTGACCGGGGCCACGCTGGGTATGGTCGGTGTCTTGCTGCTCGTCGGCGCGCTCCCCAGGGACGCTCATCATGCATGAACTCTCCATCTGCCAGGCCCTGCTCGATCAGGTCGAGGGGATCGCCCGCAACCACGGCGCCACGCGGGTGGAGCGCATCCTGCTCAAGGTCGGTCCGCTCTCCGGGGTCGAGCCGGTGCTGATCCAGCATGCCTACACCCTGGCCGCGGCGGGCACGATCGCCGAAACCGCCGAACTGGTGATCGAGACCGCCGAGGTGCGTGTGCACTGCACGGTCTGCGGCGTCGAATCGCCGGCCGCCCCCAATCGCTTGCTCTGTGCCGCCTGCGGCAGTTTTCAGACCCGGCTGGTGAGCGGCGATGAGCTGCTGCTGGCGCAACTGGAGATGACCATCCCGGACAGGACGGAGCCGGCCTCCTGACGCCTGCGGCGGCGCGAATGGGTTAGACTCGCAGCCTCAGGTCCGCCGTTTCGCTCCGGCCAACCACCGACGAGGAGGATAACAATATGTGTGACACTTGCGGCTGTAACATCACCCCCGGCAACGCGCACCTGGTGCGCGCCGACGGCAAACTCGGGCGCACCGAGGACGGCCGGGCGGCGGTCACTGTCCTCACCGGACTGCTCGCCGAAAACGACCATCAGGCGGCCCATAACCGGGAACATTTCGATCACCACGGGGTGCTGGCACTGAACCTGATGTCCTCTCCGGGGGCCGGCAAGACCAGCCTGCTCGAGGCGACCATCGACGCCCTGGGCAGCCAATTGCGCATCGCGGTGATCGAGGGCGATCTGGAGACCGAGAACGATGCCGTGCGCATCCGCGCCAAGGGCGTTCCGGCGATTCAGATCGCCACCGGCAGCGCCTGTCATCTGGATGCGCACATGGTCCACGATGCACTTCACCATCTGGACCTGAGCGGCATCGACATCCTGTTCATCGAGAACGTCGGTAACCTGGTGTGCCCGGCCAGCTTCGACCTGGGCCAGCACCGCAACGTCACCCTGCTTTCGGTTCCCGAGGGCGACGATAAGCCGGCCAAGTATCCGGTCATGTTCCGTGCGGCGGATCTGGTGCTCTGCACCAAAGCGGACCTGCTGAGCGTGCTGCCCGAGTTCGTCCCCGATCGCGCCGAGCACTATCTGCGGGACCTGGCCACCGCGGCGCCCTTCGCGGTCGTCTCCACCCGCGGTGCCGGTCAACTGGAACCCTGGCTGCACTGGCTGCAAGACGAACTGACCGCCCAGCGGGCCCGTCTGGAACAAGGCCGCACCCTGCGCCCCGCCATTGCGCCGGACGGGTCGCGACTGCACGCCGCGGCCGGAACGGCCACCGAGTCGGTCAGCGGTCATGGACACACGCATCATCACCATGATCATGTCCGTGATCATGCTCACCACGGGCACGCACACCAGCATGGGCACGATGGCCTCGATCAAGATTCCGGCCACTTGGGCTCGCCGGGTGCGTAGTCAGGCCATCCTGGCCTGACCGTCAGGGCTGGAAGCCCTGACTACGCACGCCGCTGGCCGGCATTGAGTCGGATCGCCGTTGACCCACTGCACGCTTGAGTGTTAGAAACGCGTGGATGTCGGCCGCTCGTCAATAAAGCAATAACCCTGGAGGAAGCCCGCCGTGACCCTAGCCTTCGCTAAGATGCCGTTTGCCAAGACATTCGGCGCACTCTCGCTCGCTGCCCTGGTCGGCTCCAGTCTCTATACGCCAATCGCGCAGGGATTCGACTTCGGGAATATGATGAACCCCGGGCGCTGGATGGGGGGTAACCGCGATCGTTACGACGATTACTACGACGGCCCCTGGGGCGGCCCTTACGGCGGCTATGGCGGGGGTCCCTGGAGCGCACCCTTCGGGGCACCGGGTTATGGCTATCCGGGTTACGGCTACGGCGCACCGGGTTACTTAGGGGCACCGGCGCTGACACCACCGGCCGCGGGACCGAGCGCGCCGGCCGTGGACAATTCGGCGAGTCAGCATGAAATCGATGCACTCAAGCGCCGCATCGAGGAACTGGAGACTGCCCAGCGACCGGCCAAACCGCCGGCCTCGGCACCCACCACGGAATGGCCCTCGGCCCCCGCGTTCCGGCCGATGAATCAATACTGAACCGAGCCTCCCGACAACCCGCGTCGATCGCGAGGGCGCGGGTTGCCCCGACCGCCCCCGCCCACCAGTGCAACTGAAAGGTCACCACTCATGCAGAGCCTCGCGCGGCGGCTGATCCTCTTGATCATGGTTCTGATCCCGACCCTGGCCGCGGCCGGACCCGGCTATGCCGTCTACCCGAGCCAGGCCGGATTCGACGATGTGCTCGATGCGCTCAAGCTGGCTATCGAGGAGCGGGGCATGTCCATCAACAATGTCATGCACCTGTCCGAGATGCTGGAGCGCACCGGCAAAGACCTGGGTCAGGAACAACCCATCTACCAGCGCGCCGAGTCGGTCGAGTTTTGCAGCGCCGTCCTGTCGCGCGAAATGACCAGTGAAGACCCCGCACGCCTGGTCAACTGCCCCTTCATCATCGGCCTCTACACTCTGCCCGGCGCATCGGGAACGACCTATGTGGTGCACCGCGAAATACCCCAGGACCAGGTCGCGGGCAGCCCGGTCATGGCCCGGGTCGCGACCATGTTGAAAGAGATTGCCGGGGCGGCGGCGAGTTGGTAGTCACTCCGACCCACATCACGAGGAATTCCCAACCATGGATCTTTTGCTCGATACCGATTGCGTCATCGCCGCCTGTGTCCCGGAGGCCGCGCCAAGTCCCGACGCAGCGGCAGCGATCACCCGTTGTCTGGATGAGGACGGTACCGTCTGGCTCTATGCCGGCGCGGCCCAGAGCTACGAGGATGGAGTCCTGCGCGCCTTGCAGGACACGGCCGAGCACCGTGTCGCTGAAGCGCAAACGCGGCTTGCCAGGCAACGGCTCGAGTGCTTCACCCAGGACAAGCAATGGCTCGCCGCCCTGGGCGGGGATTTCGCGCGCTTCGACGCGCCCGATCCGGCCCGTGAGCGTTTGTTGAACGCCTTGGATCGCCTGCCCCGCGGCGCGGTCAAGATTCTGACGCGCGATGAAATTTTCGTGGCCGCTCATGCGGAACAGGCGATCAGTCCCGCCGGCTATCTGGCGCTCCCGCCGGCCGTGCGGCGGATCGACTTCATTGATCTGCCCGCTCAGCAAGCAGCCATTCGCCCCCAATTGGAGGCGCAGATCCACCGGGTGCTGCATCACGGCCGCTATATCCTGGGGCCGGAGATGGAGGAATTGGAACAGCGGCTGCAAGCCTACACCGGCGCCGCGCACTGCATCAGTGTCGCCTCCGGAACCGAGGCGCTCCTGATCAGCCTGATGGCCTTGGGCGTCGGCCCCGGTGACGAGGTCATCACGACGCCCTTCACCTTCGTGGCGACCGCGGAAGTCATCTGTCTGGTAGGCGCGCGGCCGGTCTTTGTCGATGTCGAACCGGACACCTGCAACATCAACGTCGATAAGCTCGAGGCCGCGATCAATTCGACCACCAAGGCGATCATTCCGGTCGCGCTCTACGGCCAGCCGGCGGATATGGACGCCATCAACACCATCGCCGCGGCCTACGGACTGCCGGTCATCGAGGACGCGGCCCAGAGCTTCGGCGCCAGCTACCGGGGAGTCAAAAGCGGCAATCTCTCGACCATCGGCTGCACCAGTTTCTTTCCGTCCAAGCCGCTGGGCTGTTACGGCGACGGCGGCGCCATCTTCACCAATGACGGGGAGCTGGCCCAGACCATGCGCGAATTGCGCGTGCATGGCCAAGCGCGGCGCTATGTCCACACCCGCGTCGGAGTCGGCGGACGCATGGATACCCTACAATGCGCGGTGCTCCTGGCGAAACTCGACCGCTTCGACTGGGAGATCGAGCGGCGCATCGCGATCGGCCGACGCTATTCGGAATTGTTCGCTGCCGCCCCGCACATCACCACCCCCGTCATTCGCCCGGACCGCACCTGTGTCTTTGCTCAATACACCCTGCAGGTCCCCAACCGGGACGGCGTGGTCGATGCGCTCCAGTCACGCGGCATTCCGAGCGCGGTGCACTACCCGATCCCGCTCAATGTCCAGCCCGCTTACCAGCATCTCTGTTGCCCGGACTGCACGCCGGTTGCGGCCCGACTCGCCGCCAGGGTCATCAGCCTGCCGATGCATGCGGACCTGAGCGAGTCCGCGCAGGACCTTATCGCGGAGGCGGTGATCGCCTGCGTGCGGGAGTGATGCCGTGACATCAAGCCCTGTGGGAGCGGCGTCCCGCCGCGACAGGTCGGGCGCGAAGCCGCAGTGTTAAAGGTCACCGCGGCACCGCATCGCGGCGGGACGCCGCTCCCACGGGGGACATGCATAGCCGTTTACTGAGCGTCGACGAAGGCCCGATAGGTCCGCTCCAGTCCCTCTTTCAATGCGACGCGCGGCTGCCAACCGAGTGCACTGAGCCGCTCGGTATTCAGGAGTTTACGCGGTGCCCCGTCGGGCTTCGCGGGATCATAGCGAATCCGCCCGGTGAAGCCGACCGTGGCACAGATCAGCGCGACCAGCTCAGCGATGGTCAAATCCTCGCCCGCGCCGACGTTGATATGCGACAGCATCGGCTCCGTATGGGTCGCATAAGTCGCCTGATCCAAGTCCATGACGTGCAAGCAGGCGGCGGCCATATCCTCGACATAGAGGAACTCGCGCCGCACCGTCCCGGTCCCCCAGATCACCAGTTCATCCAGTCCGCCGCTCTTGGCCTCGTGGGCACGACGCAGCAGCGCGGGGATGACATGGCTGTTGAGTGGGTGATAATTGTCGCCCGGACCATAGAGATTGGTCGGCATGACACTGCGATAATCCGTTCCGTATTGCCGGTTATAGGACTCACAGAGCTTGATACCGGCGATCTTGGCAACGGCATAGGGTTCATTGGTAGGCTCCAGTACCCCGGTCAGCAGCGCCCCCTCGGGGATCGGCTGCGGCGCCAGCCGCGGGTAGATGCAGCTCGACCCCAGAAACAACAGGCGCTGCACCCCGGCGCGCCAGGCCTCGTGAATGACATTGGCCTCGATCATCAGGTTCTGATAGATGAACTCGGCCGGAAAGCTGTCATTGGCGTGAATCCCGCCGACCTTCGCCGCCGCCAGATAGACCGCGGCTGGCCGCTCCGCCTGAAAGAACGCGCGCACCTGAGCCTGATCCGTCAGATCCAACTCGGCATGGGTCCTGGTGATCAGGTTGTGATAACCGCGTCGGCGCAATTCCTGCACCAGGGCGGCGCCGACCATGCCGCGATGTCCGGCTACATAGATCGCCTGTCCGGTCTCCATGCTCGACCTCATTCGTGATGGTTGAAGGTACTGTAACCGTGTTGCGTCACCAATTCATCGCGTTGCGCCTGCTTGAGATCCTCCCGGACCATCTCGGATACCAGTTCCTGGAAGCTGGTGGCGGGCGCCCAGCCGAGCCGCTCGTGTGCCTTGCGCGGATCGCCGAGCAGGGTTTCCACTTCAGTGGGCCGAAAATATCGGGGATCGACGGCGACAATACAGCGTCCGGCGGCGTCATACCCCTTCTCATCGACACCCTCGCCTTCCCAGCGGATCGCGATCTTCAATTCCTTTGCGGCGGCGGCCACGAAGTCGCGCACGCTGTATTGCACACCGGTGGCGATGACGAAATCTTCCGGCTGCTCCTGCTGAAGCATCAGCCACTGCATTTCGACATAGTCCCGCGCATGGCCCCAATCGCGCTTGGCGCTCAGATTGCCGAGATAGAGGCAGTCCTGTAAGCCAAGGGTGATGCGCGCCAGGGCACGGGTGATCTTGCGGGTCACGAAGGTCTCGCCGCGCACCGGGCTCTCGTGATTGAAGAGAATCCCGTTGCAGGCATAGATGCCATAGGCTTCGCGGTAGTTCACCGTGATCCAGTAGGCGTAGAGCTTGGCGACCGCATAGGGGCTGCGCGGATAAAAGGGCGTGGTCTCGCGCTGCGGAGTCTCCTGCACCAGACCGAAGAGCTCGGAGGTACTCGCCTGATAGAAACGCGTCTTGCGCTCCAATCCGAGGATACGAATCGCTTCCAGAATGCGCAGTGCGCCGAGTCCATCGGAGTTGGCGGTATATTCCGGCTCCTCGAACGACACCGCGACATGACTCTGAGCCGCAAGATTGTAGATCTCGTCCGGCTGCACCAGTTGGATGACCCGGATCAGGCTCATCGAGTCGGTCAGATCCCCATGATGGAGAATAAAGCGGCGATCACTCTCATGGGGGTCCTGATAGAGATGATCGATGCGATCGGTATTGAACAGCGAGGACCGCCGTTTGATGCCGTGCACGACATAGCCTTTGTTCAGCAGGAATTCCGCCAGATAGGCGCCGTCCTGTCCGGTTACACCGGTAATTAAAGCCGTTTTCATACGCTTATTTCACTCCTGTTCATTTGCTGTAAACGAAATCTTTCTGGATTCCAGCAGTTCGCGATACACCGCAAGGGTCGCCGCATGGATGCGGACTGAGTCGAAACGCGCCTCGGCGATCATCCGCGAACGCGCGCCGAACCGCCGCCGCAAATCCGTGTCGCCGATGAGGCGTTCGAGCGCGTGCGCCAAGGCCAGCGGGTCATGGACCGGGACCAGCAGTCCGTTGCCCTCGACCTCCACGGCCTCCCGACAGCCGGTCGCATCCGTGGTGACCAACGGCAGCCCCGCGGCCGCGGCCTCGATCAGAAACTTGGGCAGACCCTCGCGATAATAGGACGGCAAACAGGCGATGTGCGCCTGCGCCAGCACCCCGGGCATGTCGGCGCTATGACCCCACCACTCGATACAGCCCTCCTGATGCCAGTCGCGCAGTTGCTCCTCCGCCACCGAGGTCGGATTGCCGGGGTCGGGTTTGCCCACCAGCACGCACCGCGCCGGGCTGCCCCGCGCCTTGAGCAGGCGGGCGGCGCTGACGAAATCTCCCACGCCCTTGTCCCACAGCAGCCGCGAGGCCAGCATCACCACCACCGCCCCCGGCGGGTCCGAGCGCGGAACGAAGCGCGTCACATCCACCCCGGAGCCGGGGATCAGCACCGGCTCCACTCCCGTGAGCCGCAGGACCTGCTGTTGATCGTCCGGGTTCTGCACCAGGACCCGCACGTTCGGCGCGGCGAGCAGGGCGCGATAGGCGCCGCCCACCAATCCGCGCAGCAGGCGGGCCCGCGGGCCGTCGGAGGAGAACAGATAGCCCATCCCCGCCACCCCGTTGACCACCGTCGGCACCCCCGCGAGACGGGCCGCCAAGGTGCCGTAAAGCACCGGTTTCTGCGCGATATTGTGCAACAGGACGGGCTTCAGGTCCTTGAGGATGCGCGTCACCCGCGCAATGCTGCGCAGTTCGTGCCACGGATGCATCCCCTTGCGTGAGACCTCCAGGGGGATCAGGTCGAGCCCGGCCGCGCGGATGCGCTCGCCGTGGGCCTCCACCCCGGTGATGACCGTGACCGCGAAACCGGCAGCGCGTACGGCCTGAGCCAGCGCGAGATAGTGATGGCAGAAATACCAGTCCACGGTTACGAAGAAGGCGACCCGCCGGGTGCCGAGCGCCGTCATGGCCGGCGACTCGCGGACGGCGCGGCCCCGGCCGCATCCAGCCACGCCTGGAACATCAGCAAATCCCACAGGTAATAGGACCAGTTGCGCCGCCCCGCCAGGTGCTCCTCCCACTTGGCGCGAATGGGATCGGGCCTCAGGATGCCGTCGGCCAGCAGCCGATCGCGCGCCAGCAGGGCCTCCGCCCAGTCACGCAGCGGCCCGCGCAGCCAATGCTCGATCGGCACCCCGAACCCCATCTTGGGCCGATCCATGAGGGCACGCGGCACATGCCGCTCGACAATGTGCCGCAGCGGGAGCTTGCCGAGGCGTCCGCGCACTTTCCAGCGCAACGGCAGCGACCAGGCGAACTCGTAGACCCGATGATCCAGCAGCGGCACCCGCGCCTCCAGGCCGACCCCCATGCTGGCCCGGTCGACCTTGACCAGGATGTCATCCGGCAGATAAAGACAACTGTCCATGAACATCATCGACTCGGTGATCGATCCGGTGCGCGGGCGCCGCGCCGGGTCGGTGAGCACGCTCGCCGGTTCTTGGGCACCGATCACCAGCGCGGCCGGGTCGTTCCAGTGCGAGACCATGCGCAGATAGAGCGCCTCGGGCGAGTCGCCGGTCAGGACATCGATCGCCTTATGCAGTCGGTCCCCGGGGTTGGCGATGGCGAGTGGTCCGGGCAGCAGCCGGCCGAGGGGTCGCAGCAGCCGGTCCCAGGTGCCGGGGGCGATGGCGGTGACCGCACCGGCCAGCGCCCGGCGCAGCCCCAGCGGCACCCAGCCGATGCGCCGCCAGGTCTCGCGCGTCCAGAGATACCGGGAATAGCCGCCGAACAGCTCGTCTCCGCCGTCTCCGGACAGGCATACGGTCACATCGCGCCGGGCCATCCGGCTCACCAGCAGAGTCGGGATCTGGGACGAGTCCCCGAAGGGTTCGTCCCAGAGCCGCGGCAGGTCGACGATGGTCTCGATGCCGTGCTGAGCGGTGACGTACAGCTCGGTATGATCGGTCCCCAGATGCGCGGCGACCTGCCGGGCATAGGGTGCCTCGTCGAATCCCGTCTCGTGAAATCCGATGGAGAAGGTGCGCACCGGCTTGGCCGACTGGGCCTGCATCAGGGCCACCACCGCGGTGGAGTCGATGCCGCCGGAAAGGAAGGCGCCGAGCGGGACATCGGCCTGCATCCGCAACCCCACGGCGTCGCTCAGCAGCGACTCCAGCGCGTCCAGGGCCTGCGCCCGCGATCCGTCAAAGGGCGCGGCCAGACCGCGCTCGACGGCCTCGCGCGCAGTCCAATAGGCGCGGATGACCGGGGTCTGCTGACCCTGATCGAGGGCGGCCGAGGTCCCGGGTTCGAGCTTGCGAATCCCCTGGTAGATGGAATGCGGCGCCGGGACATAGCTCAGGCGCAGATAGGCCGCCAGCGCATCCCGATCGAGCGTGCCCTGCCAGTGCGGATGGGCGGTCAGCGCCTTGAGCTCGGAGCCGAACAGAAAGCGCCCGCGGTTCCAGCCATAGTAGAGCGGCTTCTCTCCCAGGCGGTCGCGCGCCAGGGTGAGCCGACGCTCCTGTCGATCCCACAGGGCGAAGGCGAACATACCGTTGAGCTGCGGCAGCGTCGCCGCCACCCCGCGCCGGCTGATCCAGGCGAGCAGCACCTCGGTGTCCGAGTGCCCGCGCCAGGGCAGGGTCTCGCCAAGGTCGCGGCGCAGGGCCAGGTAGTTATAGATTTCACCATTGAAGGCGAGCACATACCGGCCGCAATGGGAGACCATCGGCTGATGCCCCAGGGGCGAGAGGTCGAGGATCGACAACCGCCGATGCCCCAGCGCGACCCCCGCCGCGGGGTCCAGCCACAGGCCCTGATCATCCGGTCCGCGATGCACCAGGGTGTCGTTCATCCGCCCGACGGCATGACGCAGGTCGGACTCGGTGGGGGCATCGGGCTCGATCAGGCCGCACAGACCGCACATTAGCGATTCCCTCGGTTCAATGACAAATAGAGATTCGTGTAGCGCGCGGCGATCAGCGGTAAGGCGTAGTGCGCTGCGATGCGGGCGCGGGCGGCGCGGCCGCGGTCGGCCAGCGCGTCCGGACCCTCGGCGAGCAGGCATTCGATGGCCGCGGCCAGGGCCGGCGGGTCGCGCGGCGGCACCGTGAGTCCGGTCTCGCCGACGATCAGGGCGGAGTCGCCCACGTCGGTGACCACACAGGGCACGGCACAGGCCATGGCCTCGCCGATCACGTTCGGAAAGCCTTCCCCATAGGCCGAGGCGCTGACCAGCAGATCCAGGGCGGCAAAGACGCGCGGCGTGTCGGCGCGCGGACCGAGCAGGCTGACCGCGTCACCCAGGCGTGCGTCCGCCATCCAGCCCATCAGTTGCGGGTTGGCCGTGTCCATGCCCGGACCGCACAGCAGGAACCGACACTCGGGTCGCGCGGCCCGGACCAGCGCCGCCGCCCGCAGAAAAGTCGGCAAATCTTTCTGCGGATCGAATCGGGCCACGAGCCCGACCAGCGGGATCCCGGCCGGTATCCCCAAGGCATCGCGCAGCGCAACGCGGGCCTGCGCATCCGGCCGGAAACGCTCCAGTTCAAATCCGTTCGGGATCACGGACAGGATGCCGCGCCGATAACCCAAGGCCAGATGGACCTCCCGCGCGCGTTCCGAGCAACAGAGGATGCGGTCCGGCGCCAGACGGGAGAGCCCGGCATTGAGCCGGGCCACGATCCGGGTGGCGCGGCGGGTCTGACGCGGGTCCAGATCGCTCTGGCGGATATTCCAGACCAACCGCGGACGCCCGGACCCCGCCCGCACCAGCGGCAACACCAGCCCGCCGAGCAAATCCGCATGGTACATCCAGGTCTGAATCAGATCGGGCCGAAAGGCGCGCAGCAGACGCACCAGACGCAGGACCGCCCCGGCCGTCGGGAAACCGCGGCGCAAATCGAGCGTTTCCACCCGGACACCCAGCGCGCCGATCCGCGGCCCCATGGGTCCGGGAGGGATCAGTGAGATCACCAGCGGTTCGAACACCGTCCGGTCCATGGTACTCAGCAGCTTGAACAGCATCATCTCGGCGCCGCCCAGTTCCAGGCCGGTGATGACATGGGCGATCTTCATCCTGCTGTCCCGGCTGACACGAGGCAGCAATTCCAAATTTGGGCGGAATCGCGCGGCCCTTGGTGGATGCGGCGCGTGCGACCGACGTGCCGAATCCCTGACACCGAGCAGCGCGCCTTATCCACCCTACAGCGGAGCCGGTTTCGTAGGGTGGATAAGCGCAGCGCATCCACCATCAGCCTCGCTGCCGGCATGCTGCTGGTGGGCGGCCAGCCAAATTTGGAACTGCTGGGCGCAATGAGGCCCAAAGTGATGTGGTCGCTGACGCGCGTTGGATGGGCAGAGCGAGAGCGATTGTGAAAGTGTTCGCTGCGAACCCGAAAACATCGCAATGCCGTAGGTTGGGGTGAGGAACGAACCCCAACATTTCAGCTTGCCCAATCCCGGGCGCGATGCCCATCCGGCCACCGCGACGCTTGAGGATAGGCATTGCGCTCGCTCCACCCATCCGACCTAACGACTTGACCCACACAAACCACATCATGTCCGATCACACCCCGGCGCAAGTGCGCCGCATCCCAGCACCTCCAGATACCGGCGGGTCACGGGTTCAAGTCCGTAATCCGCCGCGCGCGCCTTGAGGCGTTCCGGTTCCGGCGGTTGCTCCAGGGTCAGCGCCATCGCCGCGGCCAGCGCCTCGACCGCGCCCACCGGAACCAGCGGGCCGAAGCGCCCGTCCGCCAGGACCTCGCGTGGTCCGCTCGGGCAGTCCGTGCTGACCACCGGAGTCCCGCAGGCCATGGCCTGAATCAGCACCCCCGGCAACCCCTCCCAGGCCGATGACAGCACGAACAGGCTGGCGCGGCTCATATAGGCAAAGGGATTGTCCCTGAATCCGGGCAGGGCGACCCGGTCAGCGAGCCCCAGTTGCTGAATCAGCGACTCCAGTGCCGTGCGCTCCGGCCCCTCACCAAGGATGATCAGACGCAGATCCCGCCCGGCACTCAAGGCCGCGAAAGCGCGGATCAGCGTCGGATAATCTTTCTGCGGGGCCAACCGCCCGGCGGCCAGGATCACCGGCACTGTGCCCGGTTGCAGCCAGGGATGATCGGCCGGCGCGGCGGCAAGCGCTGCCAGTTCGGGCGTCACCACCGGATTGGGAATGACCAGGATGCGCGCACGACCCGCGCCGAGCAGCCGGTCGAGGTCATCGGCCACCCCTTGCGACACGGCGATGACCGCGTCCGCGCGCGGATAAAACGCGCGCGCCAGCCGCGGCATCCAACGCCCGGCCAGGAACGGCGAATGCGCGGCCTCCTGCGACAGATTGCTGCGCACGCTGACACAGACACGCGTCGGCACCCGTGCCAAGGCGCGCGCCCACAGAGCGACCATGTTGGCATGATCCATCGCGGCCAGCAGAGCCCGCGGCCGGCGCCGGCGCAAATAGCGCACCAGCCCCGGCAAAGCACCCAGCACCCGCGCTGCGCCAAGGTCGACAAGCGTGCAGCCCGGCGGCACCAGCGCTAGGTAAGGCCCATCGGCTTTACCAACCACGAGATCCACCGCGACCCCGGCAGCCACCGCCCCCTGGGCGAGGTTCAGCATCATGCGTTCCGCACCACCGCCGGCCAGCGAGGGTAGAAAAATAGCGAGCGGTGTACCGTACATCAATCACCCTGAGGCAGCGCTGATCCGATCGATTCTCCGACAGAAATCGCCTCAGGATCGCGATCGAGCCGATCGGCCGCATCAGGCGTGTTCCGGACGGGCGGAGTTTAACATCCTCGGGATGGGCGGGGCGCCGTTGGGCGTTGGGCGGGCATGTCACTTTGGAACTGCTGCGAGCGCACCTTGGCCATGGTTCCGGCAAACCGAGGCTCTGGCCGGAACGATAATCGATGCGCGACTGAACGACGCCAGGCCAAGCGCGGCCCCCTGTCGATGTCTCCTAAACACCCTGATAAACCCTCGGGAAGAAGGTTATAGAATATTGTTTTCTTTATTTTTTGTTAACTTTGCTACACCAGCGCCGGTCGGTCTATGCGGACCCGTTTGGGCGTTATGAGGCAAGATCGCCTCATAACGCATAAACGGTGCGAGTCCGGGCGCGGCACCTCTGCCGGTGCCTCTAAACACCCTGAGCATTCGCTGAGAAAGGCACTTCATACGATTGTATTATCTCTTATTCTTTTGTCAGAACCACGCGGGCATCCCCCGGTTTACGCGGTGTACCTTCGATTCGTTCGTGCGTTATGAGGCAAGACTGCCTCATAACGCACGAACGGTGCAGCGAGGAACGGCGCGCAAGCGCTTGACAACCCGGATGAACCCTGATTCAATCCGAAAAAGGCGACGCGTTATGGGGTAGTTCGTCCGCCGAAATCAAGTTAGGCAAGAATAGCCAACCAGAGAGATTTATGGACGCACTGGTCACCTTGTTGAGATTACCGTTTGGTTTGATAGCAACTGTTGTTGTAATTGTATTCTGGTTAGCGATATTTCCTTTCGAGACTATTGCAATGATTGTAGCTTTTCCATTTGCTGCAATTTTCATGTCTCGTAGCGAGCTTGGCTATTCTTGGATAGGCAAATATCCAAATTCGCTCAAGGCAATACCTGAAAAACTTGAGGCTGTGTGGGAATGGGTCGGCGGTGAGTGAGCGTGGCAAAAGTCTCCAGGGAGCTCGGGAGCTCCGGGGACAGTTTACTTAATTCCATAACCGAGCGCCAGATGAAGGGTCAGGTCTTGCCTTTTGTCTCCGCTGCCTAAGCACTCCAGGTGAGTGCCAAACTACGACTGCCGCGACGGGCAGTATCAAGCAATAGAAACCGGCGAAATCATGAGCTTCGAGTGGGACCCAAGAAAGGCGAGAGTAAATCTGCGCGAACATGGGGTTACCTTTGAAGAGGCATCCAGCGCGTTACGCGATCGACTTTCGGCGACCGGCCATGACCCAGACCATTCGGAAGACGAAGATCGCTTTGTAACATTCGGCCTTTCTTCCCGAGGTCGCTTACTTACGGTGTCGCACACCGATCGGGGAACCGCAATTCGCATTATTTCCGCACGAATAGCAACAAACATTGAAAGGCAGCTTTATGAAGAAGGTTAAGGCGGGAACCGCGGACGAACTTCGGCCTGAATATAATAGGTCAGACTTCGGCGAGCTTGTTCGTGGCAAATATGCGGATCGCATCAAGGAAGAATCAAACGTGGTGCTCCTTGAGCCAGATATTGCGCAGGCATTTCCAAACGACGAAGCAGTGAACAAAGCCCTTCGTTATCTGCTGGAAGTCGCGGAGGCTTCAACTCGCCTAACAAGCGGCCTCAAAAGCGAGCGCGCGCCACGGCCGTTGCGGTAACTCTCAGGAGTGGATGGGGTCAGGTCTTTCCTTTTGGGAGTGGATGGGGTCAGGTCTTTCCTTTTGCATTCGCCGTTCTTCCTCAACGCGTTGCGACCGCCGGAGGTGCGCGTGCTCTGGCGCGCTGGCGCGATGAGCGCGGCTACACCCAGACGCAGCGGGCCTGCGACATCCCCGGCGTGCTGGAGTTTGCCGAGCATGGGGCGCTGCTCGGCCATCTGTGGATGGAGGGTCAACTCGGCGTCGGCGATCCGCTGGTGAATCAAGGGGCGCCGACCCGGCCGTTGAAAGGCGGGCGACGGGCATGACGACCGCGCATTTCGACTACGCTCTGGAGATTCCGATGAGCCCACTTCCGTTCGATCCGCCGCCGCATTCGGGATCGCCGACCGAACCCCCACTCGTCAATGGTCCGCACTTCACTTACCGCCTGCCGCCAGGGTGGACCGTCGGGGAAGAAGGCAAGTTCTCACTCGTTCTGCGTTCGCCGGATTTCATTGCCGCTGTGATCGTGTTCGGCCAGAGCGGGATGATGCAGCCGCTGTCGCCGGAGCAGTTCGCTTACTACGCGATGACCGGGGTCATGCGACTGGCCCCGGATGTGCAGTTCGGCCCTTCGCGGCCCATCCAACCGATGCCCGGCTACACACACTCGGCGACCTTCGAGACGACCTACACGCTCAACGGTCCTGCCGGAGCGGCGCCGGTCCGCGGGGTGGTCGTCAGCAACGTGTCCATTGGGTACGGGCAGTGCAACGGGGTGCTCACCTTGGCCGGTTCGGACGCTCGCCATTGGCCCCACTACTCGGGCTGGTTGCCGCGGGTGGCCATGGCCGCACTGAACACCGGGCCGGACCCGTACGGGCGCCACACGGTGGCCGGGATGATCACAGACATCGGCCGGCAGGACGGCGAGTCTTATCGACAGCACCAGGCGTGGTCACAGCAACTATGGGGACAAGTGACCGCCGACCGGAACAGGTCCAGCGACGGTCAGCAGGAGGCACTAGGCGCTATGCTGGACGGACATGTGTGGATTCCCGAAGGCTTCGGCGGGCAACCAATCCGTCGATCGACCACCCCGGCGTGCATCTGGCGGAGCCGTGACGGCCGGGAGATCCCTTCGGACGATCCGGCATTCGATCCCCGCACACCCGGGGACGTCGATTGGGTCCGCGTGCGGTGAGCGGGATAAAGTGAAGTGGAGTCAGGTCTTGCCTTTTGCCTCGGGTCAGACCGTTCCAGGATGGACTCCACCGTGACGCGCGTACCGGCGATGGTTGGATTACCCATCATGATGTCGGGAGTCGAGACGCCGTCCCCGGTGTCCATCAAACCTTGGCTTGGTTATCAGGCGCTACGCGTTGAGCAATCACTGAGCCACTGCGCGAATTCGATTTCGCCGAGATTGCCGGCGGCGAGTTGTTCAATGATGACGACCGCTTGCGGCTCGGGCGCATCCAGACTGAATCCGTTGATCTCCAGAAATATCGAAGCAACCGCAAGGGCTGCGCGCTTGTTCCCGTCAATGAATGGATGATTCTTTGCCAGGCCATAGCCATACGCAGCAGCGAGATCAAAGAGCCTCGCCTGTGGTTCGTAGAAGAGTCGCTGTCGGGGTCTGGCCAATGCGGAATCAAGCAGTCCCTTGTCGCGAATACCAGGACGTCCACCATGTTCCGCAATTAACATGCGGTGAACCGAAATGACCACCGAATCCAGGGCCCATCGCGGATCGATCATTTCGCAAGCTCGTGAAACGCATTCCGGTACTTTTTCAGCACCTTTTCGGCTGCCTCCATCTGCTTTTCAAAATCTTGCTGGTACGGCGTGATGGTAAATCCCTCTTCATTCTCGACAAGATACAAAGTATCGCCCTTCCCGACTTTCAGTTTGTTAAGTGCTTCTTTTGGCAGCAAAATACCCATTGAATTGCCGACCGAGGTGACTTTGACTTTGAGCATAATCATGTACCATCCGCACAGTTATTACTTTTGTTACCACAGAATCTAGTCCTGCCAAACAAGCAGGTCAAGCCGGTTGCGTACTGAGGGACGAAGACGACAGCGAACCACAGGGCCTTAGGGCATTGGGGTGGGCCGTAAGGCGATTTCCGACAATTTGGATACCGGTCAGTGTAGGTGCGCCTGGCCTTGATCATTGTTCCGGCCATGCGGCCTCGTAGGGTGGACAAGCGCAGCGCAGTCCACCAGCGACGGCGCGGGATTCGGTGGACTGCGCTAGCGCTAGTCCACCCTACGGCCGGAACGATGATCAAGGCCGCCTCGCGTGTCAGGCAAAAGGCAAGACTTGCCCCTTTGCCCCCTAGACCTGACCCCTTGACCTTTTTCGGTGATTTCCGGGAAATGATCCACCTACGTGTAGGGGCGACTTTAGTCGCCCCTAAAGCCCCCTGCGGATCTCGCTGCACCCGCACAACAGACCGGAGGGCGAGGCTTCAGCCGAACAAGGCGCCGCCGCCCGCTAAAGCGTCGGCCTCCGGTTGCGTCGCCCCGATCACCGGCGGTTGAGCCCGCGTGATATGAAGCTCTTCGGAAATCGCCTTCATTTTCGTCGGTGAACAGGCTCTCTGTGTGAGAACTGCTTTTTTTGGTTCAGACCGCTGCTGCCGCAGGCGGTAGTCTGAACGGTTACGCTTCCCAGTGCCCCCAATCGCCCCCATCTCCGCGCAACTGTACCTACACCGGAACCCGCGTACCCCCCGCCCCATGCTCGACATCGCCAACCTCTCCCGCCAGTTCAACGGCCGCCCGGTCCTGCGGGACATCTCATTGCGGCTGCAACCGGGCGAGTACGTCGCCATCGTGGGCGAATCCGGCGTCGGCAAATCCACCCTGCTCAATCTGATCGCCGGGCTGGACCGGCCGGACGCCGGACGCCTGGCACTCGACGGCAGCGACTACGCCGCGTTGGATGAGGACGCGCTGACGCGGCTGCGGCGCGACCAATTGGGCTTTGTGTTCCAGGCATTCCATGTGCTGCCCCATCTCACGGTGCTGCAGAACGTGGCCCTGCCGCTGTGGCTCAAGGGCTTGGCCGGTGCGGCGGCGGAGGAGCCGGCGCGGCAACTGCTGGCGGCCGTGGGCCTGGGCGAGCGTGCCGCGAGCTGGCCGCGCGAATTGTCCGGCGGCGAATTGCAGCGGGTGGCGATTGCCCGCGCGCTGGTTCATGCCCCGCGGCTGGTGCTGGCCGACGAGCCGACCGGCAACCTGGACCCGGCCAACGGCGCCAGGGTGCTCGCCCTGCTGGCCGAGCGCATTCGCGGGGTCGGCGCGATCGGCATCCTGGTGACGCATTCGCTGGAGGGCGCCAAGACGGCGGACCGGGTGCTGCATCTCACCACCGAGGGGCTGCTGGGGTGAGTCTGGCGCCGGTCTTTCTCGGTTCACTCGCCCGGCGGCGGACGGCGACACTGTTTTCCATGGCGGCGATTTGCCTGGGTGTGGCACTGGGCATGGCGGTGCACGCGATCCATGAGGCGGCACTCACCGAGTTCGGGCGCGGTCTGCGCTCCATGGCCGGCGAGGCCGATCTGCAAGTCAAGGGACCGCGGAGCGGCTTTGACGAGGGTCTCTATGCCGTGCTCGCCGCCCGCCCTGAGGTGGCCGCGGCGAGTCCGGTGGTCGAGGTCGAGACTCAGGTCACCGGGCGCGACGAGACACTGCAACTACTGGGAGTCGACGTCTTCACCCTGCCCCGCGTGACGCCGGCCCTGCTGCCGCGCCCGGCGGAGGCGGCCGACACGTCGCAGCGCACCGACCGCTTCGCGATCTTGGCCGAGGACACCGTTTTTCTGAGCGCGGCGGCGCAGTCCGCGCTCGGGCTCAAGTCCGGCGACCGGCTGCGGCTGCGCGCGGGTGATCACACGCTGGATTTGCGGGTGGCCGGCGATCTGCCCGGTGCCGCGCAGAACCGCCGCCTGGCCGTGATGGATATTGCCGCGGTGCAGGCCCGCTTCGCCAGGCTCGGGCGGCTCACCCGGATCGATCTGCGGCTGGCCGAGGGTGTGACCGCGGAGGCGGCGCGGCTGGGATTGCAGGCCATTCTGCCCGCCGGGGTACTGATCGAGGCACCCGAGGCCGCGGAGGATCAGGCGGCCAATCTGTCGCGCGCCTACCGGGTGAATCTGACCATGCTGGCGGCCATCGCGCTCTTGACCGGCGGGTTTCTGGTCTTCTCGGCTCAGGCACTCTCCGTGGTGCGCCGGCGGACCGAGTTCGCCTTTCTGCGCGCCATCGGTCTGGCGCGACGCGACCTGTTCATCTGGCTCTTGGCCGAGGGGGCGCTGGTCGGACTGGCGGGCGGACTGGTCGGCGTGGCCCTGGGGCATGGGTTGGCCTGGGCGATGCTGACCGTGCTCGGCGGCGATCTGGGCGCCGGGTATTTCGCCGGGCTGACGCCGCAACTTCAGTTCCAGCCGGGCGTGACGGGGGTCTATGTGGCACTGGGCGTGCTGGCCGGCGTGGCCGGCGCCTGGCTGCCGGCCCGCGAGGCGGCCACGGTCTCACCGGCGCAGGCGCTGAAAGCCGGCGACGACGCGGCGCTGCTCGGCGGACGTGGACATCCGCGCCTGGGCATCGCCGTGCTCGCCGCCAGCCTGCCGGTCTGCTGGATTCCGCCCATCAACGGGCTGCCGGTGGGCGGTTATCTGGCCGTCGCCGGTGTGCTGGCCGGAAGTGTCCTGTTGCTGCCGGCCGTCGCCTCCGCCGTCGCCTGGCTGCTGCCGCAACGCGGTCCGGTGCCGGCCCGCCTCGCCGCGGCCCGGCTGGGCGCCGCCCCCGGACATGCCGTCGTGGCGGCGGCCGGGGTCCTGACCAGCGTCGCCCTGGCGGCGGCCATGGCGATCATGGTCGCGTCCTTTCGGGAGTCGGTCGACGAGTGGCTGAGCGAACTCCTGCCCGCCGACCTCTATCTGCGGGTCGGCACGATCCAGAGCGGCAGTCTGCTGGACGCAGCGCTGCAAGCCCGCATCAGCGCCGTGCCCGGCATTGGCCGCGTCAACTTCACGCGCCACGAGAGTCTGCGTCTCGCCGCGGGCCAGGCGCCGGTGGGTTTGATCGCCCGGCCGGTGGCGGCCGACGGCCGGGATTTGCCGCTGGTCGGCGCCGCGCAACCGCCCGGCCCGGGTGAAACGGCGATCTGGGTTTCCGAAGCGATGCAGGACCTCTACGGCTGGCGGCCCGGCCAGCGCGTGGAGGTCCCGCTCGCCGGACGGCCGGTGCCGCTACGCGTGGCCGGTATCTGGCGCGACTATGCCCGCCAGACCGGTGCACTGATGATCGACTTGGCCGACTACCGCCGCCTGACCGGTGACCCGCTGGCCAACGACGCGGCCATCTGGCTCGCCCCCGGTGCGGCGGCGTCGCAGGTGGCCGCCGCGCTCACCGCCGTCGGCGACCCCGGCGCGCTGGAATTGGCCTATCCGGGCGAGATCCGCGCCATCAGCCTGCGCGTCTTCGACCGCACCTTTGCCGTGACCTATCTGCTGGAAGCGGTCGCGGTCGCCATTGGCCTGGCCGGAGTGGCGGCCAGCTTCGCCGCGCTGGCGGCGGCGCGGCGGCGCGAATTCGGGATGCTGCGCCATCTGGGGCTGACGCGCCGCCAGATCGGCTGGATGCTCGCCCAGGAGGGCGCGCTGGCGGCCGGGGTCGGGGTGCTCGGCGGACTGCTGGCGGGCGGAGCGATCGGGCTGGTGCTGATCGAGGTCGTCAACCGGCAGAGTTTCCACTGGAGTATGGATGTGCACGTCCCCTGGGGGTCACTGGCCTTGTTCGCGGGTGCGCTGATCGCCTTGGCGGCCGCCGCGGCCGTGCTCGCCGGTCGGCAGGCCATGCGACAGGACGCGGTGCTGGCGGTCCGTGAAGATTGGTGATACCGGAATGAATCGACGTACCTGTCTCCTTGCCTTGGCGAGCCTGCCGGTCTGGCGCAGCACTGCGGGCCAGTCAGCGAAGCCCGACCAGACCGAGGGGGCGGCAATCACCTTTGCCCCGGTGCTCCCCGACCGGACCCTGGTTTTTCCCGACGATCACGGCGCTCACCCGGCGTTTCGGACCGAGTGGTGGTATGCCACCGGCTGGCTGCGCCTGCCGGACGGCAGCCCGCTCGGCTTCCAGACGACCTTTTTCCGGGTGCGGACCGGTCTCGGAGAGCAAAACCCGAGCGCTTTCGCGCCGCGTCAGTTGATCATTGCCCACGCTGCCATCGCCGACCCGCGGCTGGGCCGGCTGCGCCACGATCAACGCGCGGCCCGGATCGGATTCGGCCGGGCCGGGTCCGAGACCGGGCGCACCCAGGTCTGGATCGACGACTGGAAATTCGAGCAGACCGACGACCGCTATCAGGCTGACGTCCGCGGCGAGGAACTCGCCTACAGCCTGTCGCTGGTCCCGGACGGCCCGCCGCTGCTCAACGGCGCCGCCGGGTTCAGCACCAAGGCCGCCGATCCGCGCCATGCGAGCTATTACTATAGCCGCCCGCACCTCGCGGTCACCGGCACGGTGACGCTGGATAGCCGCACCCAGGCCGTGACCGGTCAGGCCTGGCTGGATCACGAATGGTCGAGCGAGTACCTGCCGCAAGGCGCGGCCGGCTGGGACTGGATCGGCCTGAATCTCGATGACGGCAGTGCCCTGATAGCCTTCCGGATGCGCGGTGACGACGGCCGCGCCGTCTGGTCAGCCGCCACCGTCCGGTCGGCCGGGGGCGGCGCGCGGGCGCTGCCGCCGGACGCCGTGACCTTCACCCCCCGGCGCCACTGGCGCTCGCCGCGCACCGACATCACCTACCCGGTCGCCTGGCAGGTGGGCATCGGCGGGCGGCTGCTCGATCTGCAACCCCTCATGGACGACCAGGAACTGGATAGCCGGCGCTCCACCGGCGCCGTCTATTGGGAAGGGGCGGTGCGGGTGTCTGAAGACGGCCGGGAGATCGGACGCGGTTATCTGGAGATGACCGGGTATGGGGAGACGATCAGGGTCGGGTAATCTTGGTCGCGAGGGGCCTTGATCGTAATCCCGGCCGGCGGCGTGCGTCGTCAGGGCTTCCAGCCCTGACGGTGTCAGGCCAGGATGGCCTGACTACGCACCCGGCGAGCCCAAGCTGACAGCGAAGCCACGAGGCGCGAGCACATCCGGCGCGCTACGATCAATTCGATTACGACAACGACAACGACCGCTGACCATGGCGGGCGCGCTGCGGCGGCCGGACGTGGAGCAGCGGGCGCACGCTGATTATGCCGCCCCGCAGCGAATCACCCCCGACACGATCCCGAGAATCTCCAGCTCCTCGTGCCGCAAGTAGATGGGTTCCATGGCCGGATTGGCGGGTTGCAGCCGGATGCCGTCGGTTTCGATGAAAAAGCGCTTGAGGGTCACGCGTTCGCCGTTGATCATGGCGACCACGGACTCCCCGTTGGCGGCGGTCTCGCGCTTTTCGATGATGATGATGTCGCCGTCCTGGATGGAGTCGTCGATCATCGAGTGACCACGCACGCGCAGGGCATAGCTGTTCTTGCGTACCATGTGCCGCGGCACGGTGACGGTGGCGCGGTCCTCCGGAATGTCGACCGGCTGCCCGGCGGTGACATACCCGAGCAGCGGGATCTCAACACCCGGCTCGCGGCCGAGGCGCAGGGGCTCCAGGGCGGGGTTCCAGGTCGTGTGACGGCGCTTCGGCAGGATGTAGGCAAGGCTCGGACGCATCGGGTGTACCTCGTGGCGGGGTGGATCGTTCTCGATTCGTTCTCCTCCAGACAAGCATAGACTATCCGAACAAAAAGAGAAGAAGGCGCCATGCCGCTCACCCCTCGCCAACAGCAGGTCCTGGATTGCCTGCGGCAGCACGCCGCGGACTTCGGCCGGGCGCCCACCCTCGACGGGCTCTGCCGACTGCTCGGCCTGCGCTCGCGCGGGTCGCTCCACAAGCATGTGCAGGCGCTGATCGCCGAGGGTCTGGTCGAGCCGCTCAACGGGCGTCACCGCGGCATCCATCTGGTCACGCAGTCAACGGACGAGAATACCCTGCCGCTGCTCGGCAAGATCGCCGCCGGACGGCCGATCGAGGCCCTGCCCCAACCGGATACGATCGAAATCCCGCCGCGATTGCGCACGTCCAGACCCTGCTATGTGTTGCAGGTGACGGGCGATTCGATGGCCGAGGCCGGTATTTTGGATGGAGATTTTGTCGTTATCGAGCGGCGCGAGACCGCGCGCAACGGCGAGATCGTGGCGGCATTGATCCGCGGCGAGGAGACGACCCTCAAACGGATCATCCAGGAGCCGGGGCAGGTGACCCTGGTCCCCGCCAACCGGGGCTTGTTACCGGTGGTGTATGCGCCTGAGGAGGTCGCGATTCAGGGTGTGCTGGTCGGGCAGATGCGCGCGTATCATTAGGTGCGGGAGGCGGGGGCGGTGCGGACCGACCCGACCCCCACGCGTGGATCAGGCGGCCCCGATCAAGCTTCCGGCCACTTGGGCTCGCCGGGTGCGTAGTCAGGCCATCCTGGCCTGACACCGTCAGGGCTGGAAGCCCTGACGACGCACCCCGCTGGCCGGGATTACGATCAAGGCCGATCAGGCCGCGTAATTGGCCGAGACGAAGGCCCAGTTGATCTTGTCCCAGATGGTTTCCAGATACTTGGGACGGGCATTGCGATAATCGATGTAGTAGGCGTGCTCCCAGACATCGACGGTGAGCAGGGCCTGCTTGCCGGAGGTCAGCGGGCAGCCGGCGTTGGCGGTGTTGAAAATCTCGATGGAGCCGTCGGCGTTCTTCACCAGCCAGGTCCAGCCGGACCCGAAATTGGTGACGGCGGACTGGCTGAACTGCTTCTTGAACTCGTCGAATGAGCCGAACTTGGCGTTGATCGCGTCCGCCAGAGCACCGGTCGGGGCGCCGCCGCCGGTGGGACTCAGACAGTTCCAGTAGAAGCTGTGGTTCCAGACCTGAGCGGCGTTGTTGAAGACCCCGCCGGAGGACTTCTTGATGATCTCTTCCAGGGACATGGACTCGAACTCGGTCCCCGGAATCAGGTTATTCAGATTGGTGACATACGCCTGATGATGCTTGCCGTAGTGATAATCGATGGTCTCGGCGGAGATCACGGGCTCCAGGGCATTCTTTTCGTAGGGCAGCGCGGGCAGTTGATGTGCCATGATCGGACGTCTCCAAGGGTGAGTGAGGGGTGAGTGAAGTCAGACCCAGGCCCAGACACGCACCAAGGCGGAGCCCGAGACCTGATACCGACGGCGCTTAAGCGGCCGTCTAACTGAGCCGCGATTTATGGCCGCGTCGGCGGCTTTGCAACCTGACCACCAAGACCGCGAGTTGCTGCCCATGCCCCTCGACCCCATCGACCTCGGTCTCTTTGCCAGCCGTCTAAACGCGCTGTGCGACGAAATGGGCGCGGTACTGCGCAATGCCGCCTTCTCGCCCAATATTCGCGATCGGCTGGATTTCTCCTGTGCCGTCTTCGACGGCCAGGGCGGCTTGTGCGCCCAGGCCGCCCATATCCCGGTGCATTTGGGGAGCATGGCCTATGCCATGGCTGATGTGGTGGCCGCGCTCGATTGGTCTCCTGGGGACATGGTGGTCCTCAACGACCCCTATCTGGGCGGCACGCACCTGCCCGATGTGACCCTGATCGCGCCGCTGTATGCCGCTGCCGCGGCCCGGGGCCGATCCGATCAGGACGGCGCGCCCATCGCCTTCCTGGTGAACCGTGCCCATCACGCGGATATCGGCGCGAGCAGCCCCGGCTCGATGCCCTTGGCACGCACCCTGGCCGAGGAGGGTCTGATCCTGCCGCCGACCCACCTGATCCGCGGCGGCGTCCTACAGACCGAGTTCCTGGAGGGGATCCTCGGCGCCACCCGCAACCCCGGGGATGCGCGCGGCGACTTCTTCGCCCAGATCGGCGCCAACCGCGCCGGACTCGCCCGCCTGGGCACCCTGGTGGACGGGATGGGGGCGGCGGCCTACCGCGGCGCGCTGGACGACCTCAACGACTATGGCGAGCGCCTGGCGCGTGCCGCCCTGGCGGTGCTGCCGCCGGGTCTCTATCGTTATGAGGACTGGATGGACGACGACGGCCAGGGCACCCGCGACATCCCGATTCAGGTGGCAATGACCGTTTCCGCCGGCGGCGTGCACCTGGATTTCAGCGGCACCGCGCCCCAGGTCCCGGGCAACATCAACTGCCCCCTGTCGGTGGCGGCGGCCGCCGTCCTCTACTGTTTCCGTTGCCTGATGCCGCCCCAGACCCCGGCCTGCGCCGGGACCTTCCGGCCGATTGCGCTGACCGCTCCGGTCGGCTGTCTGCTCAATGCGCGGCGGCCGGCCGCGGTGGCCGCCGGCAACGTCGAGACCAGCACGCGGGTGGTGGATGTGGTGCTCGGTGCCCTGGCCCAGGCCGTCCCGGAGCGGATTCCGGCAGCCAGCCACGGCAGTATGAACAATTTGGCCATGGGCAGCACCGATCCGGCCGCGCCCTGGGACTATTACGAGACCATCGGCGGCGGCATGGGGGCCGGCCCCGCGGGCGGCGGCTGGTCCGGGGTCCAGACACACATGACCAACACGCTCAACACGCCCATCGAAGTGCTGGAATCGCGCTATCCGCTGCGCGTCACCCGTTATGCTCTGCGGCGCGGCTCAGGCGGCGCCGGGCAGCGGCCCGGCGGCGACGGGCTGATCCGGGAGATCGCGTTCCTGGCCCCGGCCCAGGTGACCCTGCTCACCGAACGCCGCCGTCATGCGCCCTGGGGCAGCGGCGGCGGTGCCGACGGGGCGGCCGGTGTCAATCGGCTCAACGGCCGGGACCTGCCGGGCAAGGTGACCCTGACGGTCGCCGCGGGTGACCGGCTGCGCCTCGAGACGCCGGGCGGCGGGGGCTGGGGCGCTGAGGACGATTGCGCCGCGGAGGAACGCGTTCAATTGCGGCCGATACGCGGACTCTCTGAAAAATGAGCCAATCATCAAGCTGTTCGGAGTAGGATCGAATGTGCGGTATCTGTGGTGAATTGCGTCTCGACGGCGCCCCGGCGAACCTGGATGTCATCCAGCGCATGATGGCTGAACTGACCCGGCGCGGGCCGGATCATGGCGGCAGCTACAGCGACGGGGCGCTCGGTTTTGGTCATCGGCGGCTGGCGATCATCGACCTCTCGGTGCGCTCCAACCAACCTATGGTGGACGCACACCTGGGGCTGGCTCTGGTCTTCAACGGGACCATCTACAACTACCGCGCGCTGCGCGCCGAGTTGGAGGCCAAGGGCTACCACTTTTTCTCCGACGGCGACACCGAGGTCATCCTCAAGGCCTATCACGCCTGGGGCAACGCCTGCCCGGAACGGCTGCACGGCATGTTCGCCTTCGCGCTCTGGGACGCGAACCGGCGGGCGCTGTTCATGGCCCGCGACCGTTTCGGCGTCAAGCCGCTGTACTGGAACCGGCAGGGACAGGTGTTCCGCTTCGCCTCCACCACCCAGGCCCTGCTCGCCGCCGGCGGCGTGGACACCCGCATCGATCCGGTGGCCTTGCACCATTTGTTTACACTGCACGCCGTGGTGCCGGCACCGCGCACCGTCCTCACCGGGGTGCGCAAGCTCCCCCCGGCGCATTGGATGCAGGTGGATGCCGACGGCAACACCACCGAGGGGCGCTACTGGCACCTGGACGCCACCCGTCCGGAGCAGCCGCTGACCGATGACGATTGGCTGGCGGCCATCCATGAGTCCTTGCGCCAGGCGGTCAAGAAGCGCAGCGAAGTGGCCGATGTTCCGGTCGGAGTGCTGCTCTCCGGCGGTCTAGACTCCAGTCTGCTGGTCGCCCTGCTGGCCGAGGCCGGAGTGTCGGATCTGCGCACCTTCTCGGTGGGCTTCGATGACACCCCGGAAGAGGCCGGCAGCGAGTTCGAGTTCTCGGACCAAGTGGTGGCACGCTACGGCACCCGCCACCGCAAGTTCCGGGTACCCAACGACCAGGTCCTGGAGCGCCTGCCGGAGGCCATCGACGCCATGACCGAACCCATGTTCGGTCAGGACGCGGTCGCCTTCTATCTGCTCGCCGAACAGGTCTCGCGCGAGATCAAGGTGGTGCAGTCCGGCCAGGGTGCGGACGAGGTCTTCGGCGGCTATTTCTGGTATCCGCGCATTGCGGCCGAGGCGACCGGCTCGCGCGTCGAACGGCTGGCCAAGCACTATTTCGACCGCGATCATGACGAGTACCTGCGACTGGTGCAGCCCGCCTATGCCGGGGCGGACCACACCTCGGCCCTGATCGCGGGCCTTCTGGATGAGGACGGCGCCGACGAGCTGCTGGACGCCATCCTGCGGCTCGATGTGACCACACTCATCGTCGACGATCCGGTCAAGCGGGTCGATAACATGACCATGGCTTGGGGGCTGGAGGCGCGGGTGCCCTTCCTCGATCATCAGCTCGTCGAGCTGGCCGCCCGCTGCCCGACGGAACTGAAACTGCGCGCGGGCGGCAAGTACCCGCTCAAGGCGATGGCCCGCGGCCTGCTGCCCGACGCCGTGATCGACCGGCCCAAGGGGTACTTCCCCATGCCGGCCCTCAAATACGTCCGCGGCGCCTTCCTGGAGATGATGCGCGACGTCCTTAGTTCAGGCGCCAGCCGCCAACGGGGCCTCTACGCCCAGGGCTATCTGGACATGCTGCTCGCCGCCCCGGACCTGCACCACACCCGCATCATGGGCAATAAGCTCTGGCACCTGGCCCTGCTGGAACTCTGGCTGCAGCGAAACGTGGATGGGCACGGGTAGGCGCGAGCAGCAACCCGCCAAGCGCGGCCGCCGACGCGCTCGGCCGTTGAAAACCTTCGACTGGTCCCGACTTACCCGATGTCAGTCAACTATATCACCAGAGGTGTCGAATGGACGTTTTGGAGCGAATCGGCGAGCAGGTCAAGAGTAACGCCGTCGTCATCTACATGAAGGGGACGCCCCAGTTCCCCCAATGCGGCTTCTCCATGAGGGCCTCGGCGGCCCTTCAGGAGTGCGGTGTTCCCTTCGCCTACGTCAACGTACTGCAAGACCCGGAGATCTTCGAAAACCTGCCGCGCTATGCCGACTGGCCGACCTTTCCGCAGATCTACATCGACGGCGAGTTGGTCGGCGGCTGCGACATCACCCTGGAACTGCACGCCAGCGGCGAGCTCAAGACCATGATGGAGACCGCCGCCGCCAAGACCGAAGCCAACGCCTGAACCACACCCCGCGCCGCCCCGGCGCGCGCGTGCAGATGCAGCGCCCGCCCTGGTGACAGCGCGCCCATCGCCTTTGAACGAGCCTCAGCGCTGCTTGAAGATACAGTCGAGCGCCGGCTGATTGGTGCCGGTCGGGTAGAAGGCGTTGATGCCGTCGGTGTAGTCCTTCGCCGAGAACTGGCCGAAGTAATACTTGCTGGTCATGTCGACGAAGGTCACATCGTCGCTGGTGCTGCTCAGCAGCCAGTTCAACGGCTGATTGCCGACCGACAGCTTGCCGCAGTTCTGCTGGATTCGGTTCAGGAACGCCTCGGCACCAGGGTCTTCGACCAGGGCATCGCGGGCAAAGCCGCCGGGGCCACAGCCGGTCAGGGCGAGCAAGGCGAGTGCCGGCAGGAAGACCCGGGCAGCCTGGTGATCGCGGGCAATCGATTTTATTTTCTTCATCATTTCTCGTCGAGATTTACCGTGAAAGTCGCATAGCGNCCCCGTGGGAGCGGCGTCCCGCCGCGACGGGCCGGGCGGATAGCCGCAAGCGTTCGGGGTCACCGCGGCACCGCATCGCGGCGCGACGCCGCTCCCCCGGGGGACCCTCATCGTCCGGGGTGGTTGATGTTCCTTATCATGGCCGTGTCGACATCACATCTGCGCGGCTCTGGCCCGGCTCAAGCCTCGACCTCCAGTGCGCGACTCCCGTACACCGGCCGGAATGATGATCCATGCCATCTGTGGGCGACACGCGGCCTCAATCAGGCGGCGGAAACGGCACGAGCAGGCCCTTGGCATCGAGCGTCCAACGGGTCCCGTCGTCGGCGGGAATGCCGGTCTGGAGCCGCCAACGCTCCGGCAGCGGACGGGGCAGTGCCAGCAGTCCGCCGCCGGCCGTCTCCAGCAAGGTAAACTCCAGCTTGCCGGTCGCCGCGCCGGTGATCTCCACCAGCACCTTCCAGCACCCGCTCCACTCGCGGAAAAAGTCGTACTTCAAGACCACCGGGCCGATCAACTCGGTGAGCAGCGATTCGATCAGGGCGCGGGCGGCCGAGGCGCGGCGGGTGAAGTCAGTCAGCGGCACGGGGGTCTGGTCGGTCATGGGGTTCCTGTCGGTCGGCCTTCAGCAAGTTCGGAGGCGCATCGCCCGCACGCGGTGTGTGGAAAATGCGTTGGCATTCGTCCAAATATGAGTATGTTCACGCCAAGAACCAGGTCACTCCCATAGGAACTTGCCCATTTGGCCGCCATCATCGCCATCACCGCCCCGATCTTCCTCCTGATCGCCCTGGGATTCGTCGCCGTCCGGGCCGACTGGGTGCCGCGCGAGGGCGCACTCGCCATGGGCCGCTACGTGCTGCGCTTCGCGTTGCCCGCACTGGTCTTCAACGCGCTGGCCAAGCGTCCGCTCGGGGAGATGCTGGTGCCGCAGTTCCTGGTCGTCTATGCCGGCGGCTCGCTGATCGCCTTCACTATCGGGATGGCGGTCAGCACGGCCTTGCGCCGAACCCGCCCCCTTGGCAATGCCTTCTTCGGCATGGGCGTGTCCATGTCCAACAGCGGCTACATCGGCTATCCGCTGGTCGCTCAATTGCTGGGGGCCGACGCGCTGATCGCCGTGGCCATGACCATGCTGGTGGAAATCCTGCTGATCATGCTTTCGCTGGTTGCGCCCTTCGACCCCACGCTGACCCAAGCCGCGCTAGTGCTGGCCGGTCTGCCCATGGTCACCATCTTCCCCTTGCTCGCCCAGCGCTATGGCCAGGGCGAGCAATGCGCCTCGGCACTGCTGGTGACCACACTGCTGTCATTCCTGACGCTGAATCTGGGGCTGTGGGCCTTGGGTGTGGGGTCGACACCATGACCCTGGGCGCCTTTGTAGAGGCGCCGCTGGACCAACGATCGTGCGCGGAACTATAGTTCCTCAAGGTGCGCAGTTTACCGCCACTGTGACCGTTGGTTCCGCCTGTCTCGCGATGATCGAGAGCCGAGCTGCTTTTCAGGATGCTCCGCCGTTCGTTACGCTTCCGGCACCGCATGTTGAATCTTCCGGTTTTCGCTTTATAAAACAGCGGCTTTTGTGAAATGGACACATCATCGTTCGTACCGCCGGAGACCGATCCATCCGCTTTCCAGCGGGGTGGAACGTCATCGTCGGCAACTGCCGAACCGGGACGCGCGGCATCGCGCCGTCTGTGCGCCGTTGATCTTTTCGCCGGCGCCGGGGGATTTTCCGCCGCCGCGTCAAAGGTCGGCATTCGCATTGTTGCCGCCGTCGAACTGGACAAACACGCCTGCTCCACCTACCAGGCAAACCTGATCGACGGCTGCGACGACCCCGATGCGGCTCCCAAGCTGTATTCCACCGACATTCTGGAACTGGCACCCGATGCTCTGCGTGACGCACACTTCGCCGGGAATCGTGTCTGCGACATCGTTCTGGGCGGTCCTCCATGCCAGGGGTTTTCCGTACATCGAATCAAGAATGCAGGGGTGGACGATCCGCGCAATAAACTGATCCTCAGTTATTTTCGGTTCGTCAAGTGTTTGCGGCCCAGCGTTTTTCTGATGGAGAACGTCCCCGGCTTGCTGTGGCAACGTCACCAGGACTTCCTTACCGACTTCCTCCACGCGAGCCGTCGCGCCGGATATCGGATCATCGGGCCTACACCCCTTGACGCCAGGGACTATGGCATTCCCCAGAGGCGCAAGCGCATCTTCATCCTCGGCATCCGTGAGGACGCAAGCTTCGACAAAGCCGTATGGCCGCCGCCGCCAACCCACGGCGACGCAAAGGCGCTGGAGCGGAACCCGTCGCTCCTGCCTTGGGTTAGTGCAGCGACGGTGTTCGAGACGCCGATGCCGGAAGACGATGAGAACGATCGGCATATGAATCACTCGCCGAAACTGGTCAAGGTATTTGAGAACACGCCGATCAACGGCGGCAGCCGATGCGAGTCGGGGCGTGTGTTGCCGTGCCACGACGGCCACGATGGGCATAGCGACGTCTACGGACGCATCGACCCGACCGCACCGGGACCGACCATGACCACCGCCTGCATCAACCCGTCGAAGGGACGCTTTGTCCATCCGACCGAGCCGCACGGCATCACTGTGCGCCAAGCGGCCCGCTTTCAGACCTTCCCGGACACCTTCGTCTTCAAAGGGGGCCTGATGGCCGCGGGCGCGCAGATCGGCAATGCAGTGCCCATTCAACTTGGCGAAGTGTTGTTGCGTGCCGTCTCCCGCGGACTCGGAGTTGATCCGGATGCTGACCGGGCCGGAATCACCTATGGTTGAAGCCGTCGCCTTCCGTACTCGCGCTCGTACCATCGACCATCTGGGGCGGGAGCAGATCGCCGACTGTCCCACCGCGATTTCCGAACTCTGGAAGAACGCCTACGACGCCTACGCAACCACTGTCGCGCTGCACATTTACGATGGCGACATACCCGTGGCGGCCATCGTCGATGACGGTCATGGCATGACCCACAAGGACTTCATCGACAAGTGGCTGGTGGTCGGTACCGAATCGAAGGCGAGCGGAGGTCAGGTTCGCGAAGAAGACCGTAACGGACTTCCGCCGCGGCCGAAGCAGGGCCAGAAGGGCATCGGGCGACTCTCCTCAGCCTTTCTCGGCCCCCTGTTGCTGGTGGTCTCCAAACGTCGCGACACGCCCTTTACCGCCGCCCTGATCGACTGGCGCCTGTTCGAGAATCCCTTTCTTTATCTTCAGGACATCGAAGTTCCGGTCGTCGAGTTCGACGCCAAAGAACAGGTTTTTGAACAGCTCCCGGCCATGTTCGAGACGCTCGGCGGCAACCTGCGGGGCACCGGTCGGGACCCGGCGCGGGACCAACGCATCGCCCAAGCATGGCAGAGCTTCGACGCGCTGGAGGCAACCGAAGGAAAGCCATCGACACGCGACGCCATGGAGCGAATCGTCGAGGGCACAATCTTCGCTCCCCGTCATTTCCTCCAATGGCCGCTCTGGCGGGGAGACAAGGAGCACGGCACCATCCTGCTCATTGCCGACATTGTCTTTGACCTTGAGGCTCAATTACCGGAACGACTTCATGCCGAGGATTCCAATGCCGCACAGCAAGCAAGAGATCGACTTTTTCAGACACTGTCGAACTTTACCGATCCTTTTACCAACCCCAAGGAAGTCGAAGAAGACTATAGCGCCGCTGATTTCAATTATTCGGTGATCGCTTGGGAGGGGGCTCTGCAACGCACAGTCATTGCCAATCAACGCGAGTTCGACTACCGAAATCTGGAGGAATTGGAGCATGTGGTCGAGGGCGGCGTCGATGAACACGGGGTTTTCGTCGGCAGGGTACGGGCGTTCGGAAACTGGCTGGAGGGCGAGGTTCGCATCGATCCAAAGATGAGTGTTCCGCAGCGGGCCAACTCAAAGGTCGGGGCATTCCACCTCCGCCTTGGAAGTTTCCAGCAGGATTCTGGATCATCCTCCCACCCGCCGGACATACACCGTCAGCTGCTGGAGCAAGCGAAGCTGTACGCAGGAGTGATGATTTACCGGAATGGTCTGCGTGTAATGCCCTTCGGACGGGAGGAAAACGACTTCTTCGAGATCGAGAAGCGGCGCAGCCTGCACGCAGGGCGGAACTTTTGGTCAAACCGAAGGACATTCGGGCGCATCGCCATCACCCGCGAAGGAAATTCAAACCTCAAGGACAAGGCAGGCCGTGAGGGACTAATCGACAACAAGGCGACAAAGGTCTTTCGCGATCTGGTCGAGAATCTACTGCGGAAGACCGCGCTGGAATATTTTGGAACCGGCTCTGAGGGACAGAAGCAGTATCTCCCGGATATTCAGGCAACCCGCGCCCGGGAAAAAGCCGAAGCGGAGCGCAATCGCCGCCGCGCCTTCAATCGGAAGCGCTTTCGCACCAACCTGCAACGATTCGGCCCGGTACTTTCTGAACTGCGTACTGAGCTCGAGACGCTAGCCGAACGGCTGCGCGATACCGAGCCGACCTCTGAGTCGGATATCCTGCGATTGCGGGAGCAAGTTCAAGGGCTAAAGGATCGATCTAAAGATTTCTCCTTGGGCGAGGCGCCCAGAATCCTCGGGAGCCTTGAAGAAGAATACGGTGCCTTCCGGTTCAATCAACGCAGCGTCGGCAATTTGCTCAGCACCTTGGATCAGTCATTGAACGCTGCCCTGGAAGCGGTGAAGCCGCGCGCACCTCGCGAGATCGCTTTCTCCGATATGAGCAGTCATGCCGCATACCTTCAGGGGCGCCTGCGCAAGTGGCTGAAAGATGCGCGTGAACTGCTTGAGGCCGAACAAGGACGAATCACTGCGCTCTACGAGACACGCAGCAAGCAATACCACGCCAAGACCTTGCCTATTCTCGATGATGTCGAGCACGAGCGTATCCCATTGGCTAGGGCACTGGAACGTCTGGCCGGCGAACGTGACAACGTCGACATCGAGAACGCCGAAACCTTCGAGCCCTACATCGCGGCGTTGCGCAGCCTCCAGGAAAACATCGACCTGGAAACCCTCGCATCCTACGGCATGGATGCGGCGGACGAGACGCGCGAAGAGGTGGATCGGTTGCATTCGCTGGCGCAACTCGGCATCACCGTGGAGATTATCGGACATGAAATCGAAGGGTTTGAGTTAACGATCAGCGAAAGTCTGCAAGACCTGCCCGAGATTGCGCAACGGACACCGGCCTTCGCCGCGATCAAGGTCGCCCATGAAGCACTGGCGGATCGCCTGCGGTTCCTCTCGCCGCTGAAGCTCTCCGGGCCTAAGTATAAGACGACGCTTGGTGGTGCAGATATCATTGGCTATGTGCAGCGATTTTTCCAAGACACTTTGCGGAATACCGGCGTTACACTGGAAGCCACCGAGCGCTTCCTCCGTTTTTCCGTCTACGAACAACCGGCACGACTTTTTCCCGTTTTCATCAACTTGATCAACAATGCCGTCTACTGGGTCCGGCAAAAAGGCCCTGGTGACCATCGCATCCTGCTGGATGCCGTAGATGCGAGGGTCGTCGTCGCCGACGATGGACCCGGCGTTGACGAGGACGATCTAAGGCACCTGTTTTCCTTGTTCTTTACCCGCAAGGTCCGCGGCGGTCGCGGTGTAGGACTCTACCTTTGTCGCGCCAACCTGGCGGCAGGAGGACACACCATCGAATATGCGACGGATGAGCGGTTCAAGATTCTGTCCGGAGCGAATTTTGTCATCGACTTCAAGGGGGCGAAGTATGAGTGATGTAGGTACTTCCACTTACGGAGACCTGATACAAGAGGTTTTCATCGGTCCCATCCGGTCGGTATTGGTGGTAGACGATGATTTCCCCACTCTTGATTTGTTGCTTAGCCGGCAAATGCTCACACAAGGCACGCCCTGTGACGAGCAAGACGCGCAACGGGTCCGAGACATCATCCAGTTTTGCCACGCAGAAGCACGTCGGTGGATGATTGAGGTCCACGACGGCCAGCCCGACAAACCGCAAGTCCCCTCGCACCTCACTCAGTCGGACCTGATGATCCTGGATTTCCATCTCAATAAGGAATGTCCGGACGAGGGCGCCGCTGCGATTGAGATTCTTCGGCAGTTGGCGGAAAACAGATACTTTAATTTAGTCGTTGTTTATACGAAGGGCTTCGCTGGCATCGGAGGCGACATCGCACGGGTTACGCGAGAAATCGCCGTCGGGCTTTGCACACCAGACGAGCGGTTGACTTTGCATGCAAACGGGATAACTACCATCGAAACTCTACTACAAGAGTGGGAGGACGATGATCCGGAAATCAGAGGGAAACTGAAAGCAGAGATCGATGACGAAACCTTCCTGAAGATTCGGGGCTTCGCAGATCCAAAGATCGATTGGATTAGTGTGTGCGACTGGGACGAATTACAGGGACTCAGGAATTTTTTCGTTGGCGCACCAAAGTCCATTTGCGATGATTCAAAATTCAAACTCTTAACGAAATGGGCCTTCTACGAAAAGCAACTTGAGCTGTTGCCTAAGCTCGCCACCACAGGCTTGGGTGCTGTGGAGATGCGTTTCGGTGACGAAGGGGTTAACTGGATACGAACGGACGGACTATTCGTTACGGTGGTGAGCAAGTCGAACGACGCTTCCTCTCTTCCCGAACATCTCCTAAAGGCATTGCAAAGTTGGGACCCTGAACCGTATCGGCTGTTGATGGCCAAGATGCGCGCCGTCTTGGACGAGCACGGCGCCCTGGCAGAGGCGGAGGTATTGCGCAATCGGCACCTTCAGGCAGGATGGCTGGGCGACTTTATGGCCTCCGAACCTGATCAGCGTCCATGGAAATTTCACAATGTGATCAAGCGACACTGGGAAGGATTGGGAGATGCGATCCGAACTACTGTCACTGAATTCGGTGAGCGTCTGGGAGGTCGCGTCGTCGCGGATGGGGTCGAGAGATGGTATGCATCGCTTGAGCCGGCAGAGGTCATGGTTCACCTTAACCGATACGAGTGCAGCAAGAAAGTAGAGGGCAGCCACTTGACCACTGGGCACGTCCTACAAATAAAAAATGGCGCTTCCGCCGGAGCATATTGGCTGTGCCTCTCTCCCGCATGCGACCTTGAACCTGGACAGAAGGATTCGGGTTGGCACAAACGACTGGGAGAGCACATCCCGTTTATTGCCGTGGAGCTTTTCGGAGTTCCTCATGCAAGAGTGGGCGAGGCCCTCGAAAGTGCCTCCAGCGCAAATTATCTGTTTCTAGAAATTGATCGGAAGTTGAGGTGTTTCAGCTTCCTTCCGCTTTCCCCCAACAACTTTGGTGGGGTGAGAGACAGAACTCCGAATCCGAAATGGGAGCAGATGTTTGCTGAAAGACAGGGTCGCTTTGATAACACTGGAAACCGCTTTCAAATCACCCGGACAGCAGGTGGAAGCGAGCGTCTTGCGCTCAGCACCTATTCCGCAACGGTCGTTGCGCAGCTTCGCTATGAGTATGCGCTCAACCTTTTACAACGCCTCGGCGCAAGTCTGTCGAGAGTTGGACTCGATTTCGTCCCGATGACTTGTCGCCCACTGCCCAATGGACAAACTGACGCCCAAGCAACGCTCGAAAATCATGTCGAAGGTCAAGGGACGGAATACCCTTCCGGAGGTTAGAGTCCGACAGGCGTTGCATGCAATGGGCTATCGCTTTCGCCTGCATCGCAAAGACCTCCCGGGAAAACCGGACATCGTCCTTCCGAAACACGGGGTATGCATATTCGTTCATGGCTGCTTCTGGCATCGACATCCGGGCTGCGTGCGCGCATCAACCCCACAGTCGAACAAGGAATTTTGGACTAGAAAGCTCGCAGGCAACGTTGAAAGGGACCAGTGTAATGCGATGGAGTTGGCCAAGGCGGGTTGGCGAGTATGCGTCATTTGGGAATGCGAAACGAAAAGTGCGTCCGCCTTGGACATCGCCGTCAACCGCTGTCTGAACAGCGAAACGCAGGCCCGGCCGCAGCCAAAACCGCGATAAACCTTGGGAAACGGCCAGGTCTTGGCTAAGATCGCGTCCATGATCACCTGGCCGCACCGCACGGGCGACTCGGCCCAGCCAGCGCCATGCGAACCCCCGCGGATGACCGAACCGAGCCCCCGCTATCACACCGACCCGCCCGCCGAGCACCTCTCGGGCTCGATCGAGCGCGTGACCTTTCACAGTGAGCAGAGCGGCTTCTGCGTGCTGCGGGTGAAGGTGCGCGGTCAGCGGGACCTGGTGACCGTGATCGGCGCGGCGGCCAGCGTGACCGCCGGCGAGTATATCGAATGCGGGGGCCAGTGGATCAACGACCGTCAGCACGGGCTGCAATTCAAGGCCGCCGACCTGCGCTGCGTGCCGCCGAGCACGGTGGAGGGGATCGAGCGCTATCTGGGCTCCGGCATGGTGAAGGGCATCGGCCCGCATTTCGCGCGCAAGCTGGTGCGCGCCTTCGGTGAGCGGGTGTTCGACGTGATCGAGGACAACCCGGAGCGGCTGCTCGAACTGCCCGGCATCGGCCCCAAGCGTCAAGCGCGCGTGACCGGCGCCTGGGCCGAGCAGAAGGTGATCCGCGAGATCATGGTCTTTCTCCAGTCCCATGGGGTCGGCACCGCACGAGCGGTTCGCATCTACAAGACCTATGGGGACGACGCCATCGCCCGGGTTACCGAGAATCCCTACCGGCTGGCGCTCGACATCCACGGGGTCGGCTTCAAGACCGCGGACGCCATCGCCCAGCGACTCGGGATCGCCGCGGACTCCCTAATCCGCGCCCAGGCCGGGGTGCGTCACTGCCTGCAGGAGATCGCCGGCCAGGGTCACTGCGCCGCCTATCGTGAGGTCCTGGCCGCGCAGGCGGTCACCCTGTTGGAAATCCCGGCGCCCATCATCGAGCAGGCGATCCGCGCCGAGGTGCATGAGGAGCACCTGATCGAGGAGCCGATCGACGCCCGCCCGGCGCTCTTCCTCACCCCACTCCAGCGCGCCGAGCAGGGCATCGCCCTCGGCATTCGCCGGCTGCTGCTGCGCCTGCCGGTATGGGGCTTCATCGACGCCGGACGGGCCATCCCCTGGGTCGAGGGGCGCACCGGGCTGGCCTTGTCGGAATCCCAGCGGACCGCGGTCGCGGCGGCCGTCAACGGCAAGGTGACGCTGATCACCGGCGGTCCCGGGGTGGGCAAGACCACGGTGGTGCGCGGCATCCTGGACATCCTCGCCGCCAAGGGCGTGGAGATGCTGCTGTGCGCCCCAACCGGGCGGGCCGCCAAGCGCCTGAGCGAATCCACCGGCCGTGAGGCGCGCACCATCCACCGGCTGCTGGAGTTCGATCCCAAGGCCATGGCCTTCAAGCGCGATCAGTATTCGCCGCTCAAGGCGCAGTTGGTGGTGGTGGACGAGTGTTCCATGGTCGATGTCGCCCTGATGAACCAACTGCTGCGCGCGGTACCGACCCAGGCGGCGGTGCTGCTGGTGGGTGACGTCGATCAGTTGCCCTCGGTCGGACCGGGGTCGGTGCTCGCCGACCTGATCAACTCCGGCGCCGTGCCCACCTGCCGGCTGACCGAGGTCTTCCGCCAGGCCGCCGCCTCGCGGATCATCGTCAATGCCCATCGCATCAATGCCGGGCGGATGCCCGAGCGACCGGACGAAGGGCCGCCCGCGACCGATTTCTATCTCATCCACTGTCAGTCGCCGGAGGAAATTCAGGACCGGCTGCTGCGCGTGGTGCTGGAGCGTATCCCGCAACGCTTTGGTCTGGATCCGGTGGCCGACGTGCAGGTGCTCACCCCCATGAACCGGGGCGGTCTGGGCGCCCGCTCGCTGAATGTCTTGCTGCAACAGCGCCTCAACCCGGACGCGACACCGCGCATCACCCGCTTCGGCTGGACCTTTGCACCTGGGGACAAGGTGATTCAACTGGTCAACAACTATGATAAAGAGGTCTTCAACGGCGACATCGGACGGATTGCCGCCATCGACGCGGAGGAGGGGCTGGTACAGGTCGAGCTCGACGGGCGGCGGGTGGAGTACGAATTGGGCGAACTCGACGAACTGTCACTCGCCTACGCCACCACGGTGCACAAGGCCCAGGGGTCCGAATACCCGGCGGTGGTGATCCCGCTGGCGATGCAGCACTACACCCTGCTGGAGCGTAACCTGCTCTACACCGCGGTCACCCGCGGCCGGCGCCTGGTGGTGCTGATCGCCGAACCCAAGGCGTTGGCGATGGCCGTCAAGCGGGTCGGCTCCAACCAGCGGCTGACCAAGCTGCGGCAGCGCCTCGTCGAGGCCGTGGCGGCAGCCGGTGGGCTGGAGGATGAAGCACTTTAGACGAGGACCTGACCGCCAGTGAACACGGTTGCCCGCGACAACGACCCCGATCACCCATTCATCACCGACCCATGGTAGCCTCTCGCCCCTAGCAACCCCAGCGGAGCATTTCCATGCAGCAACTCACACCCGAAGGCCAGCACCTGGTCGCGGATTTGGCGAACCGTCACGGTTTCAGCGCCGATGCCGTCACCCACATGCTGATCGCCGTGCGTAACGGCAACGGGTCCATGGCCCAGTTCAGTCACCCGGAGTTCGGCGGCGGAGGCCAATGGATGCAGGGCGGCATGATCATGGTGGGTGACATGTTCAACAATATGCTCAAAGGCCGCGTAGACGCGCTGTGCAATGAGCTCTCGGGCATTCTGGCCCGCCAGCCGGGGCTGCTCCAGACCGGCAGTTTCCAATCCCAGAGCCAGGGCGGCAGCGGTTACCAGACCCAGACCGCCGGCGGCTATCCCGGTCAATCCAGCCTCTTCGTACCGGACCCGGCCACACACTGGTGGCCGGCCGAACTTGGCTCGCCCAATGCCACCGGCGCCCAGAACAATGTGAAGTATGCCTACTTCGCCAACGCCCGGCGCCTGGCGGTGGAGGCCGGCGGGGAGTGCTGGGTCTACGACACACTCGATCATCAGATCGGCGGTTTCTCACAGCAGCAGGGGGGCAGCTCGTCCATTACCTTCACCAGTCAATACGGCACCGTGAGTCTGGCGCACTTGCCCATCGTGTCGCGCGGTCGGTCGCCGCGCTGACCCGGTCGTTGTCGACGCGAGACGGTCAACCGTGAGGCCCCATGCAGTCGCCAGGCCGGCCCCGTCGCCACACCGCAGGCTGGGGCCGATCGCGCATGCCCGCACGCATCCGGTCATCCGTGCGCGGACCCTCGCGGGACTGGCCCTGCTTGCGGGTGCGCCCGCGGCCTGGGCCGGGACGGCATTGGGCACTGATCTCCGGCCCTCCCTGCTGGCCGCTGCCGTGGGGTTGCTGTTGCTTGCGCTCAGTGTGGTCGGTCTGTTTGCGATGCGCCGGGCGCGCGGACTTGCCGACACCTTGCGCCGCCGCGAGGCCGAATGCGAGGCGGCGCAGCGCCAGGCCGAACAGAGCGAGCGCAGCGAACGTCGCTACGCGTCCGTGCAGCAGGAGGCGCAGGACCGCTTGATGGCCCTGATCGCCGATGGGGCACCCTTGGCTGACCTGCTGGAGGCAGTCGCTTCCTCGATCGAGTCGCTGGATCCTGGACTCGTCTGTTCGATCATGCTGGTCGACCCGCAAACCCACCACTTACGGGTCGGGGCGGCGCCGCGGCTACCCGACAGCCTGATCGCCGCGCTCGACGGCCGCTCGGCCGCGTCCGCCGACACCGACGCGCCTGCCGACCCGGCCGCCCTGCGTCCGCTGGGCGACCGGCTGGTGGTCGCGGACATCCTGTTTCACCCTTACTGGGAGTCGATGGCCGGGGCGGTCGAAGCCGCCGGAGTGCGCAGTTGCTGGTGCGAGCCGATCCGTGACGCCAAGGGCCGGATGCTCGGTTATGTCGATGTCTACTCGCGAGTCCCGGATAAACCGGACGCGCAGCAGCGGGCCTTCATTGATCACGCGGTCTCGCTGGTGGCACTGGCCCTGCAACACGACCAGGATCGCAACGCCCGCCAAGTGGCCGAGGAACGCGCCAGCCTGCTGCTCGAATCGGCCAACGAGGGGGTCTTCGGCCTCGATCTGGACGGCGTGATCACCTTCATCAACCCCATTGGGGCACGCCTGCTCGGCTATGCCGTAGCCGACCTGGTGGGCCACGACAGCCATGAACTGATTCACGATCGGGCCGGCAACGGCAGCCCCATCGCGGCCCCCGACTGCCCCATACTCGCGGTCATGCGCACCGGCGAGCCCGTTCGCGTAGCGCACGAAGTCTTGTGGCGGCGGGACGGAACGTCTTTTCCGGTCGAGTACCGGGCCGCCCCCATCCGCAGCCATGGTTCGATCGTCGGTGCGGTCGTCATCTTCAACGACAGCACCGAGCGGGATCGGCAGGAGCAGCGCATCCACCGGCTCGCCTACTTCGATGGACTGACCCATCTGCCGAACCGGGAGCTGTTCAAGGCCCGCCTGCAAAAACGCCTGAGCTCCGCCCGCCAGGGTGATCAAGGATTCGCCCTGCACTTTCTGGACCTGGATCGCTTCAAGGACGTCAACGACACGCTGGGACACCCGGCCGGTGACAGCCTGCTCAAAGAGGTGGCCGAGCGCCTGCGCGCTTTAGTACGGGCGACCGACACGGTCGCGCGTTTCGGCGGCGATGAGTTCGCCGTCATCCAGCCGGACGTCCGCGCACTGACGGATGCCGCCACGCTCGCCGAGAAGATCGTCACCAGCCTGGCCGCGCCCTATTGGGTCGCCGACCGGGAGGTCCAGTGCGGCGCCAGTGTCGGCGTCGTGCACGTGGCGGGCACTGAACTGGACCTGGAAACCCTGCTGGGACGCGCGGACGTGGCACTCTACAAGGCCAAGCGCAACGGACGTGGGCGTTACGCCTTCCACACCGATGAGATGACCCGTCAGGTGTGTCGGGACACCGCGCTGATGGACGCTCTGGATCAGGCGGTGCGCAACGGCGAACTCTTCCTGCACTTCCAACCCCAGGTCGAACTGGCATCGGGGCGCATCACCGCGGTGGAAGCCCTGGTGCGCTGGCACCATCCGCACGAGGGCGTCATCCCGCCCGGGGATTTCGTGCACCTGGCCGAGCGCCGCGGGCTGTTTCAATTACTCGGCGCCTGGGTGCTCTCGAATGCCGCCGCGCAGGCCCGCCGCTGGCACGACGCCGGATTCGCTTTCGGCCGAATCACCATCAATGTCTCGCCCCAGCAGGTGCGCAGCGGCAGCCTGGCGGATGACCTGATCTCGACCACGCAGGAGCACGGCATCGCGCCCGCCTTGCTGGGGCTGGAGTTCACCGAGACCGCACTCCTGGAGTACGGCGAGCACCATCGCATCCAGGTCGCCGCCCTGCGCGACGCCGGTGTCCACCTGACCGTCGATGACTTCGGCACCGGCCTGTCGTCGCTGACCCATCTGCGCCGCGGCGGAGTCAGCACGCTCAAGATCGACCGCAAGCTCGTCCACGACATCTTCGACGAGAAGGATGCCGTCGAGATTGTGCGCGCCGTCCTCGCCGTTGCCGCGGCCCTGGACCTGGACACCGTCGCCGAGGGGGTCGAGACCGCGGCGCAGGCCGCGCGGCTCGCGTCCTTGGGATGCCACTGCGCCCAGGGGCGGTTGTTCGTTCCGCCATTGGAACCCGCTGCACTGGAGCCTTATCTGGCCCGCGGGGTGATTACGCCGGTGTCGACGGATGACCAGGATCGATTCGAATGATCTCGGTCGCCGCCTACCTGGAAAACGAGAAAGTCGCTGACCTGCGCAGTGAGTACGTCAATGGCCGCTGCCTGCCCGTAGTCGGTGCCAGTCGGCGGCACGATCAGATCTGCATGCGCCTGGCCCAGCTCCTGGCGGATCACCTCAACGGCTCGGCCTGTCGTCTGTTCCGCCCGACGGTCAAGGTCCATCTCCAGGGCCCGGCGGATGAACGCTTCTACTATCCCGATCTGCACGTCGCCTGTGGGGAAGTCGCCGAGCACCCGGACTATCTCGATGCACCTACGCTGATTATCGAGGTCTTATCCGTGGCGAGCGCGCGCCGCGACCGCGAGGAAAAGGCGCCGGCCTATTGCCGCATGGCCGCACTCGAGGAGTTGGTCCTGGTCGCCCCTGACGCGCCGCGCATCGAGGTCCGGCGGCGCCGCGACCAGTGGGCGCCGGAAATCCTGGTCGATACCGCAACGCTGGATCTGACCAGTATCGGCGCTGTCATTGCGTTGCAGCAGATTTTTGGAGGACTGGCGCCGGGGGAGAGATAAGGAACCGCTGACTTCCTGATTTCCTCCACCCTGTCACCGACCTTGGTTGGCGCTCCCGGCCCACTCTGGAGGACGCATCCCGCCGTCGCTGTGCTTGGCGTCATGACAGGGTGCCGCGAACCCGTTACCCTGATCCCCGACGACTCGCGTCTCCGCTTCCGAGGCCCACCATGCACCGCCGCAGACTGCCGATCGGCATCCAGACCTTCGCCAAGATCCGCGCGGATGATCATTACTATGTCGACAAGACCGGCTTCATCCGGCAGTTGACCGACGAGGGCACCCACTATTTTCTGTCGCGCCCGCGCCGTTTCGGCAAATCGCTGTTGCTCGATACCCTGGGGGAACTCTTCGCCGGCAACGAGGCGCTGTTCCGGGGACTGCTGATCCATCCGCACTGGGACTGGGCGACTCGCTATCCGGTCATCCGGATCAGCTTCGGCGGCGGTCTCGTGCACAGCCGGGCGGAACTGGACGACAAGATCGGGGAACAACTGCGCATCAATCAGGACGCGCTGGGGCTGCGCTGCACCGAAACCGGGAGCGGCGCCTGCTTCGCGGAGCTGCTGCGGCTGGCCCATGCCGCGACCGGCCACCGCGTGGTGGTGCTGGTCGACGAATACGACAAGCCGATCCTCGACAATCTCACCGATCCCGACACCGCGCGCGCCGCGCGCGACGGGCTGCGCGATCTCTATTCGGTCATCAAGGACAACGATGCCCATGTTCGCTTTGTATTCATCACCGGGGTGAGCAAGTTCAGCAAGGTGAGCATTTTCTCGGGGCTCAATAACCTGCGTGACATCACGGTCTCTGCCGATTATTCAGCCCTGTGCGGCTATACCGAGCAGGATGTCGAGACCGTCTTCGCCCCCGAACTTTCCGGTCTGGATCGGGACGCGATCCGCCGCTGGTACAACGGTTACAACTGGACCGGGGAGGCCGTTTACAATCCCTTCGATCTGCTGCTGCTGTTTCAGGAGCGCGAATTCAGAACCTGGTGGTTCGAGACCGGCACGCCGACCTTTCTGGTGGAGATCCTCGTCGCACGCGGTTACTTCACCCCCAATCTGGCCCAACTGCACGCGTCCGAAGCATTGCTGGCGAGCTTCGATGTGGAGGCCATCGCCTCGGAGGCCTTGCTGTGGCAGACTGGTTATCTCACCTTCACCGGTGCGCGGCGGATCGGCGCACGGATCGACTATCAACTCGGTTATCCCAATCTCGAGGTGGAGAGCGCGCTGAATGATGCCCTGCTCAAAGGGTTGATAGGTGATCCCATGCAGGCCGAGCGCGCCGTCACCCGACTCTATGACGTGCTGGCGGCCACGGATTTCGCGGGCTTCAGAGCCCATCTCGACAGCCTGTTCGCGGCCATTCCGTATCAGTGGCATACCGGTAATCCCATCGCGCGTTACGAGGGGTACTACGCCAGCGTGTTCTACAGCCATCTGGCCGCGCTCGGCCTGGACTTGACGGCGGAGGACGCCAGCCGCCAAGGCCGGGTCGATCTGACGCTGAAATTCAATGACCGGGTTTGGCTGTTCGAGTTCAAGGTGGTGGAGTTGGAGCCCGCGGGGCGGGCGTTGCAACAGCTCAAGGACCGGGGCTACGCGGACAAGTACCGGGCGGCAGGCCAGCCGATCCATCTGATCGGCATCGAATTCAGCCGCGAACAACGCGGGGTGGTCGGGTTCGAGGTCGAGACGCTCTAGGACCCGAGCGTCGCGCGGGGTCCCGGAAGCGGCAACACGTGGCCTTGGTCATCATTGCGCTGTTCTTCTTCGTGTTCTTGGTGTCTTTGTGAGAGCCATCTTGCTGATGGGTCTACAATGCCGTCTTTGCGGACCGCCACACGGCCACCATGGACCAAGCACCCGACCTCTTCTCCTATCGCAAACACTGGGCACACAAGCTCGGGACAGCGCCTGAACTGCCCATGTCCCGCGCCGAGATGGACCTGCTCGGCTGGGATGCCTGTGACGTGATCATCGTCACCGGAGACGCCTATGTGGACCATCCCTCGTTCGGGATGGCGATCATCGGGCGGCTGCTGGAGGCCCAAGGGTTTCGTGTCGGCATCATCAGCCAGCCCGACTGGCGTTCGGCGCAGGACTTCACCCGCCTGGGCCGCCCGACCCTGTTCTTCGGTGTCACCGCCGGGAACATGGACAGCATGGTCAACCGCTACACCTCGGACCGGCGGCTGCGCTCCACGGACGCCTATACCCCGGACGGCGCCCCCGGCAAGCGGCCCGACCATTCGGTCACCGTCTATGCCCAGCGGGCGCGGGAGGCCTATCGCGACGTGCCGATCATCATCGGCGGCATCGAGGCCAGCCTGCGGCGCATCGCCCATTACGACCATTGGTCGGAGAAGGTCAAGCGCGCCGCCCTGGTCGACGCCAAGGCGGATCTGCTGATCTTCGGCAATGCCGAACGGGCGGTGGTGGAGGTCGCCCACCGGCTGGCCCGCGGCGAGCCCATCGGCACCATCCGCGACCTGCGCGGGACCGGCTTTCTGGTGCACGGGGTCCCTGACGGGTGGACCGAGATCGATGCCGGCCAGGTCGACCGGCCCGGACCGGTGGCGGCGCATCCGGACCCCTATGCGTCTGAACCCGCGGGGTGCACGGCCGTCAAAGCCGACGCGTCGGTGTCGACGGCCGCTACGGCCGCGGCCGTTCCCATCCAGTTCCACCGCCGCCCGCGTCACCTGGACCGCGGCCGGACCGTCGTGCGCCTGCCCTCCTACGAGCAGGTGCGCGATGACCCGGTGCTCTATGCCCATGCCTCGCGCGTCTTCCACCAGGAGACCAACCCCGGTAACGCCCGCGCGCTGATCCAGAACCATGGGGACCGCGCCGTCTGGCTCAATCCGCCGCCCATTCCGCTGACCAGCGCGGAATTCGACCGGGTCTATGAACTCCCCTACAGCCGTCGGCCGCACGCCGGCTACGGCGCCTCATCCATCCCGGCCTGGGAGATGATCCGCTTCTCGGTGAACATCCTGCGCGGCTGTTTCGGCGGCTGCACCTTCTGCTCCATCACCGAGCACGAAGGGCGCATCATCCAGAACCGCTCCGCGGAGTCCATCCTGCGCGAGATGGAGGAGATCCGCGACCGTACGCCCGGCTTCACCGGGACCATCTCGGATCTGGGCGGCCCGACCGCCAACATGTGGCGGCTCGCCTGCAAGGACCCGGCGGTCGAATCAGCCTGCCGCAAGCCGTCCTGCGTCTATCCCGACATCTGCCCCAATCTCAACACCGATCACGGCCCGCTGATCCAACTCTATCGCCGGGCGCGCCAGGTCCCCGGCATCAAGCGGGTGCTGATCGCCTCGGGACTGCGCTACGACTTGGCGGTCCGCTCCCCCGAGTATGTCCGCGAACTGGTCAGCCACCACGTGGGCGGCTATCTCAAGATCGCGCCGGAGCACACCGAGCCGGGACCGCTCTCCAAGATGATGAAACCCGGTATCGGCACCTACGACCGCTTCAAGGCGCTGTTCGACAAATTCTCGAAGGAGGCCGGCAAGGAGCAGTATCTGATCCCCTATTTCATCTCGGCCCACCCCGGCACCACCGACGAGGACATGATGCACCTCGCGCTCTGGCTCAAGAAACACGACTTCCGGCCGGACCAGGTTCAGGCGTTCCTGCCCACTCCCATGGCCACCGCCTCGGCCATGTACCACACCGGCCTCAACCCCCTCAAACGGGTGACGCGCGGCGGGGAGAAGATGATGGTGGTGCGGGGCGCGCGCCAGCGGCGCCTGCACAAAGCCTTTCTGCGCTATCACGACCCCGAGAACTGGCCGCTGCTGCGCGAGGCACTCAAGTCGATGGGCCGCGCGGATCTGATCGGCAACGGCAAGCGGCATCTGGTGCCGGCATTCCAGCCCGCGGGGACGGGTCTGCGCCCCGAGGGGCGACGGCGGCCGACGGCCGTCACCGGCGTGGGCGGGACCACCGCGATGCGGCCGGTGCGGCCGCCGGCGCGTAAACGTTAGCGCGTCGCGAAGTCCTGGATATTGGCGGCCACCGCGTCGATCAGTCGCTGGCGCGCCGCGCGGCTGGCCCAGGCGACATGGGGCGTCAACGTCAGGTTTGGGATGTCCGCCGCAAGCAGCGGGTGATCCGGCGGGGGCGGTTCAACGGACAGCACGTCCAACACCGCCGCCCCGAGCTGCCCGGCGCGCAACGCCGCGGCCAGCGCCGGCTCGTCGACGATACCGCCGCGGGCGGTGTTGAGCAGCAGGGCCTGGGGCTTCATCAGGGCCAACTCGGGCGCGCCGATCAGTCCACGTGTCTGCGGCGTCAGCGGACAGTGCAGCGACAGCACATCGACCCGCGGCAGCAACTCATGCAGCGGGATGCGCCCCGGCCGATCGTCGCCGCCCGGCCGCGCCGCCGTCAGGACCGCCATGCCGAAACACTCGGCCAGGCGCGCGACGGCGCGGCCGAGTTCACCGAACCCAACAATCCCCAGCGTCTGACCCGCAATCTCCTCGATCGGGTGATCGAGCAAACAGAAATGCGCGCTCCGGCACCAGTCACCGGCGGCCACCGAAGCCCGGTAATCCGGCAGCCGCGTGACATGGCTCAGGATGCAGGCAAAACAGTGCTGAACCACCGAGGCCGTCGCATAGCCGGTGACATTACGCACCGCGATCCCGAGCGCGGCGGCGGCCTCCAGGTCCACATTGTTGGTCCCGGTGGCGGCCACGCAGATCAGCCGCAGGCGGGGCAGCGACCGCAGCAGATCCGCGCCCAGCACCACCTTGTTCGTCACCACCACCTCGGCCGCACGCACCCGCTCCAACACCTGGTCAGGCCGGGTCGCCTCGTGGAAGGCCCAGGCGGCGCAGGCCGCGCTCAGCCGGCCCAGATCGAGGTCGCCGCGATCGGTGCTGGCGAGGTCGAGGAAGACGCCGAGTTGGGGTCGTTTGGACATGTTAAGGCGCTTGCCGGAACAGCATGTACCAGCACGTCTAGCCCAGAAGATGCCTTGCGGACAACAGGTCCTCCTCGGCGATGTCACGCAGAACGGGGTTGTCCTGTCGTATCAAACCCAGGAACCAGGCGTCCTGGCGTTGTTCCACGGTCAGATCCTCGTCTTCGAGATCGATATGACGGATGCGGGCCGGTGGTTCACCGCTGATCTCAGTCTCGATCACGGTAGCGAGATAAGGGTAACGCTCCCGCTCCAGGGACCAGTCCACCGCGTCGCCGGCTCGGGCGTGGGCACGGTTGCGGTGCACGCGCAGCACGCCATCGCCCGCGTAGCGCTCCCAGTGATGGTCGAACCAATCGGCGGCGGCTCGCCAGCCCTGGGATCGGGCATGCCAGAGACCGGTCTCGATGAGTTGAGTAGTGCCGGGCGGCAGGGTCGCGATTTCTGTCCAAGCCCGTTCCAGGTGATCGCCGCCGACCCGGCGCAGCAGGATGGCGCGGCCGATAGCAGGGTCATGCGACACATCCTCTCCGGTAATATCGGTCAGTGCATCGAGGTCACCGCCGGGGCCTTCGTCGGGGGTGCGCGTCTGCTTGAGCCGCACCGGCTGGCCGCTCAACGCTTGTTGCAAGCGAGCGCGGGTTTGGCCGCGCTTGGCCGCGCTCCGCTCGTCCATGTCGAGCTGATCAGCCCAGCGCATGACATCTTCAGCTTCATCGAGCCGTCCCAAGTCTCTCAGAGTATCCGCGAGTCCGTTGACGATTGCAGGGTTGCGAGGGAAATGCTGCTGAGCCTCCCGGTATACCATCACCGCCCGTTCGCGGTGGTTGGTGATACGCAGGGTGTGAGCGAGGTCATTGCGACTATAAGGGTCGTTTGGAAATAGCTGCATGGCCGCGCGGTAGACAGCTTCTCCGAGCTCGACCTCTCCGTGGACGATCAACGCGTGGGCCAACTGATTGTGGCGTTTATCGTCGTGAGGGAAACGGCGGCGCGCGTGCCAGTAAACTGCGTGGGCACGGTGCCAATCGCCCTCCGCATCCAGTGCGCGGGCGAGAAGCGACCAAGGAACTGGGTCCTGCGGATTCCAGCGGGCAGCCTCGTGGGCCAAGTCGCGCGCCCAGGCTGGGTCTGGCCCAAGCAGCCGGTCCCCCAGGTTACAGAAGGTCCGGATCAGGTAGTGGCTGTCGCCGCTCTCGCGACAGTACTGGCGATGCTTGTCGAGAAACGCTTCAAGCTCCGGGCGAATGGCACTCAGCCGTCCCGGAAGCTGTCTCAGAAGTGTCTGCCGTTCGTCAGGATCGGGCGGCGCAAGGATGACCCTCACCGTTCTCGCCTCGCGCGCCTGAAACGCTGCCGGATAGCGCTGATCCAACCACTTTCGCACCGGCGCGGAGACATCCCGCGTCTGCACCAGATCGCGGAAGCGTCGACCCCACTGATCGACACTCATCGGATAGACGGCAGCCAGGTAATCCAATTCGGCGAGCCAGGTCTTGCCCTTGATATCGCCGCGCCGCGCCAGCGCCTCGCCGTAATCCAGCACTCCACGCAGCATGGCCGTCGGCACCGAGCGCTCCACCTTGCCCTCATCGTCCGCCGGCATCAGACGCAGCCCGGTGATGGCGAGCCGGGCATAGTCCGCTGACACCCCCCCGGAGAGTCGGGCGAGCCCGAGCCACAGCCCGAGCAGGCGGCGGTCCGGCTGGCCCTGGGTCAGGGCGACCAGCAGTGCGGCCTCCGGATCGCGGGAGCGGCCGAAATAAAAACTGCGCAGCCAGGACCTCAGCCGGCCCTGCTGCTGCGCGCACCAGGCGCGCGACTCGGGCAATGGCACCAGCAGGATGGCGCGGAACGCATCGACGAGTGCGTCGGCGAAGCGCTTGCCCGGCAGATCGGCGCGTGCCGGGGAGCCAATTACCTGCCCGAGCCACTCGCGCATTGCCAAATCCGTCGGCTGGATCTGGTCAGGGGAGAGGATCTGGATCAGGGCCTCGGAGGGGCGTGCCCGCGCGAAGGAGCCCAGGAAGATGCGGCCGGCCAACAGGTCGCCGATGGCCTGGACCGGATCGGTGGTGAACCGGGCGCTCCAACGCTCAGCCGCCGGGCTGACGGCAGGCGCCTTCATCGCACGGCACCGGCGCAGAAATCCGCCCCGAAGTCATCCCGCTCGGCATAGAGACGGACCCAGGGCAGGTGAAAACCCCGCGCGCGAACCAGCGGCATGGTCACCGGTTCGGTAATGATGCCGGCGCGATAGAAATGCTCGGGACGGTAAGGGATGCGCGCATGTAGCAGTTCACAACCCATCTGGTAATCATTCTCCGTTTCTACCGGAGTAAGGTTTACTGTTCTGCCGTAGCGCAGCGCTTCGGTCGCGTTCGGCTGAGGAAGTGGGCTTGGGAAAAAGAATGGGTTGATGTCACCATCCAGCACCGTCGGGATCGCCGGGTGACCCTGGCCGGCGGACGCGGCAATGACCTCGGCAACCGGGTAGCGCATGAGGAAGATCTCGACCGGCCGTCCGGAACGGCCAGGGTCGTAGTGGCCTAACCCCAGACGGTCGCGCAACTGCAGTGCCCAGTCGACGACGCCGTCGGCCAGGCAGTCCTCAACCTGGATCTCAGTCGTGACATAGGCCGGGCGTTGGTCGCGCTCCGGGTTCCAGGCGTCGCAAAGACCCTGAAGGTAGGCCCTCGCTGACGCGTCACCAGACTGAAACGTCTCGATTTGGGTCTTGATTTCCTCAAAAGAATGTCCGCGCAGAGAGCAAGGCCAAGCCGCGTGCTCAATCCGAATCAGATTCAAACGCACATCAATCTGAGTCAGCCTGTTACGAATGTTGATGTCGCGGAAAGTGTAGGGAATCAGGGGCTCGTCCTGATCAATGAACAGGTGCTCCGTTGCGTAGCCGCGATGTCGACCGTACCAGTCGTCCAGTCCGCTGATAGAGCCCGTGAGGAAACGGGGCTGATACAGGGCCAGCGCGGCCACAGGCGGACGTTCGTCAAGCAAGAAGTTCTGGGCACACGCCTGTTCCTCGGGATCACCGGATACCGAGGCCGCTTCCAAGTAGCTGTGAAGACTGGGAATTGCTCTTGAGTCCATCAATTGCCTCGGGGCCGCCTAAATTTGCACCAGCGGACTGATTTCCTTCAGTTGTCCGGTCGGACGTCATCAAACGAGCGTCGGTTGGCAAAGACTAATCTACCGCGGCTGCCCGTGTCCACGAAGCCGGCCGGTGAGCCCGGTTCCGGGAAGTCGACTGGAGTCCAAGGCTTCCGCCTTGGAGCGGCAGGCCAAGGCTGAAGCCTTGGACTCCAATTGAGCATCGCTGGCCGGAACGATGATCAAGGCCCGCCGTCGCGTGCCGCTAGGCGGTACCCGGCCAATAAACGTCCGCGATGATCTGTTCCGTGGTGTAAGGACAGGCGGAGGGAAAGCGATCCGCCTGGAGTTTGGTCTCGATGGCCGCGAGCCGTCTCGCCGAGGGGTATTCCCGCAGGATCAGAGTCGGGACGCTGCCGACCAGACTCGGACTATCTTCGAGGATGACGGCGATTTCGCGCCGGGCGCTGATGATGGACCGCTGCCAACTGGTGCCGCGGCGACTGGGCTGAAACTCCCACTTCAAGAGATGCAGCAGGAGGTTACGCAGATGACTGCCCAAGGCGCGCCGTTCGCTCTTGCCCAAGTCTTCCAACTCCTCGGCAATGTGGTCGACATCGATCTCGGCGAGTCGCCGCTGGCGGAGCAATGCCGCGTTCGCCTCGGCCCAGGCCACCAGATCGCTTTCGTAGCCATCGGGACAGGCGTCGCCTAAAGGTTGGAGCTTACGCGCGAGTGCCATGTTGCGTCTTCCGATTCGAGTGGGACTCACTCACTTCACACGAGTATCGGCTGAGCCTCGGGGCGCGTCAATGAACGGCAATAACCCGGTCGCGCAGGCGCGCCCTGAACATCGCTCCGGCCACCAGGTTTCTTGAAGGGTGCAGTTCGTTCCTGACACTGGTGGCGAATTGCGCCCACGCGGACGCATCCGCCGCACCAGCTTGGCGCAGACCCGGAATGGCTCACGCCAAGGCGCCAAGACGCCAAGGGTCTTCAAGGCAATAGCGAAACCGGAGGCGCTCGCGGAGTGACCGGGGAGCACCGCAGAATTGCGCGATTCTTGGCGTGCTTGGCGACTTGGCGTGAGATAGGTTCTTTCCAGACTCCGCGGTCGGGAGCATTCGCCGCCAATGTCCCTTCGTCGCCGCACCCTACAGCAGACGCGAGAGATCGAGATGGACTGACTCCAAGCCGGGAACCCTCACCGCCGTTACATCGGTCACGGGCTCCGATTCCAGGTATCCGGTGTGACTTGGTGCGCGGTAACACCTGATGGTACGGGCATTGACATCCAATAGCCACGCCTCGGGAATACCGGCCCGGCCATAGACGTGGATCTTTACGTCGCGATCGTAGCGCAGCGTGGTGTCGGCAACCTCGATCAGCAGCAAGATATCCGCGGGCGCCGGGTGGCGCCGGCGGTACTTGGAGGCCGGCGGCCTGACGAGGGCGATGTCGGGTTGGGGCTCGTCGTGTCGGCCCAACTGAATGGGGTTCTGCACGCGCACAACCGCGGCATCCCCCACCGCCCGCACCAGTGCCGTCTGCAGATCGGTCACGATACTCGCATGCGGCGCTCCAATCGGCGGCATCTCGATCACCTCCCCGTCAATCAGTTCGACCCGCGCATCCGGTGCGAGGATGCCGACCTCGCCCATACGGTAATAATCCTCCACCGTATAGCGGTGACGGTGGATCAGGTCTTCGGCGGTGCTGGACATGGGCTGCTGCCTATTGTCGGTTGATCCCAAGCGAAGGAAAACCCGTCTGCCTCGTCAAACCTCCTGGTAGATCCGCGCCCCCTCCTTGCGGAACTCCTCCGCCTTTTCCTTCATGCCTTCCTCGATCGCGATCTCGACGTTGTCTAACCGGTGTGCCTGGGCATAGTCGCGCACGTCCTGGGTGATCTTCATGGAGCAGAAGTGCGGGCCGCACATGGAGCAGAAATGGGCGACCTTGTGGGAGTCATGGGGCATGGTCTGATCGTGATATTCGCGCGCCCGCTCGGGGTCGAGCGAGAGATTGAATTGATCGTCCCAGCGGAATTCAAAGCGCGCCTTGGACAGCGCATTGTCGCGAATCTGGGCGCCCGGCAAGCCCTTGGCGAGATCCGCACCATGGGCGGCGATCTTGTAGGTGACGATGCCGTCGCGCACGTCCTGCTTGGTGGGCAGACCCAGGTGCTCCTTGGGCGTGACATAGCAGAGCATAGCGGTGCCGTACCAGCCGATGTTGGCGGCGCCGATGCCGGAAGTGATGTGATCATAGGCGGGGGCGATGTCGGTGATCAGAGGCCCGAGTGTATAGAAGGGCGCCTCGTAGCACTCGATCAGCTCCTTCTCCATATTCTCCTGGATCATCTGCAGCGGCACATGGCCCGGGCCTTCGATCATGACTTGCACATCATGATCCCAGGCGACCTTGGTCAATTCGCCCAGGGTCTCCAGTTCGGCGAACTGGGCGGCGTCATTGGCGTCGGCAATGGACCCCGGGCGCAATCCATCACCCAAGCTGAAAGCGACATCATAGGCTTTCATGATCTCGCAGATGTCTTCGAAATGGGTGTAGAGGAAGTTCTCCCGATGGTGCGCCAGACACCACTTGGCCAGAATGGACCCGCCGCGCGAGACGATGCCGGTCACCCGATCCGCGGTCAGCGGCACATAGCGCAGCAGGACTCCGGCATGAATGGTGAAATAATCCACGCCCTGCTCGGCCTGTTCGATGAGGGTGTCGCGGAACATTTCCCAGGTGAGTTCCTCGGCCTTGCCGTCGACCTTCTCCAGCGCCTGATAGATCGGTACTGTGCCGATCGGCATGGGGGCATTACGCAGAATCCACTCGCGGGTTTCGTGGATGTTCTTACCCGTCGAGAGATCCATCAGGGTATCGCCGCCCCAGCGGGCCGACCAGACCATCTTTTCGACTTCGTCCTCGATTCCGGAGGTGACCGCGGAGTTGCCGATATTGGTATTGATCTTCACCCGGAAGTTGCGCCCGATGATCATGGGCTCCAATTCCGGATGATTGATGTTGGCCGGGATGATGGCGCGACCGCGGGCGACCTCGGCACGCACGAATTCGGGGGTGATGGTCTCCGGCAGACTGGCGCCGAACGAGTGACCGCGGTGCTGGCGCAAGACCTTGGCATAACGCGGGTCGCCGCGCAATGTATCCAGGCGCATGTTCTCGCGAATCGCGACGTATTCCATCTCGGGGGTGATGATCCCCGCCCGTGCATAATGCATCTGGGAGACATTCCCGCCCGGCTTGGCGCGGCGAGGCGTGCGCAGGTGCGCAAAACGCAGATGCGCCAGACCCGCGTCCCCCTGACGGCGGCGCCCGAACTCGGAACTGGGGCCGGCCAGGCGCTGCGTGTCGCCGCGCTCCTCAATCCAGGCCGAGCGCAGGTCCGGCAGGCCGGCCATCAGGTCGATGTGGACGGTCGGGTCCGTGTAGGGCCCGGAGGTGTCGTAGATGAACACCGGCGGGTTTTCTTCGATCCCCTGGCTAGTCTGGGTGGGGGTGAGGCTGACCTCGCGCAGGGGCACGCGCAGGTCCGGCCGCGACCCCTGGACATACACTTTGCGGGACCCTGGGAAGGGCTGGGTGACCTCGTCCGACAACTGCGCGGTTTTCTGGACGAATGTTTTCGGGATGGCGCTCATGTGATGTCCTCGCGATGCAAGCGGGCGCGCTGGGGCGCTGGTTGTTCAAATTCCGGGAACCAGCGTCGGGGCTGATCGATCGGCCAGAGGCCGGCGGGACGGAAAGCGGCAGCGAACAGGCGGCGGCGGGACCGCGGCGACGCGGGGTTCCGGCGAGGGTTCGCCTGCTTTCCTGCGCCGGCATGATCCGGATCAGGTTCAAAGGGACTCTCTCAGCCCGACACTCGGTTCGGACACCCCCAGCAGGTTTCAATCGGGAAACCTATAGAAATCGTCGGCAGATTTCAACCACCGTGATACTGATACACGACCGGGCAGGCCCGCGGGTGCGACCGGAACGCAAGCCAAAGGCCCGGACGTGCTACCTTAAGCACGCGCTGACAGCCGCCGCGCGTCCGCAGACACAGCGAAGGAACCGCGGCGAGTCGGTCGGCGACAGCAGGGAGGCCGGCGTGCATGCACGTTTCGGCCCTGGGAAACCAAGCAGACTGCATCGAGGTTCACGAGATGCTGACTCCCATGACGCACCGGATACCCAAAAACCACGTTTACTACCTGGGTGACGATACGGCGCTGTGCCTCGACCTGAGTTCGCTCCTCAACCAGAAGGGACTGACGCTGCGGATCTTCGCCGCCCCGGACGCCCTGGCCGCGGCGACCGCGCAGACCGCCCCGGCCGTGCTGATCCTGGAAATGGACAAGGTGCCGACCGGCACGACCCTGGAACCCTTTCTCAACGGCCTGCTGGCCAACGCGGAGCAACGTCCGGAACTCCTGTGCATCGCCGCGCGGGAGGCCATCGAGACGCGCCTGCAGGCCATGCGGGCCGGTGCCCAGGGCGTCTACTTGGCCCCGGTCGCGGCCGGGGATCTGGCCCAGCGGGTGCTGCAACTCAGCGGCATCGGCGACGCCGGCCGTTACCGTGTACTGGTGGTCGAGGATGACCCGGCCCAGGCCAAGTATGTCGCCCTGCTGCTCACCAACGCCAACATCGAATCACGGGTGGTCGGCGAGCCGCTCAAGGTTCTGGACGCGATCCGCTCTTTCCGACCGGATCTGGTGTTGATGGATCTCTACATGCCGGACGCCAACGGCGACGAGCTCACGGCGATCATCCGTGATCAGGACGAGTTCCTGGATCTGCCCATCATCTTTCTGTCGTCGGAACTGGACCTTGACCGGCAGATGGACGCCTTGCGCGTGGGCGGCGACAGCTTTCTCGCCAAACCGATCCAGCGCAAACTGCTGATCGACTCGATCGAACACCGCATCCGCATGGCCCGCTGGCTGCGCGAGCGCCGGCTGGCGGTCAGTCGCCGGGATGCCGCCGCCGGGCTGCTCCAGCCCGACCAATTCATGCGGCACCTGGATCGCTGTGTCCGCTCCTGCGGGACCACGGGTGAGGGCGGGCTCTTGCTGATCGAGATCGACTCGCCGCAAGAGACCCTGGATCGGCTCGGTTTCGATGGGACGGATCGACTGTCGCGCCGCCTGGAGGTCGAACTCAGCAACCGTATGACCCCCGAGGAATGCGCCACGCGGCTGGGGGACTTCAGCTATGCCTTGCTGGCCAAGCGCGATGATGCGCGCGCGCTGGTCGACCTGGCCGAGCGGCTGCGCCACCTGCTCGCCGACTCCGGATCGGCGGGCCGCACCGGGTCGGCGGCGGAGGCCGCGGAGCACCAGACAACGGTCAGCATCGGCATCGGACGCTTTGCGCCCGCGGCGGACGATGCGCTGACCATGCTCTCGCGCGGGCAGAAGGCCGCCATGGCCGCGCAGGCGGCCGGCGGGAATCGGGTGCAGTTCTGGGAGCCGGCGGTCACCCCGGGGCAACCCGCGCAGGCGGATGCCCAAATCCGCACCCTGCTTGAAGGCGCCATTGCCCGCCAGGGGCTGATGCTGCTGTTCCAACCCATCCTGTCGCTGGGCCAGGACGCCGGTGAACTCTACGAGGTCCAGTTGCGGCTGCGCGCCCCGGACGGCGAGCACATACCACCCCACGACTTCCTGCCCGTGGCCGAACGGACCGGTCTCATGCCGGCGATTGACCGTTGGGTGATGCAGCGCGCGATGGACGTGATGGACGTCCAGCGGGTCGCGCACCCGCGGCTGCGGCTGCTCGTCCATCAGACGCTGACCGCGGTCGCCGCCCCCCAGTGGCTCCAGTGGTTCCGCGACCAGATCGTCCAGCGCAACCTGATCCGCTTACGGCCGCTGCTGGCGCTGCGGATGAGCGAAATCGTGCGCGACCTGGACACGGCCAGGCCCTTGATGGCCAACCTGCGCAAATACGGGGTCCAGGTCTGTATCGCCGACTGCTCCGGCAACCCAGCCGAACGGGAGATCCTGGCGGAGTTCGCGGTCTCCCTGGTCAAACTCTCCACCCATACCCTGACGAACTCTGAACAGGGCGTGCTGGCCAGGATCGTCCGCGACTTGCGCGACCTGGGGTCCGCGGTCATCGCCGCCGGCATCGAGGACCCGGAAACCATCGCGCGCGTCTGGAACTGCCGCCCGGATTTCCTGCAGGGCAATTACCTCCAGTTACCGAGCGCGGAACTCAGTTACGACTTTACCAAGGCGGAGTATCTCGCCTAAACGATCAAGCGCCGAAACGCCTGCACCGCGTCGTATTGGTCCGGCATCCGCGCATGGGCGGCGAGCAGGGCCAGATCCAGATCCGGCAGCAGTCGGCTGCGGGTGTCGCGGCGGTAGCCGTCGGGTTCCAGTACATGGACCTCCAGATCGCCGTTGCGCCAGAGCCAGACCTCCAGGATCCCCAACCCCTGATAAAGCGGGAGCTTGCTGAGCGCCTCGTGGGTGACGACGACCTCGATGACGAGATCCGGCAGTGACTTGTCGGAGCCGATGCAGTAGGACTGGTCCGGCTCACCGGCGGCCCGGCCGGGCTGCTTCAGGGTGAAGCCGCCGCGGCCATAGAAGCGGATCCCGTGCGCGGTCAGATAGGCCTCGAGGAGATAGCCGATGCTCATCTTGCGCGTTTCGTGCTCTGGCCCGATCGGCGACATGAGCTCCAGGCTCCCATCCAGGTACGTGAGGCGGACCGCACGGCTGTCCTCGAAGCAGGCGGACAACTGTTCGAAGCGCTGCCAGGAGACACCTTCGAGCAGGATGCGCTGCACCGCGTTGTCGGTGGCGGCGGGTGGGTCGATGACGGTGGGCATGGGTAAGACTCAGGCCGGGCCGCCCAGACCGCGCGAAACGGTTGCCAGCACCTCAGCCGCGAGCCGGGAACCTTCCTCGGCCAGTTGGACACGGGCCGTGCCGCAAGCCGATTGGAATGCGGCATCCCGCAAGCCGGGAAGATTGATGTCCACATTGTAGAGCACGGCCTTGAGCGCGCCCTCCAGGATGCCGGCGCCGGCCCCGACATCGCTCAGCACATGGGGATGCGTGAGCGGCAGGGCACGGGTCGCCAGGTGCAGCGCCGCGACCATGAACCGTGCCGCCTGCAGCGGTGATTCAGTCGCGCGGATAACCGCGGCCTGCAGGGACTCGGCGCGCTGCCGTTTCTTATCATCCGTGTCCTTCGGCAACTTGAGTGCCGCCATGTAGGCCCGGAAGGCCGCGATATCCGCATCCGCCGCAGCGGCGATCTGCGCCATCACCGGGCGTGATTCGGCCAGCAGTGCAGTGATCTCCGCGGGCCGTGCCGCGTCCTTGCGCTTGCCGGAGATCTCCAGGGCCATCACCACCAGACCCAGGCCGCAAGCCGCGGTCACACCGGCGACACTGCCGCCGCCGGGCGTGGGCTGGGCACTCGCGGTGGCGGATAAAAAGTCCTGCAGCGACTGCGTCCAGAGGGTGTCGGTCACAGCGGTTGAATCGGTGATTGGAGTGTTCATCGCGTCGTCGGATCAGTCTGTTGTCTCTCGGCCGCGCGGATCAGATTTTGAAAGATCAGCGCGGAGGTCAGCGGCCCGACACCGCCGGGAACCGGCGTCAGCGCCGCGGCGAGGCCCTCCACCGCGGCCGCGTCCAGGTCTCCGACCAGCTTGCCGTTCAGATAATTGATGCCCGCATCGATGAGGATCTGGCCCGCCCGCACCTGCGCGCGCCCGATCTGATGGGCCCGGCCGATGGCCACGAATACCAGCTCACAATCCGCCAGCACCGCCGCGAGATCGCGGGTGCGGCTGTGGCACACGGTCACCGTGGCATGGCGATTCACCAGCATGCTGGCCAGGGGCCGGCCGACGGTGCGCCCGCGCCCGATGACGGCTACCTGCTTGCCGGCCACCGAGCCGCGCGTCTCCGCGAGCATGATGCAGGCCTGCGCCGTCGCCGAGGTCAGCGCCTCGTCCTCCCGTCCGGTGGTGATCAGACCCATGCTGTAGGCGGTCATGCCGTCGATGTCTTTGGCCGGCGCGATCAGGTCCAGTGCCCGGTCGCCGTGAAGGTGCGGGGCGAGCGGCAGCTCCAACAGAATGCCGTGCACCGTCACATCCCGCGACAGCGCCCGACAGGTCTCCTCCAAGCGCTCCTGTGTGGTGTCGCTGCCCAGGTCATGGATGTCAAGTTCGATACCCAGTTGGGCGGCGGTGCGCTGCTTCGATTGCGAATAGCTGAGCGACGCCGGATCATCAGAGGCAAGGATCACCGCCATCTTCGGCTTGAAACCGGTTGCCGTCAGCACCGCGGCACGCGCGGCAACCGCCTGGCGAACGTCTTTGGCCAGGGCGTCGCCCCGGATCTTCTGTGTTTCTGTAATGGTGTCAGTGGTGGACATGCAGTACGCATCATGTTTCGGTGAGACCCGGCGGTGGCTGCGTGTGCAGCCGCGGGCCGTGCGGCCGCCGGCCGCGACAAGGCGGAAAACCAACCGCCCCAGGTACGATAAGGGTTCGAATGTAGCCCGGATGCAAATGGCGGGCAAGCCCGGTCACACCTGACGACGATCAAGATGCAAGGAACCCGGCAGCCGGACCGATTGCCGATCCTGCGACGCCGGTCTCACGGCGGCCTGCTATCGTTAATGCGATTGGCAATGTCACAACGCAACAAGGACCTGGATCATGGCAAAGCCCCTTTCATCAATGTCTCTGATATTGACACTCGGCATCGGCATCGGCATCGCCGCCTTGAGCAGCCCCAACCCGGCCATCGCCGCGATCTACCGATGCACCAACGCGGCGGGGGAGGTCGGATTCTCGGACGAACCCTGCCCCGCCGACTTCGCCACGGACGAGTTGGATATCCAGAGCCAACCCGCTCGGGGAGCCTCCAGCCGGAGGACCGACGACAACCCCTACTCCGCCATCGAGCAGGTCAAACGGCTGGAGAAGGAACGGGCCAGCCGGGGCCGATACACGACATCGCGGCGCGATGCGGCAAACCCGGATCATCACGCCAGGCTGCAAGACATCAAGGAACAACTGCGCACCTTGGCGCGCGGTGAACGGAATCTGCGCGACGACTTGGGGGGCAACGCCTCACCGATCCGCAAGCGATGGGCACGCGAAGAACTCGCCACGCTACTTGAGCAGCAAGCGCAACTGCGTCGAGAGCGCGACCTCCTTAGCGGACGCCGCCCCCGGACGGCCGACATCGAGCGCCGCGCCAGGAAAGATGCCTTGGAGGCTGAATCCGTTACGCGCGCGGCGCAAGCAAAGACCGGGCAGGCGCAGCGGGAGGCGCAATTGCGTTCGCAGAAAGCAAAAAAACAAGCCCAAGCCGAGGAACAGCGGGCCAACGCGAAGAGCTGGCACACCAAAGAACCGCAACCATGAGCGCCGGCGCACAAGCGCAGTTGGTGACATCGACCGCATTGATCGCCTTCGTACCTGATATACGGACCGACCCTGGCGTAGAGGCGGGTTTGAAACCCGCCCCTACATCCGGTTATCTCGTCCGACGGCGATACATCACCAGGCGACGGATTCGGGTCTCGTCCGACACCGATCGCGACGCCCCCGGCCTTAATCCGACTGTAATGATCAGACATTAGACTGTGCCCTGACGCGGGATCGCAGCACGTGTTGCCGCGCCATTCCCGCCAACATCAGTCAAGGCTGTCACGATCACGCAGGGGGATTGTCATGCGCTCGTCCAATGAAGAAGATAGCGTCAGTAATGTCAGCGGTAACCGCCATCTCAATGAGATCGTCGCGGTCAATATGAAACGTCGGCAACTCCTGATCGGTGGATTGGGCGCCGCGGCACTGGGTTTTCTCGGGATCCCTGTTCCGGGAGGTCTGCGTGAAGCGCGTGCATACGATACCTCGATCCCACCTCGCCCCGACTTTGGCGGCATCGGCTTCGACGGGATTCCAGCCAACACGCTCGCCGCGGGTCTGCTCGACGATGTGCGTCTGCCGCCCGGTTACACCTACCAGGTGCTTTACGCCTGGGGTGATCCGATCGGGGCGCTCGACCAGCCACCGGGCGCGCCGGCCTGGAAGGACGATGCCAGTAATACCGCCGAGGAGCAGACGCTGCAGTCGGGTGACCACCACGACGGCATGAAGTTCTTCGCATTCCCGCAGAAGGGACGGGGCTATCGCGGCCTCCTGTGCGTGAACCATGAGTATAACGATCAGGAGCTCCTGTTTCCCGATGGCATGGAGAACTGGTCGCTGGAAAAGGCCCGAAAATCCCAGCATGCGCATGGCGTGAGCGTCATCGAGATCGGGGTCGATCGACTCACGGGCGGTTGGGAAGTGAAGCGTCCGTCACGCTTTGCCCGCCGGATCCACGGCAACACCCCGATGCTGCTGTCGGGTCCCGCGGCCGGCCACCCGCTGCTGCAAACCGCCGCCGACCCGACCGGCACCTCGGTACTGGGCACGCTGAACAACTGCGCGAGTGGACGCACCCCTTGGGGGACCTATCTGACCTGTGAGGAAAACTGGAACGGCTATTTCGCCAACCCCACCGGCGATGTCGAAAGCGTTCCGGGTGAAGATCAAAAACTCGAAATCCTCGCCGGCCAATCCCGCTATGGCATTACTCAGGAAGGTGTCGGGTACCGGTGGCATGAGGTCGACGCGCGCTTCCGTGCCGATCTCAATCCCAACGAACCGCATCGCTTCGGCTATGTGGTCGAGATCGATCCCTTCAATCGGCGTGGCACGCCCAAGAAACGGACCGCCTTGGGGCGCGTCAAGCACGAGAACGCCGAACTGGTGGTCGCCCCTGATGGCCACGTGGTCGTCTATACCGGTGATGATGAGCGTAATGAGTACATCTATAAGTTCGTCACCAAGGGGCGCTTCGACCCGAATCAGCGTCGCGCCAACATGGACCTGCTCGACGAGGGGACCCTCTATGTGGCCCGTTTCCATGAGGATGGCAGCGGTGAGTGGCTCGAGCTGACACCCGACAATCCCGCGTTGGCGGGCTGGACCCAGGCGGAGATCTGTATTCGTACCCGCCAGGCAGCGGATCTGGCGGGTGCGACCATGATGGATCGGCCGGAGTGGATCAGCGCCCATCCGTTTAAACGCTCGACCGTGTATTGCACTCTCACCAACAACAGCAACCGCGGCCGCACCCCGGAATCGGTCAACACCCCGACGACCAACGCGGGCTCGGCTCGACCCCCGATAGACACGGCCAACCCGCGCGGCGGTGACGCCGGCGAGGGGTTCGGCTCGGGTAACGTCTACGGTCATATCATTCGCTGGCACGAGGCCGGCGCAGACAACACCGCGCTCACCTTCACCTGGGACATCTTCGCCCTGGCCGGTGACCGGGCGCAAAGCGTCGACAAGCTCAAGGGCAACATCCTCGGCGATGAGTACAATAGCCCGGACGGACTCTGGTTCGACTCGACCGGTCGGCTGTGGATTCAAACCGATGCCACCACCAGTGAGTCAAGCTATGCCGAGGGTGGCGTGAACGAGCGGATCGGAACCAATCAGATGCTCTGCGCGGACCCATTGACCGGCGAGACGCGTCGCTTCCTGACCGGTCCCAGGGGCTGCGAGGTCACGGGCGTCACCTCGACACCCGACAACCGTGCCCTGTTCGTGAATATCCAGCATCCGGGCGAGGGTGGAACCAGTGAAGACCCGACGGCGGTGAGCAGTTGGCCCGACCGCGGAGCACGACCGCGCTCGGGGACCATCGTCATCACCCGCGAGGACGGCGGGGTGATCGGCGCGGCCTGATCCCGATGGGAGCGCGTGCCGCGACGTTGTCACGGCGAGGACATCGCGGCGGCGCTCATTGAACGGATGGCTGTTGCCGGGCTTGATCAAGATTCCGGCCACTTGGGCTCGCCGGGTGCGTACCACCTCGTCGGGCTTGCTGACCTCCATGCACGGTGCCGTAGCGCAAGGCGTCCTCATCCGCAGCCACACTGAACACATTTGGCGCCAGCATCAGCGGTGCCTGGCGCTGATAACGGTGCCGTTGGTGCACCGCCTCGGTCCAGTCCTTGCCGCTGCTGACATAGCTCTTGTACTCGGCGATCACCAACGGGATGTCGTGGCCGGAGAGCCAGGCGATGACGGGGAGTTCGACGTAGCCGGATTCGCTCATCGGACGGTCCTATCTTGTTTGATTTCTTGATTGCGGTGTCGAGAAACCGCGCTATCTAGCCGCTCTATCAAAAGAAGTCTTTTTGTTTTTCCGCAAGATAGGCGTGCCTAATTGATAAATGCAAGGTGTTCCGTCGAGCTAAGGGCTGGAACTTATCAAAACCCAGCGTGGACATCTGCGACTACCCGCGTTGCGGATTTGCCCCTGCTTGGCCAGTTTCCCGAGCAGATTGTGGATGCGGTTCTCCTTTTGCCCGTCGTCCAACACTTCCGGAAGCTTGTCCAGTAAAAGCCGGTCGATGTCCTCTCGCGTCACCGGTTGGTGTTCTTTCACCAAGGCCAAGATCAGGTCTTCATAGTATTTTCGATCAAATCCCCGATCCCGGATATGTCTCGCCTTCTCGCCGACCGCCGCGGCCACCTTGCCGGCGACCACCGTGTTCGGATAGCGGCCTTCCACCAGGTTACCGGCCTTGAGCAAACGATGCTCCTCGGCGGTGATCGGCCGGCGTTTCTGCACCTTGTCCAGTAGCATGATGGTGCACAGATCGAAATCGGTATTTGCCATCAACAGCCGGGTGTAGCGCGCGTCCAGAATCCGCCCCTGAAGCGCCACCTTGACGCGCTCCGGGGCGGAGAGGTCGTAATCCGGTAGGGGAAAGAAGCGGTTGCGCTGCTTAATGAACATGCGCTTGATGCCGCCACCCTGGGTGTCGATCATGTTCAGATTGACCATCACCTCCGCCAACAAGCCGTTACGGTAAACCTCCAGCGGGGCATCCTGCTGGATTACCGCCTCCACATTGCCCGGCAGGAAAGACCCGACATTGCTCAGGATCAGTGCGTCCGGCGTCTCGACGATGTTGATGCGGCCCCGCAAACCATAATCCTGATGGGCGATGCAGTTATGCAGCGCCTCGCGGATCACCCAGGGGTCATATTGCGACATCTCCACCGGGAACAGGGTGCCGTCCGGGAGTTCGCGCACGGTGAGGTTGCGGATGCGCGCCAGCATCCGATCCACGTTGAGCAGGAAAGGCGGGCCAAAATGCTCGTAGCCCAATTCCTCGTTTCGATCGTTCTTGAGTATCCAGCTCATCCGCGCCACGGCCGGTGCCAGCAGGGGGCTCGATTCCTCCCGCCCCAGCAACAGCAGGGCGGCGTGGGTCAGCCCGCCTCGGATCGCCAACTTGGTCTTATTAAGAAACACCGGGGGATCCCAAGCGTCCACCTCGGCGGACTTGGCGGGAAACTTGGTTTTGTATTCAAAGCGCGCCTTGGCGATAGCGTCCGGGTCCAGGTCATCGAGGGTCGCGCGCTCACAGACCTCGGCGCTCCAGTCCACCCGGCGGTTCCATATCTGACGTGCCTTCTGCGGATACTTGCGCAGCTCCGTCTTGCTGGAGCCATCGCGGATATAGGCCGTCCCGTCGAATTCGACGGGGCGGTCATAGGCGGGGTGGATCTCGAACAGCAACACCCGCCGACCCTGATAGTCGAACGAGTGAATCTCATAGCCGGTGTTGGGTTGCAGATGCACAGACAGCCACAGCGGCAGCAACTGGTTGCCCCGGCCATCCCGGTCCTTGACCGTCTCCGCCGCTGGATCGAAGGTCGTGCCGACCACGGCATGGGTGCCGTCCTCGATGCCGAAGACCAGATAGGCCCGTGGCTTGCCCAGCAGGCAGGCTGAATTCGCCAAGGCGGAGAGATACTCACCCAGCGCGCGCGGCTCGAAGCGATTGGCCTTGAATTCCAGCCATTCGCCCTCGTGCGGCTCGGCGCGCAGACGGTCGAGCAGGGCGGTGAGCTCCTGAGTGTTCATGGGGGTAGTGACAGGCCGTACTCGAAATTCGTTACAACCGTATTGACTGATCTCAGGTCCCAAGATTGCGGAATGAGCCCAATCGAAGTCTTTTTTTTCGGTTCACTGCGAACAGCTCCGCAGAATAACTCCTGCGCGAGCGCTAGTTTTTCGATCTCTGCCCGGTTGGCGGCATCCCGCGCCCGATCACTCGCCCTGTCCACGACCTCTGGCGGAGTGAAGAACTCGCCCGCTTCGGCCCCGACATCGTCGGCGAACTTCTTCACTTCAGGGGTCAGCTTGCGGGTTTCCCGCTGTCATCGAACAGCCGGCCCTGCTCGGGGATCACAATCCCGTGGCGCCCGCAATGGTCGCGGATCAGCACCTCCACCATGTTGGCAATGGAGCGATGCTCGCGGGCGGCGGCCGTACGTAGCGCCTCCTTCAGGCCGGGTTCGATGCGGAAGGTCAACGTGGTGGTCTTGGCGGTGGCCATCGCCCCTCTCAACGGCGGTACTGGAGATGTACTGCACGGTACAGTAAAGCCCGATCTGATCCAAGGGCTTGACAATGGTTGCGCAACGCGGGGTTGAGTCGAAGCCCATGGTCGCCCCCTAAGCACCGCCCTTCGCGATCACCCCCGCCATCGTCGCGCTCATCGCCGACATCTCCGAGCGGGTCGGCCATCATACCCAGGCGGGTGAGTCCGCCGCCGCCCTGCGACTGCGGCGTATCAATCGTATCCGTACCATTCAGGGCTCGTTGGCGATTGAAGGCAATACTTTGAGCGAGCGACAGATCACCGCGACCATGGAGGGCAAGCGGGTGATTACCCCACCCCGCGAGATCCAGGAGGTACGCAATGCAACCGGCGCTCGCCGCCGGTTGGCTGGAACAGACACACCCCGATACGCCGAAGAGTCCCAGACAGCAATACCGTCTGACCCGGTCAGGACAACAGGTGGCGCAGGACTTTGCCCGGGACACTCGCTGACAGGGACGAGCCCGATGCACTGATGGTCGGCGGGCTCGCGGGCGTGTTGGGCGCGAAGAGCGCGGGTGGAATTCGGTGCTACCCCTCAACCGGCACCGGACCGAACTTCCAGACTTGGTAGTCCAGGCCGGTCACACTGCGCCCGGTCTGCCGGAAGTCCTCGAAATCGAGCAAAGGGCACGGTCAATGACCGGCAACCTTGATCTTGACCTGGGGCGAAAATTCACTCGGATTCAAAGCCGCAAGCTGAGTCCTTACGCGCTCGCGCAGACCGATGGCGGGCTTGAGTACATATTCTTCGTAGTCGGGGTGCTCCGGATTCAACATGAACAACCGTGACAGGGCGCGAGCCAGTCGCTCGATGGCCTTGGAGTCGCGGGTATCGCCCTGCATCGACGGGACCTGACCATACGGGAAAAGCGTACTGCTGGCCGTACGGATCTGGTGCGCATATTCGCCGAAAACATCGGCCTTGATGCCCGGACCCTGGGCAAAATGGGCATTGGTGATGCGCGGGATCTTCCACCCGGCAACGATCCCATGAAAGCGATCGAGCAGGGCATCATCATGGAACATCTCGGGCAACTGGCGGATGAAATCGGGCCGCATTGGCAATCCGCTGTAGTCCAACTCGATATTTGCTAGAACCATTAGGCCGCACTCGCTGGTAATCTTGTCATGGCCGATGGTGTAATGGCCGGATTCCAGATAGTCCTTGAATTTAGCATGAATATCACTCTCCCCCTTAAACTCGATGGACTGGCCCTCATCCAGCACCAACAGATCAAAGCGGGCAAGCAAACCCTCCTCCTGGGTACTCAAATTCTTGAAGAGCTGCGCCCTGGTCAAAGCTCCGCCGCTGTTGAGCCAGACATGGCGACTCAGATTGGAAAAGACGAATGACTTACCGGTACCCTTGGGGGCCAACTCCATCATGTTTAAGTTTTTCTGCACCAAGGGGAGCAGCCGCAATACGATATTCCGTCGTTGATCCTCGTTGTAGGCTTCCGGTTCATAGCCCATTGTGCGAATCAGGACCCCTAGCCACTCCGCAGTGCTAAAACCTTGGCGTGCATCGACGAGAGCCTGTAACCGGATCTGGCCGGACTGCATGGGCCGGAACTCGATCAGCTCAATTACATTGCGGTCTTTACCGTCTTGCCGCAACATAAGCCGGCCAGCGCCCCACTGGCCGCCGCTCAAAAGTCCGGGATGCTCATCGAGAAGGACATTGCTGGCCTCGGCCTTGCTCTCGTCTAAGCAGGGGATGTGGACAAAACGCTTACCCTTGGACACATCGACACGGACGGTGAAGCGATCAAGAACAACGACGGAGTCACCGTTGACAATGCGATTTTTCAGCCCCTCCTTCTCGGTCTTTGTTGGCAAGTGTTGCGTCATAAAAGCGGTTATCTCATGATAAACGGCCTGGTCATTTTTTTCCGGCCCTTCATAGCGTGACACCAGCCACTCCTCAACAAACGTCGTTACCGTCCGTGCCTCGCGTATATGGAGATTACGTACTCGCTCCTTATCGATCGTCAGATCGCCGAGCAACTCGACAATCTTACGATCCAAATCAGTAATAATTGCCATGCTCACTCGTACCCGGTGTTAAAGGTCAAAGAAATTATTGAAATCGCTCGCTGCCATGGTACTCTCGATCAGGTGTACACCCAACTCCAGGTCCAATTCAAACGCCAGGGTCTGGAATGGAGCCCCATCGCCAGGCTGATAACGCAGATCGAAGGGAACACGTGTCTTACCCTGCTGCTCGATGCTGGCCGTCAGATTGAGGATGATCCGAGGTTCAGTCTCGTAAGGATTAAGACGAGCGATTGCTTGACTCTCTCCGGCAAAGGGGTACTTGGCCACGGCCTTGAGATTGAAAAAGGTCTCATTTGCTGAGTTCATTAGGCAGAGCGTTGCGTGCCAGCCCTTGGTCGCTGCATGACAGCGAGCCTCGGCCGGGGTTAGATGCAGCGCGAATAGAGACTGAGCAGCGCCTTGGGCGATCAGGATAAAGGGGATCAACACTTCCTCTGGAGTCAGGCCCCCGTGCAGCAAGTTCGCGGTCGATCCGAACGACACCCGACCATGGGGAATCAACCAACCGCCGGCCTGACTACCGGCCGCCACATAGGCATAGCCTTCCGGCACCGGCTCAGGGGCCGCGGAGACCTGTAGTAGCCGCCGTTCAATCGGCACCGCACCGGGCAACGGCACACTGCTGCGCGAGACCTTGGTGGCGCCATGATCAGCCGTGATCAGGATTGTCGCCTTGACGCCAAAGCGGGCCGCATCGAGCAGCCAACCAGCGATCAGATCGGCAAGCTGAGCCGCAACTGTGCGCACCCGCTCGCGATGCAGACGAAACTCGGTGCATTGGTGCAGGTCGTCGTCCACCCGATTGTCCAGACACACCAACAGCCGCGTCTGCGGGCTGAGCGCCTGGCGAAAGTCTCTCCAGCTCTTGACGATCTGGAGCGCCCCCGGCGCGCTGAGATGGTCGGCGAAGCGCTCCCGCAAGGCACTCTCGTAACCCGTTGACGGAGTCGGCCTGTCCCGGCCGGTCAAGACGCCGATCTTGCCGATCTCGGTGATGGTCGGTAAAGGTGCGAAAAGCGGTTTGATGATGGGTGCACTCTGATCCACTAGCCGCTGGCGTAGCTCCAATTCCACTAGATCCATATGGATCGCGCCCAAGGCGTCAATGACACAGAGGATAACCAGATTTCCGGCGCTAAGTTCCTCGTCCACCGTCCGCGCGACAACGCGCCAATCATACTCCGACTGAATGATTCGATTCTGTTGAGCAACAACCCAGCGTGCGAAACTTCTCCCGATCGCATCATCCGGCTCAGCGTGCCGCTCAAAGGCCCCGATAGCATAGCGAAAGTACCGCGCACTCCAGCGCAACACATCATTCACGCAGGCGTCCGCAGACAGCGGCTCACAATGAGAGTGATTCAGATACTCCTGCATTCGGGAAGCCAGACCCATCGCGGTCACCCCGCCCAGGTTCCGTAGGGCCATGATCAATGGCTCACTGGCAATCCCGGGGTTCTGCTCGAACAGGGTCTGAAAACACTCCAACAGCCCCGGCCAGTCTTGCAGGGCATATTCCGCGAGCGCATGGACCTCAAGCCCACCACCATGGGTCCGGCGCTCCGCCGCGATTAACAGGCGTCGCAGATAATCCGGATAGGGCGCCGCGTCGGGTTCCGCCAGCGGCAGCGGTGGAAGTTGCTGAACCAGTGCCTTGGAGCACAGCCGGGGCGGCAAGGCGAAATCCAAGGTCAAATCGTCGCGTGAGCACAGTTTATCCAAGTGTTCGCGCACTGAGGCCAAGGCAAGCGTACGAAAAACGTCTGCGGGGACTGTCGAGTTGTCGATCAGCATCGCCAGAAATTCGGTCGTGGCGGTCATTCCGCACGCATCTAATCGTCCACTGAGCCGTTCCCTTATCTGGGGGACACTGAGTATAGCCTGAGCCCCCGCCTGCTGCCGGGACAGGGCCGCAAGCATCGCTGATAGGTCGGCTGACTGCACCAGTGCTGGGTCCAGCAGACCCAAGACCCGGTCAGCCGGGTCGGCCCCTTCATCAGCTACCCGGTAGTCGCCCCTAATTGACCGGAGCGCTCCCGCAAGCTCGTCATTCAACCAAGACGGTGCGGCGCAACCTAGGCGCTCGCGCAATGTCCGTCGGGGGGACACTCGCTCTACATCCAGGCCCGGCTGCCCCTCCAAGTCTGCAAAACGACGGAAAATCGCCGAGGACATGCACAGGACCAAAGACTGAAGCTCTGCAGCGCCGAGGCAATGACGAATGCGCTCGCGTACGGCATAGATCTGGTTTACGTCCGAGGACAGTACCTTTTCGGCATCCTGACCCTGGTACAACCCATGATCGTCCACTACGATGCGTACGGCCATAACGAAACCTACGCCAGTGAACAATCGGCAGTTGCGGCGCTGCCGAGTTTGTCAAGATGGCTCATGAGGATCGCCGTCAGGCACGCAGAATCCAACATTTTTTCGTAACGGAAGATTAATGCACCCAGTTCCTGCTTGAAGGTTTCTTCCGCACTCTGCTCCCGTCGAAAAAGTAACGAAACGATAGGGCCTGTCTGGGCATCTGTCGCCTCCACATCTTCCGCCTGCCTGAAAGGTGGAGAGAGGGGCGGGAGCTCAGGCTTAGCGGCTTGTTCAAGTAGCCGCTGGAGATCCCCGCTCAAACGGCCAATCTCAATGTCACTGCATTGATTTAGGTCTTTATCGGCGATAATACGAACGACCTCAGACAACCCCTCCGCTTCCCCTTGATCGGCCCGCTCCAGTGCTTGTGCAAGTGCTGGCTTCCCCTGGAGCTTGACGGCCTCGAAAATGCGGCGCTTTTGCTCCGGCTCCCTCAAGGCAGGGGCAATGACTTGAAGCACCGCCGCCGTTCGCTCGTCTTTGATGGAGTCGATGGAATCGAACAGTTCTCGCAATACCGCGCGTATCTCCTCGTCATCCTTTGCACCTTTTGAAATACCCAGCAGACAATCCGCAATGTCCTGAGAGTCTAATCCGGGCTGTTTAAGCTTCTGCAAAAGGCTACGTGCAATTTCGGTCAACTTGCCGGAGACTCTTACCGCGTCAGGTAATCCGCCATAGTAGGATCGTAGTCCCGCGATCGTTTCGCGCGCCTGTTCGTCCAAATCGCTTGAGATCGGCGGCGCCATTCGCAGGACATGATGCAAAGCGTTCAAGACTTGAAGCTGTGCAGCTTTAAATGTATCGAAACGTAGCTTCATCGCACTGCCATGGGTAAAAGCGTCCCAAAGAAGTGACTCGAAGGCTCCGGATTGGTTGACCCATTTCAATCGGGTGGCATCTTTGCGAATAGCGACGGCCGTAAAAATTGGCATGACGGCAGTCGGGAGTCCGTAGGGAGGCGCAATGAGCGCAGAACGCAACAGCGATAACTCACAAATTTTCCGGCGTTTGTCAAGTACCGTATCGTGGATCAGCGACAACAAGTCCCCCACCGATCCATCGGCCTCGCTCGGAGTCTTCAGGTGCCAACCGTCGGCGCGCTCGATAAGTAGCGCGTTGCTATAGGTGCCCAAGGTCCCGTCGATCAATGCAGCGACCTCACTGCCATCGTTTTCCCCAAAGAGGTCACTTCGTAGATTTGCGGCCTGCTCATCGAAATGAAGGATGCCGTGGATAAGCTTTTCGGTCCTCTTTATCTTATAATTCTCCGGATTATACAGGCGATTGACGTTCATCGTCCTTACCTTGACCTCTTTTGGGTAGCGTGCCTGCACCCGCGTGGTGAGATATTCGGTAAAGCTATGCCAGCTTGTAACGTCCACTACTTCGTCGGGATCGCCGAGCCGCTTGATCACCGTATCCCCGCGCTCTAATGCTATTCGCCCTAGCCTTTCCTTGATCTCCCGATGTAGTAGCCGACGGGTCTTATCCCATTCGTTGCGCAGCCGGCGCGCCAACCCTTCACCAGCGGCTTGCTGCTGCAACAATCTATCTATGACCAGATAGCGGCGAAGCGGTTCGATCAGCTCGGCAAGGCCGCGTTTGGGTATCCAAAGATAGGTCAGTGTCGTTGGTTCTGGGAGTTCGTCGCAACGGTTAATGGCTGGCGCTGCCTGCCGCGTATCTTCTAATATTAGGATTTCAACCAATGCTGACAATCGCTCATCGCTGGCTACCGGCGATTTCTCTGTCAAGTCGGCGACCAGTCGAACCTCGAATGACCGTATGATACCCGCTGGAGACGGGTCACAGTCATGAATTCCGCACTGCGGAAAGAGGTCTTGCAATAGATCGGGGTGCTCGTGTAGGTAGCCGAAGAGATTATTCGGCGTCAGTTGTTTTAACTCCTGCTCGATCAACGGCTCGATCTGGGTACCACTCTCGGCCTCCAGTTCCCACACTGGGATATCCGTATCTCTTCGCCAAATCAATTCAGCACGACGAAGAGTCTCAAGTTCTTGTTTGAGAACCAGCGGCTCCGACTCTGCGTCAAAGAGGGTGGTTGCGAGGAACGCCTCCGTTGGTTGGAAGTGTTCACCGAGTGCCCGGGCTAGCAACAGCACGGTAAGGATGTCCCGCTTCGTTGCCTGCGAATCCGGAAACCCCTGCGCGACCGCCGCAACCGCGTGGTTGTAGGCATCGGCAAGACCAGGGTACTCCTCGAACACGTCCTTCCGATATACCGCCAGAAGTGTCGGTAAACGGATCAGTTCAGATCCATAAAGCGTATCCGAGGCAATTGGTTGTTCTAAGGCAGTGCCAGACGTTGCCGCTTGGAGGTTCTGGAAGAAGGTGAAGACCGTCCGATTTGCCTGCGTATATTTAGCATGGGCGGCGATCGCAAAGAGCCCGGCAGCGGTTACTGGGTGCAGCGGATAGCATCCGGTCACAATATGCTCGACATCTTTGGCGAGGCTCGAAAACAAGGGCATCCTGGCACACACTTGGGCGAGGCTCCAGGCGCGTGGACGGGCCTGCTCTAAAAGAGTTACCCCAAGATCGGTCGGTGTGATCAGAGTGCTCAGGAGATGATAACCCTCCGTCTCCGATGATTTCAGCGCCACCGGAAAATCGCCGAAGCGCCCCTCAATCGTCAACAGTCGATTCTTTACCTCGATACCTGCCTGCGTACTTGCACCGTACTCACCCAATGATTTGTGAGTTAAAGCGATGAACAGGGTATGAGCCTTGGGTGGGGCACAGACCGTCTCAACAAATTTCTGCAGCTCAAAGATCTCCTTCACCGGATTGCGCTGTGGCTGATTGATCAGATTTTCCAGCGCATAGCCGAACTCGTCCCAAATGACCGCGATACCGTTATAGCCATGCGCACGACTCAGGGTCGCAGCGGCTTCCAAAAAGGCGTCACTAACAGCTTTTCCACCCAATGCCTGCGGGTCAAACTGGGCGCCGGCAGAGACTTTAGGATGCCAGACCTTGAACGTTTCAAGCGCCTCCGGATCGAACGAGCGGAGTTGGGTTTCCATCTCGTCCAAATTGAAAGCAGCCCCACGGACATCCCAGTCGGCGAGGGGCTTAGATCGATACCCCGGCTCATGCTCTAAGATGGTCGCGAGTCGTTCAAGGGCTGCGGCAAACTCAGTCTTCGGCATTATTGCTTGTGGGTCGAGTCCATCCGTATCGCTAAGCGCACGGTAGAGACCCTCCAGCAGCGCATGCTGCAAGGTTGGTGCTGGCGACCCATAGAGCGTTACGACCAGATACGGCCGGGAGTCAGGATTGCCGAGCGGGTGAAATGTCGTCTTGATCGACTCACACAGTCGGGACTCACCCTGACTCGTTAGTCGATCCAGAAATCCCATCATGGCGTCAGTGCCAGTTCCATTGCGCACTAACTCTCCGACAAGCACACCCAAATGGCTCTTGCCGGAACCATAGACTCCATGCCAGATCATCGCCCGCCACTCTTTCTGGGCATTCGCCAGCACTGCTTTTTGCAGGTGGGAAAGAATTCCGATAGATGAGTGGGTAGGCGTGAACGCATCTACTAGCGCACGGGCGCGACCGGAAAGTCCATCGTCAAGGCGGATTGCAGCATCGCGGCGGGAAGCATCTACATTAACGATGTCGCACAGCCTGGTCATGATAAAACCCCTTGCAGATGATCAATCGATTGGTGACGGGAGAGCCAAATCGAAAAAGGCAGTCGACCCAGTTCGTGCTCCGCAAGACTTACCCGCAACTGAGCAATGACGGGAGGCGTGGCCACGGTCATAATCACGATCTCGTGTCGACCGAAGGCATCAGCGATCCCGGTCCAGAAGGTGGCCTCATCTTGCTCGGACCAGTCAAGCATCCAATCCTTCGGTGAGAAGATGACTAGCCCCCGTTTGCGCGGCAGGAACACGGCATCAAAAAAATTGCGCCGTACGCATGGGATATCGGGTGCAGTGCCTTCGCCAGGTGTCTCCCAGACATCGTGTTCCAAAAGGATAGCTTCGATCTGGCTGCGCACTACCGAGAAATCATCCTGCGACTTTACTGCGATAACAACGCCTTGGTAGCGTACCGTCTGGTGGGCGGCAAAGAACGCTCGCAGCGCCTCGTTCAGTTGCTTTCGGTCCATTTTTTTCCCCGTTAGATCCAGGTGTCTTTCGATTCCTGCAACAGGTTAAGCAGGGTATGATTTGGATTTAGTCGCTCGCCAAAGCGGACCGAATCTAAGCCTTGTCCTTCGAGGAACTCGAAGTGGTGCTGCCAGGCCGCCGATCTTCCTAGATCCCGAAGGCGTTCTTTCAAGTCAGTCATGGATAAGCAAAGAAAGTGTTGGAGTCGAAGGTCGACTAATTCCCGAAAGTGTACTGTTGAACGCGTCGGAAAATGCTTATGACGGGCTAGGGCCAGGGCGTGAACAAGCGCTTGTTCAGGAACATTTGGTTCCGCAAGACGTAAGCGTTTCTTGCTGCCTGTCTTTATGATATCAATGAGTCCAGGGTCGGAAAGAGGACTATCGCCCATAAACATCCGTAACACTCCGTCGAGATTACTCTCTATCGTACTGGGTTTAACAAGTTCTGCTTGCTCCGCAAAAATCGCCGCTAGTTTCAAGAAGAGCGCATCATCAACCGTTACATAATCCGAACTTTCTCCCAGTATATAAAAGAGTGATCGATACGGATCGCATCGCTCAGAAAAACAGATGGCAAGATGAAGGCTCCACCATGAGCCGGTATTTTCCATTCTTGGATCGTTTAACAGAAGTCGTTTCCCGTAGTCGGTCAAGAAATACTGGGTCCGCTCGCTTACCACAACATTTGCAGCAAGCAACCATCCCTTGATCGAGTCTAGTACATTTTTTCCTGATATGAATTGGACCCGAGTCTCACGCATCCGGCTCGCAGTAAAAGCGTCGGGTTGCTTTGGAATAAGGGCAAGGGCGGTGATGAGCCTTTGTTTGGTTAGCGCAAACGTCTGTGTGTTAATCATTGCCATGATAGCGTTCTCCGACTTCTTCAGCCGCTCCTAGATTCGACCTTCAGTGGTGCCCCCGAGCTCACTTGAAGCAGTATGGACAACCGTCGCCTTCCTCCTCGGCGATCAGTTCGGTCCAGTTTGATGCTTCTTTCTTGCGTGGTCGCTCCGAAATCTCTGCGGCCCGCGCAATCAACTCGTCTAGAGATTCCCGTTGAGACCAGGTATACCGTTCCCCGGTTTCCTCATCGTACTTCTCGTATGCCTTTGCAAGCTCAAATAGATCGGGGTGTTCGCGATAGAGCCCTAACCACTCATGCTTCTGCTGGAAAAAGCAAAAATAACAGCCGGACCGACTTCGCCATTTATAGTAATCCGGGAGTCCGACTCCTGCGTCTTCCAATATCTTGAGAATGTCTTTCTTGGCCAGTCCATCTTCCCTGAACGGGAAGCGCGCTGTTATGTTTGGCTTTCGTGATATATACCCTTTTCTTTCTGGCTCGTCCGCGCGAATCCCAACATAGCTGATGGCCTGATCCTCCCCGACAAATCGCTCGAACGGCTTAATCTTGAGATTGACCGTACACCATCGCTGATCCACGGCAGGCAGGAAGTTGTCGTGTAGCTTCAGATAGTAATCAAAGTCTTTGCCCGCATTAATCCGGACAACCTTGCGCCCCAAATAGTCCTCCATGCGCTCGATGAACTCGATAGTTTCCGGCAACTCTGCTCCGGTATCCGCAAAGAAATATTCCATATCCGGAATCTTGTCGCGCATGTAGATTGCAAGCGCTGCACTATCCTTTCCGCCGGACAGCCCCAGCAGGTGTCTGGTCGGTTTGTCACTCATGTTTTAACTCCCACTTAGGTCTCTGCTTGAAGTAATTTCACAATGATAGCAAGTCGCAACTCTTGGTCTTCAAAGTTCGCTAGTAAGGCGTTAATACGCTCGGCCTGGGCGTCGATCAGAGGTCGCTGTTCGGGATTGATATAGGCGATGCGGCCGGCCCGTTCGCCGTCCGCGCTGGAGACCGTCCGCAGGAGGATAACTTCGCGATCTTGGCCCGCTGGACGTGCTTGGACGGCCCGGTCCAGCGTTTCCAAGTCACGCAGACGCACCGCCAAGTCGCTAAGGTACTCGATGGCATAAAGCCGTTGTTCGTCGGCCCACTTCTGTGGCGGAGTCTTGCCGACCAGGGTCATGACAGACTCTAACCAAGGTTGATCATCATGGTGTCCGGCAGTCAGGCGTCGGATGAAGGTGCGCAGATCCTGTCGATTCTCCCCAGCATAGCGATCCAAACCCTGAAAGCGAGCGGTCAACGCCTGACGTAGCTGGACTAGGGCCAACCCGGCATCCAGTCCGAAGACTCGCGCAAGTCTCTGCTGAAAGTCGTCGACCATTCCGGGATAGGCGTCGCGTAACTCCCGCAGTCCGGCAACGAGGGTGTGCAAATAGTCGTCCATCAGGGTCTCGTCCGCATCTGTGATTGCAATGGGTGCAATGCCACAGGCGCGCGGGAGGGTCTCAAACAGGAGCGCGGCCGGACCGCGGGCACGTGGAAAGGTCTCGCGAATCGCCACGGCGGGGCCGCTCAGATGCGATGCCTTTTGCGCATAGGGCGGCAGGGCACGCATGAACTTGGCGAGCGGCCGGATGATGTCGAGCAGCGTGGCGGGCTCCGGAATCCGTCCGACGATCGTCTCCAGATATTTGCGGAACAGTACTAAGCGCCCACCCTGTAAGCGGAAGCGCTCGATGGCAAAGCGCTCAGGACGCCTGGCCAGCAGTTCCAGTTGCTCGCCCCCGAAGCTGGGGCAAAAGACGGAGTCTTCGTACAGTGCGATTTCGCGTTGGTGGGCGAGGTAGTAGGCCATTAGCAAGATCGGCATGACACCGGGCTTGATCCCGTGAGGCGGCAAACTCATTGCCCCGAAAAGATCGGGCAGCGGGAGGGGTGAACCTTCATGTGCGAGCAGGTGTGCATCGAAAGCGTCGAACAGTGGACCGAAGCGATAGAGGTCGGATTCCGGCGGTCGGTGAAAGCCCCACACGCCTTTTTCCTGCCGATGCAGGCCGGGGGCGCGCAGCAGAGCGCGGTACATAGCCTTCTCGGGTGGGAATTTGGCGATTCCCAGATCCTCCTGATCCGCATGCTCGAACATGGCGACGAGCAGTTTATTGCGACCGGCTGCGGCCTGACCGGAGGGTTGATCACGGTTGATCAGTTCATTCCGCAGCAGGGGCGCATGGCGGTAGCAACGATCGAGGATCATGGAGAGTGTGCGCTGAAGGTCCCCCTTGTCGCCAATGGGCAACTCGCCGCCTTGCCAATACCAGCGCGCCTCGCCCGGGTCGGCAAAGACCCGGCTAAGCTCTTGCTCAAGACGCCGCTCGGCCGCCGCCTGTTGTTCGCGCAGTTCGCGCTCGGCGACCGGATCGCCCTGCAATCCTTGGGCCTGTCGACGCAGGGTTTCACCGGCCATGACCTCAATGAGGACCTCCCGGAGTAGGTCGGCGTTTGTGCACACAACGGCCAGATCGCTCACGGGTAGGGCGCTGAGGGTCTGGGCGAGTTCTGCCTGGTCGTCATCCGCATCCAGCAAGAGCTGAAGCAGCCGCGGGGAAGTTGGATCGGCATCCAGGTCAAGACAACGATCCAGATCCGTGTAGACAGGTTGGAACCAGCGTAGCGTGCCAGTGGCTATGCTGTGGCGGCGAGCGACCAAGGGGCGCGGCGCCGGGCGTTCTGCCAGGGTGGTCACGATGTCGATTTCGTCGAACTCCGCACGGGCGCGGGCGAATTCGCCTTCGAGGTCGAAATCGCTGCCAGCCCAGACGCGGTATTCGTTGCTGAAGCGCCGGAACTGGATAAGCGAGCGGGCGAGCAGGTCGTCGATCAGGGGTTGGGCATCGTCGCCAACACACAGGGCGATGATCGACGGGGACGCCTTGAGGTTGCCTTGAGCGCCGATGATGTTGAGCAGACCGACGGACTTGAGCAGAGCGATCTGCGCGGGCGGGGCGTCGCCGAGACGCTCGAGTGCCGTAATGACCTCGTTCCAGCGGCGATGGGTGTGGTGGGAGGTCGAGGCGGCGGGCTGGTTGAGAATAAAGTAATCGTAGATCTCCGCGGGCGGGATGCTGTCGCCCACCCGCTCGAGCCGCGTCAGGCTATCGCGGTAGCCGTAGGGTTCCTGGCTACCCAGGTAGCTGAACAGGGTGCGTTCATTCTGGGCCACGCGCTGGCAGAGCGGCGGAAGCAGCAGGGCGCCGACCGGGTGAAGCGGGTAGCAGGCGGCGAGCAGGTCCGTAGCCTCGGTGAGTCCTAGGGCCGCGGGCAGCGCACCTTCCGCCAGGAGTGCGGTCGCGGCCTTCGCTGCACCGCGCCGCACCAAGGCTTGTTCGTCGGCATCGAGGCGTTGGCGACAGGCAGCGGCGACGATGCGCAGGGTCTGGTCGGCAGGGTCCAGGAAGGCAATGTTCTCGAAGCGGCCCTGGACCTTGGTCCATTCGTTGCGCAGGGTCTCGCCAAGGCGCTGGGCGTATTGCTCGAAGGATTGATGGAGCAGGACCACGAGGTTCAGCGGCGCTCCATGCTGGCGGACGGCGTGCTCGGCCAGGGCTTGCAGGAGGTAGATGTCGTTGGCGCCGTGACGGGCCTCGTACTCCAGGAATTTGCCTAGTTCGTCGATGATTAAGAGCAGACCGTTGCCCTGGGCCTTGGTAATGGCGACCTGCAATTGACCGATCACCGGGCCGACATCGCTGGGCCGCAGGCGCCCGCCTTGGGCCAAGTCTTCGAGAGTACCGAGGATGGCCGGGCGACGGCCCCGATCGCGCCAGAATTCGTTGGCTCCGTGTAAGAGGGCAATGGCGAGTCGTTCGGCGAGGGGCTCAGGGCTGCCCGTGAGCAGGACGCAGCAGTGGCCGGCAGTACCGGCGCCTAAGGCCGAGAAGCGCTCGGCCAAGGTGTGGTCGAACCGGGCCAGGACATGCCTGGCAGCGGCACCGGTCTCGTAAGTCTCGTCGCCGAGCAGATGGGAGAGGAAGACGGCGAAGGATGACTTGCCGGCACCGTAGGGTCCGACGAGAGAAAAGGCGCGGGGTGCTTCGGTGGTGTCGAAGCCTTTAATGATGCGGCTCAGGGTGTCCAGGCTACGAGCGGTCGGAATGTAGGTTTCCACCCCTTCGAGTGAATCGATGTCCCGCTCCAGATTGGCGGAGCGGGTGTAGTGGGTGTTGACGCTGATGCGCTCTTGCAGGCTCATCGGGTGTCGGCCGGCTGGCCCGGGCGGTAGTGGGAGCGAAGGTAGTCCATGGGGTCGATGATGTCGCGCAGGCTGTAGAGCTGGTGGACCCCGGCCTGCTCGCGCAGGGCGAAACGCCCGGGGAGGCGGCGGATGATGCGCTCCAGCTTGGTAATGAGGGCGTTTTCGGTCAGGCGGAACACGGCGCCGAGGGCGGGAAACCCGGGGCGTCCGTACATCAGTTCGGCCATCGGCAGGGTGCGCAGGCCAATCTGGTCGAACAGGTCTGCGATCGCATAGCCGAAGACGCCGTCGGGTGGCCCGTCCCGCTCCTCGGCGGCGGAGCGGTGGCGGTGGGATTCGGGCAGCGCACGCACCAACCCGAGCAGCGACAGGGGGGAGTCCAGTGCGTCTTCCAGGTGGACGCGGGGGCCGATGGCGGAGGGCTCGTACATGCGCATCAGGATGCGCAGATCATTGATCATGGTCTTGGGCGGGGCCTTGTTGCCGAGCCGCTCCTGGACGAAACGGGTCAGGGCATTGCCAGCCTCGGGAAGCGAAAACTCGGCCTGGTGGAAGTGGTTGAAGAACCAGCGCCAGACGGTCGCCTGGGCGCCGTTGGTGGCGAGCAGCCAGTGGATCAGCCAGATCGTGGCCTCGTCTTCCAGATAGGGGTCGAGCCCGTCTGCTGCGAACACGGCCTGACCCAGGGCGGTGGGGCAGAGACCCGCGGGCCTGCGCTCGGCGATGCGGGTCGCCTGGAGCCAGTAGTGGATAGCGGCCACCATGTTTTTGCCGACGCCCAAGGTAACGGTGGACTCGTCGGCGTCGAAGGCCCGGGGATCGACGCTCATGGCCTGGAACCCCTTGGTCAGCCAGGCGTAGCGCAGGTGGAAGGTCTGGTGCCGACCGAAGGACGCTTGGTCGAAACGGTACTCCAAAGGCTTGCGGGCGGGGGCGATGGAGGCCATGGGCTGGGCGTGACTCCTTGCGGTCGCTGGCGGGGGTTGGCGGCCCGCGGCACCGCTTACCCGCGGTGATGATGGCGATCTGTTCATTTGTTTGGGGCTTGCATAGGGATGATACACCGCGCCACGTCAACCGAGACGGTGGGCTTGACCGACGGTTGCGACGGTAACTCCCCGTTTCAGATCTTTACCACATAGCCAGCGTCACGGACCGTGACGTAAGGCGCAGTTTGTCGAGGTAGCTCATGTGCGTCACCCTCTGTGCTCGGACCACGCGAGCGCACGGAGGATCGCGGTCCGACTCACCGGACCGCCGTCCGGTGCTTCTGCCCCGCACCGACCCCGGGTTACTGAAGCCGTGGCCAAGGCCCGCGCCCAGCGGGAAACGGGCCGCAGGAATCACCAGCGGGTCCGTCAACGGGGCGCCCGAGGCCGCCATCGCCGGGTCGTCGCGGTAGGTCCAGCCCCAGGCCGTGGTTGCCGGGTGGCGCTGCCGTGGCCGGAGAGCCAGGCGATGACGGGGAGTTCGACGTAGCCGGATTCGATCATGGACTCTTTTTCACCTTCCGGAACAAGGGTTGAGCGTGAGAATGGAGCCGAACCGCCATGCTATACTCAACCCTGATGAAACCATCGGCCTACGAGATCGCAAAGTCAGGCGGCCGGCACGCAGGCGTCCTGATCGGACATGCGAGTAAATCGACTGGTGAATTGAATCGCGCAATCCGCTCGTTGCGCAATCAGGTCGAAATCCACCGAGAAAAGATCGCAAACCCGCTGAAATGGGTATCGCCCGAGCTGTCCGAGCGTCAACTCAACCCCTCGTCAACCAATATTGGCCGAAAGAGATCGCCAATTTTACCGAGCAAATTGAAATCCTAGAGCGAATTCTTACGGAGCCTGATCCATGAGCAAACAGCAAGACGCACTGCTGGTCCTGGAAGAGACCGCCCAATCTCTGAAGGGCGCGGCCATGGCGTTGAATGCGTCGTCCGCCTATGACGAAGGGCGTCTGATGGGCTACTACGAGGCACTGTCAACGCTCTTATCCCAGTGTGCCATGCTGGACATCACGCCGGCCGATCTGCACCTGGGTGCGGATTTTCGTCCTGAATCGCTGTTGCGGCCGTCTTCCGTTGCCCGCGCCGCGTAGGTCGGGTTAGCGGAGCCTAACCGGACGGCCAGTTGAGGAACCTCAATCAGTACGCCATACCCCAACAGGCCCGCTGCCACCCGCCATGCAGGTCCGGGAAATGTATTCAAGCCCAGCATGCCGAGTGAAAAAAATGCCAGGACATGGTTGGCCTTGTCCCAACCCGTGCTGAGGAGCATCCCACCGCTGAGGTTACCGAGTTTCCAACCCGCGCCCGCACGGGGGCGAAGTGACTCCCGGCGAACACTGAAGATCCCCAGACCCGACCCCCTTCACCCGGAGAACCCACGATGACCGCCGACATTGAAAGCCTGATCCTGGAACACTGGCGCCACATCCGCGGCCGGGTCGATCAGATTGCCGATGACGTCAGCGGCCTGAAACACCGCATGACGAGCCTTGACGGTGCCATGGCCTTGGTCAAGCGCGAAGTGACCTTTGGCGATGAGACCGACGCCAGGCACCAAGTCAGCATGGACACCTTGAATTGACCGAGGGCTGAGGACATGACCAGCTTCATTCTTGACACCCTGGCCTATGCCGACACCCTCAAGGCGGGCGGATTCAGCCCGCAGCAAGCCGAAACCCAGTCTCGCGCATTGGCCGAAATCCTGGATCGGCAAATGGCGACCAAGGCCGAAACAGCCGAACACGAGAACAACCTGCGGCGCGATATTGAAGCGTTGCGACTGGAACTGAAGCGCGATATTCGGGAATCCGAGTTGCGACTTGAAGCGAAGATTGCCGAGACGAACACCCGGATTGCCGAAAGCAAAGCCGAGCTAACCCGCTGGGTCATTGGTGCGGGAATATTGCAAACAAGCATCATCGTGGGCGTCTTGCTCAAGGTCGGAAAGCTGATTTAACCCGCTCGGCCGGGTCTAGGCTGATCCCCGAAAAGGCGGCCCCTTCACCGCCTAACCCCGGCGGAGGTTGTCGCGCTTCCGGCCCGTGGGCGTGGGCGAAATCGTTGACAGGAAAGGTATAATTTGACGGGAACGGTGCCGTACTCGACCTGGACCACACCGACGAACGCCCCGAGCTGGCGGCCCTGGCCGACAGGCTGCCGGCTGGTTGCGAGGGGCAAGGGTGTCGGCACCTATCATCCATGCCCATCACCCGCCTACGGCGAGCCCCGTGCATGTGATTTTGAAACGCGCGAAGGTCGAATTGGACTCGGCCGACGCACCCATTGGAACCCTACCGTTCGTCGGCTCGACGAGAGCGGACACAGGGTGACTTTGCCCCGCGTGGTTGCTTAGTGGTTGCGCAAACAAGAACGGCCTAGACCCGATTGAGTCTAAGCCGTTGTCTTTATTGGCGCGCCCGGAGAGATTCGAACTCCCGACCCCCTGGTTCGTAGCCAGGTGCTCTATCCAACTGAGCTACGGGCGCTTATCTGGGGTGCCCCGTCCGTGGAGGCTTTATCCAGCCGCGCATGCCTGCGGGCTGATTGATCGTGAACGGCACCGCTGAGCCGGCCGTCGCTGAGCGCGGTAATATGCCGGTGATCGGCTGTGCTGTCAATCATTTTATCGAATCCGCCGTCAGCGGCTCGATGAGCCCGGGGTCGTCGTCGCGGACATGGTTGACGCGTCGACTGACGGGCTCCAGGGTCCAGTCGGCGGCCGGGGCGCTCTGGAGCAGGTCGTGCAGCGCGGCGGGGTCGCGCCTGGCCGGGTCGAGCCAGGCGGCATGGTGCGCGGGACTCAGGACAACCGGCATGCGGTCGTGGACCGGCGCGATGGCGGCGTTGGCGGCGGTGACGATGATGGTGACCGAGGTGATGGGGCCGGTCTGCGCGGTGCCGACCCAGTGCTCCCAGAGTCCGGCCATGGCGAAGGGCCGCCGGTCGGTCCGGCGGATCAGATAGGGCTGCCGGCCGGCACATTCGGTGCGCCATTCGTAGAAGCCCTCGGTCGGGATCAGGCAGCGGCGCTCGCGAAACGCGGTGCGGTAGGCGGGCCGCTCGGTGAGGGTCTCGGCGCGGGCGTTGATCATGGAGTAGCGGTTGTCCGGGCCTTTCGACCAGGCCGGGACCAGCCCCCAGCGCAAGGGGTCCAGGCGCCGTTTGCCGTCGGCGCCGACCCGGATGACCAGAATGTTCTGGCTGGGGGCGATGTTGTAACGCGGTCGCGCTTCGCCCGCCGAGGCCGCGTGCGACTCCAGGTCGAAGGCGTCGGCATAGGTCTGCGGGTCGGAGCACTGGATGAAGCGTCCACACATTGCGTCTTCCTCAAAATGATGACCGTTGGCCGACATGGCAGCAATTCCATGGTTAGGCGGCATCGCGCGGCCGGTGGATGCGGCGCGCGCGACCGACGTGCCGGGTCCCTAACACCGAGCGGCGCGCCTTATCCACCCTACAGTGGAGCAGGTTTTGTCGTAGATTATCGAAGCACATCCACCGTCAGTCTTGCTGCCGGCATGGACCTGCGGTGACGGCTTCCGCTAACATGCTGGTTTTCCGGCAAGGGGGTAATGGGGTGCACAGGCTACGCAAACCAGAAGATCATACAGTCGTTGTGCTGGGGGCCAGCCCCAAGCCGGTGCGCTATTCGTTCCAGGCGGTGAAGCTCCTCAAGGAGAAGGGTTATCGGGTTATTCCGGTGCACCCGAAAGCACACCAGATCGAGCATATCCCGGTGGTTCATTCCCTGGCGTCGATCGCGGGCCCGGTCGATACCCTCACCCTGTACATGGGTCCGGACCGCGTCCATGACGAGATCCAGGCGATCGTGGACCTGCGTCCGGGACGGGTCATCCTCAATCCGGGCGCCGAGTCGCGTGAGTTGGAGACCGCCCTGCATTTGGCCGGCATTCCCCACGAGCACGCCTGTACCCTGGTGCTGCTGCGCACCGGACAGTTCTGACGGCCGCGGTCCGGTCGCGCCGCGCACGGCACGCCCGGAGTCTGTCGAAGTCCCGCTGGAGGTCGCCTCATGTCCGTTGTTCGAGCCAATCCATCCGCCGCCGGGGTGCTCGGCGCGTTCGGCCTGATGGGGCTGCTGCTGACCGCCGGCTGCGCGGATATGGCCACGGATATCGGCCTGATGGCCAAGGCCCCGGCCGCCGCGCCGCCCGACCTGCAACAGCACCCGCCGGTCACCCAGGGCACCCGCCCCGCGGCGGTGCTGAGCATCCATACCCGCAAGGCCTTCCCGAATGCCTGCAAGTACGGCATCACGCTGACCAACAACTTGCCTTACAAGATCAGCGAACTGTCCTTCCGACTCACGGCGATCATCGACGGCGACGTGCCCTACGACACCCAGACCAAGAGTTTCTCGGAGCTGCGGCCAAGCGAGCAGACCTATCGCGACATCACCTTCCAAGGGGTGCAATGCAAGCAGATCCGCCGCATCGCCGTCACGGACCCGGGGCGCTGCACCCTGGACACGCTCAACCGGTTCAATACCGCACCGGGGGACTGCGCCAAGTTCAGCGAGGTGGCCGCCAGCCCGCTGGTCACTGTCGTCAAGCAGGCGCCATGAGCGGCGCGGCCCCGAACCCCGAACCCCGAACCCCGAACCCCGAACCCCAGATTACCGGCCACCACCCGGATCGAATGCAATGTCTGATCAGACCTCCATCGACACTCTGTTGGCCATCATGGCCCGCTTGCGCGACCCGACCGACGGTTGCCCCTGGGATCTGGCGCAGACCTTCAGCACCATCCTGCCCTACACCCTGGAGGAAGCCTATGAGGTCGCCGAGGCCATCGAGAGCGGCACCCTGGAGGATCTGCGCGACGAACTGGGTGACCTGCTGTTGCAGGTGGTCTTTCACGCGCGTATGGCGCAGGAGCAAGGCGCCTTCGCCTTCCCCGATGTGGTTCGCGCCATCTGCGACAAGCTGATCCGGCGCCACCCGCACGTGTTCGGCGATGCGGAGCTGAGCGACGCGGCGGCGGTGCGGCACCACTGGGAGCAGGCCAAGGCCGCGGAGCGTGGACGCGCGGCGCAGGCGCAAGGCGGCGACCGCGCCGACACGGCACAGAGTGTCCTGGCGGGTGTGGCGGCGGCGCTGCCGGCCCTGGTGCGGGCGGAGAAACTCCAGCGGCGGGCGGCCGCGGTCGGCTTCGACTGGGACGCCATCGCCGGCGTCTTCGACAAGGTTCGCGAGGAATTGGACGAATGTCACGCGACCCTCCCTGAACAGACGGATCCGACTGAACGAGTACACGAAGTCGGCGACCTGCTGTTCTCCTGCGTCAACCTGGCGCGCCATCTGGGAGTCGATGCCGAACAGGCACTGCGGGCCGCGAACCATCGCTTCGAGCGGCGCTTCGCGCACATCGAAGCGGGGCTGGCCGCGCAGGGCGCGCGGCCGGGACCGCAGATGCGCACCGAGATGGAGCGTCTATGGGATGACGCCAAGGCACATTCATGAGCTATCTTGATAAAATTCGGGCTTGCAACGCCTGCAACCCGGCCGATTTTCTACCCTGGATGCTGGCGGGCGAGCGCGTCGGCGCGGTGCGGCGCACCCTGGCGGCGCACCTGAAGCGCTGGCCGGAGCAGTTCCAGGTCGATGATGTACGGGTCGATTGGTACGGCGCACCGGACAGCATGGCGGCGCGCTCCGCGGTCCTGGCGGAGATGGTCGAGGTCCTGGTGGCGGCGGGCTTGATCGAGGCACTGCAGGGCGAGCCCTATGCCGTGACCCCGAACCGGCGCGATCAGGCACGTTGTCTGATCGACCGCGCGGCGGCACCCTGGTTCGGCGTCCGGGCTTTCGGGCAGCACCTGAACGGCTTCGTGCGCACCGGGCGCGGCGATCCGGGGCAGCAGATCCAACTCTGGGTCGGGCGCCGGTCGGCCAATCGACGCGTCTCGCCGCTGCATCTGGATAATCTGGTCGCCGGCGGCCTGCCCTACGGGGTCAGCCTGCGGGACAATCTGCGCAAGGAGTGTCATGAAGAGGCGGCGATTCCAACCGCCATCGCGGATCAGGCCGTACCCGTCAGCGCCATCACCTACTGCCGTGACGCGGCGCGGGGGCTGAAACCGGATCTGATGTACTGCTATGACCTGGAGTTGCCGGAATCCTTCGTACCGCATTGCACCGACGGCGAGGTCGAGTCATTCACCCTTATGCCGGCGGCGGAAGTGGCCCGGTTGGTCCGCGACACCGACGAGTTCAAGCTCAACTGCAACCTGGTGGTGATCGACTTCCTGATTCGCCACGGGGTGATTGCCCAGGAGGACCCGGACTATATTGCGATCATCCAGGGGCTGCGGTCCCCGTTGCCGTAGGGTCCGCTGCGCGGACCAACGACCAAGGACCTCGCCGCCAACCCAGCGGTTCGGTCCGCATAGCGGTTCGGTCCGCATAGCGGACCCTACGGGGATTTTGTAGGGTGGATAAGCGCAGCGCATCCACCATCAGCCTCGCAGACGGCACCATGCTGGTTGCTGCGGAAGTGCTGTGCAGCGTCATTCCGGCAGGATGCCGGAAGGAAGTCGCCACGGATGGTACCTCGCAGCGAGCACGGACCTGCAAGATGAGCAGGATCGCTCAACCGTTATTCCGGCAGGATGCCGGAATCCAGCGCCATGGACGGTACCTCGCAGCAAGCACGGACCTGCAAGATGAGCGGGATCGCTCAACCGTCATTCCGGCAGGATGCCGGAAGGAAGTCGCCACGGATGGTACCTCGCAGCGAGCACGGACCCGCAAGATAAGACGAAACGCCCTACCAGGACACGCGATCAGCTCAGGTTTTCATTCAAGAAATCGTGCCGCAACAGCGGCGAGGTCAGCATGAGTTCAGTCCCCTCCTCCATCCAATCCCCGATCCAGCGCCGTGTCACGGTTCCGGTGCGCATCGGGCCGGTGACCGCGGGCGGCGGCGCGCCCATCGTCGTCCAGTCCATGACCAACACCGACACCGCCGACGTCGCGGCCACGGTGCGCCAGGTGGCGGAACTGGCGGAGGCCGGCTCCGAATTGGTCCGCATCACGGTCAATACCGAGTCCGCCGCCCGCGCGGTGGCGCAAATCCGCAGCACGCTGGACGCCCAGGGCTGCAACGTGCCGCTGATCGGCGACTTCCATTTCAACGGCCACCGCTTGCTCACCGACTATCCGGACTGCGCCCAGGCCCTGGCCAAATACCGCATCAACCCCGGCAACGTGGGCAGCGGCGCGACGCGCGACAGCCAGTTCGCCACCATGATCGAGATCGCCTGCCGCTATGACCGGCCGGTGCGCATCGGCGTCAACTGGGGCAGCCTGGATCAGGATCTGATCGTGCGCATGATGGATGAAAATGCCCGCAGCGCCGCTCCCCTATCGGCCGAGCGCGTGATGCACGAGGCCATGGTGGAATCCGCGGTCGCCAATGCCGCGCGCGCCGTGGAGCTGGGCCTGCCCAAGGACCACGTCATCCTGTCCTGCAAGATGAGCGGCGTGCAGGATCTGATCGCCGTCTACCGCATGCTGGCCGCCCGTTCGGACCACGCCCTGCATCTGGGATTGACCGAGGCCGGGATGGGCTCCAAGGGAATCGTCGCCTCCACCGCGGCCCTGGCCGTGCTGTTGCAGGAAGGCATCGGCGACACCATCCGCGTCTCGCTCACCCCGGCGCCGGGGGAGGCGCGCACCCGCGAGGTGCAGGTGGCGCAGGAAATCCTCCAGACCATGGGCCTGCGCTCCTTCGCCCCCATGGTCACCGCCTGCCCCGGCTGCGGACGCACCACCAGCGACACCTTCCAGCACCTGGCCCAGGACATCCAGGGCTACCTGCGCGAACAGATGCCGCACTGGCGTTCCCGCTATCCGGGGGTGGAAACGCTCCAGGTCGCGGTGATGGGCTGCGTGGTGAACGGCCCCGGCGAGAGCAAACACGCCAACATCGGCATCAGCCTGCCGGGCAACGGCGAGCGCCCGTCGGCGCCCGTCTTCGTCGACGGCGAGAAAGTCGCGACCCTCAAGGGCGACGATATCACCGCGCAATTCAAGCGGATGGTGGATGACTATGTCGAGCGGCACTATGGCTGAGTGAGCCTGTTGCGGCACTGATCGTCATTCCGGCCGCAAGACGACCGCGGGTCAAGGCTTAACCGCAACAGTCGCGTAGCGACCCCGTGGGAGCGGCGTCCCGCCGCGACGGGGCCGGCCGCGGAGCCGCAAGCCTTAGAGATCACCGCAGCACCGCATCGCGGCGGGACGCCGCTCCCACAAGGTCACGGGCTGACGTTGACGTTAAACGGCGACTATAGGGGCGACTTTAGTCGCCCCTAAACGGCGGTAGATCCTTTCCTGGAAATCACCTAAGTTAAACAACGAATACAATCGTTGTCATACCCCGTCACCCGAGGAGCACCCCATGTTCAAGAAGCTGATTCCGCTTGCCCTGATCGCCGTCTGCACCCCCGCCCTGGCCGCGGAGCCCATGGTGATCCAGGTCAAACGCCTGTCGCTGGATACCGCGCTCAAGATCGCCCAGGGCAGCATCGCCGCCTGCCGCGAGAAAGGCATACAGATCGGCGTCACCGTGGTGGATCGCGACGGCACGGTGCAGGTCACGCTGCGCGACACCATCGCCGCACCCATCACGGTGCCGATCAGTGAGCAGAAGGCCCGCACCGCGGTCAACTTCAACGCCGCCACCTCCGCCATGAAGGACCGCGCCAACAGCCCCATCGGCCGCATCGACGGCTTGGTGATGTCCGCCGGCGGCGTGCCGATCCTGGTCGGCGGATCGGCCCTGGCCGGCGGGGTGGGCGTCAGCGGCGCACCGGCCGGCGAAACCGATGAGGAATGCGCGCTGGCCGGCGTCGCCAAGGTGCAGGAGGATTTGGATTTGGCGATGTAGCGTTGGGCGGGTCTCTCACTCTAAATCCGGTAGTTACTCACGCCAAGACGCTAAGGCGCCAAGAAAAATAGAGGGATGTGCGAGACCTCCAGATCACCCATCGGGCGAGTCGCCAAACGCAGAGAGGTCTTGATCATCGTTCCGGCCGACGACCGGGCCTCCCGCACTGGAGGTCGAGGCTTTACCGTGAAAGTCGCGTGGCGACCCCGTGGGAGCGGCGTCCCGCCGCGATGGGGCCGGGCGCACAGCCGCAGCGTTCGCGGTCACCGCGGCACCGCATCGCGGCGGGACGCCGCTCCCACGAGGGACTTTCATCTTCCGGGGTGGCTTGATGTTCCTGACCATGGCCGTTAGCCGGACGAGCGCAGCCCAAACGCGAGATCCACCGGCTAAAGCCTCGACCTCCGGTTTTCTTGCGGCCGGAACGATGGTCAAAGCACGAAGATAAAACATTGAAAAAATTGGCGTCTTGACGTGAAATCTGGTCTTTTTCGGCGCCCAGGGACCCGCACCAGGCCGGCCCGCCTTCACGATTCCTGAACTCGGGCGCAACGGAAGCCCAGGGGGAGGTTACGGATAGCCGGCGCGTACCTGCCGCGGAAGGCGCAACGGCAGTAGCGCGCGACGTCGTACCAGGAACCGCCGCGGACCACCCGGCTCGCGCCAGCGTCGAGCGGACCGACCGGATCCTGCTCCCACCGCGCGTCATAGGTGCGTTTGCCATCGGCGCACCATTCCCAGACATTGCCGAGCATGTCGTAAAGACCCCAGGGGTTCGGTTCCTTACCGGCCACCGGGTGGCTGCCGGACGTGGGATTGGGATACTGCATCTCGGGCCAAGTCGCGGAGTTGTACCCATCCGCCAACTCGAACCCCACCCCGCTGTTGCCGCCATACCAGGCGATGAGGTCGAGCGTCGGCGCATTGTTCTTGCCCAGGATCTCAATCGGTCCCTGGTAGAGTGCCGTCCCGTTCCCCGCCCGGCAGGCATGTTCCCATTGCGCTTCGGTCGGCAGGCTCAGGCCCAGCCCCGGGACCTCGACCTCGATCCGCTCGAGAAAGCGCTGCACGTCGTCCCAACTCACCCGCTCCACCGGCCGATCCGGGCTTTGGAAGCGGCTGGGGTTCTCGCCCATGATCCGTACCCAGAGCGCCTGGGTGCACGGGGTATCGAACAGCCAGAAGCCGCGCCCGATCTGCACGACATGCTGCGGACCCTCATCGCTGTCGCGGCCCGGCTCATCCTCCGGCGAGCCCATGCGGAAGACTCCGGCCGGGATCCAGCGCAGGCGCTGCACCAGGTCGCCGAGGCTGAAGGCGGCAAAGACGCCGAAGCGGTCCTCTCCCCAGGCGCTGGCCCAGGCGGGCGCGGCGCCCTTGACCAAGGGGTGTCGGGAGGGGTCGATGGAGCGCGGCGGGGCGGTGGGCAGCATTAAGTTAAGTCCGGGAATTGCTCACGACGAGGCGCCAGGAACGCTGTACGGGGGATTCAGATGACCCATCGGGTCAGCCAATAAACTTGAATCCGGAAATGACTCTCACAAAGGCACAAAGGCACAAAGAACACCAGGAACGATCGATGATTGAACGCTTCGGGTCGATCGCCGCGCGGGTGGTTTGCGCGACCGACGTATCGCGTTGAAAAAAACCGGCTCCATTGTAGGGTGGATAAGGCGCGCCGCTCGGTGTCAGGGACCCGGCACGGCGGTCGCGCGCGCCGCATCCACCAAGGGCCGCGCGATGCCGCCCAAAATGGAATTGCCGGCAGCCGGGATGTCGGGTTACGGCGCGCGTCAACGGTCAGTATTCGTTTGTCAGGGTCAAGGCACGCGCGCCTAACCCGAACTACGGGACTTGCCGATGGGCGCAGGGTATTGGTCCGCGCAGCGGACCCTACGGGGATCCCGATCCGCCAAAGAAACCTTTCAGCCGACCCCACAGCCCCGCCTGCTCCGGCTCCGCACGCCGGACCTGCCGCCGCCCGGCCTGATCCGCTACCGCGGGCCGGGCAGCGGCAGGTCCGGCGCGCTCCGCGGCCGGCCCGACCGACTCACTGACCTGAACTCGGGCGCAACGGAAGCCGAGGTCGTAGTTACGGCTGCCGGGCGCGTTCCCGTTGCGGGCGGCGCAACGGCAGTAGCGCGCGTAGCCGTCCCAGGAACCGCCGCGGACCACCCGGTCCGCGCCAGCGGCATCGGCATCGGCATCGGCATCGGCATCGGCATCGGCATCGGCATCGGAGGGCCAAGCAGAACCATCTGACGGTGCGCCATCGTACCCGTCATGCCAGGCATCTTGCATCCATTCAAAAACGTTGCCGAGCATGTCGTAAAAACCCCAGTCATTGGGCAGTTTGCCTTTGACCGGATGACTTCCGGCGGTGCCCACAGGGTATTGCAAATCCTTCAGCCACGACAGCTCAAGCCCGCTATCCAGTTCAAACCCGACATTGCTGTTGCCGCCGTACCAGGCGATCGGGTCCAGCGCCGGGGCATTGGCCTCGCCCAGGATCGTGATCGGGCCGGTATAGAGTGCGGACTCGCTGCCGGCACGACAGGCGTATTCCCATTGCGACTCGCTCGGCAGCACGAAGCGCGCGTCGGCGGCGTCAGCGCCGGCAAGACGCCGATTCAGCGCGGCGACGAAGCTTTGTGCCTCGTCCCAACTCACCCCATCGACCGGCCGGTCCGGCGTCTTGAAGGTGCTTGGATTCTCGCCCATCAGCGCCGCCCACAGGGCCTGGGTGCAGGGGGTATCGAAGAGCCAATAGCCCGCGCCCAGCGTCACCGGATGGCGCGGACCTTCCCAGCTCAAACGGCCCGGCTCGTCGTCCGGCGACCCCATGAGAAAGCGCCCCGGCGGGCACCAGCGCAGGCGCTGGATGACCGGCTGGCCGCCGCCCGTGTCGGGCTCAATGGCGATCTCGGCCCACAGGCCGTAGCGGTCACGGCCCATGGCACTGGCCCAGGCGGGGCGCGTGGTCCGGCGCAGGGTGAGGATGGCGCGCTCGGTGCGCACCTCGACCGCGGGGGCATCGGGCAGCGTCACCGCCGCAGGCGCGGCGCTGTCCAGGCGCAAAGGCTCCGACCTGCCAAAGTCCGCTCCGCGACCGGATCGGGTGCCGCCCGGCCTGTTCCGCTCCGCGGGCCGGGCAGCACCCGATCCGGGCGCTCCGCTGCCTCCGGCCCCTGCCGGCCCGCCTGGCTCACAAACCTGAACTCGGGCGCAACGGAAGCCGAGGAAGTCGAAACGGACAGCGGGCGCGAACCTTTGGCGGAAGGCGCAACGGCAGTTGCGCGCGCGGTCGTCCGAGGCACCGCTGCGGATAACCCGGCTCGCGCCAGTGGCAGCAAGCCACGCCGAACCATCGGTCGGCGCACCGGAATAGTCGGCGTGCCAATGGTCTTCGACCCACTCCCTGACATTGCCCAACATATCGTAGAGGCCCCAGGGGTTCGGCTGCTTCTCGCCCACCGGGTGGGTGCCGGACTTGGGGTTGGGATACTGCTGCTCCTTCCAATCTGACGAGTCGTACCCGTTTGCCAGCTCAAAGCCAACCCCGCTGTTGCCGCCGTACCAGGCGATCGGGTCCAGGGCCGGAGCGTTGAGCTCGCTCAGAATGTCGATGGGGCCGGTATAGAGTGCGCTGTCGGTCCCGGCCCGACAGGCATGTTCCCACTGGGCCTCAGTCGGCAGGGTCAAATCGAGTCCGGGGATCAGCCCATTGAGGCGGTCAAGGAATCCCCGGACATCCTCCCAATTCACCTGCTCCACCGGCCGATCGGGACTTTGAAGCCGGCTCGGATTGGCGCCCATCACGGCCGCCCACAGCGCTTGGGTGCAGGGGGTGTCGAAGAGCCAGAAGCCGTCCGCGATCGTCACCTGGTGCCGCGGCCCTTCGTCCTTCCAACGCCCCGGCTCGTCCTCCGGCGAGCCCATCAGGAAGGTGCCAGGCGCGATCCAGCGCAGGCGCTGCGTGACGCGCCCGCCGCTCGGGTCCGGTACCGAAAATTCGATCCAGTCGCCGTACGCGTCGGTGCCGCGGCGATCCGCCCAGGGGGGCAGGTCATCCAGGGGCACGATCTGAATCAGTCCGCTGCCGCTCTCGATGCGTCCAAGCGGGCTGCGCCCAGCGCGGCCCGCGGTCGTGCCGCCAACCACGGTGACCTCCAGGCAGTCTGCGAATTGGCAGAGTTCCAAGTGGCGGACGGCACCCACGGGGGCAAAGGCGGGGTCGAACCCGGACGGCGGCCGGTAGCCGGGATCCTGCGCGTGCACCGCCCAGGACAGGCGTTGCAGCGCTTCCCCGACGACCCCCGCGGACCAGGCGTGCTCGGGCAGGCGCCGCTCGCACCGGCGGTACCAGGCAAGCGCCGCACCCGGCACCCCACCCGGCAGGACGGCGCGCGCCCGTTGGCTGAGCTGGCGAAAGAAGCGTTCGGCCAGTTCGAGATCGCCGGCCTCGGGCAGCAAGGCGCGCGAGGGCGGGGCGAGCGACAGGATCTCCTCGAACCACAGTTCCTGGGGGGCGTGCTTGCGCCAGACGCGCAGCAAGGCGAGCACCTGCCGCTGGAGTTCGGGGGACTCGTCGGCAAAGTCGGCGCGCAGCCGCGCGGCAGACTGAGGGTCCAGCGTCGCGCCGGCAGCAGCGGCACTGATCACCGCGGGGTGCTGCCAGGCATCCAGCTCGGTGCCGGCGTCGGCCTCGGCGGCGGGCAGCAGCAGGCGCACGGCGCGCAGGAATCCGGGCTCGATGCGCACGGCGGGCGAGACCAGGCGCAGCAGGCGTTCCGCGCGGGCGTCGAGGCTGTCGGGGGGTGCATTGTTGTCGGGGGGTGCGCCGGTCCGCACAGCGGACCCTACGGCCCCCCGTAGGGTCCGCTGCGCGGACCGCTCCCCGTACCGCTCCCCCCGCCCGCTCCCAAGGAATCAACTCCCAGGCATCGCGCAGCCCAGGTCCGTAGCGCGACAGCGGCAGCGGGGTCAGCGCGACCGCACGACAACCGGCCGCGCGCAGTGCGGCACCCAGGCGCAGCCAGTGTCGCGACACCGCCGGATCGCCTCGTTGCGCACCGCCCAGGTCCCCGAGCACCAGCACCAGGGACCCGGGCGGCGGCATCCGGTAGGCCAGGGTGTGGCCATCGCGCCCGAGCAGCCGCGGCCGGTCCAGGTCCTCCCACAGGATGCCGCGCTCCAGCGCGTGGATCGGCAGCAATGACGCCAGGCGCCGGGCGACGACATCCTGATCAGTCCAAATGGGTACCAGGCGCTCGCTGCGGTCGACGATGAGCTGCACGCGCGGACTCCAGCGCAGACGCCGCTCGTAGGGCACGCGGGCGAGTTGGCGCCCGCGACTGACCAGGGCGACGATCCGCGCCACGTCGGGCGTGCGGGTCGCGACCCTGGCGGCGGCGCGGGTGCGCAGGCGCGGTTGAAGCAGCCGCCAGGGGCAGAGCAGGCGGATCGCCGGGTCTTCGCCGGGACGCCCGGTCCAACGCACCTCGGCGATCGGCAGCGGCGTTTCAGGCGCGGCCGGATCGGTCAGGGGCCGGTACTCGGTCGCCTGCCAGAAGCGAGCGGGGAGCAGTGTGCTAGCTTGGGGCGTCGGCGCCGTCGTGGGGGCCTCGGCCCCGAACGCAACCAGCCGAAGGACGCAACTACCCTGACTCGTCTCCGGACGCGCCCGGGGCACATAGCCGAGCAGCGCCGCGGTGATGTCGAGCAGCCGCGGGTCCGCGGCGGCGAGCGCTCGCACCAGGTCGGCGCGCCCGCCGGCGGCCAGTGGCGTCACGTCCCCTCCGGGTCGACCCCGGCGACCGCTTCGGGGTGCTTCCTAAGCACGAAACCCGCCACCTGGTCCAGGATTTCCGCGGCGGTGAGCCCGGCGGCCCCGGGGCCCGCCCCGGCCAACGCGAGCACGGCGCGCACCAGGTCCAGATATTCAGCCTGGCCGGGCAGCGGCAGCCAGTGTTCGCGCCGGGCGGTCTCGCGATCCTCGACCAGGAGGCCCGCGGCGCGGCGCAGGATCTCCGGGTCCGCCCCGGGGAAGTGCGCGGCGGCGCGCCCCACGAGCTGGGCGATGAGCGGCTCGCGCTCGCGCGGGAGACGCAGGTGCAGGACCAGGCAGCGGCGCAGGAAGGCATCCGGCAAGGTGCGCTCCTCGTTGGTGGTGATGACCACCAGCGGCGGTTCGCCCACCGCGGTCACCGGGGTCTGGCGGCCGAACGGGGTGAAGCTGCCGGCGCCCAGTGCTTCGAGCAGCCCGTTGGGCACGTCGCTCTCGGCCTTGTCGATCTCGTCGATGAGGACCAGGGCACCCTGCCGGGGATCGCCCCCATCGGGCTGGGGCGGGGACTCGATCCCCAACGCGCCGGCCTGCGCCAGGGCGCTGTTCCAGTCGAAGGCCCACCAGAGTGCGCGGGGCTGGACATAGCGAGAGACCGCCAGCCGGACACGCGCCGCCGCCTCCAATGCCGCCCAATCCGCGGTGCAGGCATCCGCCGCTTGGCCGGGGTCCGGGTGCGGCGCCCGGCGCACACCGAAGGCGCCCAGGGCGCCGAAGAGCTGGGCGTCGGCCAGCCGGGCCACGGCGTCGAAATGCCACAGCAAATCGCGCGATTCGGTGCGCGAATCCACCACCTGGGAGAGAAAGACGCGGCCCAGTGCCTTGGCTGCCGCCCGTGCCAACTGGCTCTTGCCGATGCCAGGCTCGCCGCGCACCAGGAGCGGACGCCTGGCCGCCAGGGCGGCATTGATGGCGTCGATTTCCTCCGCGGCCAGGACATGGACTTGCTCGGGTACGGTGGCCGAACGGGTCAAGCGGACGATGGTTCCGGGTTGGGCGTCGAGGTAGCTCATGGGCGCTGCGGTCGCTGTTTGGGGAGCAGATCGAGGAAAGGCCGGAAGCGGTCGATCTCGCTCAGCTCATGCTCGAAGGCGCTGCTAAGCTCGATACACATGAGCCCAAGATAACGCGCACACAGCGTCCGGGCGACCGTGCGCAGGCGTTCGTGGTCATCAGCCTCCTCCGGAGCGCGGAGGATCAGGTAATGCGTCCTGCCCGTGTCGGCCTGGTGCTTGATTTCGCGGGCGGCAAGGGCTTGGCGTCACTGCGTTTGGCATCGGCCATCGAGCGCGCGGCAAAGCGCGCGATCATGAAGCCGTCGACCGCGCGCTCCAACGCCTGGGCCTGATCCGGATCCAGCGTGAGCTTGCGTGCCAGGTGCTCCTCGATGGCCGCCATAGCCTGCCGCCCGTCCTCGTCGAAGCCGCACTCCGGGGGCTCTGGCAGACGCAGCCGGCCCTTCGGGAAATGGTTGTCGTCGCGGCGTGCGCACAGCTCCAACGGACGCCGGTCGGCGCCGGCCATGATGATCTCGGCCACCGTATGGTGATAAGCGGGGAGTGCGAGCAGCCCGGCCTGGACATCGCCGCACGCGCTGCGCACGGTCTCCACGACCCCGTGATCATAGACCGCGGGCAAGATGGCGCGGACCGCGTCGGCGATGGCCTGGGCCGCCTCGGGCTGGGCGGCGGCGCGCTTGCGATAGGCGCGATCGGCGACCACGACGACCTGATCGATCTCCAAACCCAGCAGGCGCCGGGCCAGTGTCGCCGCGCGCTCGGGGCCGCTCAGGCCTTCCAGATCCGCGGCGAGCCCAGGGATTTCCTTCGCGACGGCCCGCACGGCGTCAGGGGCCGGCCCTAGCGCGGCGCATACGGCATGCTCCAAGGCCTCCCGCCGGTCCTTGCGCTGCTGATAACCAATCTGCTCGCAAAAGTCCGGCGCTTCACGCAGCAGCCGCCAAATGGGCACCGCGGACAGACGCCGCGCCTTGACGTCCTTCGGCACAGAGACGATCACGCCGAAGATGCGCGAGTCGACGAACACCGGACTGCCGGAGACGCCCTTCCAGGCGTCGGCGTCCTCGGGACCCGCGGTCTCGTCCACGTCGAACCGATCCGCGCGGTCGATGTCGGCCTTGATTGAGCCGCCCGTACCGAACGACTCGCGCACTCCGTCGCGCTTGCCGCCGACCCGCGGAAAGCCGACGCTGTACCACTGCGCATTGGGCACCGGGCGTTCTTCACTGAGGAAGGCGCCCCAGTGGTCGATGTGCTCCGGCAGGGTGCAGGCGAGCAGGGCCAGGTCCCAGCCCTGGTCTTCCCAGACAATGTCCCCAACCGGGCGCCAGCACGGATCAACGTCCCGGCAGCGCCAGCGGATTTCGATGGGGTGTTTCGGGTCACGACCGGGGGCAGGAAACAACGGATGGCGGGCGGTGAGGATGCGGTCGCGGGCGATCGGATAGCCGGTCGCGAATTGGCCCTCCTCGCCATTGGTTCCGCACTCGGGCACGAAGATCTCGACTACCAGGTCCTGGATCACCGCGGCACCTGCGCAGGCTTCGTGGGCTGGAGGCTATTTCTTGTCGCGATCCGAGACCAGGGTGTCGCTGCCATCGGGGTTGATCGGGGCGAGCTTGAGACGCAGGGTCTGGACATTCTCCAGTTCGCGCCCGGCATCCACTCCGAATTCGCCCACGCAGAATTTAAGACCGGCTTTGACGCCGCCTTTACTGGTGACACCGACCTTGATTTCGAGGTCAACGGCATCGACACGAAACCGTAAGGACTCCGCTGCCGCCTCTTTTTGCGCCCGCGCCAGTTCTCTGCGCAACCCCACCAGCACGTCCGCGAGCTCGATCTCCGCCATGTCTACTCTCCTGTTGCTGTTCGGTCTGTGCCAGAATACCGCGCGCCGCGGCTTTCTTCCAATACCTGCAAGATCACCAGCAATTCCAAATTTTGGCGGCATCGCGTGACCCCTGGTGGATGCGGCGCGCGCGACCACCGTGCCGGGTCCCTGACACCGAGCGGCGCGCCTTATCCACCCTACAACGGAGCCCGTTTTCGTAGGGTGGATTATGCTGAAAAGCCGCGCGGAGACATCATGGCCGCTACCAACTTCAAAACCGAGAACACCACCTTTCGCAAGCTCATCGGCAACGGTCTGACCTACCGCATCCCGCGGTTTCAACGTGATTACAGTTGGACGGACGAGGAGTGGGAGGATCTGTGGCTCGACCTGCTGGGTACCCTGCAACCCGGCGGCGAACCGGCTCATTACATGGGGTATCTCGTCCTGCAATCGCCAGACGATAAATTCTTCGAGGTTATTGATGGTCAGCAGCGCCTGACCACCGTCACCATCGTCATTCTGGCTATTCTGAAGCACCTGCAACGTCTGGTGGATGCTGGCAAGGAGCCCGTCGCCAACGCGCAGCGCGTCACGCAGATCCGTCAGACTTACATCGGCTATCTTGACCCGGTCACCCTGGTCTCGCGCCCCAAGCTCGTCCTCAACCGCAACAACAACAGCTACTTTCAAGACTATCTGGTCCCGTTGGGACACCTGCCGCGACGCGGCTTTCGCGCCTCGGAACATCTGTTGCGCAAGGCGTTCGAGTGGTTCGACAAGCGGATCGGTGAGATCCTCAAACAAGAAACCGGAGACCAGGGCCGCCGCCTCGCCCAACTGGTGGAAGACTTGAGTGACCGACTCTTCTTCACCGTGATCACCGTCACTGACGAACTCAACGCCTACAAGGTCTTCGAGACGCTCAACGCCCGCGGTGTGCGACTCTCCGCTACCGATCTGCTCAAGAACTATCTGTTCTCGGTGCTGGATCGCGGCGGCCAAAACGACCACGAACTGCGCAGCCTCGAAGGGCGTTGGGAGTCCATGCTCGGGCGCCTAGGCGCGGAGAGCTTTCCGGATTTTCTGCGCATGCACTGGAACAGCCGCCGCGATTTCGCCCGTCAGGCGGAGCTGTTCAAGACCATTCGCGGACACATCAAGACCCGTGAGGCCGTGTTCCAACTCCTGCGCGACATGGACGAGGATCTCGATGCTTACCTGGCGCTGACGTCCCCGGAAGTGTCGGACTGGTCAAGGGACCTCAAAGGCCTGGCCGGCACGCTGCGCACGTTCAATGTGCGCCAGCCGTTTCCGTTACTGCTCGCGGGTCGACGCGCCTTCACCGACACCGATTTCGCGGGACTGGTGCGCGCCTGCGTCGTCATTTCGCTACGCTACAATGTCATCTGCGGCTATAGCCCCGCCGAGCAGGAACGCATCTATAACAAGGTCGCCGCGCAGATCGCCAGCGGCGGCATTGTCGCCCTCGGCGCGGCCCTCGGTGCAATGGCGGGCATCTACCCGGACGATGCGCCATTCCGCGCCGCCTTCGCCGATAAAACCATCCGCACCACCCAGTCCCGCAACAATCGCGTGGCCCGCTATATCCTCTGCAACTTGGAGCGGCACCTGGCGCCCGAGCATGGGCTCGACTTCACCAGCGACGCCTTCACCCTGGAGCATGTCTTGCCCCAGAACCCCCAGGAGGGCTGGGACAGGTTCACCGACGAAGAGACGGAGGCACTGGTCTACCGGTTGGGCAATATGACGCTGATGCAGACCGGTACCAATCGGAATCTGGGCAATGCCACCTACGCCGTCAAACGCGACGCCTATGCGCACAGCGGCTTTGCGATGACCCGTCAGTTGGCTCAGGACTTCGCGGAATGGACGCCGGAGCGCATCGCGGCCCGGCAACTGTGGATGGCCAACCAGGCCACGGCGATCTGGCGTATTGCGCAGCTTGGGTGAGGTGCCTGGTCCGCACAGCGGACCCTACGGTCAAGTGCCTGGTCCGCGCAGCGGACCCTACGGTCAGGCCGCGATTCGTGGGGCGCGGAACGGATGACGGGCTAGGGTTTTTGGTCACCCCGCGCCTCCTCGCCGTCGACGACACAAAAGAACCGGCAGCGGATGCCGTCGATCTCGATCTGATCCCCGTCGGTGAGTTGCACCGCGTCGTCGCCCCGCAGGAAGCGCTGACCTACCTGGACCTGGTTGGCTTCCCCGATGCGGCTGAGGATGTAGTGCGTGTCGCGATGGGCGATGATGACCTCGTGGCCGCCGATGCGATTCAGGCGGGTGACCGCCCGCCAGATGGGAATCACCTGCCCGAGGTGCGAGCCGCTTTGGACCTGCAGATAGGCCGGCAACAGGTCCGGCACTTCCGACGAATCATCGCGCTGCGTGGTTGGCCGGGCCGGCAGCGTCAATTGCGGTGCGTCCTCATCGGTCAGCGAGACGCTCAGGGTGTGCTTGCCGACCAGAATCAAATCGCCGTCCGCCAGCGGACTGTAATCGACTCGCGTGCCGTTGCGAAACACGGGGTGCGCCGGGTCCAGCGCGGTCAAAGTCAGGCTCTCCTCGGCCTGTTCGATCCGCGCATGCCGGGGGGCGACGGCCAGACTATCGATGCATATCGCGCAGTCAGGATCCCGCCCGATGATCGAGGACACCGCTTCCAGGCGGTAAACCGCAAGCAGACGACCCTTGAACGTCAGGGTAAGTTTGGCCATGCGGTTTCCTGCACGAGTGGATGAACGACGTTGCCGACGGATACGGGCAACCCAGGAAGCCTAGGCTACGGGGCAGGAAGTATATAGCAACTGCGAGGCGGCGATATCCTCAACCGGGGGCCAGCAGCAATTCCAAATTTGAGGGTCTCGTGCGACCCCTGGTGGATGCGGCGCGCACAACCGGCGTGCCGCGTCCCGAACCTTGTGCCGCGCGCCTTATCCACCCTACAACAGCGCCGGTTTTGTAGGGTGGATAAGCGCAGCGCATCCACCATCAGCCACGCCGACGGCTCCGTGCCGGCGGCTCCCGTCCAGATTTGGAACTGCCGCGGGGCCGGGCAAGCAGCCTGCCCGCCCCCCGCCTTACCCCGGCCGCTCCTGACGCCATCCCTTGCGTGTCGCGCGGGGCGGAACTTTGACGGTCTTGACGGCGTTTTCCGTGGTCTGCACGATTTCGAGCGGATGACCATGCAGTTTGAGGCTGGTGCCGGATTCCGGAATGGTTTCCAGGTAGTCCAGGACCAGCCCGTTGAGTGTCTTGGGACCATCGGTCGGCAACTCCCAGCGCAAGGCCCGGTTGAGGTCGCGCACACCGATGCCGCAGTCCACCAGGATGCTGCCGTCCGCGGTCCGATGGATTTCAGGGATGCTATCCGAGGGGTCGGTGGTGAATTCGCCGACGATCTCCTCCAGCAGGTCCACCAGGGTGATCAGACCCATGAAGTCGCCGTATTCGTCGACGACCAGTGCGATCCGCTGTTTCTCGCGCTGAAAGTTCAGCAGCTGCTGGTAGAGCGGCGTTCCCTCGGGAACGAAATAGGGCGGCTGGGCGATAGCGCGCAGGTGCTCCTTGCCGAGTCCTTGATCGAGCATGGCATGCAGCGCATGACGTGCGTGCACGACTCCGATCACATTGTCGATACCGCCGTCGAACAGCGGCAGGCGGGTGTAGCCGGCATTGCGGATGGCCTGGCTGATCTCATCCGCCGGGTCCTGGATGTCGATGCCTTCAACTTCGTTGCGGGGGATCATGATGTCCTCCACGGTGGCGTGCTCCAGGTCGAGGATGGCGAGCAGCATGGAGCGGCTGCGTTCCGGGATCATGGCGCCGGCCTCGGTGACGACGGTGCGCAGTTCCTCCCGGCTCAAGGCCGTACCGGGTCCGGATGACAGGGGCACGCCGATCATGCGCAACAGGCCGTTGGCGATCAGATTGACCAACCAGACCAGGGGATACAGCAGTTTGAGCAAGGGGCCATAAACATAGGCGGCCGGGTAGGCGAGGCGCTCCGGATCCAGGGTGGCCAGGGTCTTGGGGGTGACCTCGCCGAAGATCAGGATCACGAAGGTCAGGAGTCCGGCGGCGATACCGATGGCCGCATCGCCGCCGAGTCGCAGGGCGATGACGGTCGCAATCGATGAGGCCAGAATGTTGACGAAGTTGTTGCCGAGCAGGATCAGACCGATCAGTCGGTCCGGCCGTTCCAGCAATTTGCGGGCGAGGCGGGCACCGCGGTGACCCTGCTCGGCCCGGTGGCGCAGCCGGTAGCGGTTGATGGTCAGCAGGGCCGTCTCGGAGCCCGAGAAGAAGGCGGAGAGCAGGATCAGGATCAGCAGCAGGAGTAAGAGTCCGGTCAGCGGGATGTCGTTCACGATCGGCCGCCGAAGGACTCGGTTTGATAGCATGAGACCTTCAGCGTCTCACTCCAATAGTTGGCCGGGAGCCCGGCCTTGCGTTTGAGTTCGTTCAGGAACTGCCGCGGCTCAGGCAGTGACTCCCAGACCGCCGGCAGGAAGGTTCCGCGCGCCCAGCCGTCTTCCAGGATCAGGCCGTCGACGTGGGGCCGCAACTGGCGCAGGAGGTCCGGTTCGTCCCGGAAGGTCATCGGCCGCGGCGGCGTCAAAACCGAGCAGTCCAGTTCCAGATCCTCCAGTTCCCAGGGCTCCAGCCGTCCGAACCTGGGGTCGCGGAAGGCCGCGGCGAAGGCATTGTCGGCGACGTCCAGGACCAGCGGCTGGCGGGCCTCCAGATGACCGATGCAGCCGCGCAAGGCCCCCCGGCGATGCAGCGTGACGAAGGCGGCACGGGCTGCGCGCAGGACGTCGGGATAATCCGCGGGATTCGGCTGCAAGGGCGCGCCGACGGCGAGGCCGTGGCGGATCGACTCCCAGGCGACCTCGAGCAGCAGTCCGCGCGCGGCCGCATCCAGGGTATGTGCTTCAGAAGAGGGCATAGGCACCGTACCCGACCACCTGGTCACGAGGGCCGGCCGTATCGCCGGAGTTACGCAGGTCCAGGGTGCGCACCGACAGCCCGTGGCCGCGCGCCGCGAGCAAGAGCCCGGCCACCGGGGTGGCGCCGCAGGCGCTGTCGTGGTGCAGCGCCTCGGGTGCGAGCCGCTCGATGGCGCTGCTGGTGGCCCGGTCGGCCCGTTGCGCGCTGGTATAGTCCAGATAGTGACTCAGGTCGGAACTGACGACGATCAGGGTCTCACCCCCGCCCCAAATCCGCTCCAGAAGCTGTGCCACCGCCTCGGGCGCCACGGCGCCCACGATCAGCGGAACGACCCGAAAATCAGCGAGCAGGGTTTGGAGGAAAGGCAACTGCACCTCCAGGCAATGTTCGCCGTCGAAGGCCGCATCCAGCGGCTCGACCTGCGGCAGGTCCGCGAGGTCATCGAGCGCCGCGAGATCCAGCTCGACCGCACCCAGCGGGGTGATCAGACGCTCCGCCGTCGGATAGGCGATGCCGCGAAACGGCAGCCGGTGGGCCGGACCGAGCAGCACCACCCGGCTGATGCGGGCGGCGATCGGGGCGAGCTGGGCATAGGCCGAGGCGGCGATCGGCCCGGAGTACGGATATCCCGCGTGGGGCGCGATCAGCGCCTTGGGATGGGTCTGCACAGTCGGCGCGACGGCCGCCAGCAAGGCGTCGACCTGACGGCGCAGCGTCATGGGATCGGCCGGGTAGAAGCGCCCGGCCACGGCCGGTTGACGATCGATCATCATATGCAACCCCCTTTTACAGGCCCGTCGATGTGGGCCGACTACTATTAAGTGTAGTGAAAGTGCCGCCGCGGGGCGAGTCGGACCGACCGGGCCGGCCCCGGACCACCCGCACCGCGCATCTTTCAGATCGACCGGCGTGCGCTTTCGCGCCGTCATCGCCGACAGTGTCAGGAGTTCTAACCCATGTCCAAGCATCCTACCCAATTCTGGCACGCGCTCCCGGACGGCCGGGTGCAGTGCGACGTCTGTCCGCGGGCCTGCCAACTGCACGAGGGCCAGCAAGGGTTCTGCTTCATGCGCGGCTGCCGCGACGGCGCCCTGGTCCTGGACGGCTACGGACGTTCCAGCGGCTTCTGTGTCGACCCCATCGAAAAGAAACCGCTCAACCACTTCCTGCCCGGTACACCGGTGCTTTCCTTCGGCACCGCCGGGTGCAATCTGGCCTGTCGCTTCTGTCAGAACTGGGACATGAGCAAGTCACGGGAGCAGGACACCCTGGCCGCGGCGGCGACCCCGGAGGCCATTGCCCGACGCGCGGCGCAGCTCGGCTGCCGCAGCGTCGCCTACACCTACAACGATCCGGTCATCTTCCTGGAGTATGCGGTGGATACCGCGGCGGCCTGCCGCGCACTCGGCATCCGTAACGTGGCGGTCACCGCGGGCTATGTGAGTCCGGGTGCCCGCGAGGTGTTTTTTGCCGCGATGGATGCGGCCAACGTGGATCTGAAGGCCTTCACCGAGGACTTCTATCACCGGGTCTGCGGCGCGCATCTGGCGCCGGTGTTGGACACCCTGCGCTACCTGCACCACGAGACCCAAGTCTGGGTCGAACTGACCACGCTGCTCATCCCCGGCTATAACGACAGCGACCAGGAACTGGACGCCATGACCTGCTGGGTGGTGGACAACCTCGGGGTGGACGTGCCGATGCATTTCACCGCCTACCATCCCGACTGGAAGCTGCGCGATGCCCCGCCGACCCCGCCCGCGACCCTGCGCCATGCCTGTGAGATCGCACGGCGCAACGGCGTGCGCTATGCCTATACCGGCAACGTCCACGACAGCGCCGGCGACAGCACCTGGTGCCGCCACTGCGGCGCCCTGCTGATCGAGCGGGATTGGTACCAGCTCGGCGCCTGGGGCCTCGACGACCAGGGCCGCTGCCGTTCGTGCGGCACGCCGCTGCCCGGTGTCTTCGAGGCGCGGCCGGGCACCTGGGGGCCGCGCCGCCTGCCGGTGAGCTTCGGTTAGAATCCAGGCGAGGGCGTCACTGGATCGCATCCTTCACGCCCTGGTCATTCGTGCTCTGTCCTCGATCCGGACCTGATCGCCATGCCGCCACAACTCTCGCTTTCCGGCCTCGTGCGCAACATACCGGTGCTCCTGTCGGCGCTCCTTTGCGCTGGTGCGAGCCTGGTCCTGGTCACGGCCAGGGCTGACCCCGGCGCGGTCCCGGCGGCTTGGCCGGCGACGCTTTATAATCCCAAACCGCTGCCTGACGACCTGATCGTACCGCTGCCGTGCGGGGGTGCGCTCGCCTTCCGGCCGGTGGCGACACCGGCCGGCAGCACGCGCACGGCGTTGGTCGGCGCCTTCACGAGCATGGGCGGGACAGCGGAGCAGCACCTGCTGATCGGCAAGTACGAGGTCACGACGCTGCAATATCTGACGGTCACGGCGCAGGCGGCGGGCGGGGCCTGCCCGCCGGCACCGGCACTGACCGGGGCGGCGGCGGTGACCGCGCAGGTCGGCGTGAGTCGGATCGACGCGATCAACTTCGCCGCGCAACTGTCGCGCTGGCTGGCCGCCAATGCGGAGCGGATTCCGCCGTGCACCGCTGCTGCGACACCCTGTCTGCCGCGAGTCGACGGCAAGCCGGCCTTCGTCAGGCTGCCGCTGGACCTGGAATGGGAGTACGCGGCACGCGGCGGTGCTCTGGTCTCCGCGGAGGACTTTGCGCGATCCCGCTATCCCATGCCGGAGGGACTCGACCGTCATGCCTGGTACAACCGCAACGCGGATGGAACGATCGCACCCATCGGACTGCGCTTGCCGAATCCCCTGGGGCTGCACGACCTGTACGGCAATGCCTGGGAATGCATGAACGACCCCTATCGTTCCGAGCAGTTTCCCGGCCAGGTCGGCGGCGATGTGCTGCGCGGCGGGGGCATCCACAGCACCGACGAGGATCTGCGGGCGGATCGGCAGGTCGAGGTGCAGCCCTATGATGCAGCGGGCGATGTACGGACGGCGGATACCGGTTTTCGGGTGGTGCTGGCGGCGCCGGTGGTGACTTCGATGGCGAAGCGGCTCGCTGCATCGGGAGCGGTCGGCGGGTCAGAGGCCGGAACATCGGCGGCGAATCTTGCGGCTGGACCCGAGGGGGCCGACGAGACGGCGACCGATCCGGTGCCGAGCGCCGAACCCGAGTCGGCGTCTGTTCTTGATGGACGCCTGCGCATCCAGGTGGACACCTCCGCGCTTGTCTTCGTCGACGGCGAAATCAAGGGCGCGGCGGGCATGGATCGACCGATGGAGGTGAGCGGCCTGTCGCGCGGCCCCCATCGGGTCGAGGTACGGGCCGCGGGTTACCCGGATGCCGAGGAGTGGGTCGAGGTCACCGGGGAGGCGCCGGTCGAGCTCAGCTTGCATCTGGAGCCGACGCCGGAGCGGGCCGAGGAACTCCTGGGACTGTCGCCGGCCGATCGGCAGTTGATCGTGGATCAGCTTGGCGAACTCGGCTATCTCTGCCGTTTGACTCAAGGCAAGTTCGGACGGGACTTTCGCCGTGTCCTGGGCGCCTTTCAACGTCGGCAAGACCTTGAGGAGACCGGCTACCTGACGGCCGCGACCCGTACGCTGATCGAGCGGCAAGTCGCCGCGCACAAGCAGCAACGGCAGGCGGCCGGAGCAGGTGTCACCCCGCCGCCGGCCTCCGGCCGCTATCTTCAGCTCCCCGAGCGTCCATCCGGCGGCGGGATGAATTGGACGGACACGGTGCCGCCGTGATGCGGTACGCGGGGCCTTGATCGTAATCCCGGCCAGCGGCTTGCGTAGTCAGGGCTTCCAGCCCTGACGGTGTCAGGCCAGGATGGCCTGACTACGCACCCGGCGAGTCCAAGTGGCCGGAATCTTGGAGGTCTTGTTCGTACTCGGCTGGGGGCGCTGCAGGCCGCATTGGCAACCTCCGGAAGCTGTGAAACCGTGATGTTCTGAATTCTACACGTGGGGCGACTGAAGCCGCGCGTACATGTGCGGCGGCAGATCCTTTCTCGGAAATCACTTTAAACCGCGCCAACTCCAGCAATCGTCGCGTCTGCCGGGGCCGATCCCATCCAACAACATCGCATACCGCGCTGGGCGCGGTTTAGCCCTTGCCAGGTCAAGCCCAAACTGGCTACTCTAAGGCGCTACACATCACAACCGATGTCCGGAACATGCTCACTGCCGCTCAAGTTCGTGCCGCACGCGCCCTGCTCGGGCTCGACCAGCGCCGTCTGGCCGAGGCGGCGGGGTTGTCGCTGCCGACCATACAGCGGATGGAGGCGAGCGATGGGCAGGTGCGCGGCAATGTGGACTCGCTGATGAAGCTGGTCGAAGCGCTGGAACGGTGCGGTGTCGAGCTGATCGGCGAGGGTGCGGTGAGCAGCGGCGGCGGGCGCGGGGTGCGGCTGAAAACCGTGCCGAACAGAACGGGGCGCATCTCAACACCCGGAGCGAAATCATGAGCCAAACCCCATGAGCCTGACCGCGCTCCTGACGCCGGCGCTGTCGATGGACACGGCCCTGCACCTGGCCGGACTCGCGGTGGTCCTGGCCCTGCTCTCTTCAATCGTGTCGCTGGCCGCCCGGCGAGCGCCCTGGGTGCTGCGCCGGGTCGCGACGCCGCTGCTCGGTTTCGTCGGACTCGCGGCCCTGGCGGCCGGGGTGATGGCGCTTTTGGTCGGCGAGGTGGTGTCGGTGACCCTGCCGCTCGGGTTGCCCTGGCTGCCCTGGCACATCCGGCTCGATGCCCTGTCCGGGTTCTTCCTGGCCGTGATCGGGGTCGTGACCTGTGCCGTCGGGATCTATGGTCCGTCCTATGTCCGGAGTTTCGAGCACGGTAAGGATTCGCTCACGGCCCTGGGCGGATTCAGCGGGCTCTTTCTCACCGGGATGCTGCTGGTGGTGCTGGCCGATGACGCCTTCCTGTTCATGGTCGCCTGGGAGTTGATGTCACTCTCGTCTTATTTCCTGGTTGCCTTCCATCATGAACACGCCGAGAACCGCCGCGCCGCCTTCCTTTATCTGCTGATGGCCCATGTGGGCGGGCTGATGATCCTGCTCGCCTATGGCGTGTTGGCCGCCTTCGGCGACAGCTTTGCCTTCGTCGATCTGCGCGCCGCGCCGGTGCCCGCGGTCTGGGCCGGGGTGGCCTTCGCGCTGGCCTTCGTGGGTTTCGGAATGAAGGCCGGTCTGGTGCCGCTGCACGCCTGGCTGCCGGAGGCGCATCCGGTCGCGCCCTCGCATATCTCGGCGCTGATGTCCGGGGTGATGCTCAAAGTCGCGGTCTACGGCTTCATCCGCGTGTGCTTCGATCTGATCGGGCAAATCCAGTGGCAGTGGGGCGTGGTCGTACTGGCGATCGGCTGCCTCTCGGCTTTGTTCGGCGTGCTCTCGGCGCTGATGCAGACCGACCTCAAGCGGCTGCTCGCCTACTCATCGGTCGAGAATCTGGGCATCATTTTCATTGCCCTGGGTCTGAGCCTGGTGTTCCTGAGCGCGGACTTCACCGAACTGGGTGCGCTCGCCTTCGTCGCCGCCCTGTATCACTGTTTGAACCACGCGCTCTTCAAGGGTCTGCTGTTCCTGGGTGCCGGGGCCATCCTGCACGGGACCCACGAGCGCGACCTGGATCAGATGGGCGGACTCTTGCGGCGGATGCCCTGGACCGGGCTCTTTTTCCTGGTCGGGGTGCTGTCGATCTCCGCCCTGCCGCCGTTCAACGGTTTCGTCTCCGAGTGGCTGACCTTTCAGGCGGCACTCCAGGCCTGGCAACTCGACAGCGGCGTGCTGCGCAGCCTGATTCCGATCGCCTCGGCGGTGTTGGCCCTGACCGGGGCACTGGTGGCGGTGACCTTCGTGAAGGTCTACGGCATCGCCTTCCTGGGTCAGGCCCGGTCGCGTCATGTGCGCCGGGCCCGCCGGGGACCCTGGGGGATGCTCGCGGGCCAGGGCTTGCTGGCGGTGCTGTGCCTGGCGCTCGGGGTGCTGCCGACCTGGGTGATCGGGCTGATCGACGCGGTGCCGCGACAGGTGCTGGGCGACGGTCTGCCGCAGGCCGGTGCCTACGGCTGGCTGTGGCTGACCCCGGTCTCGCCACAGACCGCGAGCTACAGCGGCCCGCTGGTGGTACTGATGCTGGCCGGGATCGGCTTGACCGCTTTCTGGGGACTGAACCACCTGTGGGCGAAGGGCGCGGCGGTGCGCTGGGTCCACCGCGGCGATGCCTGGGACTGCGGTTTCGCGCCGCCCTCGCCGCGGATGCAGTACACCGCCACCTCCTTCGCCCAGCCGATACGGCGTGTGTTCGGCCTGCTGTTCCAGATCGAGGAGTCGGTCACCATCCAGGAGGACGGCAGCACGCGCCATCGGCTGCGCATCCGCGACCGTTTCTGGGGTCTGCTCTACCTGCCGATCGCCCGCGCGGTCGAATCTTCGGCGCGCCGGGTGGTGCGGCTGCAATCGGGCAATGTCCGGGTCTATCTCGGCTGGACGCTCGCGACCCTGGTGGGGCTCCTGTGGATCATCACATGAACGCAAGACGCGTGCTCACACGGACCCGCGGGCCCGGCGCACAACGGCAACCGGCGTCCGTTCAAGCATCCGGATCTGCATGGTGCCGTGAGCGGTTTTTCCTGACAGTCGGTCCGGGGTGGCGACATGGGTAACTTCCTGACCGGGTCCGGTTGGGGGATCGCGGCCCTCCAGTCATTGCTCTACGTCGCACTCGCGCCGCTGCTGGTGGGCTGGCTGCGCAAGGTCAAGGCGCGCCTGCAGAACCGCCGCGGGCCGTCCCTGCTCCAGCCCTATCGGGATCTGTACAAGCTGCTGGCCAAGGAGGCGCGGGTCGCCCATACCACCTCGCCGCTATTCCGTGCCGCGCCCTATATCGTCTTCACGGCCACCTGGATGGCGGCGGCGACCGTGCCGCTGTTGGTGGTGGACCTGCCCACCGCGGCCATCGCCGACATCATCGTGCTGGTGGGTCTGCTGGCCTTGGCGCGGGTCTTTCTAGCCCTGGCGGGCATGGACGTGGGCACGGCCTTCGGCGGCATGGGGGCCTCGCGTGAGATGCTGATCGGCGCACTGGCCGAGCCGGCCATGCTGATGGCGGTCTTCACGCTCGCGATGACCGCCCATTCCACCAACCTCTCCAGCGTGATCGATCACCATCTGAGCGACGGCTTCGTGTTGCGTCCGTCCTATCTGTTCGCCCTGGGCGGCCTGGTCCTGGTGGCCATTGCCGAGACCGGCCGGATTCCGGTGGACAACCCGACGACCCATCTGGAGTTGACCATGGTTCATGAGGCCATGCTGCTCGAGTATTCGGGCCGGCATCTGGCGCTGATGGAATGGGCCGCACAACTCAAGCTGCTGTTGTACGGAACCCTGATCGTCAATGTCTTTTTCCCCTGGGGGATCGGCCAGGGGTTGAGCCCGGCCGCCCTGGGTCTGGGGTTGGCCGCGGTGGTGGGCAAGCTCGCCGTGCTCGCCGCGGTGCTGGCGGTGGGGGAAACGGTGCTGGCGAAGATGCGGCTGTTTCGCGCCCCGGCCTTTCTCAATCTGGCCCTGCTCCTGTCGCTGCTCGGCTTGCTCAGCCACGTGATTCTGGAGGTCGGCGCATGAATTTGACCCTGCTGCCGCTCCTCCAGCAGTTGTTGCTGGTGCTGGCGGCCATCGTGCTGTTCCTGTCGTTCGTGCTGCTGGCGCAGGTCCGGCTGATCTCGGCGATCCATGCCTTCGCCTGGCAGGGCGCGCTGGTGGCGGCCGTGACCGCGGTGGTCGCGGCGACCGGGCAGGTCCATCACCTGTATTTCTCGGCCGCGCTGACACTGGCGCTGAAGGCGCTGCTGATCCCCTGGATGCTGCACCGCCTGACCCGCCGGCTGAACCTGGAGCGTCACACCGAATCCCTGCAGAGTCCGGCGCTGGTGACCATGGGTGCGGTGGCGCTGGTGATCTTCAGTTATTGGCTGGTGCTGCCGATGATCCATGCCGAGATGACCTTCACCCGCAACATCATCGCCATCAGCCTGTCGGTGGTGCTGATCGGGCTGCTGATGATGGTGTTCCGGACGCAGGCGGTGGCCCAGGTGCTCGGCTTCATGTCGATGGAGAACGGGCTCTTCCTGGCCGCCGTTTCGGCCACCGACGGGATGCCGTTGGTGGTCGAACTGGGGGTCGCCTTCGACGTGCTGGTCGCCATGGTGCTGTTCGGTGTCTTCTTCCTGCAACTGCGCGACAGCATCGATTCGCTGGATGTCGACCGGCTGAACCGACTGCGCGAGACCGGGGGAGACAGCCAGTGACCCCGCTGCTGCTCGTCCTGCTGACCCCGCTGCTGGGTGCCCTGGCGCTGGGGCTGGTGCGCCGGCCGGTGGTGGCCGGGTGGTTCAATCTGGGCGTCTCGGTGATCTCGCTGGGCGGTGCCCTGTGGCTCGGCGCCGCGGTCGCGGTGACCGGCGAGGTGTCCGGTACGCTCGGCGCGCAACTGTTCGGCCCGAGCGCCGGCCTGGGCTTCCGGGTCGATGCCTTCAATGTCTATCTGGTGGTGCTGACCGCCTTCGTTGGGGTGACGACCAGCATCTTCTCCCGGCCCTATATGCGCTATGTGCTGGAGATCGGCCGGATCGGCCCGCGCCGCATGCGCACCTACCACTCCATGTACCAGCTCTTCATGTTCACCATGCTGCTGGCGCTCACCACCGATAACCTGGGGGTGATGTGGGTGGCGGTCGAGGGCGCGACCCTCGCCACCGTGCTGCTGGTGTCGCTTTATCGGACCCCGGAGGCGGTGGAAGCGGCCTGGAAGTATTTCATCCTGTGCGGCGTGGGGATCGCGCTGGCCCTGTTCGGGACCGTACTGACCTACTTCGCCGCCCAGCAGGTGATCGCCGACCCCGCCGCCGGCCTGACCTGGAGCACCTTGTATGCCAATGCCGGCGGCCTGGAACCGGCGGTGATGCGGCTCGCCTTCGTCTTCCTGCTGGTCGGTTACGGGACCAAGGTCGGTCTGGTGCCCATGCACCAATGGCTGCCCGATGCGCACTCGGAAGGCCCGACCCCGATGTCGGCCGTGCTTTCCGGGCTCTTGCTCAATGTCGCCCTGTACGCGGTGGTGCGGCTCAAGATGCTGGTCGACGGGTCGCTCGCGGAGACGGCCTCGCCGCAGTTGGCGGGCCATTTGCTGATGGGTTTCGGGCTGGTGTCATTCCTGGTCGCCGGGCTCTTTCTGCATCGGCAGCGCGACATCAAACGGATGTTCAGCTACTCATCGATCGAGCATATGGGGCTCATGACCTTTGCCTTTGGATTGGGCGGGCCGCTCGCGACCTTCGGCGCCTTGCTGCACATGCTGGTGCACTCGCTCACCAAGTCGGCGATCTTCATCACCGTCGGCCACGCCACACATATCGCCGGCACCCAGTCGATCGACCAGATCCGCGGCCTGATCCGCACCCAGCCCGCGGTGGGCTGGTCGCTGTTGATCGGGGTGGCGGCCATCGCCGGCTTCCCGCCCTTTGGCGTCTTCATGAGCGAGTTTCTGTTGCTGACGGCGACCATGAAATCAGCCCCCTGGTTCACATTGGCCCTGCTGTCCGGGCTCGCGGTCGCCTTTGCCGGACTGTTCCGGCACATCCATCCAATGGTCTACGGGGTCCCGCCCGAGGGTCAGCAGCCGGTGGAAGCCAACATGATCCCGGTCGCGGTGCACCTGAGTCTGGTGCTCTGGCTGGGGTTGGCGATCCCCGGATTCCTCGCCGGCTGGCTGGATCGGGCGACCTTGCTGATCACGGGCGCGCATCTGCTATGAGCCAATTATGAGTCCATCATGAATCGCTTCGACTGGCTGTCCGAATTCCTGGCGCGGCTGGAGGACGAGCACTTGCTCGCGCACTCCGGCAACGCCCGGCTGCTGGCCCCGGCCCACCGGTTGGTGCTGGATGCCGAGGATTGGGGCAACGTGGCCAAGGTCGCGGCCAGCCTGGGGATGCGGCACGCGGGGGTCTGGGCCGATTGCGGTGCCGACCATCAGCCGGCCGACAGTGAGGATGATGGTCAGCCGGTCGGCCGTCGGCACCAGAACGAGCCGGCCGGCAGCCGGCCACCCAGCAGCATCGCCGTGTACGCCTGTCTTGAGAAAGAGGGCGACTATGTGGTGCTGGAAGCGCGTGTCCCGCTGGAGCGACCCAAGCTGCCCTCCCAGACGCCGCGCTTCCCTGGACTCGACCGTCTGGAGCGGCACTGCCATGACCTGACCGGCGTGGTGTTCACCGGCCATCCGGACACGCGCCGCTGGACCCGCCATCAGGCCTGGCCAGCCGATGTGTTTCCGCTGCGCGCGGACTTCCCGGCGGCCGGGCACGTGACCTGCCAGATCCCGGCCGACGCGGACTATCCGTTCACGACCATCCACGGCAGCGGGGTCTACGAGATCCCGGTCGGCCCGGTGCATGCCGGCATCATCGAGCCCGGTCACTTCCGCTTCCACGCCATGGGCGAAGAGGTGCTGCGACTGGAAGAGCGGCTGGGCTATGTCCATAAGGGGATCGAAAAGATTGCCGTCGGCCGCGATCCGGCGGGGCTTGCGCGCCTCGCCGGGCGGGTCTCCGGCGACTCCACGGTCGCCTACGCCTGGGCCGCCTGCCAGGCCATGGAGCGCGCCGCCGGCTGCGCGGTGCCACCGCGCGCCCTGTGGCTGCGGGCAATCATGGCCGAGCGCGAGCGCATCGCCAACCATTTGGGCGATCTCGGCGCCATCTGTAATGACGTCGCTTTCACCTTCGCCCTGATCCAATGCGGCCGCCTGCGCGAGCGCTGGCAGCGGCGCAGCCGCGAACTCTTCGGACATCGCCTGATGATGGACGCCGTCATCCCCGGCGGTGTCGCCGGCGATCTGACGCCCGCGGCGCCCCGCACCCTGGGTGATGATCAGGCCGCCCTGCGCAAGGCGGTCCTGCCGCTGTTCGACATCATCGACGATCACCCCTCGCTGGACGACCGGCTGGTGACCACCGGGCGGCTGTCGGCAACGGATGCCCGGTCGCTGGGCTGCACCGGTTATGTGGGCAAAGCCAGCGGCCTGCCCTTCGACGTGCGCCGCGACTGCCCCTATCCGCCCTACGATACCCTGGAGGTCAAGCCGTCGGCGGAGAGCGACGGCGACGTGGCCGCGCGGGTGCGGGTGCGCATGACCGAGGTGCTCGGCAGCCTGGATCTGCTGGATGTGCTGCTGGCGACCCTGCCGGAGGGCGCGGTCACCGCGCCGGTGCCAACGGCGGCGTCGGGTGCCGTCGGTCTCGGGCTGGTGGACGGCTGGCGCGGGGAGATCCTGACCTTCGTCCGTTTCGGTACGGACGGACGCGTCGCGCGCTATTTTCCGCGTGATCCGAGCTGGTTCACCTGGCCGGCACTGGAACGGCTGATCCTGGGTAACATCGTCCCGGATTTTCCGGTCTGCAACAAATCGGTCAATGGGTCCTATTCGGGCCAGGACCTGTAGACCATGATTCGCATACTCAAGCAATCCCTGGGGATCGGCGTCATCACCGAGGCCGCACCCGGCATCGAGGATGAGGAACTCGAACGGCTCGGGGTAGAGGTGCTGCGCCATGTCCATGCCCGGCTGGGGCGCAGTCTGTCCATTCGCCAGGTCGATGCCGGCTCATGCAACGGCTGCGAGCTGGAAATCCATGCGCTGAGTAATCCCTATTACGACCTTGAACGCTTCGGCCTGCATTTCGTTGCCTCTCCGCGCCATGCCGATGCCCTGCTCATCACCGGACCGGTCTCGCGCCACATGGAAACGGCGCTGCGTCGGACCTGGCAGGCGACTCCGGTGCCGAAGATCATCATCGCCGCCGGCACCTGCGCCTGCGACGGCGGCGAATTCGGCGTCTCCTACGCGAGTTGCGGCGCGGTCGAGAACGTCATTCCGGTCGATGTGAAGATCCCCGGCTGTCCGCCGGCACCGCTGGACCTGCTGCGGGGGCTGTTGGCGGCGCTCGCGGCGCCGCGGAAATTAAGCTAACCTTGGGCCGAGGCAAGACCAGAAAGAGCATCCGCCGGCGTCATGTACCCGCAACGCCAGGTCGCCTTTGCCTTTTCCCGCAGCATTGAGCAGGACGCTGAGCTGCAGATTGATGGATCGCCCTGGGACACCGGCGCCTTTTTCCGGCACGTCGCACCACTCCTGCGCCTCGATACGGATGAAGCCAAATCGAGCGTATTCCATGCCCACACCCTTGGAGCGCCCTGGTATCGTGACTACCTGGTCGCCTATGTTGCGACCTGTTTCGCCTGCGCGGCCGATTATCTGCGTAGCGGGGCCTATGCACAGCCAGACCCCGCGCAAGTCATGTCTTCGCGCCCTAACGACTTCCTGCTGCGCGTGTTCGAGGTGAGAGTCCGTCCCAGACTGCCCCTGGAATCACGGTGTATCCTCGCTCTTTTTCTTCCATCGCCTCGCTACTTAACACCGTCTATTGCCGAGCACCTGTGCCCGGTGATCGAAGGTTCCGGGGTCCGCATCGAATACTACGGCCGCCCCCCGCGGCACGGTGTCAAGACCAACCCCACCCCAGACGATTTGAGACGCTATGTCACCGCCTGGATGTGCAATCGGATTCAGCGGGAGGCCAAACCATGATCGAGTCGGGCAAGGGCTACGTCGTCATCGGCGCTACTGCAGCTCCGGGCAGGGACGAACTCCCACAGTTTCTCGACCCCGTTTGCCGGGCCCCGGACCAAGACGAGATCTATTTCGTCGCGAACGTAGAACCTTGGGACGGATCGGAACAAGGGTTTTCCCCCGTACCGCGGCTATCTTTCGATGAGGAATGCGAAGCTGGGTATTGGCAACGTCTGGAGCCGGGATTCTCCTTTGCTTGGGACTACCACCTGGTGGCCATGGATGCCGAAGTGCCCCCCATTTATCTCCCGGCTCGCGACGCCGCTTCGGTTCTGTGGAGCCGCGGCAAGGAGGCCCTCGCCGCCGTCGCCGAGGATCTGGAGCGAAGCATAACAACCGATAAAATGGACGAACGCATCTGGTATGCCATTCGCGCACTCCCGAAAGATCCGTTTCCCTTGCTAGCCTTTGTTGCACTGATGCGGGGCCACCTGTCTCCGAGCCTGCTCAAAGAGTTTGAATCCGAGCTGCCAGTGGAATACAGAGGTCCTTCGCCCCTGCACCGGCACGCTCAGGAACATCATTGGGGAGTGTTGCTCCAGAGGATACGCGAAGATCCGGTTGGCGCGCGATTCATTACTACTGTCGGCGACTCGGGCCCTAAGCGCAAGTCATGGCTGGAAAGGTTTCAGGACGTTCCCGTTTTCTTGCCGACCATGCAGCAGGAGTTCGGGTTTAGGTAGCGCCACACCTGCGCCTTCACCCTATCCCATGGTCATCACCTTCTATTCATACAAGGGCGGGGTCGGCCGGACGCAACTGCTTGCCAACGCTGCCGTCGCCCTGGCGAACCGAGGTCGCGATGTCGTCATGGTCGACATGGACCTCGAGAGCCCGGGATTGCACACCTATTTCACGGAGTCCAACGCGGGAGGAGTGGCTCTCTCCGACCAGGATCTCGCGAGTCGCCCCGGCCTGATCGATATCCTCACAGAGCAATGGCAGGACGGCAGCATCCCACCCGACATACGGGGCCTGCTGATGCCCGTGGACCACTCTGCCCGCGAGCGACACTGCGGCTCGTTGCGGCTTCTCCCCGCCGGGTGCCTGGACGAGGGCTATCCGCAACGGGTAGCCAGTTTCCCCTGGGAGGAGTTCTATGCCGACCGCCAGGGCTACGCCTTCATGGAGTACGTGCGCGAAGCGCTCGTTGGCGAGGACGACAGCACTCCGCGGCCTGACTTTGTATTGATCGACAGCCGTACCGGCCTCACGGACATCGGGAGCATCTGTACCGCCCAACTGCCCGACGTCCTGGTCGTGCTGTTCGCCCTCCACGCCCAGGGGATCGATGGCGCCAAGCGCATTGCACGCGCCGTCGATGCCTACCGCTCTAAGGCCGGCCAGGACGCCCGCTTACAAAAGGTTTTCTTGCTTCCGTCGCGGGTAGAAGAGGTCGGTTCCCGAGACGAGCGCAACCGAATGTTGGAGTATGCAACTCGTCAGCTCACGGGATTCGGCGAATTGTTGATCGACCTGTTCGACCGCGTGCCCTATGACCCTGAAATTGCCTACGGCGAACCCATCGTCGTCGGTTCGACCACGGCGCAGTCTACTTACCTTTCTCGGGCCTACGAACGCTTCGTGGATCGCCTGGAAAAGCTCGCGATTGCCAAAGGTACCCAGGACGAGGCACTGGGGCCGCCCGCCGCGGAGCAAGGCCTGGCCCCAGGGCAATTGTTCGCCGCTGTCGACCGCTTAGCTGGCGAGATTCGGCAACTGCTCGACCCCTGGGGGAAAATCCGGAACGGTATCATTGGGGATTTCCTACCCCAGGCCCATGCGCTTGCCGACCTCCTTCGGGGCGCACATGCCGCCTATCACAAAGCGTGCGATCTATTCGGTCGTCTGGCTGAGGATGGCGATTCAGTCCCGTTCCCTCCCCTCCCGGAGCGCCTGACGGACCTCGACTCGTTCCTTCATGAGGTTCGGCGCCAGGCCGAAGTGTGCGCCGACGCTTGGATTGACCGCTGGTTCGAGCAGGCGACCGGGCGCCTGACCGCCGCCAGTGTTGCCGACCCTGAGACGATCACGGGGCACTTGGCGGCGCTGACCACTGCAGCCCGGAGCGAGACCTTCGAAGAGATCGAGGCCCAACTCGGGGCTATCGAGTCGCATCTGCGGCGCGACTCGTTGGACCATCTGCTTCGGGAACGCCGCCTGCGCCCCAAGGACTTTGAGCGGGTTATACCGGAGCCGGCCAGCCGGCGGCAATGGCTTGAGGATCGGCTCGCCCGCTTGCAGGAGGATGGCGATCTTGTAGACCCGAGCCTTCCGAATCAGCTCTGGAACGCACTCAGGTTGCTCCTGCCCCTCCTCGGCGATCGGCCCGACGGCTACCCAGAGCCGATCCATTGGAATGCCTACGACCTACTCTGTATGTTGACCTCTGCGGAGCAGCGAGCGGAGCGACGCGAGGAGGAGCTTCATTGCTTCGTCGAAATCGGATTCGAGCTATGGGCTCGTGATTGGCACGCCCTGTTGTGCAGCGACGGCACCCGCACTCCGGAATGGCCTTGCGATCTCGACGCGCGGGGTCAGCTCCGGCGCGTCGCCGAAGTGGGAACAGATAAATTCAATGAGCTGGTCGATGTGGTCGCCGATGACTTCAGGGCTGGTCAACAATCCCACGCGGCGCTGCGGCGCTTGCTTGAGCAGCGGGGCGATGACCCGGTCGTCGCGGGGGCGATGGAGCGATTGGCCGGGGACCCGACGCCCGGCGCCAGTCGCGACCTGTTGGCAAAATGGCTCTATGTCCGAGCCGCCAAGTCGCCGCCGGACCTGATGGGGTCCTTTCTGCGCGGACTGGCCGACGAGGGGTACGTGGCGGAGGCGTTCATCGCCGCCTGCGCGTTCCGGCAACGCAATCCCGATGCAGCAACTGAAGACTGGTTGGCGGACCTGGCAGCGCGCTATATCGCCTTACTGGCCAGTAACGGGCTGATCTCGGACATCGAAGCGCTGATCGTGCAACCTGACTTCCTTGGCGCCCTGTGTCAAAGCCGCCCGGGCCTCGCGGTAGCGGCGCTGCTGGCCGGATTCGAGCGCGGCGCACCGATCGGTGAGGACGCGCGACGGGTGGTGGTCACCGACCTGTTGCACAACCGACGCCCCAGTGACCTCCCGGAGTCGGTTTACGACTGGCTGCAGCGCGTGGAGCGTGGGGAAACACACCAGGAGGCCCTGGCAACCAGCCTTGCAGGCCTCAGCGAGCGCGTGGAAGGACTGATGAACGTCAGCGTTTATGGCGCATGGGACGGCAGCCCTCATTTCGCCCAGGCGTTCAGAGACGAATGGGAGCCTCGGTACGAGGCGTTGCTCGACGAGCCGGGAAAGCCAGGTCAACTCGCCCTCGTTTCCGCGGCCCCGGAGGCCGAGGGCTGGATCCGTGCGACCGGTAAAACACTCCGGACCAACGGCAAACACCTCAAACAGCCCGATGGGGCCGCCGCAACCAATTTGATTGCGGGCTTTCGAAATATGACGGAGGCGATGGAGGAACTTGCGGCCGCGGCGCCCTCCGGGGCATCGATTCGCACTGTCCTGGAGCAGGAGCGCCAGCGGCAGGAGGCATTTCGCGAGCTGGCGGCCTGGTTCGCGAGCGATGCCGCCGGAGGTGCCAACGGCGCCTATCGGCATGTCTCCGAGGCGTTCGGCCTAGGTGAGCCATGAGCAGCGACTGTCCCAACTGGCTTGAAGCGGCCCCGCCGCCCCTGAGCCTACTGCGTATCGATCCACTCCTGGTCAGGTTAGGCGGGACGGCGCGACAAGACCTCCAGACGTTTCTCGACGACCTCGTCGCATGGAGCGCCGGTATCCGCGACTACGTCTCTGCGGCTGACGGATTTCTGGAACGGCGATCCTTCTCCGAGGCGGCGCGGTGTCTCGTCAACCTTTCCTCCACGCTTTCCTCTGCACAAGTCGAAGGTTTGGACGTCGCTTTACGCTTTCCGCGCCTTTGGTCGGAGTGGCGAGAACAAATCGAGAAAGATATCGGTCGGGCAACGCAGGATAGGCAGCGCTTCGCTGACCAAGATTGCAACCCAGAACTCATGGAGGAGATCGACAAGGCGCTCGCCGATATCGAGGCAGGACTTCGGCGTCTACCCGGCCGCTTGGAAGAATTGACCAGGGCCAATCTTGATCGCCTCGCGGGCATTGACCCCTCCGATCACGCCACGGTAAACGAGCAACGCGAGTACCTCACTCTTTGGCTGGAGGAGGCGGAGCACTCCGCCCGCGAGAGGGACAGGGATCTGGACCAGCGGCTTGGCGTCGTCCGTCATCGTAGCGCCCAGGCCATCGGCAAGGTCCTCAGCATGGAATCGCTGAGCGCTGGGATCGAAGCGCGTGCGCTGTGCCTGCAAGGCGAGATCCGAAAGCACCTGGAGCAGCGGGCCGTTGGCCCGGCCGAGAACGCGTTGGAAGAACTGGAGCAATTGGCCCAGGGGGGAGTCGTCGAGCCGAGACCGACGCCGACGTCCGCGAGTCCGGCCCCGGCCCAAGCTCCGCCCGTCCGGTTATCGACCATTGCGCAGTTGGCGCTCGATGCGCCGAGTACCCAAGCGGCGCCGGAGTCCTTCCCGAAAGAATTGGGCGATCCGCCAGGGTGGGATTGGAATCCGGAGCGGTTAGCCGACTTGGCCGCGCAAGCCTTGGCCTTCGTCAAAGTTGGGCCGGAACAGACTCAAACCGCGGATGCGGAAGTCGCGAGGGGCGCCTATCTGGCGATCAGTGCCAAGCAGCGCTTGATGGCGGGCGAATCGCACGATGCCCTGGTGTTCTTTAGAGATGCCTACACCTGGGCCATGCGCCCGGTACGGGGCTTGCTGGAGCCTGAGCGTGGGCGGTGGCGTCAGGACTGTGCCTGGGGCCTGCTGCTTTGCACCGCATTAGCCTTCAGCCCAAAGGAAGACCGCGAGGCAGTCATCTTCCCGCGGAATCTCGCGGCGCTGTTTCAAAGCGACCTCGGGCGCCTAGCCCTCGGCGTGATGGACGACCGGGAGTTGTTCCCCGACCTTGCCCACATTCTTCTTTCCATGACCACCGAGGCCATGGACCTCTTTCTGCGCGAGCACCTTTGGGACTATCTTGGGTCGCATCCCGTCGCCCTCCAAGACCTGGTGCGCGGTTTTGCGTCCGACTTTCCGGAGCTGCCGGGCCGGGTGCTCGCGGTGATCGCCACCCTGATGTCGGGACTTGGCGAGGGCACGGACAGTGTGGCGGGCGAGGCGCTCAGGGACCTATCCCGGCGAGGGGAAACCGCCGGACGCGATCGACGCCAGACGCGACGCCTTTGCGAAGAGGCGTTGCGGGTACTGCACCCTCAGAGCGACGAATCGGGTCTGGCGGAAGCGGCCCGAGACGGGCTGGAGTCGCGGGTTACCGCCCTCACCGATTCGCCCGTACCGCGCGTCGCGGTGCAACTGGTGGCGGGCAAACAAGGGCTGTCGTCGCGCAAGCGGGTGGTGCTGCGCCTGCATTATCTCAGGGGGGCAGACATCTTGCGCCGGGTCCGGGTCCAGCCGGGGGTGGACCAACAGGACAACCAGGCCGTCGGCCTGTTCGAGCGGCCCGCTGCAATCGGTCGACTCAAGCCCGACAACACGGCCGAGATCGCGGTTCGCTATACACGCATTCCGGACCTGGGCGGACCCGTGACCTTGTTGATCACCGTGAATCAGTGGGACGCCACCGAGGGCGTCACCCTGCCGGTCGAGGTGCATGGCGAGCGTGCGCGCTTCGCGGTCGCCCCGCAGACACCGCTGAAAGATAAGCCCGTGAACCCCTATGTGGTTGGCGGGGCAATCACGGATATCGACCGGATCTTCGGGCGCCAGGAGAAGGTGGAGGAGATCGTGCGCCGACTCATTGGGGAGCGCCAAGACAACATTGTCCTGGTGCTGGGCGAGCGGCGCATCGGCAAGACCACGGTACTGAACCACCTACGGGAGCACCCCGCAATCAAGGACCGTTATGTCTGCGTATTCTCCGACCTCCAGTCGGCGGGGGATTTCCGCGATATCGGGGCCTTCTATCGCGCTTATCTGATCGATCCGATCCTCTGCGGCCTCAGAGACAAGGGTCTTCGGGAAATCCAGGCGCCGAGCGCGGCGGCGCTGTCCGCTGCTCCGCACAAGGCATTCGAGGCATTCATGGCGACAGTCGACAAGGCTGTCGGTGGATCTGGGAAGCGTCTTCTCGTACTGCTGGACGAGCTGGAAAAAGTTCTGGTGGCCGAGGAGCGCCGGCGCGAGCAGTCGGATGTCGAACTGCCGGATGATGTGATCGCGGCTATCCGGGCGGTCTTGCTTGCCTCGCGCTCGGTGAGTTTCGTGCTGGCCGGAGTCACCGACGTCGTACGGCGCCACATTGAGGGGCCAGACAACCGCTTGTTCAGTCTCGCCTTGCTTGTCGAGCTTGGACGTTTAGGTCCTAACGCCGCGAAACGCCTGATCGCCGATCTCGCGGATCCCCATTACGAGGTCACCACGTTGGCCCAAAAGCGGATCATCGCGGAGACTGGCGGTCATCCCTACCTGCTGCAACTCGTCTGCTTTGAACTGTTCGAGCAGATCGTCCAGGAGGGAGAACTGGTGGCCACCGAGGCGGACGTTGTGCACGTCATGGAACAGAAGGTCATCCCTAAAGCCCAACCGTTTAGTTACATCGTGGAGACCATCCGGGATCGCAACGACTTGGCGGTATTGGATGCCCTCGCGGCGCTTCAGACGGGTACGGCGTTCGTGTGCGTCAAGGACATCCACCGGCACCTGCGGCGAAAGGGCGTGGAGTGGTCGGAGGAGGAACTGGTCCGGCGCCTCGACTCAATGCGCCGCCAGGCGCCCAGCCTGATTGCGCGGAGGACCAATCGGCCCTCCCAGTACCGCATCGAAACTCCGCTGGTGGCGCGACATCGCAAGCTCCTGCAGCAAAGCCGGACCAGCCTGGTGGTGCGTACCCCAAGCCCAGCGGCGGAGTAGGCGATCTCAATCAGGACGGTCATGCGGGAGCAGACACCGGCGTTCGCCTTCAAGGGCGGCTGTTGAGCGCGCTTAATGAGATTCCGGCGCGGCTCTACTCAGGGCCGACACCACGCCGCGGCCGCAGTGCATGAGCGAGGGTCGGTACATCCGTGCGCCATTAGCACGACTCGAATGAGATGGCCAGGCCCGTTTAGCTGATGACCGTGTCCGGATAAAATCCCGTATCCATCACCTGTTCGATCGAATACCGACAAGCAGGCGGAAAATCGCCCTCCTCCATGCCGGTCTCATCCGCTGCCCAGCGCAGCGCGCTGTCGTAGGCATCCGCGATCAGATCGGGAAGCTTTGACCTCAGACTGGGGCTGTCGTCCAGTAGCCGGCCGATACGTTTGCGTTGCTCGATCAAGGTCCACCGCCGACTCTTGGTCCTGTTGCCCGGCTGATGTTCCCATATCAGCAGATGCGCCAACAATACGACGAGCCGACTCTCCAGCGCGCGCAGTTCGGTCTTGCCCATAGACTCCAGCTCTTCGGCAAGGTGAACACAGTCGATCTCAGCGAACCGGTGCTCGCGCACCTGCCGGGCGGTCTGCATCGCCCAGGAATAGAGGTCTTGATCGTACAAGGAGGCAGACATGGAAACGATTCCCCGTGTTCGATGGACGCACCGCGCCGACACTCACCGCCGCTTGTTCAGGCTCTCCTGCAAAAGCGCGCCGAAGCTGCCCATGGTCTTTTCCGGCGCCGGCTCGGCCGGCTTGGCGCCGCCCTTGGCCTGGGCTTTCGGCGGGGCGTATTGACGCGCGTCGGGTACCCCCTCGGTCTGCTTGTCGGCATCCAGGGTCAGGCTGATGCGCTTGCGCTCCAGGTCCACCCCGAGCACCGTCGCCTCGACGCTGTCGCCGACAGTCAGCACCTCGCTCGGGTGATTGACCCGCCGACCGGCGCCCAATTCACTGATATGCACCAGGCCATCCACGCCCGCGGCCAACTCGATGAAGGCGCCGAAGGGCTGCAGGCGGCTCACCGTGCCGCGCACCCGGGTGCCGACCGGGAAGCTCTCCGCCGCATCCGCCCAAGGGTCGCGCGACAGGGCACGGATCGACAGGGCAATCTTGGGGCGGCCCTTGCCGTCGGTGGCGGGCTCGATCCGCAGCACCGCGACCTCGACCGCCTGACCGGGGTGCAGCACCTCGCTCGGGTGTTTGATGTGGCCGAAGGCGAGTTCGCTGATATGGATCATGCCCTCGATGCCGCCGATGTCCACGAAGGCACCGTAGTCTTTGAGGGTCGTGACCGTGCCCGGCAGGATCGCGCCTTCTTTGAGGTTGGCACGTGTCTGCTCGGCGCGAATCCGCTGCTCCTCTTCCAGGATGGCGCGACGCGAGACCACCAGATTCGGATGCCGGCCACCCTCGATCTTGGTAACGCGAAAGTCGAGCTTCTGGCCGATGAACTCCGACAGATCCTCGACGAAGCGGATGTCGATCTGCGAGGCCGGGCAGAACGCCCGCATCCCGGCGATCTGGACTTCCACCCCGCCCTTGATCGATCCGGTCACCTGACCCGAGACCGGCAGGCCCTGGCTGTAGGCCTGCCGCACCTCCTCCAGACCGTGATACTTGTGCCCATGCTGACTGCCGAGCAGCAGAAAGCCGCTGTCCGGGTCCTTGCCGGTGACCGCCGCCTCGACCGCATCACCCACCGCGGCGGTGATCTCGCCCTCGGGGTTGCGCAACACCGACACCTCCATCCGCCCCTCGGTCTTACCGCCTAGGTCGATGAACGCAAAGTCATCGCCGATGGAGACGATGGTGCCGCGCACCATCTCGCCCACCTTCGGCTCGCCCTGTTTGGCGGGCCGGGACTGGTCGTGTTGTTTGAGGAGGTCTTCGAAGCTCTCGGAACTGGACATCACTGTGCTCTAAAACGCGGGGACCGGGTAGGGGGCGACAGGCCCCGGACTGTGCCGCGGGACTCGCGGCTATGCCGCAGTATACCCCGGTATCCGGCGGATGCGCCTTTTGGGGGGCTTGGGGTGCGGTCAGCGCGACCACAACGAACTGGCGCAGCAGACGCCGTGCGACCCGCTGGTGTTCGACACCGGGCGAGGGCGCCATCGCCAGCGGCATGCCCCGAATCAGCTCCCAGTCGCCCTCCCAGCGCCGGTAATCGTCGAGACAGTAACGTTCAATCGGGGTATTGATCGGCGCGGTGTCGGACATCGATCCGGTCTCCGTTGGGCCTGGTTGAAGAATCCGCGGTGCTGCACTCGTAGTGGAATCGCCCTTGAAGAAACTCGACGCGGTCATGCTTGACCAGGTAGACGCAGCGGTGCTCCGCGGTGATGCGGCGCGACCAGACGTCCCCGCCCAGATATTTCAGCGGCTCCGGTTTGCCGATACCCGAGTAGGGCTCTCGTAACACCGCCTGCACCAGATCCAGCAGGCGTTTTGCCGTGCGGCGATCGGTGGTGACCCAGTACTGTAAATCCTCAATGAAACCCGGCTGAAAGACGGCGAGCCGCGGCGGCTCAATCTTCAAGGCCCACCGCCTGAGCAAGCGCCTCGACCGACATGGGCTCGCCGGCGCCGTGGCGGGCACTGGCCAGCGCGGCGAGCAGGCGCTCGGCATTCCGCGGCGAGCGCAGCAGGTGCGCCGTCTCCATCAGGCTCTCCAACTCGTCGGCCGCGATGATGGCGACGGCATCGCCGCTGCGGCGTCGGACCATAATCACCTCGCGGTCGTCCACGGCGCGATCCATCAGCGTCTTCAGTTGCCCGCGCGCCTGGCTGTAGGTGGTTTCGATCATGGCGAAGCCCGAGGAGAGTTGGACAGGAAGTCTGTACATTATAGCGAATTCCGGGGACAGTGCGGCTTGGCAGTCTCGCGCGAACGAACGGATTTATTGCCGGACCATGAGCCGGATCGGGTCGGTGTGAGGACGGCGGTCCCGACTCGGCTGACACCCAGCGCGGCGCAGCGTCCCGAAAGTGCGCGATCGATTCTCCGCACAACAGCCGCCCCGATTTAGCGTTGCCGGCTCTGCAGGGAACAACGATGCCCCGCATGCAGCGCGGAGGCGGTACCGCCGACCAGCACCGCGCCCGGCAAAATGGTCTGCAAGTGCGCGGCGGCGGCGAGCACCCGCTCCCAGTCAGGCAGCGGTGCGGTGGGCTTGGGCATAGTGCAACCAGAAATGGTGGCGCTGGGCATAGGGGTCCGCGACCCGCGCCCGGCAGACCTGCTCCACCTTGTCGAGCAGCGCGGGGTCCGCAAGCACCGCCCGGCGCAACGCCGCCCAGTCATCCCAGCGCCCGCGGGCGATCAGGTCGTCGATGGCGGCCAGGGTCAGGCGCTGATGGTTCAGATGGCGGTGTTGCATGGGGTGTGCCGGGTGGAGGATCGCTGAACCGATATCCGCCGAACCACGGCGCGATCCATCAGCGTCGTCACTTGCTCGCGCGCCTGGCTGTAGGTGGCTTCGATCATGGCGGCGCCCGGGAGCGGTGGACGGGAGGTCTGTTCATTGTAGCCCCTCACCGACCCGTCAGGCGGCAACCGCCTCGCGCCCAGCGCGCGGCCCAAGCTGCGCCAGGGCCTGCCCGAGTGCGGCCTCGCGTTCCGCCACCCAGCGCTCCGCGGGCAGGACCTTGCCCAGGCCCAGGTGTTCGAGCCGCTGCCTGGGTTGGCCGTGGCCGACGGCGAGATAGACCTGGGCCCCTTGGGCGAGCGCGTCGCGCACCGTCGACTCGATCGCCACGGCGGTGGTCACGCCCAGGTGCGGCACCTGGCGCAGGTCGATCACTACTGCCTGCGCACCGATGAGCTTGGTCGCCTGGCGGTCGATGGCGACGGCGGCACCGAAGATCAGGGGGCCGCTCAGATACAGGAGCTTGAGACGGCCGCGGCCCTGGGCCAGCAGTGAGCGCTCCTCGCAGGTGAGGCCGGCGCAGGGGATCTCGTCGGCCTTGCGCCGGGCCGGCAGGGTGCAGACGGACTCGGCCTGGGTGTCCGCCAGGCGCCGGATGGTGAGCATGTTGGCGACGAAGAGGCCGATGCCGACGGCGGCGATCAGGTCGACGAAAACGGTCAGGGCGATGACGCCGTACATGATCGCGGCGCCCTTGATCGACACCCGATGCGCCCGGCTCAGGAAACGCCAGTCGATGATGTCGATGCCGACCTTGACGGCGATGCCGGCCAGGACGGCCAGCGGGATCTGGGCGGTGAGTCCACTGGCCCAGATCACCACCACGGCGAGGATGGCAGCGCGGGTCAGGCCCGAGAGCGCGGTGCGTCCGCCGGCCTGGATGTTGACCACGGTGCCCATGGTCGCGCCGGCTCCGGGCAGGCCGCCGAAGAGCCCGGAGACCAGGTTGCCGATGCCCTGACCCATCAATTCCTTGTCCGCCGCCACCGGTTTGCGGGTCAGGCTGCCGGCGATCACGGCGGTCAGCAGGGCGTCGACGCAGCCGAGCAGGCCGAGCACCGCGGCATCGACCACGATGGTCTGCCATTGAGCCAGCGTGAACACCGGCAGGTGCAGCGACGGCAGTCCACTGGGGATGGCCCCGATGCGCCGGATGTCCTGGTCTCCCAGCCACAGCACCGCGAGCAGGGTGCCGGCGACCAGGGCCAGCAGTTGCGGGGGCAGGTAGCGCTTCACCTGACGCGGCAGCAGGAAGAGAATCGCGAGCGTGAGGCCGGCGAGGGCGGCCTCCTGCGGGTCGATGGCGCGGACCAGGTCCGGCAGCGCCTGCAGGGCGCCCAGGACGCCGCCGCCCGGGGCGGCGTGCCCGAGCAGGCCCGGCAGTTGCAAAATAATCAGGATGAAGCCGATCCCGGACATGAAACCCGAGATGACGATGTAGGGCATCATCGTGATGTAGCGCCCCAGCTTCATGGCCCCAAAGGCGATCTGAAACAGGCCCGCCAGCATGACCACCGTGAAGGCCATGGCCAGCCCTTGCTCGGGGTCGGCGGCTACCAGGTTGGTGACCACCGCGGTAAAGACGACCGTCATGGGTCCGGTCGGTTCGGAGATCAGGGTCGGGGTGCCGCCGAATAGGGCAGCGAAGAGCCCGATCAGCACCGCGCCGTAGAGCCCCGCCTCCGGGCCGGCGCCGGAGGCGACACCGAAGGCCAGCGCCATGGGCAGAGCGATGACCGCGGCGGTGACCCCGCCGAAGAGGTCGCCGCGCAGATTGTCGAAGCGGATTTCATTCAGAATCTTCATCCGGACTCACCCGTGCAGATCGACTGGGCAGCTATACATGAGCAGACCATAATCGCGGTCATAGTCCGCCCGAAGTTGGTCGACGATCCGCGCGCACTGATCGCTGTCGGCGACGATATCGACCCGGATGTTTCCATCCTTGCGCCAGTTGCCGGTGCGCAGTCCGTGGGTGCCGAGGCCGCGGGCCTCGGAAATGGTGTAGCCGATGACACCGAGCCGCTTGAAGTCATCGATCAGGCTGTTCTCCAGTACCCCCTCGGTAATGATGGTCAGCAGTGTTTTTGGTTGGGACGTCATGGTACGGATACTCCCAGGCCATGGAAAAACTCGGCCAGCCAATAATAGATGGGCAGGCCAATGAAAATGTTGAATGGAAAGGTCACGCCCAGGGCCGCGCCAATGGACAGCGCCGGATTGGCCTCAGGTACCGCGATACGCATGGCGGCGGGCGCGGCGATATAGGAGGCGCTGGCGTACAGGGTGGCAAGCAGCAGCGTGCCGCCCACGGACAGACCGACCAGCGTGCCGGTCAGGGCACCGATCACGGCGGCCACCAGGGGCATGACCACGGCGAATCCCAGCAGGAAGGCGCCGTAGGTCTTGAGTTCGGCGATGCGGGTGGAGGCGACCAGCCCCATCTCCAGCAGGAACAGAGCGAGCATGCCCTTGAACAGGTCGAAAAACAGGGCATCGAGCGGCTTGATCCCCTCCGGCCCGGCGATCAGACCGATGATCAGACCCCCGCTCAGGAGCAGGATGCTCTTGCCGAAAAAGACCTCGTGCAGCATCTTGCCCCAGCGCACCGGACCGCTGCCGTGTTTCGCCAGGATCACGCCGATGATCAGGGCCGGCATCTCCAGCAGGACCAGAAAGACGATCAGATAGCCCTCGTAAGGGATGGCGCGCTTGCTGAGAAAGGCCACGGCCACCGAGAAGGTCACCACGCTGACCGAACCATAGTGACCGGCGATGGAGCCGGCATCGGCCCGCGACAGGCCGCCCACCGTGCGCAGCACGGGAAAGGCGATGAGCGGGATGGCGGCCGCCGCCACCATAACCACCAGACTGACCAGGGCGATCTCGCCGAGCGGGTATTCGGCCAGCTTCACGCCGCCCTTGAGCCCGATGGCCAGCAGCAGATAGATGGACAGGAATTCGTAGATGCTGCCCGGGATCTTGAGGTCCGAGCGCAGCAGACCGGCTGCCGCACCCAATACGAAGAAGAAGACGACTGGCTCGAATGGCATCGGCTTGACATCCCACCGGGTGGCTAGAAGCGAATCAAGAACAGGTTAAACATGAACATCAGCGTTCCCATTTTCGTTCTCGGCCTTGATCGTCGTTTCGGCCATTGGAGGTCGAGGCTTTAGCCGGTCCGGCGTGCAGGCTAAATTGATTTCTGTTGGCTATGTCGGGAACCGCCACCGGCTAAAGCCTCGGCCTCCGGTCTTCCGGCGGCCGGGACGACAACTAAGGCCAATGGTGCGCCTGGCATTCCTTGATGGATTTTGTTGATCACCGCGTCAGGCTCAAGTACAGGGCGGGAAGCTTTTCGGGCAGCCGGGCGACCTGGTCGAGCACCATGTAATTGCGGGCGCCGAAGATGCGCGAGACATAGTCGTCGGCTGCCGGGTCCAGGCTGACGCAGAAGGTCTGGATGCCGCGCCGATGCAGCTCCTCCACCGCCTTGCGGGCGTCCTGGCGCAGGTATTGCGGGTCGCGCACGTCGTTGTCGGCGGGCTCGCCGTCGGTGAGCACCAGGAGCAGTCGCTGGTGGCTCGGCCGTCGCGCAAGCAGCGTGCCCGCGTGGCGCAGCGCCGTGCCCATGCGGGTCGACAGTTGGCCGGTCATACCGGCCAGACGCGCCCGCGCCGTGTCGTCATAGGGCGCATCGAAGTCCTTGAAGCGGAAATACTCCACGTCGTGCCGTCCGTTGGAATCGAAGCCGTGGATGGCGAAGGGGTCGCCGATCTTGCCCAGGGCGTCGGCCAGCAGGGCCGCGGCTTCGCGCGCCAGGTCGAGCACGGTGCGCGCGTCGGCCGACTCGCGGACCGGATCGTTGGTGGACTCCGACAGGTCGATCAGGAGCAGCACCGACAAGTCCCGCACCTGCAGGCGGGTGCGGATGCCGATGCGGGTGTCCGGCTGCAAACCCAGGCGGATGTCCACCAGGGCGCGGACCGCGGCGTTGAGATCGATCTCGTCGCCGTCCTCTACCCGGCGCTGGCGGATCACGCCCTGGGGCTGGACCGCCTCGATCAGGAATTTCAGGCGCCGAATCAATGGCTGGTGCTGCTCCACCACCGCGTCGATCCGGGCCGGATCGCCCCGCTTGGGCCGCTTTTCGAGCAAGGTGGCCCAGTTCGGCCGCTCCAGTTGGGTCTGGTAGTCCCACTCGTGGTAGTGAAAAGGGGAGGAAATCGGCTCCTTGCCCTCGCGTTCGTTGAAGCTCACGCCGTCATCGTCGAACAGCTCGCTTGCGAGCACCCAGACCTCCTCGGCATCGTCGCCGGCCGTCTCCACGTCCAGGGTGTTGAGCATCTCCATCAGACTGACGTACTTGCGCACCTGCCGGGACTGGCCGGGCAACAGCACCAGGTCCTGCGCGTCGTCCGGGTCCGCCCACAGATGGCGATTGTCGTCCCGGTAGAGGCAGGACGGCTGATCGGTCCGGGGATTGAACGGCAGTTCCAGGGCCCGAGCCGATTCGGCCAGCGCGAGTCCCAGTGCCTGGGCCAGGTCGGTTTCCTCCAAACGCCCGGCGGCGGCGCTGAACGCGGTGCGCGCCTGCTCCACCAATGGATGGCTGTCCCGATAGTCCGGGTCCAGCAGAGCGCGGGCGATCCGGTCCAGCAAGCCGCCCCAGCCATCGCCGCGCTCCGCATCGACGCACAGCAGGGGCTGCCAGATCAGCCGCAGTCCGGGGAAGGCACGCACGGCCAGGGCTTCCACCCGGGCGTCCTCGAAGGCCCCGATCAGCGCCCGCTCCAGTGGACTGCGATCGGCGGCCCCCGGATCCCGGCGGGAATAGACCTGATGGGCGGCGGCATGGGCCGCAGCGGCGCGGTAGATGGCCAAACCCGCGATCCGCTCGCCGGCGGGCAGGGTCAGGTCGTCGAAGGCATCCGGGAGGTGGATGAATGGCTGCTCGATATAGGGCTGGTAGCCCTCGCGGGTCTCGAAGTCGCCGGAGGTGGGGCGCAGGAAAAAATCCCGCGCCCAGAGCGAGCGCAGGTACAAAACCAGCCGGCGCTGCACGTCGACGAAGAGCACGCCGCGCTGCTCTTTCTTCATCACCGCCAGGGCGTCATCGCTCTGCAAGGCGAAGTACCGGGCCTGGGCGGCAAAGTCATGGCGATGGGCCGAGATCCCCCAGAGGGCCCAGCGGCGCAGGCCCCCCAAGGTCAGGTGGCCGAACAGGACATCCAGGTTTTCCAACAGCGGACGGATCGCCCGCGGGGCCTGCGCCAGTAACTGGTCCAGCAGGCTCAGATAGCCCTTGAAGAGCTCGAGCTCACCCAGTCGGGCCGCCGCGGTCGGGGCGGTGGAGAAGAGCAGCGCCAAGACCCCGGCACTGGTCTTGGAATACATCTTGATGGCCGCGGAGAGCAGTTCCGCCACGGCCTGCTCACCGATCTCGCGGGCGACCAGGGGTGCGCCCTCGATGAACGAAACGACCAGGTCGGTACCGCGGCCCAGCGCCTTGAGCCCCGCGGCGCCGCGGATATAGGCGTCCAGTCCGCGCGGCGAAAAGACGCGGGCGGCCTCGTGCCAGGCGCCCTCCAGCACCGCGCCGGCATGTTCGCCCAGCTCGTCGAGAACGTCCTGATACTCGGCCAGTTGAATTGCCATGCTCGCCTCGCCGTACGCCGTCGCCGGATTCAGTCGGGCCAGATGCGCCGCGGATGCAGCGGTCGGGCGGGGTCGTTGAGGTCCGGCAGCCGTGCGGGCGCCGCCGGGGGCGGCGGTGCCTTGGGGCGGGCGGCGGCCTTGGTCGGCCTGATGATCGCCGGGATCGGCGGCGCGATCGACGCGGCGGTCGGCGCCGCACCCTGTGGTTCGTCCGGTGTGCTCATGATCGCGGTACCTCGTGCGTGGTGCCTGTGCGCAGCGACGGGGATTGCGGTTTCAAGCCCCGACCGGGGAGGGGGCGGCGAGGGCCGTCACCTCCGCCGCCAACCGCAGATCGTCCGGTTGCAGAGCGGAGCCCTGGGCGCCAAGGGTGACGTTGACGTAGGTCCGGCCGAAATTCAGGTCCGGATAGACGCCGCTGCGCTCGGACCAGCCGGCCAGGGTGTCGAGCCAGGCCCGGGTCTCGGCATAGGATCCGAACTCGAACCGCCGGGTCAGCAGCGGCGGACGTTGCTGGGCCTGCCAACCCGGCGCCAGCGTCGGTTCAGTCTCGGTCATCGCAGATCTCTCCTTCGTATTCATTCGGGGTCATGGACGCCGGCCGCCGCCTCAGGCCGACGGCGGCAGGGGTGCCGCCAGGATCCGGTTCAGTGTCGCCAAGTGGCGCTCCTCGTCCCGCCGCAGGTCGGCGAACAACTGCGCCGTCGCGACATCGCGCAGGCGCACACAAGCCGCCTCAGCATCGGCATAGAGACGGACCGCGGCCGTCTCCAGCGCGTGACTGGAACGGAGCATCTCGCCGCGGTCGCGGCCCGGCCGCGCCGGGGCCACCTGGGTGGCCTGGGGTGTCAGCCCCAGGAGCAGCAGTCGTCCGATGATCCGTTCGACGTGTTCACGCTCCTCGTCCGCCTCGCGGCGCAGCCCCGCGGCCGCCTCCGGCAGCCCCCACAGGTCGCACAGACAGGCCTGGGTGAGATAGTGCTGGACGGCACTCAGCTCATGCCCCAGAGCCTGGTTCAGGTAGCCGACCACGCGCGGGTTTGCCAGCATGGCGCCGGGCCTTAGCTGCGGGCCGGCGCGATGTCGCCATCGCGACCGCTGCCGCCGGCGCGCGGCGATTTGGGCAGGATGCCTTCCACCTCGCCATGCACGCGGGCGATGATGTGGGCGGCCACCAGGCCGTCGCCCACCCGCTCGCAGGCGTCCGCCCCGGCCCGCACCGCGGCATTCACGGCGCCGGTCTCCCCGCGCACCAGCACCGTCACGTAGCCGCCGCCGACGAATTCGCGGCCGATCAACCGCACCTCCGCGGCCTTGGTCATGGCATCCGCCGCCTCGATGGCGGGCACCAGACCACGGGTCTCGATCATCCCCAAAGCAATTCCAGTCACGTCAGCCATGTGCTTCCTCGATCAGTGTGCGTCAGAGTCCGCTTAAGTCCCGGCGGCGGGTGAACCGCCGCCGCTCGGCCCGACAGGCAGCCGGGGCATATCAAGCCTCGGGAGCCTTGGGCAGGATGTGCTCCACCTCGCTGTGGACGCGGGCGATGATGTGAGCGGCCACCAGGCCGTCGCCGACCCGCTCGCAGGCGTCTGCCCCGGCGCGCACGGCGGCGTTGACGGCGCCGGTCTCCCCGCGCACCAGCACGGTGACATAGCCGCCGCCGACGAACTGCCGGCCGATGAGACGGACCTCCGCGGCCTTGGTCATGGCGTCCGCCGCCTCAATGGCGGGAACCAACCCACGGGTCTCGATCATGCCGAGCGCGATACCTGATACTTCAGCCATTTCTTTCTCCTGACGTTGTGGGGGGGAAGTGGATAGTGGTTAGTGGTTAGTGGTGTTTGATTAAGAACGGGTCACTCAGATGCCACACGACTCGATTCGGGAATGTTCCAGACTGTGACTCAGCTCATTGGCCGCTGCCCTCCTCCCACCGGTCGATGATGCCGGCGATGGTTAGGTCCGTTAGGACCTGGACATCCCCGACAGCGTACCGGGCGGCGGAGCCGCTGACGGTGAAGACCCATTTGCCCGGCGGGACCCCGACCGGATCGCAGGCGACACTGAGCGCGCCGCGCGCGTCCGTGAGCACCCGCAAGGACAGATTCTTCAGACCCGGCGCGCGGCGCGTGGCGACCAGCTCGGAGGTCACTTGCATGATTTCCATCTCATTCTCCTTTCCAGTGGTCGATGATGCCGACGATGGTGAGGTCCGATGGATACTCCTTGCTGCCGGCCGCCTCGCGGGCGGCGGAGGATCCGACACAGATCACCCAGTCGCCGGGCATGCAGCCGATGGCATCCACCGCCACCTGGCGGGCGCCGCCGGCCTTCTCGCGCACCACCAGCAAGGGCCGATGGCCCAGTTCGGCGATGCGGTTGGTGGAGACCAGGGTCTTTTCCACCTGCATGATTTTCATAGCGTCCCTCCGTCAACCAATTCGAGCGGGCTGCCCGCGGGCCGGTCCTGCACCGACAACTGGCAGATCAGCAGGCCCTGGCCGGACAGGTCCGGATAGCGCGCGCCGATCGCCGCCGCGACCCGCCGCACCTTCTCGATGGTGCGCTCGCGGGCACCGGGCACCTGGCTGTCGTAGCGGTAATGCACCGCGACCGGGATCGGCAGGCCCCGTTTGAGGTTCAGCCCTTTGAAGATCTTGATGCCGACGTCCAGATGGGCCGCGCCCTCCTCCACCGTATGCAAATGCGAGTAGTAGGAGATGTTGCGCAACTGCACCTCCTCGAAGCCGTCGCCGACGCTGATGTAGCGCTCCGCGTGGCCCACATCCGGGTAGCAGCCGTCGTACAACTCCTGCACATAGTCGATCTGGGACAGGTTGTTGATCAGCAGATTGGCAATCAGTCGGCGCATCCCCTCGTGGGGTTCGCCGGTGCCTGCCCCCCAGCCGGTGGTCGCGGCGGCGGCGCGGATCGCCTCATGGACCGCCAGTCGGGCCTGATCGGCCGAGAGGCCCTGGGTGTCCCGAAAGACCTGGGCGTTATCCACATAGCGATAGGCATTCAGCGCGCCCTGGGCATCCGGGGTATGGATGCGGATGGCATCGGTATCGGTATCCACCCCGATCAGCAGCAGATCGGTGCCGGCGCCGCAGCAAAAGGAGTTCTCGATCGCCTGCCGGAACTGATTCAAACGCTCCAGCGCCGCATCGATCGCCCGGTGTTCGTTGCTGCCGTGGGCCGCACAGCCCTCGTGGCCGGGGGCCGAGCTGCTGATGTGATAGACCGCGACCTTGAGATAGCGGGTGTTGGCGTCGGCGGTGCTGGGCACGCCCTCGCGGTAGCGCCGCAACTCGGCCGCCATCCAGTGGCGCACGTCGGTCTCGATGTCGAACAGGGCGCCGGCGTAGGCCTTGTGCCAGGTGAACGAGGACAGCGGCAGGCGCAGGATGTAGCGCAACAGGCCCTTGAGTCGGCCATCCGCGCAAGGACTGATGTCGACCGCGTGGAAGCCGCACTCCAGAAAGAAATTGCTGGCGTCGCGGGCGGTCTCGCGCTGGGCCAGGAGATCCTGGGTGAACTGTGCGATGGCCGCCCGCAAGGCGCCGAAGGTGCAGTGCGCGAACAGCGCCCTGAGATCGGGCCCGGCGATCCAGGCCGAGGCCAGCACCGCCGCGGGCAGGGCGTAGCCAAGCCGCGCCTGGGCCAAGGCCTGGGCCCGCTCCGGGAAGTCGGCATCACGCGGCAGGCCGGCGATGGCCTGCAGGGCCGGGACGATGGCGTCGAAGCGGCCCTTCACCGATTCCTCGCAATAGGCCAGCCGGGCGTTGGCGGCCCGGTCGGTCAGGGCATGGGACCCCAGCGCCGACGACCCGCCGACCGACGCCGAAGCGCCGGCGTCGACGACCGGCACAGACCGGGCGGGCGGCGCGCTGGAGGCGACCGCGGCGGCCGCTGCCGGGCGGGTCCCAGTGGCCTTGCGGGCGCGCAGTGCATAGGCATTACGGGTATTCATGGTCCATCCGACTCCCGCTTAGCCCCGAGCCCCGCCCGAGTAGGTGACGCAGGTCCCCTTGGTATTGCCGCCGCTGCTGCCCGTGACCCGGGCCGGGGGCGGGGGCGCGGGGCGCTCCAGGTCCTTGTTGCCCCAAGCGCCGGCGGCCATGGGCAGCCGGTTCTCGCCGCGCAGAGTCAGGTTGCGGCCTTGGGCCCAATGGCCCTCGGTGCCCGTGACCCGCCCGCTGCGCGCCCAGTCATCGCCGGTGATGCGCCGCCCGCTGTCCCGCCCCTCGCCGGTGATCCGGCCGACGGGTTCTTCCATCGGCACGGCCGGTGCCGCCGCGACCGCGGCCGGCGCACTGAAGGCCGGCGCGTGGTAGTCGGTGGGCTGTTCGTCCCGATAACGGAACTCCGGGGTGCCGGAAACCAGGCCCGCGGCCAGATTGACCGGACCGGTGATCCGGCTCAGGCCGCCGCTGCCGACGCTGCCGAGTGCATTGCCGGTGATGCGTCCGCGCGCCGCCCGCGCCGGGGAGACGATGCTGAAGTCAGCCGGGCCCGGGGCGGCCGGCGGCCGCGGTTCGGCGTACGGCAACGGCTGGTCGGCCGGCGCCAGATAGCGCGGGACGCGGCGGGCGGCCGGGGCTGGGGCCGCGGGCGCCGTCTCCACCCGCGGCTGCGTCGCCGAGTGGCCGCCGCAACCACAGGCCCCGCCGCAGGCGCAGCCTTCCGACTGGCCTTGACGCGGGCCGCCGCCGTAGGGCGTACCGGTGATGGCGCTGGCGCTGCCGGGCTCGTTACCGGTGACCAATGGGCTGCGCCCGAGCATGACGCCGGACACCTGTTGTCCCCGCTCGGTCCGGCTGACGCCGACCTTGTCCGCACGGGGGGCGGGAGTGCCTTCGCAGTACGCCTGGTACTGCTCCTGACCGACGTACTCGGTCCCGGTGACGAGCTGGCACTCTCCGTGCTCGTCACCGGTCAGTTTTGGGCCCAAGTTTGGGATCGGATCGGCTCCGAGGCTCACCGCGGTGCCGGTCAGCGTCCGTCCAGCCAGGGTGTGCATCGCCGACACCTTGACCGGGGCGCCGTCGCACAGGCTGGTTTGGCCATACTGGGAGCCGGTCACCCGCTCACAGGCGCCGGGCTCGTTCCCCGTCACCTTGGGCGAACGATCCACCAGGTTACCGGTGATTCGTTGACCGGCACGACTGCTGTCCTCGCCGACCTTGGGCGGGGGCGGTTCCGGACGGGTCCGGCAGATGGTCTGGAACTGCTCGTTGGACAGATATTCGGTTCCGGACACCGGCCGGCAGGCACCGGCCTCGTCACCGGTGACCTTGACCGAGCGCCCGACCTCGGTGCCCGACACCGGGCGGCCCGCCAGGGTGTGCGTTAGCGCGACCTTGGACGGCGGGCCGTTGATGGTCAGACGGGCCAGCCCGGCATCGGCGTACTGCGACCCGGTGACGGCGCGCCGGGCGCCGGCATCGGCGCCGGTCACCGCCCCGGAACGGGCCTCATCGGTGCCGGTGACGACCAGACCCTTGCGCTCGGTTGCACCCACGGCGACCTTCGCCGGACGCGCGGGCAGCATGGTGTTGCCGGGGCTGCTGGGGCAGAAGTCGGCGAGGGCCTCGCTCCCCAGGTACTCGGTGCCGGTGACCGAACGGCAGGCACCGGACTCGTCCCCGGTCACGCGCGGCGAGCGGCCGACCTCGGTACCGGTCATCCGCTGGCCCTGGCTGGTCGCGCTCACGCCGACCTTGGGGACAGGGGGCAGCGGCCGGGTGCCGCAGAATTGGTCGAACTGCTCGGCGCCGATGTATTCGGTGCCGGTGATCACCCGGCAGGTGCCGGGCTCATTGCCGGTGACCTTCGGGTTGCGCTCGACCAGGGTCCCGGTGACGGCGCTGCCGGAAAGGGTGGTGCCGAGCGCGACCTTGGCCGGGGCGGGCGGGCGCACCCGGCCGCTGGGCCGATAGTCCGACGGGGTGCCGCGGCCGTTCTTTCCCAACTCGGCCCGCCGCTGGCGCGCCAGGTCGCGGACCGAAACGGCAGGCCCGGCCGCACCGGGGCGGATCCGGGCGGACCCGCGCCCCGCGGCCAGGCCGCGCGGGCTGGCGGGCAGCGCGGCCTGACCCCGGTGGGAGAGATCACGGCGACGCTCGCGGCACAGCTCGCGGACCGAGGCCGGCAGCCCCTCATTCGACGGGGCCGCCTCGACCAATGAACAGATGGCGTCCAGGAGATCCGCGTCCCCGGCGCCTGATTCTCCACTGCCGACCGGTTCCGCGCCGGCGCTGACTACTGCGCTCTGCGCCGCCGGGGCCACCAGGGGCGCGGCCGGGGAGCCGGCGAAGGCGGTGGCGCCGCTGCGCTGCCGGGCCGGGCGGGAAGGCCGGCCCTGAGCACCGGCCCGCGCCTGCGCCGCGCGGCGTGCGCGGGCGAGATCGCGGCCGTTGGTCGCCCCACCCGGTGACATTCCGGCCGGCACCGCCGTCGTGGACGCCGGGGTCAGGTCGGCGGGAGCGTCGAACGTCTGCGCCTGAGCAGGAGCAGCGACCGGATCGACGCCGCTTGGCCTTGGCACTGGTTCGGGGCGCGCCGGTGCCGCCGTCCTTGGCGCGTTGCGCGCCCCGGCGGACGAAGACTGGGCGCGACCGCCGCGCTGGGCCTGGTCGCGACGTCGCGCCAGCGCCAGCGCCTTGCCGCTCAGCGCGGTGGTGGGCGTGGGACCAGACATGTTCAAATCTCCCTCATGCTGTGGTGCGGGCCGGCCGAACCAGGGGGTCGGCAGCGCAACGGGCGGTCGACGGGTTTACCGGCCGCGGTGGACGACGAACTGCAACCCCTGACTCTGGGAGAAGTTGTCGTAGCCGATCAGCCGCACATGGTTGGCGGGATGGGCACGGTGGCAGGCCTCGATTTCACCGAGCACCCGATCCACCGATTGCTCACCGAACATGGGCAGCTTCCACATGTACCAGTAATATTTACCCGCACGCTGGGGCTCCACGTGCTCGATCGCCGGGTTCCAGCCCTGACTGATAATGAAAGCAATCTGCTCCCGGGTCTGCTCGGCAGTGAATTCCGGCAGATAGGAGAAGGTGCCGTATTTTGGGGTCGATTCGTAGTCCTGCATGTCGGCCATGGTCGTTACCTGATCAGTCGTGGTGAATGGAATCAGCGGTTCTGCACGTCGAGCTTATCGACCGTGTCGAATTCGAACTTGATCTCCTTCCAGGTCTCCATGGCGATCTTGAGCGCCGGGCTGCTCTGCGCCGCCTTGGTGAGGATCGCCTTGCCTTCCTTTTCCACCGCGACACCGCGGTTACGGGCCTCAACGCAGGCCTCGAGGGCGACCCGGTTAGCCGCGGCGCCGGCCGCGTTGCCCCAGGGATGACCCAGGGTGCCGCCGCCGAACTGGAGCACGGCGTCGTCGCCGAAGATCGCAACCAGGGCCGGCATGTGCCAGACGTGGATACCGCCGGAAGCGACGGCGAAGACACCCGGCATGGAGCCCCAGTCCTGATCGAAGAAGATGCCGCGGGCACGGTTCTCGGGCACGAAGGACTCACGCAGCAGGTCGATCCAGCCGATGGTGGCCTCGCGGTCGCCCTCCAGCTTGCCGACCACGGTGCCGGTGTGCAGGTGATCGCCGCCGGACAGCCGCAGGGCCTTGGCCAGGACGCGGAAATGGATGCCGTGGTGCGGGTTGCGGTCGACCACCGCGTGCATGGCCCGGTGGATGTGCAGCAACATGCCGTTCTTGCGGCACCAACGGGCCAGTCCGGTGTTGGCGCAGAAGCCGCCGGTGAGGAAATCGTGCATGATGATCGGGCTCTTGAGTTCCTTGGCGAACTCGGCCCGCTCGTACATTTCCTCCGGCGACGGGGCTGTCACATTCAGATAATGCCCCTTGCGCTCGCCGGTCTCGGCCTCGGCGGTCTCGATGGCGTCCTGCACGAACAGGAAGCGGTCACGCCAGCGCATGAAGGGCTGGGAGTTGACGTTTTCGTCGTCCTTGGTAAAGTCCAGACCGCCGCGCAGGCACTCGTAGACCGCCCGGCCGTAGTTCTTGGCGGAGAGGCCCAGCTTGGGCTTGATGGTGCAGCCGAGCAGGGGCCGGCCATATTTATCCATCTTGTCGCGCTCGACCTGGATACCATGGGGCGGGCCGTTGCAGGTCTTCACATAGGCGAGCGGAAAGCGCACGTCCTCCAACCGCAGGGCCCGCACGGCCTTGAAGCCGAAGACGTTGCCCACCAGCGAGGTGAACACGTTGACGACCGAGCCCTCTTCGAACAGGTCGATCGGATAGGCAATGAACGCATAGAAGCAGGTGTCGTCACCCGGCACATCCTCGATGGCGTAGGCGCGGCCCTTGTAGTAGTCCATGTCGGTCAGCAGGTCGGTCCAGACCGTGGTCCAGGTGCCGGTAGAGGACTCGGCGGCCACTGCCGCGGCGGCCTCCTCCCGATCCACCCCGGGCTGGGGGGTGATCTTGAAGCAGGCGAGGATGTCGGAATCCAGGGGTAGATACTCCGGCGCCCAGTAGGTGTGCCGGTATTCCTTTACGCCGGCCTCATATTTCTTCACAGCCATCGCGGTCTCCTGAGTTTGGTCACTGGCGGATGCCCGCCGGGGAGGAGCGGGATGGCGCAAGGTTAGAGTCCGCGATGCTTCAAGTTAAGCAAATAGATCTTAAGATTACGTTTAGCAAAAACCTGAGGATCGACCCGGATGACACTGCGCCACGCCACCCTCCATCAACTGCGAAGCTTCCCGGTACTGGCCCGTCACCTCAACATGACCAGGGCGGCCGAGGAACTGCACCTGACGCCCGCCGCCCTGTCCATTCAGGTCAAGCAGTTGGCGGAAGCGGTCGGGTTGCCCCTGCACGAACAGATCGGCAAGCGGCTCTTTCTGACCGAGGCCGGGCGGCTGGTGGACGCGGCCAGCCGGGACATCCTGAGCCGTCTGGCCCAGTTGGCCACCGATCTGGCCGAGACCCAGGGGCTGGAGCGCGGCTGCCTGCGGGTGTCCATGGTCAGCACGGCCAAGTACCTGGTACCGCGACTGCTGGGGGAGTTTTGCCGCGCGCACCCCGGCATCGAGGTGGCGCTCGAGGTGATCAATCGGGATGAAATCCTGGACCGGCTCGTGCGGAATCAGGACGATCTCTACATCATGGGGCGGGTACCCGAGGGGCTCAGCGTGGTCGTTCAGACCTTCATGGACAACCCGCTGGTCATGCTGGCCCCGGCCGGCCACCCGCTGGCCGGAGTGCACGCGGTCGACCCGGCCCGGCTGGAGGGCGAGACCTTCATCATGCGCGAGCAGGGCTCCGGCACCCGGCTGGCCGCCGAGGATTTTTTCGCCTCCCACCGGCTGCGCCCGCGCGTACGCATGACGCTCGGCAGCAATGAGGCAGTGAAGCAGTCGGTGGCCGGCGGCCTGGGGCTGGCGGTGCTCTCGGAACACACCCTGGCGCTGGACGTCGCATCCGGCGCCTTTGCCATATTGGACGTGCAGGGCTTCCCCTTGCTGCGCCACTGGTACGCGGTTTATCCGACGGGGAAACAGCTCTCGACCGTCTCCCGGACCTTTCTGGAACACCTGACGGCCGCGGGTGCCCCCCAGGCCGCGGGGGCGCGCGACCATGGCCCTGTATTGTGACGGGCGGGTGTACTGAAGGTCGCTGCGGGCGACAGCGACTGTGCCATTGCTTGATGCCGTGACGACACAAGCACCGGTCGGTTTATGCCGACCCGTTTGGGCGTTGCGAGGCATGATTGCCTCATAACGCGTATACGGAGGGAGGCTAAGCGCGGCCCCCTGCCGATGCCTCTAAACAACCTGAGCATTCGCCGAGAAAGATATTTCACATGATTGTGCTTTCTCTCATTCTTTTGTCAGAGCCACGCGGGCATCCCCCGATTTATGTGGCGTACCCTCAACGCGTTCGTGCGTTATGAGGCAAGTTTGCCTCATAACGCACGAATGGTGCGGCGAGGAGCGGCGCGCAAGGGCTTGACAACCTGGAAAAACCCTGATCCAATTAGAAAAAGGCGACGCGCTATGGGGTAGTTTGTCCGCCGATTTTACGAAAAGCCCTACGAAGATACCTTCATCATGGAAGACATCCAAGTTATTAAAATTTAAGAAAAAAGGCGCCAGGCTCAATTATTAATCCAAGAAATGCCTCCGCCATAAGAACGCAGGTTACCCGGCGTAATCACGAGCGTACAGTTTTTCCGCATCCGGTTCCTCGGTTGGGAGGGTAAAGGGTTCAGGGCTCTTTAATTAGTGAGTACCTATGAAGGTTTCCGAAATCCTTCGATATACTTGATGACGATGGTTGGATGCTAGCGGCCCAACGTGGTAGCCATCGGCAGTATAAGCACCCATCGAAGCAAAGCCGGGTGACTGTTCCCGGAAAGCCGAGCGATGACTTGGCCCCAGGCACGCAGGCGAGCATCCTCAAGCAAGCCGGACTGAAGCGGTGAGGTGTAAGATGCAATATGCTGTAGTAATCGAGAAAGCTGAAGGGAATTTTTCGGCTTATGCTCCTGATCTTCCAGGATGTGTCGCAACGGGTGACACGGTCGAAGAAGTTCGCGCAGAGATTCGGGATGCCATCGTTTTTCACATTGATGGGCTGCGTGAGGATGGAATACCCATTCCTGAGCCAACCAGTGCGGTCGACTACATCGAACTAGCCGCTTGACTGGAGGGCATAAAGAAAGGTATCGCGATGGTGGAACTGGATTCCGGCGATATTGCAAGAGCGGAAATCCACTGGTATGAGGCTCATGGAATAGGCAAAGTCAAGCTGAAGGTGAAAAAATGGCTATAAAATTTGTCGTCTGTCTAGAAAAAAATGATCTTGGTGATTTTTCTACGGAAGATATCTCGTTGGGTCGCCTTTACGAGCTCGTAGACGAAGATGCGGAAAATGGAATGGTGCGGATTATCGATGAGTCTGGAGAAGATTATCTTTACCCCTCATCCTGGTTTGAGCTAGTCGCAATACGCGATGCGACTGCCATGCGTCTGCATGATGCGCTTACAAAGCTTGCTGCTTGAGCCCCCGGAAACAGCCGCGGAGACAGGGAGTTTCGGAACCAGTTCACTCGATCTCGTTCGGAAGCCAAGAAGAATTAGGGGCAATAGGTCAGATCTTGCCTTTTGCCCCAGGAATAAGAAGCCTAATAAGCGAGATCAAAAATGAGCGCGCGCCACAGGCATTGTGACGTTTGCAGGGTAGCGCGCGCCGGCCTTGGTCACGGTTCCGGCCACGCGACATCGTAGGGTGGACAAGCGCAGCGCAGTCCACCAGCGGCGGCGCGGGATTCGTTGGACTGCGCTAGCAGCCTGTCGGAATTACGGTGACAGTTTACTAAATGCACTGAATGCGGATAGGCCTTGAACGCAACCAGCTTGCTGCCGATCTAAGGTTGGCTCCAATAGGTACGTGAAGTAACGTCACATTATTTGCATTTCGTAAACTGTCACCGTAATTGTATTTAGTAAGCTGTCACCGTAATTCCCGAGGCTGCATGGCTGCGTACCGCCTTTCTGCGCGCCGCCCGAGCGGGCGACGCAACCCCCGGCGCGGCGGATGCCCACGGCCAGCGTTATCATTTGGACACCTTGATCATCGGACCCAAGGGAACCGCGCTGGTCCGTACCACCTGGATCGTGCGCACGGGCGAGGACTTCCCCCGACTCACCAGTTGCTATGTGCTCTAACCCGGCCTGGAGGGTGCAATGAACCAAGCCATCAAGCTATTTGACGTCGTGGCGCTGACGACCGACCTGCCCGAGATTGGTCTGGTTGCCGGCCAGGTCGGTACCGTGGTGGAACCCCTCGGCGATGAAGCCTACGAGGTCGAGTTCATCGCGCACCGCCAGGAAGTCGGTTGGGCCGAGTCGTTCAAGTCGGCCGCGGATGGGCGCGTGGTCGAGGGTAAAAAGCTTCATGCGTACCAGTTACTGGCGCTGGGCTGGGTGGGGCAAGGCCGTCCACTGAGTCACGGTTTCGAGCAACAGCCGGTCAAGTCCAAGTCCCCGGAGATGGGTAGTTCGATCACGTCCCGTTGCGGACTGACCCGCAGGTACCAGTCGAGCGGGTGCACGTAAAGAAAGCGCACGTCGTAGTCGCTGTCCGGCGAGGCGAAGCCCCAGCCGCGGCTGCCCGACTCGCAGGCGAACAGCACCCGAACGCCATAGTCGACCTCGATCATCGCCAACTGCCGCTCGATCTCGGAGCGAAACCACGGGTCGACGGGGTGCGCGGTCAGGGTATCCATCGGCGTCCACTTCCGGTAGGGTCGTTCATCGAATGTCCTGCCCGCTCGCTTCCAAGCGGCTCTGGAGCGCCTGCGGCACCCTGAATATCTTCATCACCGCAATCGAATAATTCCTTCAGGAAATTCTGCACGGCCTTTACGCGTGGCGACGCCAGGGCCGCGCCCTTCAACCAGCGATTGTCCTGGAGAGAAACCTGTACCGCTTTGCCTGGCCGCAGGAGAGCAGCCATGGCGCCGATGACAGCTTTGTTCTCGCCCGCAGGCTTCCTGAGTTCATCCAGGTCCTCCTTGATGAGGCCAGGGTCCTGCAAAGCTGCCGCCACGTGACTGCGAGCAGTATTCAATAGCCCCGGATAAACCTGGGGTGCGACGTCGAGCAACAGGTCCTCCAAGGTCCCGGCCCCCACATTGTCCGGCAACACGAAGGCCCCGAGTCTCGGTGGTCCCGCGGTGATCACGCCGGCTTGCGGGTCCAGGACAAAGTTCTTTTTTGCCATGCTATTGCAAATGTCGGTATAGCGCTGAGCAGCGGGAATTGCCTTGTCTGAATCGAGCAAAATACCGATACCCTCGACCGTTATCAGAGCGAGCACACGCGCGTTCTCCTCAACCAGTTCCACCAGTCGGGTGTCTCCCACCGCGCTGTGAACGGCGATGGCATTGGTTGCGCTCTGCATGAACAGCGGGACCGGCATCCGTTTCAGCAGGTCACCGCCCGGCGGGTAGTTGCGTGGGACCAGTACATGCAACGCGGAATCCAGGTCAGTCAATAGCCGCACTCGTTTCAGGCCAAACGGACTTAACAGCCGCTAGACCAACTCCTGGTCGTGCGGACCCTCGACTGCAAGATAGCCGTAGCGCATGATCTATCTCACATCCAAGCCGCGCTCGAAACGCAGTCTGTGCAGCAGGTCCCCGCCGAAGCGCTTGCACGCTGTCCCTGCCTCCGACTGCGTGAGATGAAATGCCACGACGTCGTCTGCGGGACTGGCCGACGGTGCAGAAATCAGTGCGTCCAGCGCCTCCAGGCTGTGGGTCGTGACGAACACCTGGACGCCCAACCTGCGGGCCGCCGCCACCAGCCAATCGAAGACTCGACCTAGTGCACGGACATGGATTCCAGTTTCGACTTCATCGATCAGCAAGATGCCGCCGTCTTTAAGCCGCGGAAGCGTCGCGGCCAAGAGCACAGACCGGCGCATCGCGTCGCCAAAAATCGACAGCGGCGCGATGCCCAGCCTGCGGTGCTTCAGATAGACGGCGGGCCGGTCCCCAGCGAAAGACGCCAAATCAATGCCTTCAATATCCGCATCGAAGTCTCGAAGCAGATCCAGGACCCCTGGAGAATCTTGCTCGAAAATAGTCTTGGACTGCGAGCGTACCGAAACACCTTCATCACCTCGTCCCCCAAGTGATTGATGACCTCCACCGCAATCCGCCCGAAGGCGGGTGTGCGGAAGGGACGGGGCGTATCGCTGTTGAGTGTAGCCCATGCCCGAAGGGCTCAGGATCCGGAGCGCAGCGAGCGTTCGAGTCCGTTGAGCATCCGACCAACGTCCGCCGCTTGGGCCAGAACGTCATTGATAGCGCTTCGGGCGCAAGACCAGAATGACTCTGTACTCACCCAAAGGCCGTAGCGGGACATTCCGTGTCTGTCGGATTCCTTACAAAGCAATGGTGTTCAGGCCGTCAGACCGTCCGGCCGCATCGCGCACGCCCCGGCTAAGCATTCGCCGCATCAAGCTTTTTTGAAACCGGCATCGGACTGGTGCGGGTCTTGCTGCTGAACCGGATTGCGCCGTTGCGCTTTCAGCCCATCCCGGATGACATCATGCCCCATTGCCGCCGCTCCCCCGTCTTCGTGTACCGCCGTCGCACCGCGCCTCCGGGTGCCGTATGAAGACGGTACTCGATTGGTCGGCCTATCAGGATGCCGGGGTCGGCGATGCCTATGCCGATATCCCCAAACACGGCGGCGACTTTGCGAAAGCGGTGGCGGTGTGCATCAACAGCCGTCAATGCGAGGCACTGGGCAAGCTGGTGATGTGCCCGAGCTTCAAGTTGAGCGGCAATCCGCTCTTGTCGACCGGCGGCCGGGTGCGGCTGCTCAAGGCGGCACTCGGCAGCGATGCGGTTGACGCGGCCCTGACGGACCCCGTGCTGGCAGAGGCGATGGATCTGTGCGTCGCCTGCAAGGGCTGCAAGCGCGAGTGCGAGGCCAATGTCGATATGGCGCTGATCAAGGTGGAATATCTGGCGCAGCGCGCTGCCCGGGACGGGTGGAGCCTGCGCAGCCGACTCTTTGCACAGGCGCCCCGCTGGCTGCATCGGGCGCCCTGGCTGAAGACGCTGATACGGTGGCGCAATCGCCACCCGCTGCTGGCCCGGTTGGGCGCACGGTGGCTCGGCATCGCGGCCAACCGGCCCTTGCCGGAGCCGGCGGCGCGGCCGTTCAGCGACGCGGGGCTGACCGCTGAGCAGCTGACCGGCGGGACTGACGGCCGACCCGAGGTCGTGCTGTTGGTCGACACCTTCACCCGCCATTTCGAGCCGGAGATCGCGGAGGCGGCGCTGGCGGTGCTGCGCGCCGGCGACTATGCGGTGCAGGTCGCAGTCGCCGAGCCGACCGATCGGGAACCCGCACGCCCCCTGTGCTGCGGGCGCACCTATCTGGCCCAGGGCATGGTCGAGGAGGCCCGCGTGGAGGTCAGCCGGCTGGCCGCGGCCCTGTTGCCGCAGGTGCGCGCGGGCTGCGTGCTGGTCGGCTTGGAAGCGTCATGTGTACTCGGTTTACGGGACGATGCCCAGGCGCTCGGTCTGGGGGAGGCCGTGGCCGCGGTCGGTAAGCAGATCCTGTTGTTCGAGGAGTTTCTGGCCAAGGAGAGCATGGCCAAGCGGTTGCAACTGCCCCTGCGCGCACTCCCGGGGACCGCCGAGACCCTGGTCCACGGCCATTGTCACCAGAAGGCAGTGGGCGCCATGAAGGCGATGCGTCGCGTGCTGAATCTGATTCCGGACCACCGGTTCGCGCTGATCGAGGCCGGGTGCTGCGGCATGGCGGGCACCTTCGGTTTGGAGACCGAGCACGTGGACATGGCCGCCGCCATGGCGGAACAGGATCTGATGCCGGCCCTGCGGGCCAGCCCCGCGGGGCGCGTGGTGGCGAACGGGTTTTCGTGCCGACAACAGCTGCGCGCGCTGGGCGATGCCCGGCCGCGGCACCTCGCGCTCGTGCTGCGCGAGGCCTTGATAGTGGATTGATCGGGGTGAGTGGCCGGTGGGGGCCACGCTAAGAGAACGCCTGCGGCGTCTCGATCGTTGTCGTTGTCGTTGTCGTAATCGAGATCAGTTGATGATCCCTGCGGGTATGCGTTGGTCCCGTGCGTGGCGATCGAAGCCTTTCAAACGCTTGACGGCCTTGTACGCCCGAGCGACGGAGCGAATCGAAACCCGATCGGCATCGGGGTGCTCATGCCTAACTTGAATCGCTTATCCGACAACGACAACGACAACGACAACGATTGCATTGGTTGTTTAACCTATTTCCGACTCGCGACTATGGGTCATGGAAATCGGCGTGATGCGGTCATAACGACAGACCCGATTCCTGCCGTTGTTCTTTGCCGTATACAGGGCGCGGTCGGCGCGGGTGATGACATCCATGAACATATCCCCAGGGCGAACATCCGTCAGACCGCCGGACAGGGTGATCCGGTAACCCGCGGGGGGATCCGGCCAAGCGGTCGCGGCAATCGCCTCGCGAATCCGCTCGAGCAGCGTCATCCCCTCTTCGAGCCGCGTCGCCGGCAGCAACAGGATGAATTCCTCGCCGCCGTAACGGCCGAATGCAGTGCGGAGAACAGCAGCACGTGGCCCGCGGCGACGCATCCGTAGAATAGCGGGACCCGTACATCGACGGTCTCGGTCGACCAGAACAGCCCCAGCAACAGCGTGTCGATGAGATAGCTGACGCCGATCGCGCCAACCACCATCACACGATAGAGACGGCGACTGCGGGTCCGATTGGCGTCTTTCCACAGGCCAAGTTGTTTCAGCCACAGGTCATCGAGGCTCAGGCTCATCGGGGTCGCCGCGGATCGACCGTCCGGTTTGTTCCGATACCGGCTCGGTGCGATCGGGCGTGTAGGACGGAGTACATCTCAGTGCCTGGAGAACAGATCACGCAATCCGCACAGCAGCAGACTGGGATCGAAGGTCGGGTCGGGCAGCACCTCGTCGTTGAGCACCGCACGCAGGGCGCGGGCGGCGTCCCGCTCACCGGTCAGCAGGACCTGGACGCCGCGCTTGTCCATGCGGCGGCGGAAGCCCTCGCCGGCGCTGGCGGCGACGATCACCGCGACCTCGTCCAGCGGGTGCGTGCCCTCCCCCTCCCAATGGTGGAAGACTTGGGCTTTCGACAGGCGGATGCGTTCCGGCTCGTCTGAGGCGGCGTCGCTGTCGTAGAGCAGCCAATCCCGCGCCTGACCGGCATGGCCGGAGACCTGGGTGTAATCGTTGGTGGCGATGGCGATCTTCATGGTTCATCAGCCTCCGGCAGCGGCAGCAAAGAGTCGCGCCAAAATGTGAATGGTAGCAGGGAACGGGGCGCGGTCCCGGTGATCCTGAAAAAGCCGTTGGCAGCGGAGGAGCTTGAGCGGGGCGCAACCACGTATCCTACAACCCCCGCATCCCTGCCGCCCGCAATGCCGCGGCCTCCGGCCGTTCGATCGCCGCCCGCACCTGCGCCAGCAGACGCGCCTTGTCGGCGCCGAGCGTCCCCTTCAGCACCAGCCAGTTGGATGCGTGATCGGACCGGAACAGGGTCCGCCGCAAGTCCAGCGCGGACAAGAAACCTTCCATTTCGCGGAACAACCCGGATTGCGACAGGGGTTGCCAGTCGGGCCAGGTCGCGCGAAAGCGGGCGCCGCCATCGTTTAGCGTGAGCACCAGGGTGGACAGATACTCAGGCGCCGTGGCATTGATCAGGCGCGCGGAATTGTCCGCGTGTTGGGCGCTCAGCGATTCGCCGCCCAGGCCATTGATGATCATCACCGAGCGGCGAATGCCGGCCTGGCCTAGTTTATTGAGTGCATTGCGGGTCGATTCGACGCTTTCACCCTTGTTCACCCGCGCAAGCACGGTCGCGTCGCCCGACTCCGCGCCAAGGTAAGCGAGCTTCAAACCCGCATCGCATAGCTCCTTGAGTTCGCTGACCGATTTCTTGTTCAGATTGCGCGCCAGGCAATAGCTGGAAACGCGATGCACGGACGGCAAGTGGGTGCGAATCGCCTCCAGATAGGCCAGCAAGCGGCGCGTCGGCAACACCAGCGCATCGCCGTCGGCCAGAAAGACGCGCCGCACCCGATCCCCCTCATCCTCGCCGACACGGCGGATGCTCTCCAGCACTTCGGCGGCATCCCGGGCACGGAAGCGCTTCTGCGGCGCCCGGTACATTTCGCAGAAAGTGCATTGATTCCACGAACAGCCGTCGGTGACCGGCAGAATCAGCGACTCGGCCTCGCTCGGCGGACGATAGACCGGTTCGACGTAGCGGATAGGCGGATCATGATCCAATCGTCGGAACTCCAATCAAGGTTGCTTCTCGACACCTAAGTCGCTGTTCCATCGGCGCATGTCGGCCGGCGCCTTCAGAACGACACCGGCGACGGGTACGCCCAGATCGTCGGCAATGATCCGACACTTGGCCTGGAGGAGAAAGAACACCGGCGCCCGAATGTCGCTGAGTGTCTCGTAGTTGGCCTGGCCCTTGGCGATGATGAGCGGTGCTTGCGCAAAATGAGCGCGAAACGCCGGGGAGCAACGGTCAAGCAAGGTGCCGGGCGCGTCGGAACCGGTATCGATGAGGGTGCTGACCGCATCCAATCCCGCGGCCAAGGCATCCTCCAGGGTTGCATCGTTGATGATCGGGCCGGCCTTGACCGCATAGGTGACCGGCCGGTCGATGGTCTCGATCAGAACGCGATCGAAGACCGTCTCGCCGGCATTGTCGGCCAGGTAGAGAACGGCATCCACGGTACTGAGCGCCTGGCGCAACTGCGGCAGGCCGTCGATGGCGAAGGGCTGTTCGAGCACGCGCGCCAAGGTCGCCTGCAGGTCATACTGTTCCGCGGCACCGTCGTCGATGATGTTGCCGGCGATGGCGATCCGCACCGCGGTCTCCAGTGGATCAGACGCGGTGCGCACGCGATCCCGCAGTTCGGGAAGGAGCCCCAGTGCTTGCGCCGTGGCGTCTTGCTTGCTTTGCCGATAGGGGTCGGGGGTGTTGGTGCGGGCACGGACCATCCGGTGGATACGCTCTGCCATCACCGGTGGCGTGGCCTGCGGCGACAAGGCTTGGAGCAGGTCCATGGTGTCCAGCAGGATTTGGCGTTGCTGTTCCACCGTGGCCTGGGCGCGGCGGGCCGCGCTCAAGGCCTGCCGCAGGAAACAGGGATAACAGTCCAGGTAGGTCTTCATAGGAAAGGTTTCATTGAAAGTCAAGTCAGTCCATTAAGGGGTGCCGGCCTCGATCATCGTTCCGGCCGGACGCGGCACCGCCGCCCGCTGAAGCGTCGGCCTCCGGTCGGCGAAGGTCGAGCCGGCGTGATACGAGCGTGACGCCCTGGCGCCGGTCGATATGATGATCAAGGCGGCGGGATCAGCCAGCCGGCGATCAGGATCAGCAGCACGCCGGCAAACGAGATCCAATACCAGCCGGACAGTGCGGTCGGGCCGTACTCGTACACCATGCCGGCGCTGACCAGCAGCCGGCCCTGGCTGGACAGGATGCCGCTGATGCCGAGCGGCGGTTGCTGGTCCGCGGTGTCGGCGGGTTGTGGGCTGCCCTCGGCTGCGAGTTGAGCGCCCTGCTCGCTGACCGCCAGCGAGGAGAGTCCGTCGTCGCTGCCGATCCACAGACGCGCGCGGCCGGGCGGCGCGTCGTCCGCGAGCAACAGCGACAGCACCCGTTTGCCGTCGAGCGCAGGATGCAGCGACTGCCAGGATTGGCCCGGCTGTGACTGCCAGAAGGCCCCCTGATCGGTTCCAGTCAGCAGCAGACCGCCGCGGGTCGTGGCGAAGCTGAAGACCTTGGCCCCGTCCGGCAGCCCCTGGTTGTTGGGCTGCCAGGCGGCAGCGGGGTCAGCCGCCGACCCGGACAGCACGCCCGCATCGATGGTCCCGGCATGCAGCCACTGCCCATCACCGCGCCGCTGACTGACCAGGCTATAGATCATGGCCTCCGGCCCCGGTGCCTGCCAAGCACCGTCGACCAGCAGGCGCACCCCGGTGGCGGTGCCCGCGAGCAGCCCCTGATCGGTCTGCAACAGGCTGCTGACCCGGCCTGCGAGCGGCGCCGCACCGGCGGGTGCGAAGGCCAATCCGGCGGCGGTTCCGACCGGTGTGCGTCCCGGATCGCCGACCATGGCCAACACCGGTTGACCGCCCAGATCCAGGCGCTCCCGCGTCCATCGCTCGTCGCGCAAACGCCAGACCTCACCGGCCTGGGTGCCGGCCAGGATGTCGCCGCCGGCCGTGGCGATGAAGGCCGTCACATGTCCGGCCCCGGACGGGGTATTGAGCGTCAGATGGAGGCCGCCGGGCAACAAGGGTCCGGCTACCGCGAGGATCAGGCCAAGGATGGTGAAGACGATTCCGAGCGTTTTGCGTTGGTTCATGAAGGACTCAGACGGTTGATGTGTCGTGCGCAAAGGCATTCCCGCAGGAGATCGGCAGGACATCGCCGGGGATGGTACCGCATGGCACGCACCGACCTGCACGATGAAACGCAGGGCCCCGCAAGCGCAGTGATCGCCACGCGGTCGGATCAAGGACCATCGGCACAGAATCGGCGCAGCCGCGGACTGCCGCGGGCGGTCTCTTCGCCCGACGGCAGGGGCACCTGGGCGTCGGCGAGCCAGGCGGCGATGTCATTCCTCACCCGCTCTCCCTGCAAGTCGCGGGTCAGCAGGTGCCAGCCCCTGGCATAGAGCACCAACCGCAGGTCCGGGGCTGGTGCGGGCAGTTCGTCGAGCATGGCGCAGAAGGCCGAACGGGGGATGATCCGATCGTGCTCACCGTAAAGCACCAGGGTCGGCAGCGGCAACCGCGCAGCGGCGGCGCGGGCGCGGTCCATCAGGTTGGTGACGCCCCACAGGGCCTCGATCCGGGTTGCCTTGATGACCAGCGGGTCGGCGGCATAGGCACGCAGCATCGGCCGGTTGTCGCTGGGCGGGCGGCCGAGCCCCTTGCCGGTCACCGTCAACCAGGGCAAGGTGTTGGACGTGAGCGCAAGGGCTGCCCGCTGCACCGGGTGCATGGTGTCACGGGACCAGACCGCGGGGGCGATCAGGACGCGACCCGCCGCCGGGACAGTCTCGGCGGCGGCCATGATCACCGCGCCGCCCATGCTCTCGCCCAGCAGGGTGAGCGGCAGCCGCGGGTGGTGCTGCCGCAGCACGGCCGCCACAGCGCGCAGATCGGCGATCAAGCGGTCCTCGCCCGCCCACCGGCCGCGTCCCGCGGTGGTACCGAAGCCGCGCTGGTCATAGGCGTAGACGAGAAAGCCGCGGGCAGCGAGCGCGGGACCGAGTTGCACGAAGGCGCCCGCGTGGTCGTTGAAGCCATGCAGCGCCAGCACCAGGCCCCGCGCTCCGCGAGCCTCTCCCCACCGCCGCAACGGCAGCCGATAGCCGTCGTCCATCACGGCCGCAGTCGTGATGAGCCGCACCGGCGTGTCCGCTGACCGGGGGCCGACCGGCGGTGCTCCGGCGCAGCCGGCCAGCAGGGCGAGCACGGCGAAGGCCGCCGACACGGCCCCTAGCCCTCGCATCGCGGCCTCGGCCGCCAGGCCGACTCCGGAAATCCGCTCATCCGCCCTGCGGCCCGGTAATCGATCGGCATACGGCTGTGTCAATGGGAAAAACCTCCGGAAGGGCGCACATTGCGTCTGCTCGACCAGCGCTTATCGGCGGTTCGAGCACTCTGTCGCATTTTGCCGGTTCGGACCGGCTAACGACCATGGCGCCCGCGCCGCGCCGGAACATGAAAATCCTCTCGACCGCTGCGTAGTCAGGGCTTCCAGCCCTGACCGTTCCAGTCCCGACGCCGTCAGGCCAGGATGGCCTGACTACGCACTCCAGTGGCCGGAAGGATGACCAAGGCCGGCTGCTGGGGCGCCGTCCTTCCGCTACAGCAGCGCGACCGCCTTGATCTGAATCCACACCGGCAGTCCGGGCGCCAGGCCCAGATGGTCCGCGGAGCGGTGAGTCAGACGGGCGAGCAGGGTGGACTGACCCGCCTGCAGTTGGACCAGGGCCAACGCGGGGTGAGCGTCTTCGCCCAGGGAGAGGACCCGCGCCGGAAGCGTATTGAGGATGCTGGTGCCCGCCACCGGCGCCAGCACGATGCTCACATCGCGCGCGAGGATGCGCACGCGCACCGGGTGGTCGGTCGGCACGCCCGTGTCGCGCACCCACAGATCGACACCGCCGCAGTCCACTTTGAGCAGGTGCCAGCGGGTGTCCCGCTCGGTGATGCGGCCTTCCAGCACCACGCCGGCATCTTCGCCCAACCGGATCGGCAAGTCGAGGCGGGCCAGGGTGGCGGCCAGCGGTCCGCTTGCCAGCACCCGCCCGCCGTCCATGATCACCAGATGATCGGCCAGGCGTGCGACCTCGTCCGGAGCGTGGCTGACATAGAGTACCGGGATCGCCAGTTCGTCATGCAGCCGTTCGAGATAGGGCAAGATCTCCTGTTTGCGCGCCAGATCCAGTGCGGCCAGCGGTTCGTCCATCAGCAGAATCCGCGGGCTGACGGCCAGCGCACGGGCGATGGCCACGCGTTGGCGCTCGCCGCCGGAGAGACGGTCGGGTTTGCGGTCCAACAGAGGAAGGATTCCCAACAGGTCGATCGCCTGATCCAGGCTCACCCGCTGCTCCGCCGGGATATCCGCCGGGGCGCGCTTTTGGCCGTACCGCAAGTTCCCGATCACCGTGAGATGCGGGAACAGGCTGGCCTCCTGAAAGACATAGCCGAGTGAGCGCCGGTGGGTCGGCACCCAGGTGGAAGCGTCCTGCCAGACCTTGCCCTGGAACACGAGACGGCCTTTGGGTGCCCGGACCAGGCCGGCGATGCAGCGCAGCAGGGTGGTCTTGCCGGAGCCCGAATGGCCGAACAGGGCCGTGACTCCGCGTCCGGGCAACTGCTCATCCACTGCCAGGCTGAAGCCGGGCCAGTCGATGTTGAAACGGATTTCGATCGGTTCCATGGCGACTCAGGTGTTCTTGGGATTTGGACGCCAGAGATAGAGCGCCAGCAGGACCAGGAAGGAGAAGATCAGCATGACCGCGGCCAGGCGATGAGCGTCGCTGTACTCCATCGCCTCGACATGGTCATAAATCTGGACCGAGGCGACCCGCGTCACGCCGGGGATGTTCCCGCCAATCATCAGCACCACGCCGAATTCGCCCACCGTATGAGCAAAGGTCAGGATGCCCGCGGTCAGGAACCCGGGCAGCGCAAGCGGCAGGGCCACGCTGAAGAATGCATCGAGCGGCGAGGCCCGCAGGGTCGCCGCCACTTCCAGCGGGCGCTCGCCGACGGCTTCGAAGGCGTTCTGCACCGGCTGAACCATAAAGGGGAAGGAGTAGAAGACCGAGGCGACGACGAGCCCCCAGAAGGTGAAGGGCAAGAGACCAATCCCCAACGCCTGGGTGAGCTGCCCCACCGGTCCGTTCGGCCCCATGGTCACCAACAGATAAAAGCCGAGCACCGAGGGCGGCAGCACCAGCGGCAGTGCCACCACGGCACCGATCGGCCCCTTCCAGCGCGAGCGGGTCCGGGCCAGCCACCAGGCCACCGGGGTGCCGACCAGAAACAGGATCAAGGTGACAACGCTCGCCAAGCGCAAGGTCAGCAAGATGGATTGCAGATCGGTGTCAGTCAGAAACATGGGGTTCCCTTATCGTTCCCTTATCAGTGGGTGTGCTGGAAGATCCTGACCACGGAGTTCAGCAGCACCAGCCCCCAATGCAGCAGACCCGGCTGCGCCGAAGCCAATCAGGCCGCCTGAGGTGCCGATCAGGGAGCAGGCGACGAGCCCCTGACCGGCACGTATCGACCGCTTAGAATTCGTAGCCAAAGGACTTGATGATCTCGCGGGCCTTATCGCCCTTGAGGTAGTCCATCAAGGCGATGACAGCCGGCTTGCCCTTGCCCTTCTCCAGGATCACGGCGTCCTGGCGGATCGTCTCATGCAGCTTGCCCGGCACGATCCAGGCGGAACCTTCGGTGATTTTGCCGTCTTTCATGACCTGGGACAGGGCCACGAAGCCCAGTTCTGCATTGCCCGTGCTGACGAACTGGAAGGTCTGGGCGATGTTCTCCCCGGTCACGAACTTGGGGCTGACCTGGTCCAGCAGTTTGAGCCCCGTCAACACCTCCACCGCCGCGGCGCCGTAAGGTGCGGTCTTGGGATTCGCAATGGCGATCTTCTCAAATTTCCCCTTCGCCAACACCTTTCCTTGATCGTCGACGAACCCCGGCTTGGCCGACCATAGAACCAGCGTGCCGATGGCATAGGTGAACTGGGTCCCCTTCACCGCCGCACCCTCGGCGACGAGTTTGGTCGGGGTCGCATCGTCGGCGGACAGCAGGGCCTCGAAGGGGGCACCGTTAGTGATCTGGGCATAGAACTTGCCGGTCGCCCCATAGGCGGCCTGGATCTTGTGGCCGGTCTCCTTCTCGAAGGCGGCGGCGATCTCTTTCATCGGCGCGGTGAAGTTGGCGGCAACGGCCACTTGGATGTCGTCGGCGCGCGCCCCGAGGGCGGCGGTGAGCAGGGTGACGGCGAACGCTAGTTTGACGATGGGTTTCATGGGTCGGGCTCCGTGAAGCTTGGGAATTGGTTGCATAAATGGCGGCGAGGTTTCCGCCGCCGGAAAGCGAATGCGTTGGATCAACACCAACAGTGACGATTGGCCGAGAGGGCGCCGACCAGTCGGGGTAAGCCGGTGCGCGGGCTTGACATCGTTGCGAGGTTCGATATATAGAGTAAAATATAACGTTGAACGCTATTTGAATAGCAAAACATGGGCCATGTCAAGGTGGCGCGATGGTTGAGCTTAGCGCCCGCCATGGCCTAGAATGCACGCGTCGTGTCGGTCCCGCGTGGACCGGCGGTTCACAGTCCAGTTTCCAACGAGAGAACATCGCTATGAAGATCAGTGCACGCAACCAGTTTCAGGGGAAGGTCGAGACGGTCAAGGCCGGCGCCGTCAACAGCGAGGTGGATCTGGTGCTCCCGGGCGGCCAGAAGATCGTCGCCATGGTGACCAACGAGAGCGCCAAATCATTGGGTTTAAAGGCTGGAACGGATGCAGTTGCCCTGGTGAAGGCATCGTCCGTGCTGGTGATGACTGACAGCTCCGGCCTGCGCTTGAGTGCGCGTAATTGTCTCGCCGGCACCGTCAAGTCGCTGACGCTCGGGCCGGTGAACGCCGAGGTGACGATTGCCCTGGCGGGCGGCGCCGAGGTCCATGCCACCATCACCCACGGGGCGGTGACCGATCTGGGGTTGAAGGAAGGCGGCGCGGCGACCGCGGTATTCAAGGCGCCCTCCGTGATTCTCGGCGTCCCGGCCTGACAGCGTTATCGCACCGATAAATAGCGCTGACCGCTCGCAGGGGATGGACCGCACCTTCCTGGTGCGGTTGCGTTCGTCGTCGGGTGGTCGCGAGGACCGATTCATTGATCGATTTCCAACCACCGGTCCTCGGCGACCATGAACTACATCACTTGCTGGGCGAAGACGTCGCCTTCGGCGATCTGACGACCGAGTCGCTTGGCATGGCCACCCGCCCCGGACGCATCCGCTTTTTCGCTCGCGACCCCATGGTCGTCTGCGGGGTCGAGGAAGCCGTGCGCCTGTTCCAGTTGTGCGGTGCACACGCCCAGGCTGTTGTGCCCTCCGGCAGCGAGGCGCCGCCCGAGACCCTGTTGCTGGAGGCGGACGGCCCGGCCGGCGCGCTGCATCGGGGCTGGAAGGTCGCCCAGACCCTGATGGAGTGGTGTTCCGGAATCGCCACCAGCGCGGCCGGCATCGTCGCCGCCGCGCGGCGCGGTCACCCGGATGCCCTGGTGGCGGGCACCCGCAAGAATGTCCCCGGCACTCGTCGGCTGTCGGTCAAGGCATTCCGCAGCGGCGGCGCAGTGATGCATCGCACCGGGCTCTCCGAAACCCTGCTGGTATTCGCCGAGCACCGCCTGTTCCTGGGTCAGGAGCCGCCCGCCGAGACCATCGCCCGGCTGCGCCGCCAGTGTCCGGAAAAGCGCGTGGTGGTCGAGGTCGCCACCCCGGAGGAAGCCCTGGCCTGGGCCGCCGCCGACGTGCTGCAACTGGAGAAATTCGCGCCCGCGGCAGTGGCGGAGGTCGCAGCGGAACTTGCCGCGCTGGGTTCGCCCGCCGTGGTTGCCGCCGCCGGCGGCATCAATGCGCGTAATGCCGAGGACTATGCCCGGGCGGGCGCCCGCCTGCTGGTCACCACGGCCCCGCATCTGGCGCCGCCACGGGATGTACAGGTGCGGTTTCTGCTGCGCTAAACCGCGTCAGGACCCCCGCGCTTCCTTCCAGGTGACGACTGGCCCCCTCAGGCTGCCAGCGGCGCCCCCGTCGGGGCGGCGGTGCCCAGCGCCCGACGCAGCCACAGGGGTGGCCTGGCGATCAGGCGTTGGACGTGACTGATGACCTCCGGACTCTCTCGGCTCCTCTCCAGCTTCACCGGATAGACCCCCAGAGCGTTCACCGTGACCGCATGCAGGTCCGTCAGCCCCTTGCAGAAGAGCATGGCACAGCCGCTGATTGACGCATAGCGAGCCTGAAGCGACTCGCTGCTGACTCCGCCGGTAGGGTCCGCCATGGCCCACCTCAGACGACGAGCGCTATGCAGGTCATGGCATCCCGGTCGCCGTGGGCCTGGCCGGAGGTCTGTGTCCAGATCACTATTTCGTCTCGAACGTGGCGGACTGCCTGGCCTGGGGACTGCGCCAGGGGTTCGATCTGCTGATCAGCGAGAGCGCGGGGCTGTACAACCGCTGTTCGCCCCATATCAACGGGGTCTTGGCGGTCTGCGTGGTCGATGCGCTGGCCGGAGTGCAGACCCCGAAAAAAATCGGGCGGGCGACCTGATCAGCGCAGCCCCGCACCGGCATTACCGCGGCATCCGCTCTTCCAAACTCAGCGCGGCAACCAGGTCCCCTTCGTCCCCATAGGGTTGGAGGCGGCGATGCACCAGCCAGCGTCCGTCCAGGAGGCGCCAGGCATCGAGTGACTCTCCGTAGGTCAGCGCCGGATAGAGATCGTCGTCGTCCTCCGAGCGCAGTTCGATCAGCCGGTAGTCACAGGCGCAGAAACAGGGCTCGCCCAATCGGTCGCGGCCGACGACCCGCCGAGCGGGGACCTCGTATTCCCGATAGACCCGGAAGGACTGCGGCACGACGGTCTTGCCCCGCCATTCGGCCGGCAGGTGTGACTGCCAGCGGGGGCGGCAGGGCTGGTCGGGGTGTTGTCGAGGTCCTTGCGGTACCTTACCGAAGATACAGGGCGCGCCTGTCATGGTGATTGCTCCGGTGGTTCGCGTCGGACAGGGAATTGACCAAGGACAGGGCACCGATAGCACGGCTGCCAGCAACTGGCCCTGGCCCTGGCCCTGGCCCTGGCCCTGGCCCTGGCCCATGGCGCGATCTTGGTGACGGTCCGGGGACGGTGGAAAACGGATGGGACAGGAGCCCTGTGTTCGAATTTCGTTATTCTTCTAGCAACATTTATACCGACACTTACTTTTCATAAAACACCACATCCCATCAAGGCATTAAGTAACCGTTACTTTTCCGATGCTATAACGGAGCGGGTCGGAAATCACACTGTTCGGGCGGACCTGTCACCTTTCCGACAAGCGCGGTGCGGGCCTTGGGCGCTGAGCGCGCAGCGGGCGGAAGGGGGGTGGCGCCAGGGCCGGAGCGCCTAAGACGGAGACGCAGCCAAAAAGTATACAGCCATCGCAGGAGACCACCGGACGATCGGGTCGGGCTGAAACCCGCCCCTACACCGAGGGTCTGTCAGGACATCAAGTACGAAAGCGATATCTCGCGCTATTCGGTTACAGCATAACAAATACACAGAACGCCGTCCCTACCCAGGCATCCACGTGTCCTTCCCGGCGCGGCATTGAAATATTCTTGCGCGCACTCAGTATCGAAGCCGGTTTTCGCGAGATCAAGCGGGCCTACCGAAAGAACACGAATCACGAACGACTGAGCAAGAAGTTTTACCCCTTTGCTCGCTAGATACGCGCCCCATCCTTTTGAGGCACTGCCGACTTCTATGCCGCGCCCTTGATGAACGACCCCGTCGGGCCACAGCGACCCGAGGTCGCCAGATCGCGCAATATCCTACACGCCACTCTTAACTGGATCGCCAAACAACGCCCGCAGCACCCTTGGACCTTGTATTTCGGGAACATAGCACCGCAATGCAGCCCCGGCAGCCGCGGTTGCCATGTCCGGATAACGATCCAAGTGATCAATGGCTCGGTCAAATGCCTGACGCCAGCCGTGTGCTGGCGCCAGAAACCCCGTCTCTCCATCCCGTATCGCACGACGCAGTGTAAACGTCGGAGAAGCGATACTAATGGTTCCCACTGCCGATGCTTCAAACACCTTTAATTCTGACTTGCAGTTTGTAAACACATTATCCTGGAGCGGAACGACGTTAATTTCAACCTCTGCAATCGACCGCTGGAGATTGAGTATATTCTGCAGCGGAAAGACCTCAACACGCTCCCCGAAGCGTGCGAATCGGCTATGCGGATCCAAGAACCCCACGATTACAAGCACGATTCGCGGGTCGGAGTCCATGAGACTCCACAAGGCATCTTCAATAATCGCGAAATCGCGACGGTGAGTCGGCGAACCGCTGAAGTACCCCAGATGTATTTGCCCATCACGAGCGAAACCGGACGACATCTTGTCCTCAAGTATGCTTGCAGAGTGCCTGAGTTGCGCCCGATTCATGAAATTTGGGACCACCTCGGTAGGCAATCCGGAAAATTCACGGGCACGCTCCGCCAGAAATTCATTTGTCAAGATTACGCCATCACACAACCTCATCAACGCACCATAGCGCCCGAAATCCGCGAACCAATAATCCATATCAGCGTCATTGGTTGAGTGATCCAAATAATTGAGAACCAGATGGACATACCTGTCATCGAAAACAAGATCATCAATATCGTACAATACCCGCTTGCCTTTAGCGCGACCTCTTGCGACCAATTGCGCAAATTCACGAGAATACTTGGCATGGCAGATGACGATGATATCTGCGCGCTCGATAATCGTATCGAGATAGGCCAACTCACCACCCGAGAACCAACTCGCACCAACCGAGGCACCTGTCGTCATAAGTGCTTCTATCATATTCAGAGCGCGATAACGGAAGGTCCCTGCATTCGGATGAGGATAGAAATATGCAACGTGACGAGACCCCTGCTCCAGTCGCCTGAGACGGGTAACGAATGACTCTGCCTCCGGTTCCGGCGCATCGAGAGTGGGAGCCTTCGTTAAAAACATACATTAGCCACAGCGATCAGCGTGCACCGCTTGTAGTGAAACGCCTCGACCTAGCCGCGGCGACCGACAAGAATACACTTTTTGCTTCATACTCTAATCGCGGCGATTCGGGCTGCGCCTCAGCCGTGATCGTCGGCTGTGTCACCGAACAGCGCACGGACGACATCCGGCCTCCGCGCTTCCGGAACATAATTACGCAAAGCCATACCCGCAGCCGCGTTCGCCATTTCAGGATAGTTCTTCAACTGACGAATCCCGCGGGCGAGCGTCGTCCGCCAACGATGAGCCGGCGCGATGAACCCGGTTCCCTGATCCTGAATAGCTCGAGCCAGTGAAAAAATCGGTGAGCCGATACTGATCGTACCTACGGCTGACGCCTCGAATACCTTTAACTCGGACTTACAGTTGGTAAAGACATTGTCTTGCAGAGGCACTACATTTATTTCGACTTCACCGATCAAACGCTGAAGATTGAGTATGTTCTGAAAAGGAAAGACTTCAACCCGATCACCGAACCGCGCAAAACAATCACTGAGATCCAATACTCCGACGACCCTCAGTACAATCCGTGGGTCGGAGTCCATGAGATCCACGATCGCATCCTCAATGATGGCAAAATCACGGCGGTGTGTTGGCGAACCACTAAAGTAACCCACATGAATGCGCCCGTCGCGGGCAAACCCCGACGTCCGCTTGTTGTCAAGAATCTTCGCAGAGTGCGCAAGCTGTGCACCATTCATAAAATTAGGAATAATCGCAATCGGCAGACTGCAGAACTGTTGAACCCGCTCCGCGAGGTATTCGTTGGTGAGAATCACACCGTCACACAGCCTCATCAAAGCGCCATTGCGCCCACAATACGCATGCCAGAAATCCAGTTCTGCTTCTCCCATTGATTGATCAAGTGTATTCAGAAGCACTGGCACATACTGAGCATCGAATACCAAGTCATCGATGTCGTACAAGACGCGTTTCCCTTTAGCGCGGACTCTCGCAACCAATCCCGCAAACTCGACAGAGTACCCGGAGCGGCAAATGACGACGACATCTGTCCGTTCAAGTATCTCCTCCGCGTACGACAGTTCTGCGGCGGAGAACCAACTCGCAGCGATCGATCCGGAAGTCATGGCGAGGGTCTCAATCATGTTCAAAACACGATAACGAAAGGTACTGCTATCCGGTCTTGGATAAAAGTAGGCGACGCTATGTGAGCTTTGGCCCAGTCTTGACAAGCGATCAGCAAACGACTCCGTCCAGGGATCCGGATAATCGACAACAGGGACATCTATCGCGAACATGCGATACTAGCGCGGCAGCGCCTCGACCACGGGCGCGAAGACCGTATCCCAATCACGCGTAATACGTGCGCTCTCGTAATTCGCTTGACGCAACGGTTCGTTCGCTGCAAGTTCCGCAGCCTTCGCCAGAGTTGCGACAAGTTCGTCCAACGACGAATCGGCACAGAGAATATTAGAACAATAACTTTCAGGCGGCGGATCCGAACCGAAGCGGTTGGTCACTACGACGGCGCCAGATGCAGCGAGAGTCAGTACGGAGCTGCCGAGCTGAGGCGCATACGCCAGCGAAAGTCCGACGTCTACCTGCCTAATCAATTCACCAAGGTCATTCATCGAGGGATTCTCAACGACCTTTGGTCTGACGCCTCGCGGCAGTTCCACTATGGGAATGTTCTTCCCAACAAAGAAAAAGTCCCAGTCGGCAGGATTCACGGAGTTATTCTCAATCCCGCTCGCTACTACCTCAAGTCCACGCAAGAAAAGATTGCGGGGGCTGTTTGGCCGAGCGTCGAAAAGAAATCGTCGTTTGCTGTTTACAGGTGTAGGCGCTCGGAAATAAAAAGTTCTGGGATAGGCCGGGTCCAACACGATTCCGCTGCTGGAGACCCCTGTCATGCCCTGCGCGATCAGATAATTGAAGAGCTGCGACGAGGTGACCACGAAACGCAAGCGTGAGTCACATAATATCTCACGACAGCGAAGCTGCTGATCACCCGCGGGATAAAACATGCGCTCGTCATTCTGCACGAGGTAGATGATTCGCGACGGATCGAAGCTCTTCCGCGCCGCCCAGGTCGTCGACCAGGTCGTCGTCAATATCAGCTCGTTACTTGCAGCCGCGAGCGCCCGTGCATCCGCCCGGGTTGGAGCAAATTCAAATTCCATATTGTCGGAGTAAGACAGGGCATGCGCAGCCAGGACTGCTCCGACATACGCCGGCTCGGGCGGTGAATCGCGTGTTACAAAGCGAAGACAAAGACCACGGTGCCGTGCGAGTGCGACAGCCAACAGGATCGGAATATCCATACCACCAAAAGCCGCTTCGGCGCCGAGCGAGTCAGTCACAACCGTCAGCCTTTGGGGCTTACCGGGGCTTGGATCAGGGTAGGTAGCGAGGGAAATCAGTTCCGGCAAAGCAGCGGCTACATGACCGCGCACCGAGGTGTCCGGCAGAGCATCACTGCTGGAGTCGGGAGAAGACTTCACGGTCGTCGCTGATTCCTTCGCTTCAACCTCGACGTGGCCAACCAACGCTTTTAATCGAGCCAGGTAAGCGGGCTCACCAAGAAACACACCCCGCGCTAGGCGGAACGGCTTGGTAATTCGCCAGGACATCGAATTCGCCATGACATCACGTTCATCTGAAGCAACGCCCAGTTCAGCGATGACCCTGTCGCGCTCGGCCAATTGGCGATGGAGCATCTCGATCTCTGAAATGGCCTGATCGCGTTTCGCCAACGCGTGCCGCAGCGTCGCTACCTCTGCAGCTACCTTGTCTCGTTCGGCCGACGCTGGATAATAAGGCCCGGAGGGTGTTGCGCAACAACGGTCGCATTGCTGCTCTATTTCGACTCCCCGATCTCCGAAATACTCGCGCAACACCTGCTTGTCAGCCGAGTCCGGAAGGAGCCAATCGAGTAGAAAGCTACCCTCGCCTTGCGAGAGTTGCATCACACCAAGTCCTTGAGAATGGCCAAACTCAAGATTTAAAGAGTAGAGCCGAGTCAGCTCTTCCCAAAGACGCCAAACCCCGAAATAGTTCTTCTTAACGTTCGTGTGATGAAAGAGGACCACCCCGGAATGTGTAAGTTTCGGGAGCCAGAGATCAAAAACTCTCTTTACTGCTTCATAAGTGTAGAAACCGTTGATATGCAAAAGGTCGATCGAAGCGTCGGAAAAGTGGTCCACTGCTTCGTCAAATCGCATAGGTAATAGGCAAGAAATATCTGCGTATTCGCAGTCATTATACTTCTGTGCATCGGCGAAATCGCATACCTTGCCATGCTCGCTCTGCTGGTCGTTCAGCCAGGCATCGACCGCATAGCACTTGGTTCGGATGCGAGCGACTTTCACTGCCCTGCAGAAGTTAAAATACGAACTGCTATGATGAGTACCAAGATCGAGAATGATATTCGGTTTCAGTGACTGCACTAACCAGATTCCGAAAGGGACATGGCCGCGCCAACCGCTAGGATTCCCGAACCAATCAGGTCGAACAATTGAGGAACGGACAACAGTGGAGTATTCCATACTTCCGTTTAGATACGGCCACGCAATCGTGCAATCATACGTCGCATGGGCAACAGTGCCGCAAGCAGGGACTGCACCGGTCGCAATCCCTCTTGCAACGCGACCAGACTCGTTTCCAACCCGGCCGATCGTGCTTCACCAGCGGCAAGACTGGCCTCCAGTCGGTCGAGTCTGGCCGAGCCTTCCAAGATGATAGGCGAGTCGAGATTCTGCACGGCAGAGTCGTCAAGCAACCAATTGGCCTGTTCCCGCAACTCAGCCGCTATACCCTTGAGAAGGTGGATCCGCTGAGCCTCAACCTCACCTGAAGAAGCGAACTGTCGGCGCCCACGACGTAGATGTACCGTAAATTCCGTTGTTGGCTGCGGCACCACCCAGTCGATCTGCCAATCGACCGCTCCGATTTCGCCTAATTCGAGTATCAATAGTTCAAAACTCGACGGGGTGAACTGCCAGGCATGGCAGTCAACATAGGGTGCGTCAGACTCATCACGCCAAGCATCAAAGGCCACCTTGGCATTCTCTAACCGCACATAAAAATGAAGGTCGGATAGCTTCTCCCGCCCCCAACAGGTTCTGCCACGATCGGAGGCAGAGTAAGCGTTGTGATCGAACAGCTTGTCGGGCGAGTGCCGTGCCAATCTGGCGCGATGTGCTGCCAATATCTGCCCTGTGGTGCTGATAGGCTTGAAGAGATCGAAGCACCAACGTTTATCGGGAACAGCGAGCGCCAGAATGCAGTCTGACGGTTGCAACAACATTGCGGCAGAGTTAAGAAAACCGATAAAGTCAGGAACGTGCTCAATGACATGACTGGCGATAAGCGCCTTGTAGCCTCCCTGCGCTCCAGTCGGGAAGGCATCGCACAGTGACCCTCCGCGCCAAATAACGTCGACATCCTGAATCAAGTCAGGATCTATACTTTTATCCAAAGCGTACTTCGCGATCAACTCATCACGGGGCGCGTGATCCACGACGGTCGTTGTCCAACCCGCTGCCTTAGGCGCGATCGGTGCGTGAAGTGGTCCGATCTCGATGATCCGATCGGCTTTTGTTAGTCCGGCCAGAAGTTGCTGGTTACGCTCATTCATTCGTCGGGCTTCCGTCCGATCAACTCAAAGCCAGCCGCGATGGCCTCTTGGCTCGACTGCGCCAAACTTTTGAAATTCTCCCAGAGCGGCCCTCGTCGTTCCCCGGGGTCACGCCAAGCGGCAATCAGGACGCCCATCTGCACCGTCTGAAAGTCGTCCGCGGCGACCGGGTTTACATCCCGCCGCAGGGCAGTCTCGCATTCCGATGCTAACCAGGCAATCGCATGATAGGGATTGAAATTCTCCGAGACGTGGACTTGCTCGACCGTGAAGTGCTCAAACCAGCGCAGCAGCCCCTGCTTCGTACAATTATAGAAGTGCCAGGGGGCCTCGTGCTCGGGCTGAAGGAACGCGGTTTGGATCAGCACCCACCCACCCGGTTTGAGCAATCGATGAATCTCCGCTGCGGCACGTATTGGCTCCGCATAGTGTTCAAATGCATTCAACGCAACGACTCCGTCGAAAACCCGGTCGGCGAAGGGCAAGCAGTGGGCATCAGCAACGAGATCGGTATGGCGAAAAATCGCCGCTTCGACCTCGATCACATTCGGAAGGCGCTCGGCTGTACCGCCGGCCGAGAGGTTCAGCACAAGACCAGCTGTTGCTCGAATGCGGTCGATCACATGCGCGGGAAGCGGGTTGCTGATGTGATTGGAAGCATAAATCTTGGGTGTCGTGAACCCGCGAAATAGCACTGGGCGGTTAGCAACGATCGGCCAGCGCAGCGACCCATCTTGAGTGCGCAAATCACCGTCCGAAGTGCATTCAAGCGATTGGCCTGTCTGCGGACAGCGCACTATAGCAAGGAGCCGGTTCAGTCGCTCATCATCATTCGCTAAGCTCGCACAGGGTTCGACTTCGACGGGCCGCACGGCAGGATCGACGATGGCCAACCAGGAATGCCTTTGTTCAATATCTTCGACGAGTCGCTGCTTATTCTCGATGACATCCGTCGTCATGCGCAGCATCGATCGGCTGTGGACTCGATACTGCGCGAGTGGGTCTCCGCCGACGCTGACCCCCAACATGCCGCGCTCAGCCAGTCGGCACCAAAGATCATAGTCCTCCCAGCCAAACCGAACATCGTTGTAGCCGCCGACCAACGCCCAAGCTGCCTTTGAGACCACGGCCATGGCGTCGATGTAATTGCCACCAACGAGCTTCGCGACGTCATAGGTTGCTTCACCCATCAGGCCTTCGCCAGCGCCGAACTTCTGGATCACCGGGTATGCATAGGCCGCGCGAGAACTGCGGATCACTCGGAGACAGCGTGCAAGACAATCCGGTAGCAGCCGATTGTCTGCATCAAGCGGTAGAACATAGAGCGTCTCCGCTACACTAAAACCGACATTCCGCGTTGGCCCGAGATGGGCGTTTACCAGGTTATGAAGCACCAGCACCCGATTGAATCTTGACGCGTTCTGCTCCGCCCAGACGCGCACAACATCAAGACTTTCATCGGTCGACGCATCGTCGACAATAATCAGGTCCAAGTCTTCCACCGTCTGCTGTGCGACGGAGTCGAGCGCCTCGACGACGAACTGCGCATAATTATGGACGGGTACGACTACGGAAACCTCGGCTTGGCCTAGCCGGTCACTCGCGAAAACAGTCTCATACTCCGGCAGTGCAGGGGGAGCGGCAACCGTCTGCCCTCGCAATTGAAGCTCGCTCGCGAAGGCGCGAGCGGCGCTGCGTCCACCCTTGAGATAGTCGAGCGCAAATGCCATCAACTCCGCCCGCCGCTCCGCCCCAAAGGTCCAGAGTACTTCGTGCCGTGCCGCGCGAGCCATGCTGTCTCGTAGCGCCGGATCATCAAGAAGCTGCGTAAGGGCAGCACGCCACTCATTCGGAGTGGTCGCAAGGAAGCCTGTTCGACCATGGCGAATAGCTCGGCGAAAAGGACCGGTCGGCGAGGCAATGGTGCAGACGCCGGCGAGCGCGGCCTCGAAGTATTTCAACTCGCTCTTCGCCTCGCAGAAGGGGTTGCCGACCTCGAGTGGAGCGAGGTTAATGTCGAAGCGCGCAACCTCCTCCGGGAGCCGCGCTATCGGAACAAGATCACGCCATTCCACACGCGCCTCCAGTCTGGCCAGGGCCGGAAACTCCTCCAAGTCGACAAGAGGCATTCCTGACTGGCTCTCGCGGAAGAGCACCAGCCTCACGTTCGGGCGCTCACCCAAGACGTCCGCCAGCGCATCGGCGCAACAAGCGAAATCACGCTGATGCGTACGGGATCCGCTGGCATATCCGACTCGAAGCAACCCGTCGGAAGGAGTTGACGCACGTTTCCGCGCAGCGCTGCGTGAGGCAACGAACGTTGCTTCGTCAAAGCCATTTGGCAGGACCAACACGGGCAAGCCAGCCCTTCGAACATGATGCGCAAGCTCCTCCGTCGGCACCGTACAAAGATCCGCTTCCAGCATGGTGTGCCGGACGCGCGCGTAGAACTCCGTCACCGCAGCTTCGGTCAATCCTTGACTACGAATGCCGTCGATCACTTTGGCCCTGGCAAAGACCGGATCGATCATAAGATCGTCGACATCGAAGACAACGCGCGCACCCGCGGCGCGCGCGGCTCCGATCACCGCCGCAACCTGATCCGACCAGACCGCGCGCCAGATCACCAAGACGTGGGCTGAGGCAATCTCGGCCAGCCGATTTTCGCTGTCCTCGATACGCATGATCGAACAGAGCGCTCCTAACGCTCGCGCCGCCTCAGCGTAACACTCAACGCGGTAGTAATGACCAGGCGTGTGAGCCTCACCGCTAACGTAGACGATTCGATACTGAGCGTCTGTCTGAGCCTCTGCGGCCGCCGGAACGGACGGAACCGCGGCATTCTGCGGTCGCTTGGTCGCGCTACGCAGGGGTTCCAAAATTTGACCTAACCTTGCCGTGTAGTTCGGATCGCCGCGCAGTAGTCCTACCACCGCACGTAGCGGCCAAGTGATCCGCCATGAGGTCGAGGAAACCATTGCCGCGCGCTCAGCAGCGAGCGGCGCCAGATCCACGACCTCCGCACGGAGGCTGGAGATCTCAATGTTGCATTCGGCCAGTGTCTTGTTCTGAAGACTGACCTTTCCGATAAGGGTTGCTATTTGTCCATCGCGCTCGGCTATTTGTCGATTGCGCTCGGCCATCTCCCTTGTGAAGTAGTCTACTTGCCTTGTCAGTTCCGACGTTTTTTGCCGCAACTGTGGAATAACTGTATCGGCTTCGGCCATTAACCGCATGGCCGGATATAACAGATCGAACTCGTTCGTGTATCGCCTTAGGACAGTGGATACCTCGGCGGAGTCGATCGACAGCTTATCTCCAGCGACGAGAGACAATATTCTGAATGTTTCCGTTACAAACTTTGGAACTATTGGATCGTCATTCAGATCCTGTAATGTGTAATGGGTATGGCGCAGACTGTCATCCAGGAAACTACTGCAGAAACTGGCAAGCTTGGAGTCGTCCAGTCGTTCGGAAATACCGAGATCCGAAGCGACCCGATGAAGCTCGGATTCCGGTTCTGCCATTAACCGGTCGAATTCAACCACCGTTCGGGGAAATCCGATAGTTTCCACGACCGCCGAGAGGGTGTGCAGCAGCCAAAGATAGAGTGCTTTTTCCTTTGATATCCCATCCCGCTTGACAAGCGATGCTGCCACGCTCAGCGGGTTCCTGATCATCAAGATGCAGCGGACATCGAGGTCGAGCTCGGCAAATACCGGTTTCCAGAACGGCATTAGCCGAGACAGGCGCGGATCTTTAATGCCAAACCAATCGATACCACTCGTCTTTTTCCGTAACAACTCAATCGCGCGTTGCCGGAACGGGACCACGGACTCCTCAGCGAGTCGTTTTTCGAAATCCGATCCCAGGCTATCCCAAGTGCTGCCAAGATGCTTGAGCAACTCCTCATTGAGAGCATTGACGTCCTTATCCTCCCAAAAGCCCTTTTCATTATCTTTTTGCGCCGGTAACAGTTGGTCCCCAAGGTAAACACCAAAAACGCTCAGAGCCCGCGTCATCGCGCTTGTGCCGCTGCGATGCATACCTAACACCACAGCGACGCATTTGATCTTTTCGGAAGTCATTTTAAACCCTTGCGAATATTCAAGCGGGAGCGTCGCGCATCAGGACAACTTCAGGAATGCAATTGAAGTCGATCAAACCGGTAGCAAGACTCCCGGCTTCCGGAAGGACGTGAAACATGGCTGCATCAAGTAGTCGGTGCAGATAGACGTCGACGTCGCCCAGCAAACCGACAACCCCGGCATTCAGAAAATACACGCCGGGATTGAGGCTGCAGGTGAAATGGAATACCGCCTCATAAACGGAACCGGCCGAGATTACCGGAATTGCTTCGCCAGGCGATGCCGCTGACGTAGCGCCGCCCAGTTCAATGCCGCTGACCGTCTTGATCAACATTCCAAAACGGACCGAACTGGCAGCAGCGGTAAACGCCGCTTTATAGCGATACTCATAGCTGCGGCCCCGGATCAGTTTATTCACTCGATCCCCGCCGACCGTAAAAATAGTGGGCTCTTCAATCACGACATTGTGAGATTCATAGGCGATGGTAGCCGCTGGCCGCAGGGCGGGATCGAAGCTCTCCTGCAACTCGTCGTCGATACCAGGCTGCGGCTGTTCAGCCGGCGAATGGATCTCTCCCGCTGTATCAGCCGCCCCTCCACTCATCAGCCGATCACGATCAATGATCTCCTGACGGATCGCGGATCGCCGTTCCACTGAGGCATAAAGCAGTTTCTGATACCGCCCAACGATCTGTTTGGGTAATCCGGTCGCTAGACGCTCGCCGCCATCCAGCAGAATCGCGCGATCACAGAGTTCAACGATCGTTGCACCCGCATGCGAGACGAATAGAATGGTGGCGCCGTTGCTCTTAATGGTCTCAATGCGGGAAAAACACTTCCGCTGAAAAATCTCATCGCCGACGGCCAATGCCTCATCCACAATCAAAATCTCCGGATCGACGTTGATCGCAACAGCAAAGCCGAGCCGCACCACCATTCCACTCGAGTACGATTTCACCGGCTGTTCAATGAACTCGCCAATGTCGGCGAATGCGGCGATCGCATCGAAGCGCTGGTCGATTTCCTCTTGCGTCAGACCGAGCACGCTACCGTTGAGGTAGACGTTTTCGCGTCCGGTGAATTCGGGATTGAATCCGGCTCCAAGTTCAAGGAGCGCCGCGACGCGACCGGTGGTCTCCACGGCTCCAGTCGTGGGCGTCAGCGTCCCGCAGATGACTTGCAACAGGGTGGATTTTCCTGACCCGTTACGGCCGATGATGCCGACCGTCTCGCCCTTGCGCACGTGAAATGATACGTCGCGCAACGCCCAAAATTCGCGGTAGTAATTCGGTGTGACTTTTCCAAGCAGGCCCCGCAAACGCGGCATCACGGACTGTTTCAGGCGATCCTGAGGCCGGTCGTAGATTTGGTAAGACTTACCAAGCTCTCGCACGTGAATAGCAATCTCTTCAGACGACATCGGCGAACCCCTTACGCGTCTTCTGGAACCACCAAAAGCCGCCCCAAGCAATGCCGATGCTCACGGTAGAGTAAAGCAACCAACCGCCCCAATTCGGCATGAGGCCGAACAAGAGCACTTTCCTTCCCTCAACGATGACGAACGTGATTGGATTCAGGTACAAAAGCCACTGGAGTTGCTCCGATAACGCCGTGATCGGGTAGAACACCGGTGCCAAGAACATCATCACACTGGTCACGATTCCGATGGTTTGTGCGATATCGCGGACGTAAACACCAATCGCGGCCAAAAACCACGCGACACCCATCGTTCCCGCTATAAGCGGGGCGACAATGAGCGGAAACAGGATCAAGGTCCAAGGCAACTGATGCATCAGGATGAGTTGCGTGATGAAGAGAACGAGAAGGCTGATCGAGGCATGGAAGAGTGCCGACCCCATGGTGATCAAGGGCAATATTTCGAGCGGAAAAACAACACGTTTAACATAGCTGACGTTAGTGAGAATCAGCGCCGGGGCACGATTGGCGACCTCGGCGAAGAGGCCATGCACAATCATTCCGACAAACAAGATAACGGCGAAACTCGCATGGCTTTCGTCCCCTCCAATCCCCCACCGCGTCTTGAACACCACGGAAAAAACGAAGGTGTAGACGAGAAGCATCAGGACTGGATTGAAAAACGACCAGGCGACGCCGAGGACAGAGCCGCGATAGCGCCCGATCACTTCACGTCGAACCAGTTGGTTGATCAGGCTGCGATTGCGCCAGAGGCTGGAGACCAGCGCGCGGGGTGTCGCCGGGTGTTCCTGATGAGGATTCATGAAAAATTGGTGCTTGGTTGCAAGAACACGCGGGAAACAGTCTTCCGCAAGGCTCGGAGTCCGCTAGTTTAAGCGGTAACCAGCGAAAGAGTCATCCAGTTTTGCTTCAAGACGCGCGCTCATGAATCACGTAAGAGGCGGACGAAGCCCGCCTCAACGCGCCGCCAGGGCAGCGACGATCCGCCCCGCGGCAAGCCCATCCCCATAGGGTGAAACGCCACGCGCCATACTGCGATAGTGTACGGCATCGTCCAGCAGACGCTGCGCCTCAGCGACGATCGTCTCATAGACCGGGCCGACCAGTTTCACGACCCCGGCATCCACCGCCTCCGGCCGCTCAGTCTCCTGACGCAGCACCAGCACCGGTTTGGCAAGCGCCGGGGCTTCTTCCTGCACGCCGCCGGAATCGCTCAGGATCAGGTAAGACCGCTGCATGGCGCCGACGAAGGGCAGATAGTCCAGCGGCGGACACAGGATGATCCCGGGGCAACCGCCGAGGAGTGCTTCGGCAACATCTTTCACGTTCGGGTTCGGATGCACCGGGTAGAGGAACTGGACGTCGGGGTTGGTCTCGGCCAGGTGCCGGATGGCGCGGCAGATCGCGCGCAAAGGCTCGCCGAAGTTTTCGCGGCGATGGGCGGTGACCAGGATCAGACGCTTGTCCGGATCGATCGGCACACCGATCTCGGGGCGGCGGTCGGCAACGCTCAGCAGGGCGTCGATGACGGTGTTGCCGGTCACATGGATGGCGCTGTCGGCGACACCCTCCCGCAGCAGGTTCTGCCGGGCGCTTTCGGTCGGCGCAAAATGCCAGCGCGCCAGGTGTCCGGCGACGATCCGGTTCATTTCCTCCGGAAAGGGGTTGTCAAGGTCACCGGTGCGCAGTCCTGCCTCGACATGCCCAAAGGGGATCTTGCGGTAAAAGCACGCGAGCGCCGCGGTCATGACGGTGGTGGTATCGCCTTGGGCGAGGACCAGATCGGGGGTCTCCTGTGCGAGGGCCTCATCGAGCGCGATCAGCAACCGTGCGGTCAGTTCGGTCAGCGCCTGGTTGGGGCGCATGATGTCGAGGTCACGGTCCGGCGAGATGCCGAACACCGCAAAGACCTGATCGAGCATCTGGCGATGCTGCGCGGTGGCGAGCACCCGCGACTCAAACGCCGGATTCCGGGCGAGGGCGTGGATGACCGGCGCCATCTTGATGGCCTCGGGGCGGGTGCCGACGATCGACAAGACGCGAATCGGGGTGGTGTCGCTCATGATCGGCCTGCCGCTGTGAGAATAAAAACGCGAGGATACCCCGGGTGCCGTATAAAGACGACGCCGTTCAACAATCCACCCGATCCGTGGCTCGATGCGCGCCGCGTACCGAATGCGCGGCGCTAGGTCGCGGCACGCGTTGCCATGCCTTCCAACAGATGTGCGACCGCGCGGTCGGTCAACGGGGCCTGACTCAGCACCCGCGCGGTCCCTTTGCGCAGATGGTCGGCCAGGCTGGGCGTCGCCAGCGTCACGGCGTTCTCGCCCTGACGGTTGGCAAACAGACAGACCCCGCGCAGTTCACTGATCCAGTTGAGGCGTAGGGTTTTGCGCGTCCCTCGGAAACTCTCGAACTCGACCCAGGCGCCAACGCCCAGGGACCGGGCGAGCCACAGATGGCGATCCTCTTTGGGCACCATCCGGCTCACCGCGGCGATCGGTTCCGCCGGGCGATATTCAATGCCCGACGGACCATCGACCAGTTCCAGCGTCCGCAAACCCTTGCGCGCATCTTTGCTCGGCAGAGTCGGCGGCACCGACGCGGGCGCGGTATCAGGCGGTTCACGTTGGCTGTCCGGGGTGCCGTCCTTATGCAGTGCACCAACGTGCAGCTTGATCAACTGGCCGAAAAAGGGGTCCCAGGCATCATTGCGTCCGACGGCCTCGATCGCGATACGCAGCCGTTTCAACAAGTCCGGCAACAGGGTGAGAAGCCGGTTACGCTCCGCCGCTCCCCGCTTTGGCTGGACGCTCCAGATCAGGTCATCCAGCGCGGCCAAGGCCGCGATCCACGGGGCACCCTCACCGCCCGAGCGAACGTAGGTGTTCGTCAGGACCAGGCGCCAGTGGCGGTCGACGAACTCGGCAACCAGGGCGGGCACCGCCCGCTGCGCCAACCGCGCGCGGAGTTCCGCGTCCACGCGTGTCTTGACGACCTCCTGGCGCTCGCGCTGCGCGAGTCTGTACACGGCAGCGGTGGTTCGGGTCTGCGCCCGCGCCTCCTCGTCCTGGAGGAAGTTTGCGAGTTTGAGCACCTGCTTGGCAAAGACGTTGATGTCGGTATCAAAGCCGGTGACTACGGCATCGATGATGGGCTGGATCTGGGCGATCAGACGGGGTTCATCGGCTTCGTTGCGACCCACCCCCGAGTTCGCGATAAGATCGAGCAGGCGCCGGGCCGGGTGCCGTTTGTTGGAGAAGAAGGCTTTATCCAGCAAGGCCGCCTTGAGCACCGGAATTTGCAGCTTGGCGATCTCCGCGCGCAGGGTTGCCGACAGCTCAGGGTCGCTGAAAATGGCATCGAAAAGCATGGCCACGATATCGATCGTCAAGGCATCAACCGGGTGCGGCTGACTCACCATCGCCGTGACGCGCAGTTGCCGCAGTACCGTGGTGGATTCCGGGTCGATCTGCACCTGATCCGACCCGACCCAGTGACGGGCATCCGCACGGCCGCGTTGCAGGCCGGTCAGAGACTCTATCAGTTGACCCAATCCGAGTGACTCCTGATGCGGGTGGTTCCGTGCAGACGATCCCGGCCGCCGGTAAGGGTTGCTCGTGGCTGCCGTGATCGCACGCGCAAGTTGGGCAAACACCTCATTCTCGAACTGTTCGGGCGCACCAGGGTCGGTAACGCCGAGCCCTGCCGCTGCCCCGGCGATCCGCGGCATGGCGACGCTTGGTTCGAACTCAGCCAAGCCCAAGTGTAACGACGACCCTGCCGACACGGGTTCGCGCGACTCGTCGCTTTGCCCCGAATCCGGCATCCCGATCGGAACTTTGGGCGGGATTCCATAATCGATGAGATGGCGGTTGAGGTCGTCATAGAGACTCGGAAGTTCAACCGCCGTCTGACGTTCGAACTGCTTGAGGAGCATCAGCGCCACTTGATCCCCAACTTCCAGTACGGCACAGGCATTGAGCATGGCCGCAAACAGGGCGCGCGGGTAGAGCGGATTGTCGTCCTGGCTGATCCGCGGGAGACACAGCAACCCGGCGAGGCGACGGTCAAGCGCGCTCAGTTGTGATGCGCAGCGACAAGCGGCACGGACTGCAAGCTCGTTGATCGCCAGATCGCGCTCGAAGTCGTCGGCGTCGATCGGGCGGCAGTCGGCGTAGCCATCCGGAACACCGCGATCAAGTCGGAGCGCGGCGACGTTGTGATCAAAAACCTGGGCGTAGCTGTTACTGAACTGTGCCAGCAGCGCTTGGCCTCGACTGCTCAACAGATCCATCGCCGCGAAACACAATTGCTGTTGGTTCAAGCTGGTAGCACGATCAGCCATGCCGAGCAAATCGTCGTTCGCCCGCCCCAGGTTCTCGGCAAAGGCCGTCGCAACACCTTGGGCAAGCCGGTCGCGGCAGACCATCAGCAGGTCAGCCGCATCGACACGCGGTTGCCCCTCCTCAGATCTGGGTATTTGAGCCGCATGGAGCAGCACATTCGATGATTGAAAATTCGGCATGGACTAGGTCCCATCAGGCAGAACCACTCTGCGCCTTATAGCACAAAGACCAGCCTAGCTTAGCGATATGGCCCGCGTTCGGTCGTCACCGATCTGCCGACCCCTATTCTCTCGTTCTTGGAAAGCACACTTTGATACCAAGTATAAACAGGGAATGTTGTGTCACGTTGCCAACCCGATCACATCTCGGGCCCCATCAGCCCCGCGCAAGCAGCAGGTGAGCCAGCGCCATGCCGGTGACCGTCAGGACCAGCGAGCCGGCGAGGTGAACGCCCGCGGCGGCAAGGCCCCAGCCGTACTCGCCCCGCGCGAGCATGGTCACCACTTCAGCGGAAAAGGTCGAAAAGGTTGTGAGTCCGCCGAGAAAACCGGTGATGATAAAGAGTCGCAACTCCGGCGGGAGACCCGGATGGCGCGCCATCCAGGCCACGGCGAGGCCCACCAGCAGGCCGCCCAAGAGGTTGGCGGCCAGGGTTCCCAGCGGTAAAGAGGGGAAGATGGGGTTGAGACGCAGACCCAACCCCCAGCGCAGCAAGGCACCCAGACCCGCCCCGGAAAACACCGCAAGGACGGCAATGAGATTCATGGCCCGCTGACGATCGTTATTCGACCGTCACCGACTTGGCAAGATTGCGCGGCTGATCCACGTCGGTGCCCTTCAGTACGGCGACATGGTAGGCAAGCAGTTGCATCGGAATGGTGAAGATCAGGGGATCGATCAGGTCATCGGTCTCCGGCAGCCGGATCACGGTCACCCCGGACTCTTCCGTGAGCGGGACGGCAAAATCGGCGAAGACGAAAAGTTGACCGCCGCGGGCGCGCACCTCCTCCAGATTCGACTTGAGCTTTTCCAGAAGGGCGTTGTTCGGTGCCACGGCCACCACCGGCATGTTCTCATCGATCAGGGCAAGCGGACCGTGCTTGAGCTCACCGGCCGGGTAGGCCTCGGCATGGATGTAGGAGATTTCCTTGAGCTTGAGCGCGCCCTCCATCGCGATCGGGTATTGCTCCCCGCGCCCCAGGAACAGGGTATGCTGTTTGTCGACGAACTGCTCGGCCAGGGTGGCGATGCGGTCATCCAAAGCCAGGACCTGTTCCATCTTGCTCGGCACCGACCGCATCAGGGCGACCATGCGCGCCTCTGCCGCCTCGCTCAGGCCGTGATAGCGCCCCAGGGCGGTGGTCAGCAACAACAGTGCGATCAGCTGGGTGGTGAAGGCTTTGGTGGACGCCACCCCGATCTCGGGGCCGGCATGGGTCAGGAGCACCAGATCGGACTCCCGCACCAGCGAGCTCTCCGGGACATTGCAGATGGCGAGCGTCGTGGCATAGCCGGACTCCTTGGCGATCCGCAGGGCAGCCAGAGTGTCCGCCGTCTCGCCGGACTGCGAGATGGTCACGAATAGGGCAGACTCGGGGACCACATGACGGCGGTAACGGTATTCGCTCGCCACCTCCACCGTGCAGGGGAGTCCGGCCAGTGACTCCAGCCAGAAGCGCGCCACCAGCCCGGCATGATAACTGGTGCCGCAGGCCACGATGGTGACCGCCTTGACTTGGGCGAACAGGTCCGGGGCGGTGTTGCCGAAGCCCTCCGGCAACACCCGGTTGCCGGCCAGCCGGCCCTCGAGCGTATCGGCGATGGCGCGCGGCTGCTCGAAGATCTCCTTCAGCATGAAGTGGCGGTACTCGCCGCGCTCCGCCGAGTCCGCGGCGACCGCGGACTCCTTCACCGGGCGCTTGACCAGTTCACCATCGCGACTCCAGATCCGGACCGTGTCGCGGGTCAGCTCCGCGATGTCGCCTTCTTCCAGGAAGATGAAGCGATGGGTGACCGGCAGCAGGGCGAAGACATCGGAGGCGATGAAGTGTTCGCCGAAGCCGACGCCGATGACCAGCGGACTGCCCTGGCGGGCGGCCACCAGATGTTCAGGATCCTGGGTGTCGATCACGCCCAGCGCAAAAGCGCCGGTCATGCGTGCGGTGGCACGGCGCACGGCCTCGATCAGGGGGTAACCGGCGGTCAACTCGTCATAGACGGCGTGGACCACCACTTCCGTATCGGTCTCGGAGGTAAAATGGTGTCCGGCCGCCTTCTGCTCGCGGCGCAGTTCCTCATGATTCTCGATGATCCCATTGTGGACCAGAACACAGCGGTCACGACAGATGTGCGGGTGGGCGTTGCGCACGGCGGGCTCGCCATGGGTCGCCCAGCGGGTGTGGGCGATCCCGAGCGTCCCCGACAGCGGCGCGGCCGCAACCTCGTCACGCAGACGCGCCACCTTGCCCAGGGTGCGTAATCGATTGAGCTTACCGACCTGGTCCAGAACCGCAATGCCCGCGGAGTCATAACCGCGGTACTCAAGGCGCCGCAGCCCCTCCAGCAGGATGGCCGCGACCGGACGTTGGGCGATGGCACCGACAATGCCGCACATGGTAGTTACTCCGCAATGAAAGAAAAGAACGCCAGGAGTCCAAGGCGTCAGCCTTGGCCCCCGCAGACCAAGGCGGAAGCCCCGGACTCCCGCAACGCGCCTCAGACCTTGGGCAACTTCTTTGGCCGCTGCCAGCCGGGGATGGTCGCCTGGCGGGCACGGGTGACCGTCAATTGGCCGGGCGGCGCATCCTTACTGATCACCGAGCCAGCCCCGATGGTCGCCCCGGCACCGACGGTCACCGGAGCGACCAGCGCGGTATTGGAGCCGATGAAGGCACCGTCTCCGATGACGGTGACAAACTTATTCGCCCCGTCGTAGTTGCAGGTAATGGTGCCCGCGCCCACGTTGACCCCGGCGCCGATCTGCGCATCGCCCACATAGGTCAGATGGTTGACCTTGCTGCCGACACCGATGCCGGCCTTCTTGATCTCGACGAAGTTGCCGATGTGGGTGTCGGACGCGAGCCGGGCTTCCGGCCGCAGACGCGCGAACGGACCAATGCGCGCCCCCGTGCCGACCGCGGCACCCTCGATGACGCAGTTTGCGAAAACTTCGGTCCCGGCGCCGATATGGCTGTCACGGATCAGGCAATTAGGTCCGATGCGCACCCCGTCGCCGAGCTGCACCTCACCCTCGCAAATCAGGTTGATATCGATGAAGCAGTCGCGCCCCGTGGTCAGACGGCCGCGGATATCGATCCGCGCCGGGTCGGCCAGGGTGACCCCATTGCGCATCAGATCCGCCGCCAGGCGCTGTTGGTGAAAGCGTTCCAGGGCCGCGAGTTGCAGCCGGTCATTGACCCCGGAGACTTCTTCGATGGTCAGCGGATGGACGCTCGCGACCCGCACCCCATCAGCCACCGCCATGCCGATGATATCGGTGAGATAGTACTCGCCTTGAGCATTGGCATTGGTGAGGCGCCCAAGCCAGGCGTCGAGCCGGGCGCGATCCGCCACCAGAAAACCGGTGTTGGCCTCGCGCACGGCCAACTCCTCCGGCGTCCCGTCCTTCTGTTCGACGCTGCGCAGGATGCACCCCGTTGCATCGCGGATGATCCGGCCATAGCCGGTTGGGTCATCCATCATGGCGGTGAGGATGCCCAGACTGGTGTCGGCGGCGGCATCGATCAGACGGTGCAGGGTATTCGCATCGACCAGGGGCACATCGCCGTAGAGCACCAGCACGCGGTCCATAGCAGCCACCGCGGGCATGGCCTGCATGACGGCATGGCCGGTCCCGAGTTGTTGGGCCTGCTCCACCCATGCACAGGCGCGGGTGGACAGGGCGGCGCGCACCTGCTCACCCCCGTGGCCATAGACCACCACGGTCGCCGCGGCACCGAGGCAGGTCGCGGCGTCCAGCACATGACCCAACAGCGGCCGGCCGGCCAACGGGTGTAGGACCTTGGGCAGGTCGGAGTGCATGCGCTTGCCCATTCCGGCAGCCAGGATGATGACGCCGAGCTTCATGTGTACGATTCCTCGCGGAGTGGTTGATGCTGGAGCCTGGAGTTCAGTGGAGCGCGCTGCCCGGCAGGGCGCCGGCCAGACCGTCCTGAGTCAGCTCAGCCGCGGTCGGTTCGCGCACTTCTTTGATCCAGACATGGACCTTGAGCGACTTACCGGCGAGCGGGTGATTGCCGTCGATGGTCAGCGTGCCCTCGCCGATGCGGGTCACGTAGAAGGTGCGAACGTCACCGCTGTCGTTCTGCATCTGGACCTCGGCGCCCACGAAATGAAACTCGGGCGGGACGTTGTCCAGTGAATCGGTAAAGGTCAGGTCCGGATCATGAGGTCCGAAGCCGTCCTCCGGGGTGAGCAGCAGGTCCACCTGATCACCGGCGCACTTGCCGCTGACCGCCGCGTCCATGCCGCCGATCAACTCGGTCCGGCCGCCATGGATGTAGCCGACCGGCAGATCGGTCTGCTCCAGGATGCTCCCCTGGGTATCGGCAATGCTGTAGGTCAGACTGACATACTTGCCGGGACGGACAACCTGAGCGGATTGCGGGTCAGGCCGGGCGGGAGGCAGGGAATCGGACATAGCGCACCTGGATGCCTTGGCTTAAGTCTGGGAGCGCTAGGGTACCGCACTCGCCCCGTTTCGATCCAAGCCTGTAGGATAGGAGGACGACCTGGGTATGGGGGTGGGGAATCGCAGATGCGTAAAGAGTCAGCTCAGTGGCGGTGGCGGGTTGCGGGCGCCGTGATCCTGATCGCGGCGCCGGCGGCGCTCTGGACCTGGTGGGCCGAGGATCATCCACGCGAGGAGCGGCGGCTGCGTGCGCTTGTCCATGACCATCTGGAGCACTGGTTTCCCGATCAGATGGCCGCCAACGATGGGTGGCACGGGCTGCATCCGCGGACCCCACCGGGCGCTCCCGCCGCAGCCCATGTCGTCCTGGTGCACGGACTCGATGAACCGGGCACCATCTGGGATGACCTGATCCCCGCCTTGGACGCGGTCGGCACCACGGTCTGGGAATTCCGCTACCCCAATGATCAGGGCATCGACCGCGACACCGCCTACCTGGCCGAGCACTGGCCGACGCTCCCGGCGGACCAGCCCGTCGTGCTGGTGGGCCACAGTATGGGCGGGCTCGTGATTCGGGACTTTGTCTCACGCTGGCGTCATCCGGTGGGTCTGCCGGCGCGGGTCGCGGGGCCGCCGGTGCGCGGCGTCATCCTCGGCGCGACGCCCAACCACGGGTCCGCGTGGGCGCGGTTACGCGTCTGGCTCGAACTGCGCGACCAGTTCCATCTCGGCACAGACCGCCGCTACTCACTCTTCGCCGCCCTGCGTGACGGCACCGGCGAGGCCAAGATCGACCTGCGTCCCGGCAGCGACTTCCTGACTGAACTGAACGCCCGGCCCTGGCCGCGGGAGATCCCGATCCTGCTGATCGGCGGTGTGCTCCTGCCGTCGGAGTCGCAGTGGCGTGAGGGCATCGCCCAGGCCGCGGCCGACACCCAGTCCGCGGAACTCGGGGAGACACTCGACGCCTGGTGGTCCAGCCTCGCCGACGGGCTGGGCGATGGCGTGGTCACCCTGGAGTCGCTCGCCCTCCCGGAGGCGGCGCCGCCGATCATCGTGGAAGCCTCGCACCGCGGCATGTTCCTGCGCTACCTCCCCGGCGACCCGCAGCCGCCGGCGATTCCCCACGTCATCGCCGCACTGCGTGCCTGGGAGCAGGATTGAGCCGTCAGGCGGTTTGCGGATTCGCAAATCGCCTTGAGCCATTCACTCGCTATTCACCGCGCGCCTGCGCGTAAACTACGCGGACCAGCCCCACCGCCGAACGGCGCGGTGCCGGTCTGCATCCAACACCTGATCCAAGGAAATCGCGATGTCCCCAACCGACCCCCCCAGACCGACTGCCTCAGGCCCTTGCGACCCACTCAAGATCGTCTTCTTCGGCTTGGGCGCGGTCGGGTCCAATCTGCTGATCTGTCTTGCTGAATTGGCCGAGCGCGACGGCGTCCCGGTGCGTTTCGTCGTCTATACCATCGACCCGGCGGGGGCACGGGATGCGCTCTTCCACGCCGAGCGGTTGTTCGACCGAATCCGCTTCATCGGCCTGCCGGACTTCGCCCCGATCTTCGCCGGTGCCGCCGCCCACGACACCGAAATGGCCGGCGCCGCGCTGCTGGTGAACGCGGCCCTGCCCGAGTTCAATTGTCCGATCATCGAATTGGGGATTCGCCTCGGCGCTCATACGCTGGATCTCGCCGCCGAGATGTATAACGAGCGAACCGACCGCACCCTGACCTTCGCCCAGTACGATCATGATGCGGCGCTGCGGCAGCACGGGGTCGCCGCACTGATCAATCAGGGCATCTCGCCCGGTGTAACCGATTTTCTGATCGGCGGCTGCATTCATGAGATCCTTGCCGCCGGGCGCTATGAGCTCGAGATCGAGAGTGTGGATCTGTACTTGCTCGAAGACATCGAGGCCGACTCGGTGGTCTTTTCCTGGTCCCCACTGACCGCGCTCGATGAACTGGCCGCGCGTCCGCGCACCCTGATCGACGGCCGCATGCAGGTCATGGAACCTTTCGGCATGGCGCGCTATTACGCCTTTCCGAATGAGCCGCGGCCGACCCGCCAGTATCCGCTTTATCAGGAAGAACTGCTCTCGCTGCATCGGGCCTTTCCCGAGATTCCGACCATCGGAGTCTATACCGGAGGCTCCGAGGTGGAACTGGTGAAGGCGCTCTTTCAACTCAACCTGCTCTCCAAACAGACCCTGCCGGACCAGCCGGAACTGACGGTCGAGGCGATGGTACGGGCCATCCTGCCAGGCATGCAGCGGCCCCGGCGGATCGAGGAACTGCTGCGCAACGGGGTCATCCGCCGCACCCACTTCTGCGCCGCCGCCGAAATCCGCGTTTCCGAGACGGTCCGCAACGACCGTCAGACGGTGGTCGAAACCCTGGGGCTCAGTTATCACCGGTATCAGGGGCTGCTGGGATCACCTTACGCGGGAGCCACCTACATCTCCTATCCGACCGGGGTGGGGGCGGCGATCATGGCCTGGCATACACTTCAATACGCTCGCACCACCCCAGGTGAGATCGTCGGCGTCATCACCGGGGAAGACCTAGCCCGATTGCTGCCCCGCGCCAGCGCGGATGCCATCCGCCGCGACCTGGTCGCCTGGGATATCGATCTGTTCCAGAGCCTGCGCGACGCGACCGAGTTGTAAGCAAGTGCAGCACTCCAGCTATAGCGCTACCGTTTCCGACCGTTGTCGTAATCGTAATCGACCCGACCGAGACCCTCGGTCATATCCCGCAGTGCCGACGATCGGTCGACTACGACAACGAATAGGAACGGTAGCGGAATGATTGGCCTACCGCACCAGACGATTCTCGGACAGTCTATTAGCTCCTACCAACACGAGAGAACCCTGGAACCCCGCTTCATGGGCCGCGGACTGGGAATCTCGACCCTGGCCGTATTCCTCTCGCTGCTGTTCTGGGGCTTTGTGTTCGGGACCATCGGGGTCTTCCTGTCGGTACCGCTGACCATGGTGCTCATCATCGTCCTGGATGCCAGCCCGCTGACCCGCCCCATCGCCATCCTGCTCGGCCCGGATCTCGCGCCGGAAGCGCCGCCCGCATCAGGCGACGGCTCAGCCGGGCCGCAGACGCCGGCGCAGCAGACCCAGGACCTTCTTGCCCAGGAGCGGCAGGATACCCAACAGGGCCAGTGACGCGATCAGGTCCGGCGAAAACACGTCGGACAACTGCTCGACCTCAGCCAACTGGGTACCGGCATTCACATAAACCAGAATGCCGGCCAGCATGCCGAGTTGCGTCACCCAATAAAAGGTGCGGCTCTGCATCGGCGTCAGCCCCATCACCATGTTGATGATGAAGAAGGGAATCACCGGCACCAGCCGCATGGAAAAGAGATAGAAGGGACCATCCCGCGCCACCCCGGCATTGACGGCGGCCAGCCGCTCGCCAAAGCGGCGCTGGATGCTGTCGTGCAGGATGAAGCGGGACAGCCAGAAGGCCAGCACCGCCGCCAGCGCGGCAGCGAACGAGGCGATCAGCACGCCCTTCCAGAAACCGAACAAGGCACCGGCGATCACGGTCATCAGCGCCGCGATCGGTAGAAACAGCGTCACCACCACGAAGATGGCGAAATAGCCGCCGACCACCAGCCAGGGCTGCTGCAGGTACCAGGCATCAAAGCGGTCGTGACTGGCCTGAAAGGCGTCGAGCGTCAACTGATGATGCAGCCCGAAAGCAAAGAAGGCGACGATCAAAGCGGCAATGGGCAGCAGCAGGGCGAACCGTTTCATGGACGAATACTCGTGTTGCGGGGTCGCACGACGGCGTTTCCGCAGTGGACCCGAATCCATCATGATACCGCGTCGCGCGGCGGCCGCGGGTGCGATCAGAACTGGTACCCGGAATCTCGATCACCACATCAGTTCTGATCGCACCCGACCGCTGCCCGGCTTCATCTATACTCCGATCAGCATCCGCCCCCCAGGCCGCCGGAGCGACCGCATGAGCAACAGCCGACTGCAACCCGACACCGGTCCCTTCCGGGCCGATCAACTGCGCGACGGTGACCGCTACGAGCTCACCAACGGCCACCCCATCTACTGCGCCCCCGCCGGACGGGACCACGCCGGTCCCAACGCGACCGGTGCCGCCCTGCTCGACAGCGACCCGGATGTGCAATGGACCGGCGTCGATGCCGGCTATTCGCCGGACCCCGGGACGCTGCGCGCACCCGATGTCTCGGTGGCTACCCCGGGCGGAGACGGCGGTTGGATCCCCGATGCGCCGCTGCTGGCCGTCGAGTACGCCGCGCGCGGCCAGGACGAGGCGGACCTGCGCACCAAGATCGCCGATCTGCTCGGCCACGGCACTCGCCTGGTATGGGTGGTACGGTTGGTGGGTCCGCGCCGGGTCGAGGTCCATGCCCCAGGGCAGCCGCTGCAGACCCACGGAATCGGGGAGTTGCTCGTCGCGCCCGGCATCCTGCGCAATCCGGTTCCGGTGGCCGCCCTGTTCGACCGCGACGCCGCGCAGGACGTGATCCTGCGCAACCTCCTGCAGCGGCGCGGCTACGCCGGCCTGGAGGCCATTCGCGAGGAGGGTCGCGAGGAAGGCCGTGATGAGGGCCTGGCCGATGCGATCCTGACCCTGCTGGCCGCCCGCGGCCTCACGATCGACGACGCGACCCGCGACCGCCTGCGCGGGACCCGCGACGCCGGCCAACTGCGCGCCTGGCTGCTCGCCGCGGCCCAGGCCGAGACGGTGGTTGGGCTGTTCGAATCTGAATATAGCGTTCGCACCTGATATCCAGACAGAGCTTCGTGTAGGGGCGGGTTTGAAACCCGCCCCTACGTCCGGTTATCACGTCCGAAGGCTATCGGGAACCGTTTCAGTATTCATGCTCGAAGGCCGCACCCGCTCGGGTGCCGCCGGAGGCGCCGACATCCGCTTCCACCCTGATCCGCGGCGTGACCTCGATGCGCAGCACACCCTGGGTTTCACCCGCCCGCACGCCCTGGCGGGCACCGAGATAGACCCGCTCGGTGAGTTGGCGACCGGTCTCCAGGCTGGAGTCGCCGCGGTCATCGGTTCCCAGCCGCAGACGCTCCAGTCCGAGCCCAGTACTCACGCGATCCAGTATTCCCAATCCAAGCAGACCGCCGCCCAGTTCGACACCCGCGAGCGAGGCCGCCGCCGTCCCAAGCCGCACCGCCTGCACCGGCGACAAGCGTCCGCCGGCAACCCCGAACAGCAGGCGGGACAGCACCTCATCCTGCGGCAGCGGAGGTTCCCCGCGCAGTTCGATCCGCGGCTGTTGCGCGGTGCCCAGCACGGCCAGGATTGCGGTGCTGCCGGCCGCCGTGGCGCGCGCCTCGAAGTCGAGTGTGGGATCGATTCCGTGGGCCCCATCGAACCCGATCCGCCCGCGGCTGAACTTCAGGGTCTGACCTGCCAGGTCATAGCTGCCCCGCCGCAAATCGAAGCCGCCGCTGATCGCCGGATCGGCCAGGGTCCCGCGCAGCCGCACCTCGCCGCCGAGTTCCGCGTCGACCCCGCGGCCACTTACATAAACGGCACGAGGGGCGGCGAGCAGCAAATCCAGCCCAAGCTCAGGAGCCAGGGTCGACGGTCGCGCTGCCGCGACCGGACGGCCGCTACCGCCGCGCTCCCGAACCTGGAGGGTGACGACGGCGGCGGGCAGACGCTCGGGCAGCCGGACCTCGATGCGGCTGAAGCGCACCGTGCCGACGGCGTCGAGGAGCTCGGCCGCGCGTCCGGACAGCCGCAGGTCAGCGTCTCCCTGCACATCCAGTTGATCCAGTTGGATCGGCCTGGCCTGGCGCGCGATCAGTCGCAGATCGACCGGCACTCCGGGCGCCAGCACGCCGATCGTGCCGGTGAGTTCGACCGTACCGCGTCCCGCACCCGCGCCTGTTCCCGATGCAGCGGCCGTCTGCGCCGTCAGACGTTCCACCCGAACCTGATCGTCGTCCAGTCGCAAGCGGCCCTGAATCCCGGTCAGGGCCAGCCCGATGGTGCGGTCCCACAGGGCCGCATCGGTCAGTCGCAGCGTGCCGTCCAGGCGCGGCGCCGTGATCGTGCCCGCAATGGCCGTGGCGAGCACCGCCTGCCCGCTCAGTTGGCGGCCCCCGCTGGTCAGCAGCGGGTCGAATAACGCGAGATCGACCCGTCCGTCGGCGCGCAGCGCCAAGGTCCCCAGGGCAAACGGCAGCCGTCCGGCGACCCGTCCCTGCACCCGCAGATCGGTGCGCGGCCCGGTCGAGGCCCGGGCATCCAGCCGCACCCCGTCAGCGGCGAGATCCGCCGTGACCTTGATCTGTGCCGGCGGAATCCCCCGACCCGGTCCCGTGGTCAGACGCAGGCCGCTCGCCTGAGCGCGCACGGAACCCAGTGGGGCGTCCAGGGTTCCGGTCAGCTTGAGATCAGCACCCAGGGTGCCGGTCAGGGGCAAATCCGGCGCGACCAGTTGCACCAAGTCGAGCGGCAGTCCGGCGACCGCCGCCCGGAATTCCAGCCGCGGTGTCAGGCGCCCGGCGACCTCGATCGAACCCGTCCGCAACCCCAGACGCAGCCGATCCACTCGCAGACCATCCGACAGGTCGAGCACGGCCGGGGCGAGCAGCCGCAGGGTCTCGCCGCGCGCCTGCGCCTCCAGGTGCTGGAGCGCCAGACGGCGGGCGGGGGCGTCCAGCCGCGCCCGGGCTGCCAATTGGAGCGGGCCGACCGGATCGGCCAGCCGTGCGTCTGCCGTCAGGTCGAGCGCGGCGGCCGGGCCGCGGATGCTCAGCGACGCCTCCCCGCCGACCGCCCCCAGCGCAAGCCCACGCAGGTGCAGTGTCGCCTCGGTCCGCGCTTGCCCCTGGGGCTCGGTCACTTGGGCGGTCAAGGCGAGCGTCTGGACCCCGACCGCGCCAGGGAGCATCAGCCCCTCGCCCGCCGCCTCGATCAGCGCGGTGCCGGCCGGGGTCAGGGTCAGACGCGCGCTCAGGCGCCCGGCCAACCCGGCGGCCGCTTCCGGCGGCAGCAGCGGGGCGAGATCGGCCAGCCGCTCGACCCGCAGCCGCAGCTCGCCTTGCGGCAGCGCGGCCCCGCGCGGCAGGCGCAGGGTGCCGGCGGCGGCGACACTGGCCCAGCGGCTGTCGCCGAAGGCGAGGTTCAGGCTGCCATCGGCGGCACGTTCGGCCTGGAGATCGATCCTGACCGGCTGCCCGGCCCAATCGCCCCGCAGGTCGAGTGACCCGTCGGGCACGGCGGGTCGGGCGCTCAGACGCCCGGTCACCTGGCCAGCGAGAGGTCCCGTGCCGACACCTTGAAATCCGGCCTGCGCGGTCAGATCGGCGACCAGCAGGGGCGCCCGCGGCTCACCCTTGAGTTCACCCTGGGCCTGGATCCGCCCGGACCAGCCGGGGGCCAGGACGCTGAGGTCGGTCAGGTCCAGCGTCCAGCCCAGTGCCAGGACGTCTCCCGCGGCCCGGCCCTGGACACTGGCCTGCAGCCGTGCGCCCTCGATCCGGGCCGCGGCGATCTGCCAGGCCGCACCGTCGGCGCGGACGGACAGTGCGAGACGGGCCGCTGGCCCGAGCAGCCCGGCGATGGGTGCCGGGGCCTGGGTGAGCGCCAGCTCGCCTGTCGCGTCGAGGCGGGACGCGCCATCGGCGACACCATCGAGGTCGAAGCGGGCGCTGCCGGCCAGCGCCGTGCCGGCCAGACCGCTCAAGGCGGCAAGATCGGGCAAGCGCAGGGTCGCGTGCCCGGCGCGTGCAGTCAGGCCAACCGCGGCCTGGAGGTCGATGAGTGGATGGCCGATGGCGATCTGCACCGGGAGCGCGGGGTCCGCGGGGCTCAGTTCGCCTGTCAGGCGCAAGGGTACGGCCGCCAGCGTCTCGGGCAGCGCCACGGGCGTACGCAGGCCGCTCATCTCCAGTGCGAAACCCAGACGCGTCGCGTCGCCCTCGGCGGTCGCGATCAGGCGTTCCACTGAGAGATCGCCGGCCGCCGGCCCGTCCCACTCGACCCGTGCCGTCCCCCGCGGTGCGCGCAGGCTGCCGTCCAGATCCGCCCTGACGCTGAGCCGCTGCCAGGCGATGGCCGGCAACCCTTCCAGCGCCAGCGCCAGGGCCGGCACCTCGGCGGAGAGGCGCAGCCCGGCGGCGGACTGGGACTCCAGATCGAGCACGCCCGCCGCGGTGGCCTGGAGCGGTCCGGCCGCGAGCTCGGCGTTCAGGACGAGCGCCGTACGCGGTCCCGCGACCGCGGCGTCGAGACGCCAGCCGTCCAGCACCGCGGGCAAGCGCAGTCCCACCGCCGCGGCCAGCGCGGCGACCAGACCGCCGGGGGCCTCCTGGAACGCCAGGTCCAGCCGGTCGGACGCGCCGCCGCTGTCCAGATCCAATCGGTAGCGGTCCGTGCGGCCGGGGGCGGTGATCCGCACGCGCGCCTGCAGGTGCGCGGCACTCGCCACCGAGCCGCTGCCCGTGATGGTCAAGGCCGGCGCGCCCGGCACGGCCCCGTCGAGGTCCAGGCGGTCGATGGCCAGGTGTCCCAGCAGGATGCGCACCGGCAGCGCGATACCGACCGCAGCCTGCTCATCCCCGGCCGGCACCCGGTGCAGCACCACCGAGCGGGCCGTCAGCGCCGCGATGGTAATGGTCCCGCGCAGCAGCGGCAGCAGTTCGAGATCGAGCACCGCCTCCTCGACGACCAGCCAGACGCCGGCCGCGTCGCGCAGTTCCAGGCGCGCGATGCGCGGCGCCGTCGGCAGAGTCCCACTCAAACCCGACAGCATGACCTGCCCGCCGCTCAACTCCGCCAAGCCCCACGCGATGACCCGCCGGCCGGGGTCCGTATTGGCCGCCAACAGCAGCAGCGCCAACGCCAGTAACGGCAGCAGCAGGAGCGTCAGCAGTGGACGAAGGACGTGGCGCATGGCTAGAACGCCTGCCCGATGCCGATATAGAGTTGCAGCGGCGAATCCCCCTGATGCGGGTTGAGTGGGGTGGCGATATCCGCTCGGACCGGGCCGATGGGCGTGTGATAGCGCACACCGAGACCGAGACCGACCGCGAGTCCATCCGCGTCTGGAGTGCCGGTCGCGGATACCGCGCCGGCGTCCAGAAACATGGCCAAGCCCCAGTTGGCGCCGAAGCGGCGGCGCCATTCCAGGCTGGCCTCGAACAGACCGTCACCGCCCGCGGGCGTTCCCGAGGGCGTGCGCGGGCCAATGGATTGGAACGGATAACCGCGGACCGAGCCGCCTCCGCCGGCATAGAAACGCCAATCCGGCGGGACCTGATCCGCCACGGCGCCCAGGATGCTGCCGAGCACCAGTCGGCCGGCCAGCACCGACTGGCCGCTGCCGATCCGGGAGCTGGAAGGGCCCGCATGGGCCCAGGCCAACAGGTCGCCGAGATCCAGATAGGCCGATCCGGCCAGGCGCCCGCGCACGAAGCCCGGCCCATCCCGCGCCAACTCCTGACCCAAATGTTGGGTGGGCGCCGCCTGGGCCGTCAGGCGCAGGCCGCGCCGCGGATTCAGCGGATCGTCCGTGGTGTCGTAGGTCAGTGTCAGCGGCAGTGAGAGCAGGCGGTAATCCCGCGGATCGTCCTCCTGGGTGACCCGCGAACGCTCGAAGGCCAGGCCGGCGCTGCCGGACAACTGCTCGGAAAAACGCCGCTCCAGCACCGCGCCGGCGGTCACCGCCTCGCGGTCATAGGCTTCGAGGCTCTCGTTCACGGCGCCCAGATCCAGGCGCAAGGCCAGATCGCGCAGCCACCGGTCCGGGATGCGCAAGGACCCGTTGACCAGGTAGCTGGCCGCCTGCGGCCCACCCTCGGTCACCTGTCCGAGGTCGGCCCGCAGAGTCAGTTGCTCGGCTCCGCCGAACAGATTGCGATGCGTCCAGGCGGCCGAGCCGGTCGTACCCTCATCGCTCGAAAAGGCCCCGGCCAGGCGCACCACGCGCAACGGGCGTTCGGCCACGTCCAGGGTCAGAGGCAAGCGCCCCTCGGCATCCGGCACGGTTCCCGGCGTGAGCCGCGCCCAGGCCAGCACGCCGTCGGCCAGCAGGTCGCGGCGGGCGGCCTCCAGCCGGGCGGGGCTGAAGGGCTCACCCGGCTGCAAATCCAGACGGCGGCGCACATAGTCCTCGCGAAGTCGAGTCAATCCGTTGATTGTAATCGATCCCAAGGTCACCCTTGGACCAGGCTCCGCCAGATAGACGACGTCCATGCGGCGCGTGTCATGATCCACCAGCGCATCCGGCGGCGGAACCTGGGCAAGCGCGAACCCATCCTCCCGCAGCGCCTGCAATACCGCCTCCCCGGCGGCCAGCACCGCGGCGGCACGCGCTGGGTCGCCGGATTTCAGATTGAAAGCGGCACGCACATCCGCGGGTACCGGGCCGTCGAGCCGCACGATCCCCAGTCGGTACAGCGGACCGGACGCGATGTTAACCGCCACCTTGACCGGGGAGCCGGCGGGCCGATCCTCGAGCACGGGGAACAGGGTCGGATCATCGATCGCGCGCCCCGCGATCCGGATTTGAATCCTGCCGTCGTAGTAGCCGAAGCTGCGCAACACCGTATCGAACCGCACGGCATCGGACTCGGCTCGGGCGAGCAGCGCAAAGGGTCCCACCGGGGCGCGCTCGCGCAACCCGGCGAGTTGGGACGCATCCCTGATCGCCTGATCGATTGCGGCATCACCGGTCGGCATGATCACCAGGGTGTAGGCGAGGGGGCTCGCGGCGCAGACCAGTGGGCCGGAACCCAGACCGGCCAGCAGTCCCGCCATCACCACCAGCCAGGCCAGCGCGCGGCGGGCACGGTGGGCCATACAGCGCCAATCGACTGAAAGCTTAGCCGATCTCACGCGCGATGGCACCAGCGCAGGGAACAATGAATGCGGTCGCGTTTCATCTCAGTGACGCCGGCAGGCCCCCTCGTCGTCGCAACGCCCGAGCACCGAACGCCCAACAGGGGGCGCTCAGGATACTACGAACAGACTGACTCTTCGGCAAGGCGGACCGCGGGGTTGCACAGCATTATCGTGTACGATGAGATTTTTTGATGCAAAACTCGGGTTCGGCTGCTACAACGTGCCGCGGAACTTCCAATCGCACCAACAACACCAAAGGGGACACTATTGTGATGTTTCAAGTCCGCATCCATGGCCGCGGCGGCCAAGGCTGCGTTACGGGAGCAGAAATGCTCTCGATCGCCGCATTTCTCGAACAAAAACACGCGCAGGCCTTTCCGAGCTTCGGCTCGGAACGCACCGGGGCGCCGGTGGTGGCCTTCTGCCGGATCGCGGATCGCGAGATCCGGCTGCGCGAACCCATCATGCAGCCGGACGGCCTCATCATCCAGGACCCCACCCTGCTCCACCAGGTGGATGTGTTCAGCGGGCTGGTGCCGGACGGCTACGTCCTCATCAACACCAAGAAGAGCTTCGACGACCTCGGCATCAGCGAGCGTTTCGCAGGCTGGCACCACTCCCACCTGTGCACCGTCCCGGCGACCGAGATTGCGATGGAGCACATTGGGCGCCCGTTACCGAACGCCATCCTGCTGGCAGGCTTCGCGGCGATGAGCGGGGCGGTCTCCCTCGAGTCGGTCCACGCGGCAATCAATGAGAAATTCACCGGCAAGGTCGCGGCAGGCAACATCGCCGCCGCCAGCGCCGCCTATGAATTTGTTAAGAAAGAATCGGAGGACTACCGCCGTGCTGAAACAATGTGAAGGCTCCCATGCGGTCGCCGCGACCGTGGCCCTGTGCCGGCCGGAGGTGATCTGCGCCTACCCGATCTCGCCCCAGACCCATATCGTGGAAGGGTTGAGCGAGATGGTGCGGGACGGCACCCTGCCGGGCTGCGAGTTCATCAATGTCGAATCGGAGTTCGCCGCGCTGTCGGTCGCCATCGGCTCGTCCGCGGCCGGGGCCCGCTCCTACACCGCCACCGCGAGCCAGGGCCTGCTGTATATGGCCGAGGCGGTCTGGAACGCCTCCGGGCTCGGGTTGCCGATCGTGATGACGCTCGCCAACCGCGCCATCGGCGCGCCGATCAACATCTGGAATGACCACACCGACTCCATGTCGATGCGCGACGCGGGCTGGATTCAGCTCTTTGCGGAGAACAACCAGGAAGCCGCCGACCTGCACATCCAGGCCTTCCGGCTGGCGGAAGAAGTCTCGCTGCCGATCATGGTGTGCATGGACGGCTTCATCCTGACCCATGCCTACGAGGGCGTGGACATTCCGACCCAGGAACAGGTCGATGCTTATCTGCCCCCATACGAGCCACGGCAGGTCCTCGATCCTCGTGACCCCGTCTCCATCGGCGCCATGGTCGGCCCGGAAGCCTTCACCGAGGTGCGCTATCTCGCGCACGCCAAGCAGATGCAGGCACTGGAGCTGATTCCCCAACTGGCGGCCGAATTCCAACAACAATTCGGGCGTGATTCGGGCGGACTGATCCGGCAATATCGCATGGAGGACGCGGACACCGTCGTGATCGCCCTGGGTTCGGTGCTGGGCACGATCAAAGACACGATCGACGACCTGCGCGACGAGGGAAACAAAATCGGCGTACTCGGCATCACCTCGTTCCGGCCTTTCCCGCTCACCGAGATCCGCGATGCGGTGAGTCATGTGCGCCGGGTGGTGGTCGTGGAGAAGTGCTTCGCCGTGGGCATCGGGGGCATCGTTTCACGCGATGTGCGCTCCGCCATGCGTAACCGGCCGCAGCCGCTCTACTGCGTGGTCGCCGGGCTCGGCGGGCGGGCCATCACCAAGGACTCGCTGCACCAATTGTTCATGGAAGCGATCGAGGACAAGCTCGAACCGCTGACCTTCCTCGATCTGGATTGGAATGCCGTCAACCGTGAGCTCGAGCGCGAGCGGCTGACGCGCCGCTCGGGTCCGATCGCCGAGAACCTGCTGCGCGACCTGGGGGTCGTGGCCGCCCGCGTTGGTTGAGTGAGGCACCTACAATGACAGCGACCACCATCAAGTTCTATCAGACCGGCACCCACACGGTCGGCAATCGCCTGCTCGATCCGGAACACCGTTCGGTGCAGGCGGACATGCGGCGCACTAATTCGCTCAACTCCGGACACCGCGCCTGTCAGGGCTGCGGCGAGGCGCTGGGCGCGCGCTACGCGATCGACGCCGCCATGCAGGCGACCGACAATCAGTTGATCGCGGCCAACGCGACCGGCTGTCTGGAGGTCTTCTCGACGCCGTATCCCGAGACCTCTTGGCAGATCCCCTGGATTCACTCACTGTTCGGCAACACCGCCGCGGTCGCCACCGGCATCGCCGCGGCCATGCGGGTGAAAGGGCGCAGCGACGTGCGCGTCGTCGCCCAGGGCGGCGACGGCGGCACCACCGACATCGGCTTCGGCTGTCTGTCGGGGATGTTCGAGCGCAACGACGACGTGCTCTACATCTGCTACGACAACGAGGCCTACATGAATACCGGGGTGCAGCGCTCCTCGGCCACCCCCGGCGCGGCGCGCACCGCAACCACCCCGGCGGTCGGCGACGCACCCGGTAACGTGTTCGGACAAGGCAAGAATCTGCCGCTGATCGCCATGGCTCACGAGATCCCCTATGTAGCCACCGCCATCGTGTCGGAACTGCGCGACCTCGAGGCCAAGGTCAAGCGCGCCATGGAGATCCGCGGGGCGCGTTACATCCATGTCTTCGTGCCCTGCCCGCTGGGCTGGGGAACCAATTCCTGGGACACCATCCACATCGCCCGACTGGCGAAAGAGACCGGGGTCTTCCCGGTGTTCGAGGCGGAGCGCGACCGGATCGTCAGCGTCTCGAAGATCCGCAAGCAGTTGCCGGTGGAGGCCTATCTGCGGCCACAACGGCGCTTCGCACATCTCTTCTCGCCCACACCGAACACCGAGGCCATTGCGCACATTCAGGCGCTGGCCGACCGTAACATCCGGCGCTTCGGACTGGTCGATCCCGCGGCTGAAACCGCTGTCGCAGCCCCTGTCGCAACAGGTAACCCGTGATGGAAAAACCATTCGCAATCACACTCGATGTCGGGTCCTCACTGGCCAACAAGACCGGGACCTGGCGTACCTACCGACCGCAATATGTCGACCGGCTGCCGCCATGCAACAACGCCTGTCCCGCGGGGGAGAACATCCAGGAGTGGCTGTTCCACGCCGAGTCCGGTGACTATGAACAGGCGTGGCGCGCGCTGACCGCGAACAATCCGCTGCCCGCCGTGATGGGCCGCGTCTGCTATCACCCCTGCGAGACCGCCTGTAACCGCGGTCAACTCGATGAGTCGGTGGGCATCAACTCGGTCGAGCGCTTCCTGGGCGATCAGGCGATCAAGCTCGGCTGGAAGTTCACGCCACCCGCGAGCAGTTCCGGCAAGCAGGTGCTGGTGGTCGGCGCCGGCCCGTCCGGGCTCTCCGCCGCCTACCATCTGGCGCGCCTCGGACATCGGGTCACCATCCAGGAAGCCGGGCCATTCGCCGGTGGCATGATGCGCTTCGGCATCCCCAAATACCGGCTGCCGCGCGATGTGCTGGACGCGGAGGTCCAGCGCATTCTCGATCTGGGCGTGGTGCTCCAGCTCAATACCAAGGTTGAGAACATCGAGCAGACCATGAAGGACAGCGGCTTCGATGCCGCCTTCCTCGCCGTGGGTGCCCACATCGCCAAGCGCGCCTACATTCCGGCCGCCGACTCGGCGCGGATGCTCGACGCCATGCAGGTGCTGCGTGGCATGGAGGATGAGGAAAAGCCGATGCTGGGCCGCCGCGTGGTGGTCTACGGCGGCGGCAACACCGCGCTCGACGTCGCCCGTACCGCCAAACGCCTGGGCGCCACCGACGCCATCATCGTCTACCGCCGCACCCGCGAGAAGATGCCCGCCCACGACTTCGAGGTCGAGGAGGCGCTGCAGGAAGGCATCATGATCAAGTGGCTGTCCACCATCAAGAACATGTCGGACGAGGGCACCCTCACCGTCGAGAAGATGGCGCTCGATGCCACCGGCTTCCCGCAGCCCACCGGTGAATTCGAGACGCTCGAATCCGACTCGCTGGTGCTGGCGCTTGGCCAGGATGTGGATCTCTCGCTGCTCAACGGCGTGCCGGGATTGGAGATCAAGGACGGCGTGGTGCAGGTGGGCACCAACATGATGACCGGCCGCGCCGGCATCTTCGCCGGCGGCGACATGGTGCCTTCGGAGCGCACCGTCACCGTGGCCATCGGTCACGGCAAGAAGGCGGCGCGCAACATCGACGCCTGGCTGCGCGGCGAGACCTATGCGCCGGCACCCAAGCACGCGTTGGCGGAGTTCGATAAGCTCAACACCTGGTACTACGACGACGCACCCAAGATGGTGCGGCCGACGCTCGACCTGGCGCGGCGCCAATCGACCTTTGAAGAGGTCGTCGGCGGGCTGGACGAGAGTACCGCACTCTTCGAGGCGCGGCGCTGTCTGTCCTGCGGCAACTGCTTCGAATGCGACAACTGTTACGGCGTCTGCCCGGACAATGCCGTGATCAAGCTCGGCCCCGGCAACCGGTTCGAGTTCAACTACGACTACTGCAAGGGCTGCGGCATCTGCCGCACCGAGTGCCCCTGCGGTGCCATCGTGATGGTGCCGGAGACCATCTGACCTCGCCCCACGGGCCGGACGGGGCGCAAGGCCCCGTCCGCGACCCAGTGGCCTTCAGCCGCACGCATGACCTCAGGGCAGCAGATCGCCGACCAAGAGGTGTTGCGTGAGGATTTCCAGCGGAGAGACCTGGGCATCCGACGGCAAAACCCGCTGCTGGGCATAACCGCTGTTCTGCGGTTCGCGGCAGACCTCCAGGGTTTCCTCGTTCAAGTCCAAAATCCAATACTCAGGCACGCCCGCACGGGCGTAGGCCGCGAGCTTGCGGCCGCGATCATAGGCGAGTGTGGTGTCGGAAATTTCGCAGATGAGTCGCGCGTGGGCGGGGTGGGCGTCGCGGTAGTCACGCGGTTTGCCGGGGACGACGGCGACATCGGGTTCGGGTGCCGAGTGATCATCAAGATTGAACGGGAGTTGGACGCGCACGGTGACGCCGGGGCCGAATGCGCTGCGCAAGGCGTCTGCAACCAGCGTGACCGCGGTGGCATGCCGACTCTTCTGGGGTGCCATGTCGATGATCTCCCCGTCCAGCAATTCCACGTGGTCGTGCGGCCCGAATACGCCTGCATCGATCATCCGGTCATAGTGTACCCGGCTGAATCGATGCCGGTTCAGTTCCAGCACGGCGCTCATGTTGCGGCGGCCGACGTCAACACTGTTTGCACGCCTGTACCGGCAAGCCGCGCTTGATCCAGCCGGGTCCGGCGGCGCTGCCGACCATGCCCTCCTTGATGTTGTAGACATGGGTAAAGCCGCGCGCCTCGAGTTCTTTTTGCATATAGGTGGTGCGATTACCGGTGCGGCAGATGAGCGCGATGGGGGCATTGCGGTCGCCCTTGACCTCGGCGAGCACGGCCTCGGCAAAGCCGTCCGGCCCCTTGGGGTTGCGCATTTCGATCCGTACCGCACCCTCGGCGACGCCGGTTTGGCGCCATTCCTCGGGGGTGCGGATGTCGATCAGGGTGAGTGCACCGGTGCGTGCCTGATCGTTGGCCTCCGGGGCGGTCAGGGTCGGCCCGGCCTCGGACAGGCAGGCGGTCAGCAACAGGCCGGTGAACAAGGCCAAGGCTTGGCGTTTCAGGGGAAAGCGAAGGATCATCGTCGGAGTCTCTTGAATGGGGGGACGGGTCAGACTCGTCCGGTTACAACTGAGTCGGCTGAGTTAGGTCGCTGAGCCGCGATTCCAAGTGCCTGAGGTCATGACCCGGAATCGGGTCAACAAGATTGTCGGAAATCGCCTTAGGTGATTTCCGGGAAAGGATTCGCCGATGTGGCGGGGCGACTGAAGTCGCCCCTACAGCCCTACGGATCTTGCGGTCAGGTCTGTTGCTGATCGCGCGGGCATCAGTCCGGATGCGCGGCCGGGGCTGGTCCCGCCAGACCCCTCACGGCAAACTCCCGATCGGCCCGGCGCCCCATCGCACGGATGACCGGACCCAGCGTCAGGCCCTGCACCAGGATCGAGAAGACCACCACGATGTAGGTGACCGACACCAACAGGTCGCGGATCTCGCCGTGCGGCAAGGCCAGGGCCATCGCCACCGAGATGCCGCCGCGCAGCCCGCCCCAGGTCAGGATCGCGACCACACCGGGGGCAAAGGTGCGGAACCGGGTCAGGGAGGCCATCGGTAGGCCGGTACTGACTGCCCGGGCGACCAGGACTAGCGGGATGGCCAGCAGACCGGCGAGCAGGATCGATCCGGTCAGGGTCAGCACCATCACCTCGAGCCCGATCAGCACGAACAGCACGGCGTTCAGGATCTCGTCGGTCAGCTCCCAGAAACTGTCGACATGCCGCATCGTCTGGTCCGACCAGACTCCGTCACGGGCCAGGTTGCCGATCAACAGGCCGGCGATGACGACAGTGATCGGCGCTGAGACATGCCAGTGTTCGGCCACCGCATAGGCGCCGCTTGCCACCGCGAGGGTGATCAGTACCTCGACCTGATAGTTGTCGATACTGCGCATCATGTAATACGCAAGACCGCCGCTGACCAGACCCAAGGCGAAGCCGCCGACGGATTCTTGCAGGAAGGTAGTCAGAAAAAGCCCCGGATGGAGCTGCTCGGCGCCGACGGCGATTTGCACCAGTACCAGGAAGAGCACCACGGCTGCACCGTCATTGAACAGCGATTCACCGGTGATCTTGGTTTCGAGGCTCTTCGGCGCCGCGGCCTGCTTCAGGATGCTGAGGACCGCGATGGGGTCGGTCGGCGAGATCAGGGCGCCGAACACCATGCAGTAGATCAGGGGAACCTTAAGCCCCAGCAGAAGGAACAGGAGCCAGGCGCCAAAGCCGACCAGCAAGGTCGAGATCAGCACTCCGACGCTCGCGAGCAAGGCGATGGCCCATTTGTGTTGCGCCAGATCGGAGAGTTTGACGTGCAGCGCTCCGGCAAAGAGCATGAAGCCGAGCATGCCGTGTAGCACGGCCTCGTCGAAGGGGATGCTGTCGAGCATCCGCTTCACGTCCTCCTCCAGTCCGTCGCTACCCGGAATCGGCAGCAGCAGGGTCAGTGAGATCAGCAGCGCGATCAACATCAGGCCGATCGCGGTCGGCAGTTTCAGAAACCGGTGGTTGAACCAACTGAACAACGCGGACAGCGTGAGCAGGGCGGCAATGATGTCAAAAAATCGCATGGCGAGTTGCGTCCCCCAGGGTGGTATAGCCTTCGAACGTGATTACCGGACGTAGGGGCGGGTTTTAAACCCGCCCCTACACGAAAGTCTGTCCGGATATCAGGTGCGAACGCTATATCGTCCAGTTTGATCTTGCGGGCCTTGATCATCGTCCCAGCTGTAGGGTGGACAAGCGATAGCGCAGTCCGCCGAATCCCGCGCCGCCGCTGGTGGACTGCGCTGCGCTTGTCCACCCTACGATGCCGCGTCGCCGGAACCATGATCAAGGCCATTCTGCGCGTCCGGATCGGCAGGGGCAGCCTTCCCAATCCGGTGCTGCCTGGCGGCAACCTAAACGCAAGGCTCCATAAATGCAATTCCGGTCGGTCGCGACCCTCAGTCGGGGACGATTCTCAGCAAGCGTCCGTTGGCCTCGTCGGTGAGGACATACAGGAAACCGTCGGGCCCCTGCCGCACGTCGCGCACCCGGGCGCCGATGGTGAGCTTCTCCTCGCCCGCCACCCGCTCGCCGTCCAGGTCGATTCGGCGGACTTGGCCGAACTTCAATGCACCGCTGAACAGGTCGCCCTGCCAGCCCGGCAGGCGCTCGCCGCTGTAAAAAGCGAGTCCACTTGGGGCCTTCGACGGAACCCAGACCAGCCGGGGATCGACCATCCCCGGCCCGCTGGTGTCGTCCGCGATCTTGGGTCCCCAGTATTCCATGCTGTAGGTCACCACCGGCCAGCCGTAGTTGCCGCCGCCGACCAGGAGGTTGAGTTCATCCCCGCCGCGGGCGCCGTGCTCGGTGGCCCAGACCCGGCCGGTGCGGGGGTCGCGGGTCAGGCCCTGGATGTTGCGGTGACCCAGGGTCCAGATCTCGGGGCGGTCGCCCGTCCGGTTCACCAAGGGGTTGTCGGGAAGCGGCTGACCGTCCTCGCTCAGACGCACGACCTTACCGAAGTGGGTACCCGGGTTTTGCGCCTGGTCGCGGATGTTCGCTCCGGCATGGGCGATCGGCGGATTGCCGCCGTCGCCGATGCTCATCAGCAGGGAGCCGTCGGGCAACCACAGCAAACGCGAGCCGAAATGTTGGCCGTCGTTCTTGGTGTCGGCGTTGCGGAAAATGACCTGCAGGTCTTCCAGCCGGCCCGCGCGCAGGCGCCCCCGTGCCAGCGCGGTGCGGTTGGCGTCCTTGGTGCCCTGGGCAAAGGTGAGATAGACCTGTTGGTTCTCGGCAAAGCGCGGGTGCGGTGCCACATCGAGCAGACCGCCCTGACCATAGACCAAGACCTCCGGCACCCCGGCGATGGACTTGGGGTCCAGCCGGCCGTCACGCACGAGGCGCAGGCGCCCGGGCCGCTCGGTGATCAGGGCCGTGCCGTCCGGCAACCAGGCGATGGACCAGGGGTGTTCGAGCCCGGTGACCAGGGTCTCCGCGCGCCAGCCGCGGGCCTCCGGCACATCGCCGCTGATCGGCGCCGGTCCGTCCGGCGGCGCACAACCGGCCACCGGAAGCCACGCCAGCAACAGGGGAGCCAGGATCGCACGGATGCACATGGGCGAACGGATCATGACGCTCGCGTCTCCAGATGAGCATAGGGCGGCTCGGTCTGTAACCGCTGGTCTTCCAGCGGACCGCCCACGGTGAAATGGTAAAGCGATTGCCACCGGGTGTCCGCAATTCCCAGCAGATCGTGCACGGCGTCGTCGAAGAAGCAGCCGATGCCGGTCCCACGCAGCCCCGCCGCCTCCGCCTCCAGATAGAGGATCTGACCGATCAGGCCGCACTCCCAGAAGAGTTCCCGATAGTGCCAGGGTCCATCCGCGAGCGCTGCATCGAAGTCCGCCAGCATCCCGACCGCAAAGGCGCTGTCGGCGGCAATGTCCTGATGACAAGCGAGCTGGCGTGCCGCCGCGCGGGCGTCGCCTTGGACCAGGCAGAACAGGGGTAGGTGGGCGGGTGCGGCTTCAAGGGGCTCCCAGCGCCAGGCTTTCCCCAGGCCGGACCGTAGCGCGTGGATGGCCGCGGGGTCGCGTGCCAGGCAATAGAGCCCGGGGGCAATCCCCTCCACCCGGTGGACGAACAGGGCCAGATGGACGCGGGGCGGCCCGTTCCAGGCGTCCAGGGGCGGCACCCCGGCGCGCGGCAAGAGCGCGTCCAGCATGGCGAACCAGCGCTGCGCCGACAGCGGCGTCGCCCCGTCGAATTCCTGAGCACTGCGGCGCTGGCGGATCAAATCGGCGGCGGTGAGTGTGCAGGGGTTCGCCGCCGGCGGCGGGAGGCTCGGGTGTTGCGTGGCGACAGGGAGTGCCGCCTCCGGGCGCTCAGCGGCCTCATGCACGGTGGCGATTCCCGACCAGTGCCGGTAGTCCCGACTCAACAGGTTCGCCCTACCCTGGAAACGCCGCGGTTGCTGGCGCAGTCGCGTGAGTTCGGCCGCCGGCGGGACCGCGGGGCCGACCCAGAGTGCCACATCCGCGGCCTCTTGGTGACCGGGCGGAAACTCATCGGCTCGGTCGAGCCCCAGCAGCCCGGCCAGCACCGCATCGCCCCAGGGCAGCCGCGTCACCTGCCAGCCCAGAACCGCGGCGGCATAGGCGACCGCCGCGATGGCGTGGCCGAGATCGTGCTGACAGTAGCGGAAGGCGCGCAGGCCGTATTTCCAGGCCTCGCGCCAGTAAATGCTGCTGAGCGCCAGCACCAGGCCCGCGGTTGGCGGCCCCGCCGCCGCTGTCTCAAGGTCGAGCGCACGTTGCTCCAGCCGGTGATCCCGACTGACATAGTGGTAGATCCCGCCGGCGAGACCCGCCCGGGCGTCGGTGATCAGATAACACTCGGTCGGGTGCAGATTCCCGCTGGATGGATTGCAGCGCAGTGCCCATCGGGCATCGCCATAGGACTTCCAGGCCGAGAGTCCGAACGACAGCTCCAACAACACCGCCAGATGCGCCAGATCCACCGGCGCCGGATGCGGCCGCTCCCCGCCGCGAATCCCTGAGAACAGCGCCGTCTCGGCATCGGCCGCCAGCCGCAGATCGATCCCCGGTGCTCCCGTGAAGACCCGAAACGGGTCCGGCTGATTCGCCCAGTCCAAGCCGCCCGGACCAGGCGCATAGCCGTTGAGGTGATGTTTGCTTTGCTGATGGTAGGCGTAGACCAGTTCCAGGGCGGTCATGCCGTCGCCGACTCCGGTTCCGGCAGTCGCGACGGGGCCTCCCCGCGCGCTTTGAGCACCTCGAAGGGGTCAGGCCCCTGGCGCTGGTGACCGGCGGCGGCGAGTCGCTCGAGATAATCGAACCAGAGCGGCTGCCAGGCGCGGCCGAGCTTGTAAAGGTACTGCCAGTCGTAGAGGCCTGACCGATGCCCGTCGTCGAAGTGAATCTTCAGGGCATAGCTGCCGATCTGCTCCAGGTCGGTAATGCCGACCTGTTCCTTGCCGACCTGTAGCTTGGCGGTCGCGGGCGAGTGCCCGCGGACCTCGGCTGAGGGCGACAGAACGCGCAGATACTCGCACGGCAGACTGAACCGGGCGCCGTCGTCATAGGTGAGCTCGAGCACCCGTGACTGCTGGTGGAGGTTGATCTCGGTCGGCAATGGTCGGTTTTCCATGGTGCGGTAACTCGCGTTGATTTTCTCCGCGAGGTTGGGACGGGGAAGCGCAATGCCAACGGATTGATTGCATTATGAAGTATGAAGTATGAATTATGAAAAGCCCCCTTGACTTGGGCCATCATCAAGCAGACGCTTCATACTTCATACTTCATACTTCATACTTCTCTTCAGGTTCGGCTGAACCGCGCCGTGCGCGGAAATGCCTGCCCCTTGGCATCGAAAAGGTAGCAGGCGTCGGCCGGCACACCGATGTCGAACTGGCTCTGCGGCGCGGCGGGGGTTTCCGGGCGCACCTTGACCGTGAAGTCCTTGCCGCCCACTTCCAGGTAGACGAAGGTCTCGGCGCCCAGATGTTCGGCCACCTGAACGGTACCGGTGACCCGATTGTCGGCACGCGGGTCGTCGAGCATGACCGTGTGCTCGGGCCGGATGCCGACCTCGACTTTGTCTCCCGCCCGGCCCCGGCTGCTGTCGACCGATGCGGTCAGGCTGATTCCGGTGTCGAGCTTGATGCGGGTCCGCTGTTCGCCGGCTTCCTCGATCATGCCGTCCAGGAAGTTCATTTTGGGCGAACCGATGAAGCCGGCGACAAAGCGATTGGCCGGCGCATGATAGAGGTCCAGCGGCGGGCCGAACTGCTCCAGGTTGCTGGCCGCGCCATCGTCGGTGAGCGGACTCAGGACGACGATCTTGTTGGCCAGCGTCATGGCCTCGACCTGATCGTGGGTTACATAGATGGTGGTGGATCCGCGCTCCTGGTGCATCCGAGCCAATTCGATCCGGGTCTTCACCCGCAGGGCGGCGTCGAGATTGGACAGCGGTTCGTCGAGTAGGAAGACGTCGGGGTGCTGGACCAGGGCGCGGCCGATCGCGACCCGCTGGCGTTGACCACCGGAGAGCGCCTTGGGCTTACGCTCCAGGAAGCTGTCCAGACCCAGCATCGCCGAGGCCTGAGCCACCCGCTCCTTCGCGATGGCCTTGTCGATTTTCTTGATCTTGAGTCCGAAGGCGAGATTCTCACGCACCGTCATGTGCGGGTAGAGCGCATAGGATTGGAACACCATGCCGACGCCGCGATTGACCGGCGGCACGTCATTCATCCGTTTGCCGCCGATGTAGAGGTCGCCGGAGGTGATGTCGTCGAGCCCGGCGATGGCCCGCAGCAAGGTGGACTTACCGCAGCCCGAAGGGCCGACGAAGACCACGAACTCACCCTCTTTGATGTCCAGGTTGATATCGCGCAGCACATCGCGCGCGACACCGGGGTTGTAGTTCTTGACCAGGTGATCGATCTTGACGTCAGCCATCTCTTCCAAGCTCCTGGGGGGCGTTTTGGCAACGGATTATAAAAGTGATTTCTGTCACAGTGGCCTTGGTCATGGTTCCAACCACGCGAGATCGTAGGGTGGACAAGCGCAGCGCAGTCCACCCGGCCAACGCCTCGTATTAGCCCTTGACCCCACCGGCGGTCAGGCCGCCCACCAGCCAGCGCTGAGCGAGCAAGAACACCAGGGTGATCGGCAGACCCGACATGACGGCGGCGGCGGCGAAGTCGCCCCATTTGTATTCCTGTGGATTCAGATAGTATTGTGAACCCACCGCCAGCGTCAGCTTGGCCTCGTCCTGGAGTAGAATGGAGGCCACCGGGTATTCGGTAATGGCGGTAATGAAAGCCAGGATGAAGACCACCGCCAGGATCGGCACCGAAAGCGGCAGCAGGATCAGCCGGAAGGCCTGCCAGGGTGAGGCGCCGTCGAGCATGGCGGATTCCTCCAATGACTTGTCGATGGTCTCGAAATAGCCCTTGATGGTCCAGACGTGCAGGGCAATACCGCCGAGATATGCAAAGATCAGCCCGGGGTGGGTATTGAGCCCCAGCGGCGGAAAATACTCGGTGATCCGGCTGAACAAGGCGTAATAGGCCACCAGCGCCAGGACCGCCGGGAACATCTGGAAGATCAGCATTGCCTTGAGTAACAGGCTGCGCCCCGAAAAGCGCAGCCGGGCGAACGCGTAAGCACAGGTGGTGGAGAGTGCAACGATCAGGATCGCCGAGATGACGGCCACCTTGACCGAATTCCACAGCCACAGCAGCACCGGAAAAGGCGGTGGGATGGTCCGCCCGGACTCATCAATGATGGACATGCCCAGCGCGAGCCGCCAGTGATCCAGGGTGGGATTGCTGGGGATGATGTCGCCGACCGCGAAATTCCCGGTGCGGAATGAGATGGCAATGACCATCAACAGCGGGAAGATGATCAGGGCAAGAAAGAACCACAGAAAAACATGCGCCGCCAGCTTGCGGTAGATGACGGATTGCGATTCAACCATGGCCATTGCGGTATCCCCTTATCGGTTCGGCAAAAGGTGCTGTTCGCTCTCAACGATCCACGCGCATCAGCTTGATGTTGATCAGCGCCAGAATGCCGACCATGATGAAAATCAGAGTCGCGATGGCCGAGGCCAGTCCGTAATCCTGTCCCGAACCCTCGAAAGCGATGCGGTAAGTGTAGGTCACCAGCAAATCGGTCGTGCCGGCCGGCGTTTGGGCGCCGATGATGTCGGGACGCCCCTGGGTCAGCAATTGAACCAGCACGAAGTTATTGAAATTGAACGCGAATGACGCGATCAACAGCGGCGTCAGCGGCTTCATCAGAATGGGCAGCGTGATGCTGAAGAAGTCCCGGATGAAATTGGAGCCGTCCATTGCCGACGCCTCGTAGAGGTCCGCCGGGATCGCTTTCAGCAGTCCCATGCACAGGATCATCATATAGGGGTAGCCGAGCCAGGTGTTCACGATCAGCAGCATGGTGCGGGCGAGCGTGGGATCATTGAACCAGCCGGGTCTGATACCGAAAACCTGACTCAACAGCAGGTTGATCTCGCCGAAGTTCTGGTTGAAGAGTCCACGGAAGACCAGGATCGAGATGAATGCGGGCACCGCATAGGGCAGGATCAGCAGCAGCCGATAGAGGCCGCGGCCCGCGAGTCCCTCCCATTGCACCAGACTCGCCAGCACGGTGCCGATGGCGAGCGTGAACACCACGGACAGGAAAGAGAAAGTCAGGGTCCACCCGAAGATCTGCAGGAAGGGCCCCTGCACCCCAGGGTCGGTCAAGACCCGCAGGAAATTCTTCCAGCCGACGAAAACGCTGAATCCGGGGGCGATTCCCGGCCCGGTGAATTCACCTTCGGCGTTGATCTGCCGATAGAAACCGAGCCGCATATCCGGTGCGATGCGCTCCTTGGTCTGCTGGTTCACCAGGATCGATCCGTCCCCGCCCTGGGCGCTCGGCAAGACTTGAAACAATGGGCGCGTCGCCGAGAACTGGCGCATCCCGCTCATGCGCAGATCGCTATGGTCGGGCAAGTGTGCCACCACGTTCTGCATCACGCCGCGCAGCCGCACCAGTTCCTTGACCGCCAGCGGCGGCTGGTCCGGCGGAGTGTCGATGGCGGTCAGGTCGATCTCGATCGGCGCGGTGGCCGCCGGCGGCTGGGCCTTGGCGTCGGGAATACGCAACTCCACTGGTTCGCTGATAAAGCGTTCGCCGGTCTTGGCCGTCAGGGCCAGACGATAGGTCTCGGGGCCGGCGGCGTAGAGACTGAAGTCGTAATTCTGACCTTCGATCCGGTAGGTTTGCGACAGATGGTAGTGGCGCGCCCGCTCGAAGGTCAGGATGTTGCTTGCACTGAAATTGGTGAAGGCGATCCAGATCGTATAGGCGAGTGGAAAAACGATGAAAATGAACATGGTCGCCACACCAGGGAAGATGTAGCGATGGACATAGGCGCGCTCGGCCGCGAATACATAGAGACCGGTGGCGACCAGGATCAGGAACACCAGGGCGAAAACGGTCTCGCCCTGGATGTACATCAGGGTCACGGCGTACAGGTTGATCAGGGCGATCAAACCGAGAACGGCCCATTTGAGCCAATGCGTCGCGGACGTACCCGCACCCTCGATCGAGACAGTTGTGACCGCCATGATGATCCCCCCCTTGGTCTGTGGTGCAGTGGCCCGCCGGCCTTGTATGCCTGGCGTCCCTCGTGGGAGCGGCCTCCGGCCGCGATGCGAGGCCGCGTTAACCTGCGGCCCTGCGGCACATCGCGAGGTCCCGTCGCGGCCGGAGGCCGCTCCCACAGGGTCGCTGCGCGACGTCCGGGCATTGGCCGGACGCGGCCTGCTACTTGGCGGTAACGGTCCGCTTGGCCGCGTCGTCCAGTGCGGCGTCGACTGATTGGCGGCCGGCCGCGACGTTCTTCAGGGCGCTTTCCAGGTTGGTCCAGTAGTTGATCATTTCCGGGACGCTGGGCATCGGCTCGCCGGCGGCGGCATTGTCGAAGGTGACTTTGATGCGTTCGTCCGCCGCGAGTTGCTGCTGGAATTCCTTGAGTGCGACGGCTCCCAACGGCTTGTCGTCATTGACCGACTTGAGACCCGCGGGCGTCAGCAGGTATTCCTCCAGGAAGAGCGTCGCCAGGTCTTTGTTGGGGCTGGCGTTGTTGATCGCGCCGCCGAGCACACCAACAAAGGCGCGGGCCGGCTTGCCGCCGAGGGTGGGCAGCGGGGCAACGCCGTAGTTGACGCCGCTCTTGTTCAGGTTGTCCCAAGACCAGGGGCCGTTGATCGTCATGGCCGCCTCGCCTTTGTTGAACTTGGCCTCGGCCACTCCATAGTCCACGCCGCGCGGCATCTGTCCCTTCTCGATCATCCCGGCCAGGAAGCCCACGCCCTGCTTGGAGCCCGCGTTGTTGAGGCCGGTGTCCTTGACATCATAGCTCCCGTCAGCGCGCTTCTTGAAGGCGTAGCCGCCGCCGGCGGACATCAGCGGGTAGGTGAAGTAGGGGGTTTCGAAGGCCCAGAGGATAGCGTGCTTTTTGTCCTTCTGGAGTTTGGCGTCCAGCGCGGCCATTTCTTCGAAGGTTTTGGCCGGGCCGTCCGGCATCAGATCCTTGTTATAGATCAGCGAGAGTGCCTCGACGGCGATGGGATAGCCGTAGATCTTCCCGTCGATGGTGACGGCATCCCAGGCAAAGTCATCGATCTTGGCCTTCATCTCCGCGCTGGGGGTCAGCGGCGCGATCAGGCCGCCCTTGGCCCACTCGCCGTAACGATCATGCGCCCAAAACATGATGTCGGGTCCTTGGGCATTGGATGCCACCTGCTGGAAGCGCTGTTCGACCTTGTCCGGATGGGAGACCTCGACCGGCACACCGGTGTCCGCCGTGAAGCGCTTGGCGACCTCGTCCAGGCCGTTGTAGCCCTTGTCGCCGTTGATCCAGAGAACGAGTTTGCCCTCTTCGAAGCCGAGTGCGGTACCGGCCAGGGAAAGCGTTGCGGTGGCGACGACCAGCGCGATGAGTTTCTTCACGATCAATGTCCTGCCTATGGCGTAGTTGTTTTTGCGTTGTCCCGAGGGCGTCGCGGGAGAGCACCCAAGTCGACGTTCCGGCCTCGATCAAGATTCCGGCCACGTGGGCTCGCCGGGTGCGTAGTCAGGCCATCCTGGCCTGGCACCGTCAGGGCTGGAAGCCCTGACTACGCACGCCGCTGGCCGGGGTTACGACCTAGGCCGACGTTCCAAGTCCTCACCTGCGCAATTCCGGCCGCAACGACTCCGGAATCAGGACTCGGTTCACCCCGCCCCGACTGGGGGGCTCCTGTTCAGGCGATCCCAAGCCGTCACCCGAGTATAGACCAGGGTCTTTCGTTGGGGAACAGCGGCGTCGGCCGCGCTCGGCGTGTGGCGCGTCACACCCTTCCCGGATGTTGCGTGATCACGACAGACTTGCTTTTCAGTTTCTGGTCGCTCTAAAACACGGAATTTTCTATCAATAAAAAATACTTTTAAAACATGGCTCGACAAGCTGTTTCGTAGGGTCTACATTAAGCCATGAGGCGTCTGTGCTCAAAATGCGACGTGGTAGCAGTGTGTCGCCCCCAAGACCCTGGAGGACTCGATCAATGAAACTTCGCGTGTTGACGACGGCACTTGCCGCGTCTCTGGCATCAGGCGCCGTCCTGGCCGCAGACGCCGCCAAGAACTACATCCCTGATTTCCACGGCTACCTGCGCTCCGGCATCGGTGCGACCGGGGGCGGCGGCGATCAATCCTGCTTCCAGTCGAACGGGGCGGATACCAAGTACCGTCTGGGCAACGAGTGCGAGACCTACATGGAAATCGTGCTCGGTAAGTCCTTGTGGGAGCAGAACGCCCAGAGCTTCTATGTCGACACCCGAATCGCCTACAAGTCGGCCGCGCAGAACGACTGGTCGGAAGACCCGGGCGACGGGTCCGGCTCCAACAGCGACGCCATCTCCGGTGATCGGGCGATGACGGCTCATCCGTACCGGGACTCTGTGGTGTCGGTGCGCGAGGCCAATGCGCAGTTCCGGGGCGTGATCTCCGGTCAGGAGAAGTCGAATCTCTGGGCCGGCAAGCGTTTCTATCAGCGCCATGACATCCACATGGCCGACTTCTACTACTGGGACCTCTCGGGACCAGGGGTCGGACTGGAATACTGGACCCTGGGCCCCGGCGACCTCTCGCTGGCCTGGGTGCGCAACACCGACGGTCCCTGGGTCAACGGATATGGTACTGAGTTCTACAACGACGAGATCGTCCGCCCCAATGTCATCAACAACGTACTCAGTACCCGCTACGCGAACCTGACGACGAACAAGGACGGCTCTCTGGAGCTCGGCATCGAGTACGGCACCGCGGATCTGACCAACGACCAGGACAGCGTCAAGGCGCGGGTACTTGCCTCCGGCGAGATCGAACGGATGGAGCCGTTCGAATACAATAACGGCTGGCTGTTCACTGCTGAACATACCCAGGGAAACTGGTTCGGCGGCTTCAACAAATTCATCGCGCAGTACGCCACCGGCAGCATGGCGGCGACCGGCAACAACAACACGCACTCGAGCAGTAATGCCGGGGCGGATTTTTACGGCCTCGACAGCGAGGGTGATCCGACCATCCTCCCGGCGCTCGATTACATGTGGCGGGTCATCGATCACGGCACCATCGCCATCGGTAGCCGGGTCGAGATGATGTATGCGGTCTGGTACGAGTCCAAGAAGCGCAACTCGGCAACGCTGAACAGCGGTTTGGCGGCGACCGGCAGCGGCGGAGAGAAGAACTGGTTCTCGATCGGCATCCGGCCGCAGTACAACTGGACCGACACCATGAATACCGCGCTGGAGGTCGGGTATGACGACGTTTCCTTCTCCAATAATTATGCCGGTTATGGATTGTCTGCCGCGGATCTGGCCGAACTGCCGGTGGGACTCGATCCCAACGTGCTGCGCTCGTGCGCCACGCGCGACGACCACTGTGTTCTGACCAAGGTCACCCTGGCCCAGCAATGGCAGGCGGGTCCGAGTATCTGGGCGCGTCCGGTGATCCGTCTGTTCGTCACGTATGCGGACTGGAACCAGGGTAACTTTCCCCAGACCCCCGGTATTATCTCGGCCCAGGACACCAGCGGCGTGACCTTCGGTGCTCAAGTGGAGGCTTGGTGGTAAGGTGTCGACCGTCCCGGCCGGTGGGACGGCGAGCAATCCGTGTTGAGGCGGCAGTGCCGGTCAGGGGCTGCCGCTGGTCATCGTGTCATGCAAGCCCAGGAACCCCGTATGCCCAGATCACTCACCGTTGCACTCGTTTTCAGCCTGGCGACACTCGCCGGCTGCGCCGGCACGGGCAAGAACTCCTGGTTCGCACCCATGGAGTCCCGCTCACCCATGTACACCGCGGTCAGCCCGAGCGCCGCGGCCAGCCAGGAAATCCTGAATGCCGCCGCGGTCTGCTGCGACGCGCTTTCGGAACTGCGGTTCGCGCCGCTGGACACCACGACCACCCGGTTCTATGAGATCAATGCCGCCTCTCAGGCCTTTGCGTTCTCGACCGGCAAGAGCCTGCTCCAGGCCTTCAGCATTCCGGACGATCTGGAGCGCGCCACCCTCACCATCGACGCCGTCGCCGGGGCCACGGTCTTCGTGCCGACCGTGCTCATCCTGGACCGCGACTTCAACGTGACGCGGGCCATCGAGTCGAGGAGTTTCAAGTACACCCCCGCCGGGTTCATGGAGCCGCAGCGGTTGCGCGGTCGGGTGTTTCTGGACCGCCGCCAGGGCAGTGAGCTGGCGGGCGAGAAGTATCTGGTGATCTTCACCACGGACAAGGACATGCGCGGCTCGACCCGGATGATCAGCGAGGCGCGGCTGTACGCCCGGGCGCGCGGCTTGGCCGACCCAGGGCTTCCGGATCCCGTGGCCCGCCATGCGGCGACCGGTGTCTTCCGCATGGATGTCGGTGAACTGGAAACCGCGGCCCCCGCGGTCAGCCGCGCGTATGTCCAACAACAACGCGGGGCGACGCGCTACGTGACACCGGCACCGGCGGTGACCACCGCGACACCCAAGGCGCCCGCGCCCGTTGCGCCGCCCTCGCCTGCGGCAACGCGGAAGGCGACCGCCAAGCCAACCGCGCCGACCAAGGGTCCCCAGCCGATGCTGCCGGAGACGCAGCGGATGTATGACGGGATGATCGAGGAATCGGTGTCGGTCGGTGACATGGATCGCGCCTGGCGGCTGGTGCAGGAGGCGGAGCGCGCCGGCTCCACCAGTGCCCGGACCACCTTCGTGACCGCGGTCAAGAACAAATAGCGGGCCGGCACGCGCGCCTTGACCATCTCCGGCCGCTCGCAGCAGCGCCATCCCGGCGCTTCGAAGCGGCTGGAAGCCGCTTCGACGGCCGGCGCGCGCGCCGGGTCGACGCCCGGGAGGTGTCGGCGCCGCGTTTTTCCGAACGAGGTCGTCGGCTTTTGCGCTGGTCTTCGGTAGACTTCCGGGATTCGGTTCACCAACCCCGGAGTCACCCATGCACCGCACCAGCGGCATCCTGCTGCACCCCACCTCGCTCCCCGGACCCTTCGGTATCGGCGACCTGGGCCCGGCGGCCCATCGTTTCGTCGATTACCTCGCCGATGCCGGACAAGGTCTGTGGCAGGTCTTGCCTCTGGGCCCGACCGGGTACCGGGACTCGCCCTACCAATGCACCTCGGCCTTCGCCGGCAACCCCCTGCTGATCAGCCCGGACCTGCTGCTCGCCGCGGGTTGGCTCGATCCCGCCGACCTCGAACATCCGCCCTTCGCGGCCGGGCCGGTCGACTTCGGTCTGGTCAACGCCTGGAAGTGCGATTTGCTGGAGCGGGCGTGCCAAGGTTTCCTGGCCCGCGCCGATCAAGGCCAACGGGACGCTTTCGACCGCTTCCAGGCCGAGCATCAGGACTGGTTGCCGGACTATGCGCTCTACGCCGCTCTCAAGACCGCGCATCGGACCCGGCCCTGGACCGACTGGCCCGAGCCGCTCGCGCGGCGCGATCCGGCGGCGCTGCACGCCTGGGCCGCGGAGTACGCGATCCAGGTCGAGCGTCAACGTTTGATCCAGTTCTTCTTTTTCGGCCAGTGGACCGCCTTGCACGACGCTGCCCGGGCCCGCGGCATCCGTCTGGTCGGCGACATGCCGATCTTTGTCGCGCACGATTCGGCCGAGGTCTGGGCGCATCGCGACTGGTTCCGGCTGGAGCCCAACGGCCAACCCACGGTGATCGCCGGGGTCCCGCCGGACTACTTCAGCGAGACCGGCCAGCGGTGGGGCAATCCGCTGTATGACTGGGACGCCCTGGCCGCGGACGGTTACGGCTTCTGGGTGCAGCGTCTGCGTCGTCTGTTGCAGGTCACCGATCTGGTGCGCGTGGACCACTTCCGCGGCTTTGCCGGATTTTGGGAGATTCCCGCGCACGAGGAGACGGCGGTCAACGGACATTGGGTGACGGGTCCGGGACAGGATTTGTTCGACGCCTTGCGCAAGGCGCTCGGGTCGAGTCTGCCGTTGATCGCCGAGGATCTGGGGGTCATCACCCCGGACGTGGAGGCGCTGCGCGACGGGCTCGAACTGCCGGGGATGGCCATTCTCCAGTTCGCCTTCGATGATCCCTGTGAGCATTTCGGACACTGCGCCTTCCTGCCTCACAACCATCAGCGGCGCCTGGTGGTCTACACCGGCAGTCATGACAACAACACCATTGTTGGCTGGTGGGCGGAGCAGGATGACGATACCCGCGCGCTGGTGTGCCGCTACCTGAACACCCACGGTGAGCACATCCACTGGGCCTTCATCCGCGCGGCACTGTCCTCGGTCGCCGCGCTCGCCCTCTTCCCCATGCAGGATGTCCTCGGTTTCGGTGCCGAGGCGACCATGAACCGCCCCGGAACAGCGGACGGCAACTGGACCTGGCGGATGCGCGACGAAGACCTGCACCCGGACAGCGCCGCGCGGCTGCGGGATCTGAGCGGGCTGTTCGGCCGGTCACCCCATGTACCGCCAAGCTGATCACACTGCCTGCCAGGAATAATGGTGGATGCGCTACGCTTATCCACCCTACAAAAACCGGCGCTGCTGTAGGGTGGATAAGGCGCGCCGCACAATGTTCGGGACGCGGCACGTCGGCCGTGGGCGCCGCATCCACCAGAGGTCGCACGAGACCCCTCAAACTTGGAATTGCTGCACCGCCTGCTCACCCATCGCCACGCGGTATGATGTGCGATCCATTCTCCAATCAAGGCTCCTCAGTGCCCATGAAAGTCAGTGAAATCAAGAAAGGAATCGTTATCGACGTGGACGGCGCCAACGTCTACGTGAACGAGGTTCAGGTGCAAACCGCCTCCTCGCGCAGCGGCAACACGCTCTACAAGCTGCGCGGCCGCAACGTCGTGACCCGCCAGAAATTCCAGGGGAGCTTCAAGGGCGACGAGGTCGTCCAGACGGTCGATTTCGAGCGGCGGCCGATGCAGTACCTGTTCGAGGACAGCGACGGCTGCACCTTCATGGATCGCGATACCTACGAACAGCACAGCTTCGATCTGGAAGCCCTGGAGCAGGAACGGCCCTATCTCACCGAGGGCCTGGAGGGGATCTTTGGTCTGCTGGTCGACGGCGTCGCCGTGGGGATCGAGCTGCCGGCCACCGTCGTCCTGGAAGTGATGGACTGCGCCCCGGCCATGAAGGGCGCGTCCGCCTCTGCCCGCAACAAACCCGCCACCCTGAGCACGGGCCTGGTCGTCCAGGTGCCCGAGTACATCGTCACCGGTGAGATGATCAAGGTGAACACCATCAGCGGGGACTTCATGTCACGCGCCTGAGATGAAGCCCGACACCCGCACCGCCATGCGTCAACTGATGGCCCAGGTGCGGGCGGCCATCCCGTTCGACGCGCCCGCGGCCCAGGTGTGCACCGGGACCTGCGCCAGGTGTTCCATGAAACTCCTGGAGTTTCTGGGAACCGAGCTGCAAGCCTGGGAGTATCACCTGGATGCCGGCGAAAAGCCGACCCTTGGCGATCTGTCCCGCCTGGCCCGGACCAGTCGCAAGGTTTACGCGGTACTAGAGCGCAATGGCCTGGTGGCTTGTGAATCATGACGATCGACGAATCCGACTGGAAGACCTACAAGCGCCTGCGGGATTTGGCCCAGGAGCGCTTCTCGCAACGCGTGCTGGACGCGTGTCGGCGAATCTGCGGCGATGAATCCTTGTCCGTCCAGGAACGGCACCTCGAACTGTCCCGGTTCCTGCGCGAACGGGATCGGGAGATGCCGATGATCTTCGATTCTCTGCGCCGCTCGACCGCCGTGCTTTGCCTTATGGCGATGGGCAGCCGCGGGCTGTTGACCGAAGAGGAGGTGTCGGACCTCAGTCCTGAGCTTCAGCGGACGGTGAGGTTCGCGCAAAACGGCGGAGGCGGGCCGAGCCTACGGAACGGGGATGCCTGAAGATGTACCAACGTGTAGGGGCGACTTTAGTCGCCCCTAAAGCCCCCTAAGGCGATTTCCGAGAATTTTTATACCAAGCAGGCCGGCGTGATCAGGATGTCCCACTTGGGAAGTGTCGGACTCCGTTCCAGCCGAAGGGACAAGGGGTCAAAGGGACAAGGGGTCAAAGGGACAAGGGGTCAAAGGGACAAGGGGTCAAAGGGACAAGGGGTCAAAGGGACAAGGGGTCAAAAGGGACAAGGGGTCAGGTCTTTCCTCTTGAAAGGGACAAGTAGGACAAGGGGTCAGGTCTTTCCTCTTGCCTAAGAGGACAAGGGGTCAAGGGACAAGGGGTCACAAGGGACAAGGGGTCAGGTCTTTCCTCTTGCCTAACACGAGGCAAAAGGAAAGACCTGACCCCCGGCTCCCTGACCCCCGGCTCCCGTGACCCCCGGCTCCCCGCTCTTGCACCTCGCGGGGAGCGTGCCGGGCGTCTACGATAAAACCGTTCACCTTGATCAGCCAAGCCACGGGGTTATCCGC
>NZ_KB902474.1:0-7684 GCF_000379525.1 Lamprocystis purpurea DSM 4197 | reverse complement strand
GGCAGGCTCCACTGAGGATCGGCCTGCCCGGAGTTCAGCAAGTTCAGGATCGCCGTCGATTTCGCCGAGCCGGTGCTCGCGCTCAGACCGAAATGCGAGCACAACTCATCCGCCCGCATGTACGGGGTCTGACTGCTGCCGAACAGGAAGTTGACCCGACCCAGCGCGTAAACGACCCCGCAAGCCCAGGTGTTGGGTTTACCCGTAGCCAGTGGTGAGGGGCGTTTGCGGCACAATTTCGCGGTCAGGCGTCGACAGAGATCACGATACTCTTCGGTCAAATGCTGCTCGCAGCATTGATCAGTGAGTGCGACGATCGCATCGTAGCGACCCTGGAGCGCCGTCGGCACCCGCTCCGATCGATCACCCGCCCCGTCGTCTGTCATGTCTGCTTACCTCGGTGTACTGGTCTTGGACGCCGGCAGTCCATGCGGAAAGCCGGTCTTGCTACTGACGCGCGGCTTCAGGTTATCCTGACAGAGTCTTCGTTTCTGTAGGGGCGGGTTTGAAACCCGCCCCTACTCGAACGTTCCATCTTATCTTGCGGGTCCGTGCTCGCTGCGAGGTACCATCCATGGCACTGGATTCCGGCATCCTGCCGGAATGACGAGGGCGGCTTTCCCGCAGCTGTAAGCGGAACGCGGTATTACGTCCGGTCATCACGTTCGACGGCTATAGCGCAGCATCGAACTCAACGCTGACCGCCGGCTGCTATGTCCGGGTCGACGGCCCCGCCACGGCCCCGGCCAGCCGGTCGGCGATCACTTCCAGACCATGCCAGGGGTCGCCCGGGCCGAGTCCTTTGATGGCCCGGTCGATGCGGGCGCAGGCTTGCAGCAGCCCGCGCAGGAGGCCCGGCTGGAGTCGTGCGAGTGCGCGTTCGACCCCGTCCTGGCGCGGTCGCGGGACGCGATGACCGGCGAAGACGGCTGCCGGAGAGCCGGTCCGCGCCTTGGCACCCGCGGCTTCCGCCAGCATCCGCAGGTCGCGTGCCAGGACCCACAGCACCAGCGTCTCCGCCACGCCCTCGGCCCGCAACACGGTGAGCACCCGGTGGACCCGCGCCCGATCGCCCGCGACCGCGGCGTCGGTGAGCGCAAAGAGGTCGAAGCGGGCACTGTCCGCCAGGGTCCCCAAGAGGTCCTCCAGGGGCAGGGGGCCGGGTTCGCGCAGCAGCCGCAGCTTTTCGATTTCCTGCACCGCGGCCATCAGGTTGCCCTCGACCCGCTCCGCCAGCAATTCCGCCGCTCCCGGCTCAGGCACGAATCCCGCGGCCGTGAGCCGCTGACCCAGCCACTGGGCCAATTCCCGTCCCTTGAGCGGCCACACCTGGACCACGGCGCCGACGGCATCCAGTGATTTGACCCATTGGGTCTCCAGTTCCTTGCGTTCCAGTCCGGGGGCGGTCACCAGCAGGAGGTTGTCGGGGCAGGGCCGCGTGCAGTAGGCGCGCAGCGCGGCGCTGCCGTCCTTGCCAATCTTACCGCTGCTCAACCGCAGATCGATCAATTTGCGCTGACTGAACAGCGACATGGCGCTCGCGCTGGCGCCCAGCGCGCCCCAGTCGAATTGCGCGTCCTGGTCGAGCACCTCGCGTTCGTCGAAACCCGCGGTCCGCGCCGCGGTGCGGATCAGCCGTGCGGCCTCGCCGAGCTGGAAGGGCTCATCGCCGCAGATCAGATAGACCGGGGACAGGCCGCGCGCGAGGTGCTCCGGGAGTTGGGTGAACCGCAGGCGCATCGCCGTTCAGCGCAGGGTGGTGCGCAAGCGCATCAGGATGCGGTCCGCGGCATCGCCGGCGAAATCCTGGTAGATCTGTTCCTCCTCGAGCTGCTTGCCCAGCACTTCCACGTCCGGGTTGTCGAAGGTGCGCGAGAGGTCCAGGGTTTGTTGCGGCGCCCGTGTTGTTCCGTCGGCGGACACCGCGTCATAGGAGACCAGAAACCGCAGGTCATAGGCCAGGACCTTGCCGCTGAAGTCGGTCGCGACCACGCGCGACGAGCGTCCCTCCGAGAGGATACGCACGATGAGCTTGGCCTCGGCCGGGGTGGTGGCCAGGGCGAGCGCGCTGCCGGAGAGTTGGTCCTCGATCGCCCGCTTGACCGTCGAACCGCCGCCCGCCTGGATGTACAGGGGCGACAGCGCCTCCGGAAGGTCCAGGGTGCCGCGCAGACGAAACCCGCAGCCGGCCAGCAGAGCCAACGTCAGACCGGGCACCGCCGCCGCGAATGCGCGCCTGCTGATCATACCGATCAGCCCGTCACCACGTTCACCAGCTTACCGGGCACCACGATGACCTTGCGGACCGGGGCGGTGTCCGTGAACCGGCGCACGCAGTCGGCGTCGCGCGCGGCCGATTCGACCGCGGCCCGATCGGCTGCGGTCGGCACCGTCACTTTGCCGCGGACCTTGCCGTTGACCTGCACCACATAGTCGATGCTGTCCTGTTTGAGCGCGGATTCATCGACCGTCGGCCAGGGAGCGTTCAGGATGTCCTCGCCGAAGCCGAGTTCCCGCCACAGATGGTGGGTGACATGGGGTGCGATCGGGGCCAGGAGGCGCAGACAGATGCTGACCCCCTCGCGCAGCACCGCCGCGGCAGCGCGCGCGTCATCCAGCTTATAGAGTGCATTGACCATCGTCATGCAGCCGGAGACCACGGTGTTGTACTGCTGGCGCTCGTAGTCGAAACGTGATTTCTTGAGCGCGGCATGGACCTCGCGGCGGGCGGCGGCGGCCCCCGCGTGCTCGCTCAAGTCCAGATCCAGCGCCGGACCGGCACCCATGATGGCCCCGGCGTTGACGGTTGCCAGCGTCCACAGGCGCTTGATGAAGCGGAAGGCGCCCTCCACGCCGTCGTCGTTCCACTCCAACGACTGGTCCGGCGGCGAGGCGAACATCGTATAGAGCCGCACCGTATCGGCGCCGTAACGTTCGATCAGTGACTCCGGGTCCACCCCGTTGTTCTTGGACTTGGACATCTTCTCGATGCCGCCGAAGGACACCGGCAGGCCGTCCGCCGCGAGCACGGCGTGCAGCAGCTTGCCCTTCTCATCGCGGGTGACCGTGACCTCGGCCGGATTGAACCAGTCCTTGCGGCCGTCCGCGCCGTCACGGCACCAGGTCTCGGCGACCACCATGCCCTGGGTGAGCAGGCGCGTGAAGGGTTCGTCGCAGTCGACCAGGCCCTCGTCACGCATCAGCTTGTGGAAGAAGCGGGCATAGAGCAGATGCAGCACCGCGTGCTCGATGCCGCCGACATACTGGTCCACCGGCAGCCAGTAGCGGGCGCGCTCATCGAGCATGGCGGTGGTGCAGTTGGGTGAGCAGAAGCGGGCGTAGTACCAGCTCGACTCGAAGAAGGTGTCGAAGGTGTCGGTTTCTCGAATCTCCCCGTTGGGGAGATTCGAGAATGAGGGCATTCTTTTCAGGGGCGAGCCGGAGCCGTCGACCACGACGTCCTCGGGGAGGCGGACGGGGAGGTCGGTCTCGGGGCGGATGCCGCCGTCGGCGGTGTGGACGACCGGGATCGGGCAGCCCCAGTAGCGCTGGCGGGAGACGCCCCAGTCCCTCAGGCGGAAGTTCACCCGTTTCTCGCCCTTGCCGCGCTCCGCCAGCCAGTTCGCGACGGCGTCGACGGCTTGCGCCGAGGTCAGTCCGTCGAATGGGCCTGAGTTGCGCAGAACGCCCTTCTCCACATAGGCGCAGGTCGCGATGTCGCAGGGGCTGTCGTCCGGCGAATAAATGACCTGACGTCTGGGAATACCGTATTTTTCAGCGAACTCCCAATCGCGCTGATCGTGTCCGGGCACCGCCATCACCGCCCCGGTGCCGTAGCCCATGAGCACGAAATTGGCGGCGAAAACCGGCACGGCTTCACCGGTGATGGGATGCAGGGCGTCGATCCCGAGCCGATGACCCTTTTTTTCCATGGTCTCGATCTCGGCCTCCGAGACTCCACCCTGACGGCATTCCTCAATGAAAGCGGCCAACTCCGGGTTGGTTTCGGCGGCCCGCCGGGCCAGCGGATGCTCGGCAGCCACGGCCATATAGGTGACGCCCATCAAGGTATCCGGGCGGGTGGTGTAGATGCCCAACACCTCGTCTGAACCACTGATCCCGAATTCGATATAGACCCCCTCGGAACGGCCGATCCAGTTGCGCTGCATGGTGCGCACCTGATCGGGCCAGCCGCTGAGCCCGTCCAGGGCGTCGAGCAACTCCTGGGCATAGTCGGTGATGCGCACCGACCATTGTTCGATCTCACGCTTCTCGACCGGGGCGCCGGAGCGCCAACCCTTGCCGTCGATCACCTGCTCGTTGGCCAGCACCGTCTGATCGACTGGGTCCCAGTTGACCAGCGCGGTCGCCCGGTAAGCCAGACCCTTCTCCATCAAGCGGGTGAAGAGCCACTGCTCCCAGCGGTAATAGTCCGGATCGCAGGTCGCCAGTTCACGCTCCCAGTCGTAGCCGAACCCCAGGCTCTGCAATTGGCCCTTCATGTAGGCGACGTTGCTGCGGGTCCACTGCGAGGGCGGAATGCCGTGCTTGATCGCCGCGTTCTCCGCCGGCAGGCCGAAGGCATCCCAGCCCATCGGCTGGAGCACGTTCTTACCCTGCATCCGCTGATAGCGGGCGATCACGTCGCCGATGGTGTAGTTGCGCACATGGCCCATGTGCAGCCGGCCGGACGGATAGGGGAACATCGCGAGGCAATAGAACTTCTCGCGCGCCGGGTCCTCTACCGCCTTGAAGCTCTGGCGCGTATTCCAAAACGTCTGGGCCGCGGTCTCGACGGCGCGCGGGTCATAGTCGTGCGGCATGGCGGGGCGCTGCTGCTCAGGCATTGAATGCCTCCAATCCGGACAGGCGCAGCCGATGGTCGTGCGCGCACGGTTGGCGCGGCGGCTTGCCGGCCACCGCGGCGGCGATGGCGCGGATGTGCGCCGGGGTGCTGCCGCAGCAGCCGCCGACGATATTGACGAAGCCGGAGTCGACCCACTCGGCGATGTGCGCGGCCATCTGCTCCGGCGTCATGTCGTACTCGCCCATTTCATTCGGCAGGCCCGCATTGGGGTGGAATGAGGTACAGTACTCGGCCACCCGCGCCAGGTCCTCGACATGCGGCCGCAGCGCATCCGGCCCGAGCGCACAATTGAGCCCGATCGACAGGGGCCGAACATGGCGCAGGCTGTTGTAGAAAGCTTCCACCGTCTGACCCGAGAGGGTGCGGCCGGAGGCGTCCGTGATGGTCCCGGAGATCATCACCGGCAGCACCAGACCGTCTTCCTCGAAGACCTGATCCACCGCGAAGGCCGCCGCCTTGGCATTCAGGGTGTCGAAAATGGTCTCGATCAGGATGGCGTCCACCCGCCCGGCGATCAGTGCCCGCGTCGCCTCGGCATAGATGGTCACCAGTTCGTCGAAATGGGTGTTGCGGGCGCCCGGATCGTTCACCTCCGGCGAGATGCTGGCCGTCTTGCTGGTTGGGCCGAGCACCCCGGCGACGAAGCGCGGCTTGGCCGAATTCAGCGCCGTGTAGCGGTCCGCACAGTCCCGCGCGAGCAAAGCGGCGGCCGTATCGATCTCGGCGGCATAGTCCTGCAGCCCATAGTCCGCCTGGGACAGCCGATTGCCGTTGAAGGTGTTGGTCTCCAGGATGTCGGCGCCGGCTTCCAGGTATTGCTCGTGGATCTCGCGGATCACCTCGGGTTTAGTCAGCACCAGCAGGTCATTGTTTCCTTTCAGATCCGATGGCCAATCCCGGAAGCGTTCGCCCCGATAGTCCGCCTCCTCGAGCCGGTAACGCTGGATCATGGTGCCCATGGCACCGTCGAGGATCAGGATGCGCTCGTGCAGCAGTTGGGCGAGTCGGGAGGAGGGCTGGGCCTGGTTTGGCATGGTTGATTCCGCCTGGGTTACTGGGCGCGCACCTGGCAGGTGGTGCGGCGATGCGTCAGTATAACCGCGGCGGCCCGTCCACCTGCTGTCGGATCGGCCGGCGGGTGCGGTCGCTGACCCGATCGCGGGGCGCCGCGGTCGGCGGTCGACAGCGCTTGTTGGAGCGCAGCCTGATCGGTATCCGCCGGGGCCGGGGCTGGCTTCTGCCGCGCTACCAGTTCCAGGTGCAGCAACAGGACGGTCAGCCGGTGGTGCGCGCTCTGGTCCCAGGGATCGAACAGGTCGTCCCCCGCCTGAGCCCCGAGCTGCACCCGGTCGCCTTGTGGCGCTGGTTCAGCAGCCCCAGCAGCGAACTGGTGTTGGAGGATGAAGACGCGCCGCTGTCGCCTCGGGATTGGTTGATCGCCGGGCGCGACCCGGCCGCGGTGGCGCGGTTGGCGGCTGGCCTGTAGTGCCAGTGGTCTGCCGCTGATCCGGTATCGCCCGGACGGGCCGAATCGACCGCCAGGCCCGCCAACCCTGGCTGGTGGCCTACGCCATCGGCGGCGAACTGACCCTGCTTGATCTGACCGGTGTCTACCCGACCCGCGCGGGGACCTCCATGTTGATCAGCAGCGGCTCGCGGCCACGCGCACGGGCCTGGTCACGCGCCTTCTATGCGGCCTACCCCGAGATCCAGGGCCTCTACTACGGCTCCAGTATGCACGGCAGCAGCCCCGCGCTGGCGCTCTATGAGCGTGCCCGCCCGGCCCTCCCCGGCGCACCGCTCCTGCATCGCGCCCTGGCCGATGCCGCCCTGAAGCTCACGCTGCGCCAGGCGGCGTCCACTCTGGGTTATTTGCTCCTCTAAACCTCGCCTAGCAGCCTGTCGGACTTTAGGCGATTTCCGAATACGACGCTCCGTAGGAGCCCGCTTGCGGGCGACGTGACCTGCCGGAATCGCGTCATTGTGCCCCNCCCGTCGCCCGCAAGCGGGCTCCTACGGGTTGGATTTTTCGCGGAAATCACCTTACGTTAGATTGTGGAGCAACAAATTTTTCTTCCTCTGGATCGAGCGTCGTTTTCGTCCAGACCACGCGTGGTCTTGATTTTGCGCAGATCAGTCTGATCTGCCGAAGAATCGACCCGACCTGCAATCCACCCGCAAATTGGCTTCTGCGATGCCTGATCAACCGCCCCCGTTAGCCGACCGTATCGCCCTGGTGACCGGTGCCAACTCCGGCCTGGGTCGGGCGGTCGCGGGGGCGCTGGCAGGGCAGGGCGCGACCGTGCTCATGGTGTGCCGCGACGCCGCGCGCGGGGAGCAGGCGCGCGACGGGATCATGGCCGCGACGGGTAATCCGCAAGTCCTGTTGTTCGTTGCGGACCTGGCCTCCCAAGCGGCCATCCGCGGCCTGGCCGCCCAGGTACGGGAGCGATTCGACCGGCTGCACTTACTGATCAACAACGCCGGCACCGCCTTCCCGGCCCGGCGGCTCAGCCCGGACGGCATCGAGATGGCCCTGGCCGTCAATCATTATAGTGGACCCTGAAAACCGGACAGTAATTTAAGCTCGCGTCGAACCAAAAGGGGCATATCATAATGGGCGAAGCGAAGCGCAAGACGTACACGGCATCCTTCAAGGCCAAAGTCGGCCTGGAGGCGATCCGCGGGGTCAAAACGACGAACGAGATCGGACAGGAGCATGGAGTCCATCCGGTCCAGGTGGGGCAGTGGAAAAAGGAGATCCTGGAGCAGGCCGGGACGCTGTTTGAAACCAAGCGTGGACGTCAGAAAGTGGAC
>NZ_KB902473.1 GCF_000379525.1 Lamprocystis purpurea DSM 4197 | reverse complement strand
TGATTTAAAGATGCTCTCGGCTTATCTTCGTGCCATTCTGGCCAGGCTCCGCGAAAAAGGCGAAAAAGGGGCCAGGCTCAATTACGAATTCAGAAATGCCTAACGAACACCCAAAGAGCGAGCGCACGCCATCACGGTTCGATCTGATTTGCAGGCTCCGTGGGTGGCGCGCGCCGCCTTGGGCTCCACGTTAGCTATCACGAGCAGAACCTCCTGGGGGTGCCATGCAGTTCAGCGACCTGACTAACGCGATACAGGATGTTTGGTTCTTTGCGTGGCCGCCTTTGGTGCTTTGCTGTATCGCATACGTGATTTCACGCTACCTGCATCCGGACGGGACTCTCGATGCCCTGCGTCAGTGGGTTGCACGGGCGCGAGAGTACGGACTGAAGATTGAAGCCGCGCGCGGACTTCTTGAACCCTACGGCCTCACCAAGTTGGTTCCGGTCATCTCCGTCGTGGCCTTTGTGGGATTCATGTATCTCTTGAACAGCCCCATGACCGATGCGGTTAGTAACCTCCCACCGCATCTGTCCGTCCAACCAGGACTCCTCATCGCGGAATCAATGTCAGAGGACGAATGCTTGCTTTTGCTTCGTACGTATCCCGCCTCGCGAAGCCTAGACGATGCGTACTCCTTAGCTCTCGTCAGCGCAAAACCTGAGTCCAAGGGTCTTCCGCAGATGAGCGACTCGGGGCTCTGGGAGAAGAGTCAGAGCTTTATCAAGTTTGCCTTCGTTGTCTCGCTTGTTACACTCATTGTTAGCCTGAAGGCTGGGCTCCCCGTTGGGGGTCAGCTTGCGAAGTTCCTTCTGATGTTCCTCCTGCTGACCAGCTTGTGGGTTGCCTCTGTTGCTGGTCTTCTATACAAGCTGGAACACCAATTTTACCAGGAGTGGTGGCCGATCCATCTAGCGCTGCAAAAGGATGCAGGCTCGCGACTGACAGCGCCGATCACCGACGAAGAGAGGGCGCGGATAGCTGCCAAAGACGGCCAACGCTGGTGGCGCGTCTACGTTCTTGACCCGTACCTGTGGACATGGGCAAAGCGAACCATTTTTTCCATCCAACCACCAAAGTGACGGCTAACCCTTCGCTCCACCTGACGTTCACCAGCCGGCTTCGCCGTCTGACGCACGCAGGTGAGCTCAAACGTTAGCGGCCCTTACGTATCGCGCTGCGCCTGGATGAATGCGCGGTAGAAGCGCGCACTGGCCTTGATGGTCCGCTGCTGGGTGGCGAAATCGACGTGGACGAGCCCGAAGCGTTTGGCATAGCCGAGTGACCACTCGAAGTTGTCGAGCAATGACCAGGCGA
>NZ_KB902472.1 GCF_000379525.1 Lamprocystis purpurea DSM 4197 | reverse complement strand
AGGGTGATGGGTTGGGTGTCGCAACCTTCAGCCTACCACTCTTGCGGGTTAGCCCCCATTATTTTCAGTCTGTTAGACTAAATTAGTGCCATTCGAGTCTGGGGAGACATTTGCGTTAAAAAAGGAACAATCTGGATCGCCAACAGGAGGCGCTAACTTGACAAGAAAATACCTTGGATCAAAAGGTTCAAAAGTTGTCACTCACGTAAGTAGCGGAAACGGGAAAGTTTTTGGAGTAACTACTACTTCGGAAGGTCTGTAGACGTAGGGCAGCACACTGGCCGGGCGCATCGGAGATCGGGCAGCCAGGGAGGACATAATGTTTGAGCAAAATGTAGGTAATAGCATTTTCAAGGGATTTAATGATCGCAGTGGCATAATGCTATGCGGGTATGAGTTTGGTTTTAGTAAGTACGACCAAGAACACCCCGAGAAAACCATACGAAACGAAGGCGTCCAATATACGTTTTCCAATAAGTCTGCTTTTTTCGGGCCGCGCGCACTCAGTTGGAGGTACGACCAGAGAGTAATTCGTTGGTTTGAACTGTGGGGTCATAAGTTAAATAGGGACGGTAACGGTGGAGGTTTTGAAAAATGCATTTTGCAAACAAATTGGTGTAACACCGACGGCAACAAAATAGACAGCGACTACCACGAGAAGCTATTAGCCCCGGATCAACTCGAAAATTTTGTCACCCACATTGAGGCTTTCGAGCCAAGAGTGATATTCTTTCTAGGCTCAAAGATTATTCAGATTTTACAGGATGGAAGAGTATTTCCGCTATTCACAAAAGTAGTGGGCAATGAAATTCAAAAAGAGCGACTGCATTTTGAAACGCGCCCGTTTTGCGGTCGCGTTTTCCGAATAGGTTTTCAGGGTTTTGAACGTTGCACGATCATCTCCCTTCCGCATCCAAGTGGAACACGCGGCCTTAGCGACGAATACATAAGCTTGTTTGCTCCAGAGATTTGCGGTATTTTAACGGAATATAGGCAGAGTCGAGGTTTCTGATATGGAACCAAAAGGCGTCATTACCGCGTTTCTATTCCAGAAGAAAGAAAAGAGCCTAACCTTATGCCTTAAAAGCGAGCGCGCGCCACAGGCGTCGTGCTAACTCGCAAGGTCATCAGTGGCGCGCGCCGCTTTAGGCCGGACGTTATCGCGCCGAGCAAAGCTCGGCGTCTCTTGCGGGGTGGAAGTCCCCGTCGGGTAAGGGTTAGCCGCCCGCCCGTATCGAGTGTTGGTCCTGCTGCGGAGTGGCGTAAGCCGCGAACAATAGTGCAGGGCAAGCGTACACAGAGTATTCTGTAGACCGTAGGGGAAATCGCGTTCCCTGAAGTGCTGGTACAGCTTCGAGACAGCTAACCCGCGGATGG
>NZ_KB902471.1 GCF_000379525.1 Lamprocystis purpurea DSM 4197 | reverse complement strand
GCACAATATCAGTTCGATTTCGGTCTGCGTCCGTCCGTTGCTTACCTGCAATCTAAAGGTAAGGATCTTGGAGTATGGGGCGATCAGGACTTAGTCAAATATGTTGATGTAGGTGCAACCTATTACTTCAACAAAAATATGTCTACTTTCGTTGATTACAAAATCAACCTGCTTGACAAAAATGACTTCACTAAGGAAGGTGCGAACAAGTCCCTGATATGAGATCATGTTTGTCATCTGGAGCCATAGAACAGGGTTCATCATGAGTCATCAACTTACCTTCGCCGACAGTGAATTCAGCAGTAAGCGCCGTCAGACCAGAAAAGAGATTTTCTTGTCCCGCATGGAGCAGATTCTGCCATGGCAAAACATGGTGGAAGTCATCGAGCCGTTTTACCCCAAGGCTGGTAATGGCCGGCGACCTTATCCGCTGGAAACCATGCTACGCATTCACTGCATGCAGCATTGGTACAACCTGAGCGATGGCGCGATGGAAGATGCTCTGTACGAAATCGCCTCCATGCGTCTGTTTGCCCGGTTATCCCTGGATAGCGCCTTGCCGGACCGCACCACCATCATGAATTTCCGCCACCTGCTGGAGCAGCATCAACTGGCCCGCCAATTGTTCAAGACCATCAATCGCTGGCTGGCCGAAGCAGGCGTCATGATGACTCAAGGCACCTTGGTCGATGCCACCATCATTGAGGCACCCAGCTCGACCAAGAACAAAGAGCAGCAACGCGATCCGGAGATGCATCAGACCAAGAAAGGCAATCAGTGGCACTTTGGCATGAAGGCCCACATTGGTGTCGATGCCAAGAGTGGCCTGACCCACAGCCTGGTCACCACCGCGGCCAACGAGCATGACCTCAATCAGCTGGGTAATCTGCTGCATGGAGAGGAGCAATTTGTCTCAGCCGATGCCGGCTACCAAGGGGCGCCACAGCGCGAGGAGCTGGCCGAGGTGGATGTGGACTGGCTGATCGCCGAGCGCCCCGGCAAGGTAAGAACCTTGAAACAGCATCCACGCAAGAACAAAACGGCCATCAACATCGAATACATGAAAGCCAGCATCCGGGCCAGGGTGGAGCACCCATTTCGCATCATCAAGCGACAGTTCGGCTTCGTGAAAGCCAGATACAAGGGGTTGCTGAAAAACGATAACCAACTGGCGATGTTATTCACGCTGGCCAACCTGTTTCGGGCGGACCAAATGATACGTCAGTGGGAGAGATCTCACTAAAAACTGGGGATAACGCCTTAAATGGCGAAGAAACGGTCTAAATAGGCTGATTCAAGGCATTTACGGGAGAAAAAATCGGCTCAAACATGAAGAAATGAAATGACTGAGTCAGCCGAGAAGAATTTCCCCGCTTATTCGCACCTTCC
>NZ_KB902470.1 GCF_000379525.1 Lamprocystis purpurea DSM 4197 | reverse complement strand
GCTGAAGCCTTGAACTCCAAATGCGCATCAATGGCCGCCACCAGACAGAGGCCGCCTGAGCTAGAATGAGTAACTTGTTAGTGAACCTTCACTAATCGACCTGACTCGCTATTTTTTGAGGCCATAAAGTAGCCATGACTCATAAGCAGCAGCAACGAGAACAGCACAATTTGGTGTTCACTGCGGGTTCACGGGAGCACGTGCTATCGAATGATCCAGCGATAAAATATATCGTTTCCTGGCGCATTGATGAAAGCATAAAGCGCCTTGTCTCTGCCGCAAATGGTAGGCTCACAAAGGATAGCAGCATTCTTGTCCTTTGTGCGGGGGAAGGTTTGGAAGGCAGCATCTTGTGTGATCTTGGATTCTTGGATGTGACGGTCTCTGACCTGGCGGAGGAAGGGGTTCGGGCTGCGTTGCAACGCGATGTGAGACTTAAGGGTTTAGTCCTGGATGCGGAGCAAACCGGTCTAGCGAAAGATAGCTTTGATATCGTGTTTGTCCAGGATGGGCTCCACCATTTACAATCACCAGTGCAAGGGCTAACCGAGATGCTTCGGATCGGAAGAAGCGGCATTGTATTCTTGGAAGGGCATGACACTCTTATTTGTCGCTTATCAGGGACTACCTGGGAGAGAAATGGAACAGCGGTAAATTATGTATTTCGCTGGAAAGAAAGATTCCTTGAGCAAGTCGCATCAAGCTTTCTTGGACCAGACAACTTCGAGTGCCATGTGTTTACTTTTTGGCATCACAATCTCGTTTATGCAAGATTTCTTGCGATTTTGGGGAGTAACATGGGGCTTCTCTGCGTGAAAGCCGTTAAACTTATTCTAGACTCACTGTTAGGGCGATTTGGTAATCAGTTTTGCGGAATAGTGCTAAAACGGCGAGCAGCGGCCGGCGACCCTCGGACCTAATGGCTGTGATATTTTAGTGGTGTTGAGGCAAGGGGGTTCTAAAAGCACATCCGTCTGTCCTCGCACGGGTACGGCTGTGACGAGGATGGGGGCGGATTCTAAGGTCCGTGTCAATCGCCAACGGCTAGTCGTTGAGGCGCCAATGCGATGATCTCAGCGGGGGAGATCGGAGAAGAAATCGCCGCTCTAACCAGAATGGCGCAAAGATAAGCCGAGAGCATCTTTAAATCAGCGAGTTAGCATCGCGGTTCATGCCCAAAAATCGGCGTGTTCAGCGCTGTTTCTTGGGGTGGCCGTTCTGGCGGACCTCCTCCTGCGCGAGGCGCCGGGGCTTGGTCAACAGCGGATAGTTCTTGAGCCGACGCTTCAACGCCCGCGGTTCAATCCGCCCCCGCCGCAAGCCGACCCGGGGTTCGGCGATCAACACCAAGAGGGCGCGGATCACCACCGCGTCGCGGGTCCCGCCGCCCCGCTGTTGCCA
>NZ_KB902469.1 GCF_000379525.1 Lamprocystis purpurea DSM 4197 | reverse complement strand
ACTTCGGACGTGACCCACTTCTTAAAGCGCTTGGCCTCGGGCTTGCGGCTGCCCAGGATCAGGGAGTACAGGCCGGACTCGTTGATGAGGTTGATTTTCTGTCCGGGGTTAAGTTCTTGATTTGTAACTCCCGTAATTGAAGTAAGGGTGCCAAAATCAACGACTTGCTGCTCGTCATCGTCCAATCTGGACAGCGCACGGCTGACTTGATCAAGGTCCAGGGCGGCGCACACGTCGGCGGCGACGAACCAGGGATCGCCGTCGCGCGTGACGACGCGAACGGTGTAGGTTGACGAGAAGGCGAACGCGACGGGCGCGACTTGGGCGGGAAGCTCGGTCATGGCATGACACCTTGTTTGCGGACACTCCGCCCCACGCTGTCAAACGTGGTGGGCGGACCGTGCGGGGTTGACAGACCGGAACAAGGAACCGGCGAGCCCGAAGGCTCCCCCGCACGGCCCGCACCATAGAGGTACTGCCATGCTGCGGACAAAAAAATACCGCCTGGGCGGCGGTCTGTCCGCCTTGTTTCCGGGCTGTCAAACCCGACCGCTGGGACCCCAGCGGTAGAACCAGCATAGGCCCGGCGGGGCGCGTGGTCAAGCCACCTTGAGCGGCCTAACGCTTGACGATAGTATCGTTGCGCGATATTATTTTAGCCATAATCACCACCTTCCACGATGCCGCCACGGAAACCATCTGGAACGGGCGATTTACCAAGAAGTTGCCGAACCAGATTCAGGAAGTGGCGCGGCGCAAACTGCGGATGCTCAACGCCGCACAGTGCCTTGAGGATTTACGCATCCCCCCGGCCAACCGCTTGGAACCGCTCCTGGGGAGCCGCGCCGGACAACACAGCATCCGCATCAATGACCAATGGCGTCTCTGTTTCGTGTGGAACAACGGCCATGCCGAGCGCGTTGAGATTTGCGACTATCACTGAGGAAACCGCATGGACACCATCAAGAATATCCATCCCGGCGAGGTGTTGCGCGAAGAGTTCCTGGTACCGCTGGGCATCAGCCAATACCGCCTGGCGCATCAGATCTATGTCCCGCCGATGCGGATCAGCCAAATCTGCGCCGGCAAGCGCGGCATTACCGCCGACACGGCGTTGCGTCTGTCCCGTGCCTTTGGCACGACACCGGGCTTCTGGCTGGCCTTGCAGTCCGACTATGACACCGAAGAGGCCCTGCGGGCGCATGGCGAAGACCTGTCGCGGATTCAACCACTGGCGGCCTAACCAACGGCAACGCCGATAACGGTGAAATGGGAAATAGGAATGGGAAATAGGGGTCAAATGGGAAATAGGGGTCAGACCCCTATTTCCCCACCGCCTGGAAAGCCAACCAACCGCAACGCCACTGCTATGAACGCCAATTCTGACCCCGAATTCGATCGTTATGCCGAC
>NZ_KB902468.1 GCF_000379525.1 Lamprocystis purpurea DSM 4197 | reverse complement strand
TCTTAATAAAGATGTATAACTAATTTATGCCTCGTTACTTAGGGTCTGTCCGCAAATAAGTTGAACAATCCACCACGCCCAAACCCTATTGGCTATGCAGTCAGCGACAACTATTGTCCAGGTTATTTGCGGACAACCATTTAGGCACCGGAATGTAGAAGCCAATGGTCGGAGCACCGCTTTTTCTTTGGCGGTCCGGCGAGTATAAGCTATCCTGGAAGACGTCCTGCGAGACCACCGACATGATCGCAATTGCCAAACTTGAGACCACCGGCCACCAGCAGACCCTACGCCTGCCCCCGGGCTTTGAACTGGCCGGCGAGGAGGTCTGGGTGCGCATAGATGAGGCGACCGGCGAGATTACCCTGAGATCCAAAGCGCCCGGTCCCGACGAGGACCGCTTGGCGCTCCTATTTGCCCTCCTGGACGAGTCGCCATTACCGCATGACTTCCTCGCCGAGCGTGAAAATCTCGTCGAGAGTCCCCGCAACCCCTTGGAAAATTGGACGGAATGATCCAGTACCTATTGATCCGCGACGGGCGCCAGATAGCCGGCGCCCGTCGCGGATGACAGGTGGAAAACTCGTTGTGAATCCGCTACGCCCGGAGTATCGGGTGTGTGATGCGCGCGACGATAGGGCAACATACTAACCGGGGTACTCCAGTCCCGGCCCTTTCGAAACAAGAGGTTGACATCATGCCTCTATGTAGTAAAATTATTGGTTGGCTAGCATGGCTGATTCTGCGCATCTGTCTCCCAAGCCGATTGCTGGTGTGGATTACGGGCAATGATCGACAGCGTACTGGCGATTGATGATATAGGGAGTAGCTTTTACGGTAATGCGGATCGCCGGTTATCTGAATGAGTTTAAATGTCACAAGGCCGAGGGATGCAGGCGCTTTCATCACTTCGGAAAACACGAGGCCAGCAGTCGAACTTAATGAAACCATCAGGGTTCCGGGGGAGGAATGAGTATTTCTGATTTTCTGGCACGGCTTATCCCAAGCGGTCTTGAGAAGATTCCGCCTGCGGATCAAAGTAAACGCAACGATGAAATTGTTCGTGCAGTGACGCAACGAAACGCTGAGGGAAGCGTCTTACTTGGCGCTGGCAGGCTTTTGACAGCGGAAGACAAAAGACGTGCCTTTGAAGAACTCCATTTTGACTGAGTTGTAAATGCCTCCATCCGCCGAAGAAATTGATCGTCTTTGGAAATTGTACGATGAGGCGGAGAACTACATAGCCGAAATCTCCAGTCTTTCACGGCGAATCCGTTCTAGCCCACCGTGGCTGGCCGTCCCCGCGGGCGGCGGCGGGAGTTTTCCGTCATGCCCAGGTAGTCGAACACCAGGCGGA
>NZ_KB902467.1 GCF_000379525.1 Lamprocystis purpurea DSM 4197 | reverse complement strand
CCAGTTCGGACAAAGTGCGTGAAGCGGAGCAGCGGCGCTTGGCCCACGCCGGAGCGACGGCGGACGTGCAAGCGCCCCCGCCGCCGGTGCAATTTCTCGGCAACCTGCGGGTCACGACCAACATCGCCGCCGACGTGCTGGTCGATGGCCAGGTCATCGGGCAGACCCAGCCCAACGCGCTCTTTGAGCGTGAAATCGCGGTCGGTGAGCGGGAAGTCGCGGTGCGGGCCGCGGGCTACACAGCCGCAGCGCAACGGCTGCGCTTGCGCACCAGTCAGTGGGCCGACGCGGCGTTTCGGCTGACGCCGATCGAAACGGTATCCGCCGGGAAACTCACCAAGCCCACCCTCATTGCGCCCCGTTTCGACTTCGAACCGCCGATGATCGCGTTACCCGGAGGGCAGTTGCAGATGGGCTCGCCGGAAGACGAGTCGGAGCGAGGTTCAGATGAAGGCCCGCGTCACCCGGTGCGACTGGCCCCCTTTGCGATCGGACAGACCGAGGTTACTTTTGCACAGTATGATGCCTTCTGCTCGGCGACCCGGCGACAGCCGCCAGGCGACAACGGCTGGGGACGGGGTCAGCGGCCGGTGATCAACGTCAGTTGGGAGGACGCGGTGGCCTATGCGGCCTGGCTATCAAAGGAGGCCGGGAAACACTATCGCTTGCCGACGGAAGCCGAATGGGAATATGCAGCGCGGGCGGGTACCACCCCGCCGTTCTGGACCGGGCGCTGCATCACGACCGACCAGGCGAACTACAACGGCAACTCCGATTATTCCGGCTGCGGGGCCAATACCGGGGTCTACCGAGGACAGACGGTCCCGGTAGGGAGTCTGCCGGCCAACCCCTGGGGTCTGTATGAGGTGCATGGGAACGTCTGGGAGTGGGTGCAGGATCGGTATCATGACAGCTATCAGCGGGCGCCCGCGGACGGCAGTGCCTGGGAGGCGGGGGACCGTTCGGCGCGCGTGCTCCGCGGCGGGTCTTGGTTCTACAGCCCCAGGTTCCTCCGCTCGGCCAGCCGCGACAGGGGCGACGCCGGCTACCGGCACTACGACCTCGGTTTTCGGCTTGCCAGCGACACCCCTGAGACCCCCGACAGTCGCGTCGGGCCGCGCGACGCGACCGTACGTGCGGGCGGTGATTCAGTGAAATCACCGGACCAGTCCAGCACGGGATGGCCGGATCGGCCGCCAGGGGTATCCGCGGGGGATATCACTGAACCCACCCTCCTCATGCCACGTTTCGACTTCGAGCCGACGATGATCGCGTTACCCGGAGGGCAGTTTCAGATGGGCTCGCCGGAAGACGAACCGGAGCGAAGTTCAGATGAAAGCCCGCGCCACCTGGTGCGACTCGCCCCCTTTGCGATCGGTCAGACCGAGGTCACCTTTGCCCAGTACGATGCCTTCTGCGCGGCGACCGGGCGACAGCCGCCGGACG
>NZ_KB902466.1 GCF_000379525.1 Lamprocystis purpurea DSM 4197 | reverse complement strand
TGGCCTTCCACGCGGCGGCGGTCAAATCCGCCATCGGCAACGCCGGCACTTTCCGCGCGGACCTGGATCAGGTGAACAAGGCCGCCCCGCGCGTCCTGTTCTTCCGGGCGGTGCGCTCATGACCTGGGACGACTACGGCCTGGACCTCGCGGCCTTGGTGGCGCGCAAGAGCAAAGATCCATCGACGAAAATCATACGCGTCGGGTGAAAAATGGGAATCCCAAAAGACATATCAGGCCAAAGATTTGGGAGACTTGTTGCGATCCAGGTTGCAAGCGTTGGCGCAAGAAATGTTAGACGATGGCTCTGTAGGTGTGACTGTGGAAAAACGACAGAGGTCGTCATCGGCTCCCTAACAAGTGGGAATACGCAGTCTTGTGGGTGCTATATGCTTGATGTCTTGTCACGTGCTGGGCGCCTAAGAACAACACATGGGATGCGTTCGCGAGCAGATGGGCAACGCGCTGACAAAACGTACCGGGCGTGGACCGCCATGAAAGTTCGGTGCCTTGTCACATCAGACCCAGCGTACAAAAACTACGGAGCGCGAGGAGTCACACTGTGTGAAAGATGGCTTTCGTTCGATAACTTCTATGAGGACATGGGAGAATGTCCACATGGGTTGACGCTGGACAGGATCGATAACTCAGCCGGTTACTACAAGGAAAACTGTAGATGGGCAACCTACACAGACCAAAACAGGAGCAAACGCGGGGTAAAGCTTTCGATGACCGCCGCCACGGAAATAAGGGGCGACATGCGTAGTAACCAAGAAATAGCGACCGAATATGGTGTGTCGCGTAGGTCGGTCGCACTTATTAAGAACGGAGCAACATGGAAACCGTAGTTGACAAATGGGACAATAGATTTCTTGATGTGTGCAGAACCGTTGCCGCGTGGTCGAAAGATCCATCAACCAAATGCGCGTGCGTTATCGTAGACCAGAAACATAGAATACTCTCCACCGGGATAAATGGCTTTCCGCGCGGCGTCCCGGACGACGCCGACAAGCTGCACGACCGCGAGACCAAGCTTGCGCTGGTCATCCACGCCGAAGAAAACGCCCTGCTGTTCGCGCAGCATGACCTCGCCGGCGGCACAGCCTACGTGTGGCCGATGCCGCCCTGCTCCCGGTGCGCGGCTAAGCTGGCCCAGGCGGGCATCGTGCGCGTGGTGACGCTCGCGCCAACGGCGGCGCAACGCGCGCGCTGGGGCAAGAGCTTTGATCTGGCGCAATGGGTTTATGGGCAGGTGGGGATGCAGTACGCGNAACGGCCGCTCCCGGTGTCGTGACGCTAGGCTGTGCCCAGGCTTCTTGCGCATGGGTGTCGAATGAAACGNTTGCTGCTGATTCCGGTGGGACTGACCGCTCTGATCCTGCTATGGCTGCTGTGGCTCAACCCCGCGGCGGCGGCCACGGTGACGATGACCAAGGA
>NZ_KB902465.1 GCF_000379525.1 Lamprocystis purpurea DSM 4197 | reverse complement strand
CAACGTGGGATTGATCACCTGCGCGGCGGCAATGTTGGTCACATAGCTCACGCTGGGCTTGCAACAGATCAGGTCGAGGCAGGCCATCTCCTCGGCGGAGAGCGCCTGCAGAATGGTCGAGGACGCAATCAGCGGGAACGCGGCCGGCATCGGCACGGTGAAGGTGCGCGTGATCGTCGGCCGCACCGGCACATCATCCAGCCACGGGTAAACGGTCGGCGTCGGATCGGGCGTGGCCTCGATCACGTGCAGCCGATCGGCATAGGCCCGCACGAACCCACGGTTATATTGGTGTTCGGCGTGCGCGGTGCCGAGCGCCAGCGTGATCGTGATCGCCGGGGGATTGCTCCAGTCATAGGTCAGCAGGCTGCCTTGGATCACCGGTGCCACCAGCGGATTGCCGCGACTGATCAGCGTGCTCTGATCGCCGAAGCCCACGGCGGCCGGCCCCCCAACGCTGACGATGGCCTGCCCATAGAGCACGGCCGTGGCCGCGCCCGCCCGAATCAGTTGCAGCTCGATGATCATGGGCCGCTGCGAGGCATGCGCATTGATGTTGCTCACATCGTCCTGGAACACCACGGTGCCGCCGAGCGCGATCGACAGGGTGAATTGCGAGGTCGCACCCGCCGCGGTGGTGTTGAAATAGCTGCCGACACAGAGGAGCGTGACCGCCTCGCCGACCGTGGGGGCCACCCCTGTCGGCGGTGTGATGGACGCGATAACGGTCGGCGCGGTGCTGTTGACGATCGGCAGGGCCGCGGTCAGCAACGTCGCATAGGGCGGGGGCAGCGTGCGCAAATTGGCCCCGCCCACAGGGTCCAGCTCACCCTGTGCGTCGGCGTGCAACAGCTTCAGATCGGCGATGTTCTGCCAGGTCACCGCGGCGCGCGCAATGCTGGCCGTTGCCGCATCAGCAAACGCTGAGACCGGCTCGAACGCGGCACTGTTCAGACCCAGCGCCGTTTGCTGGTCGATCACGTTCGCTTGCACCGCCAGCGCATAGCCGGCCGCTTTCACCGGGGCCGCGGCCCCGGTCTCCGGGTCGACCAAGCCGAGCTTGTCTGCCATTTTGCTGCGCTCCTAAAACGTCATTTCCGCCGCGGCGCGCACCCAGGCCGCGCCGACATAGCGATACCAATACGGGGCCGCCCAGGCCGCCCCGCCGGGCCAGCCCACCGACTGTGGCGCCAGGGCCGCGTCCGCGTCGCTCCAAGCGGTCTCGGCCGGCCAGCGAATCCACTGCGCGCTGCCCAGACACTCATACAGATAGTCGGCCACCAGGCGCACATCGCCCAGCGTGCCGACACTGGTCGGGGCCGGGGCGCCGTCGCTGGCTGTCCAGGTGGTCTCGGGAGCCTGGCGTATCCAGACCGCGGTGCCGACCGCGACATAGCGATAGGTCCCATCCCACGCCGTCTGCCCGCGCGTGCCCGGCGCCGCACTGCTCGCCGGCACCGCGAC
>NZ_KB902464.1 GCF_000379525.1 Lamprocystis purpurea DSM 4197 | reverse complement strand
GCGCGACCACGCCGTGGACCCCGATCACCAGACGCCCGCGTCGGCCGCTGCGCCGGAAGGCGCATTGAACGCCGTCCCATGAGCCACGACCAAAACTTCAAGAACCTCATCATCGACTATCCGCGCGAGTCGATCGCCTTCTTTGCGGCGGTTGAGTCCCATGCCGTCGATGCCGGCGCCCGCATCCTGCCGATCCGTCAGGAGCAGCTCAAGGAACGACTCGGTGCGCGGTTTCGCGAATTGGATACGCCCCTGCTGGTGGAATGGCCGGACGGCCGGCGCGCCGCGCTGCTGTTCGCGTTTGAGGAAGAGACCGACCCCCAGCGCTTCTCCATGCATCGCTTGGCGCACTATTGTCTCGATCTCGCCGAGATGTTCGCAACCGAGCGGGTCGTCCCAGTCGTCATCTTTCTGCACGCCGGACGCTTTCCGTCGTCCCTGCGACTCGGCAGCGAAAGCGCGGCCTACCTGGAATTTCGCTATCTCGCGACCGCCCTGTTCCGCATCCCGGCCCGCGCCCACCTGCACAGCAGCAACCTGGTCGCCCGGTTGAATCTGCCCAACATGGCCTACGCCCCCGAAGACAAACTGGAGGTCTACGCGCAGGCCGTGCGCGGCCTGGTCGAGTTGGAGCCAGACCCCGAGCGGCGCTTGAAATATCTCGACTTTATCGACATCTACGCCGACCTGGACGACCATGAGCGCACCCTCTACACCCAACGCTATCCTCAGGAGGCGGCCGACATGAGCGGATTTGCCCAGCGTTTCATCGAACAAGGCATCGCGCAAGGCGTCAAGCTGGGCGTGCAGCACGGCGAAGCCCGCGTCCTCACGTCCCTCCTGCGCTTGCGCTTCGGCGAATTGCCCGAGGCCGCGCGTCAACGAATTGACACCGCCGATGCGGACACCCTGTTGCGCTGGTCCACGCGCGTNCTGACGGCCCAGACCCTGGCCGAGGTGCTCGACGACGCCAGTTGACCGGTGGTGACGCCGCGATCACCGCGGTCTGCGCGCAGGACCGCAGTGCATCTGGCTCCCACGCTTCAGAACCGTAGGGCGCAATCGCGCAGCGGAGTGTGCCGCCGATCGTGCAGCACCCCGCCACCCGGCGCAATACGGCAGTCGCCTAGCAGCCTGTCGGACTTTCGGCGATTTCCGAATAAGACGCTATCAAGAATCAACCTCCGTAGGAGCCCGCTTGCGGGCGACCTGACCTGCCGGAATCGCGTCATTGTGCCCCCCACCCGTCGCCCGCAAGCGGGCTCCTACGGGTTGGATTTTTCACGGAACTCACCTTACGTTAGATTGTGGAGCAACAAAAAGCCTTGTTGTTGACTCATGCCCTTATCCTAAGGGCTAAGTCCGACAGGCTGCTAGCGCGCCCTACGGTCCGCCACCGCCCTCCGCGCCATCACGCCAGCCATGGACAACCGCCCCCNCAAACCCTGGCACCGCTGGCTCGGCATCCTGCTCACCGACCTGTTCGTCGGCCGCCCCTGGTCGGTGACCATGGAAGAGGAGTTGTCGCTCAAGA
>NZ_KB902463.1:47920-95032 GCF_000379525.1 Lamprocystis purpurea DSM 4197 | reverse complement strand
GCGGCGTCCCGCCGCGATGCGGTGCCGCGGTGATCGCGAACGCTGCGGTGACACGCCCGACCCCATCGCGGCGGGACGCCGCTCCCACAGGGTCGCTGCGCGACTTTCACGGTTAAGCCTCGACCTCCAGTGCGCCCCGACGATCATGGCCGCCGCTTTGATGCGGGGCGTTGATGTGACGGTGATGACCCATTCCAGTGGCTGAGGGTCTATCGTGGGAGCGGTCTGTGGCCGCGATGGGGTCTCGCGGGGACTTGAACATTGGGGTTCGCCGCGGCGTCGCATCGCGGCCGGAGGCCGCTCCCACGGGGCGGCGGGTGGTTTTCACGGTAACATGCGGCGCTTTGCGGGCTGACGACGCTTACCAGGATCGTCGATCGATCATTAAACCGCGCCAGATCCAGCAGTCGTCGCGTCTGCCGGGGCCGATTCCATCCAATAACATCGCCTACCGCGCTGGGCGCGGTTTAGCAGAGACCGCAACGATGAATTACACCGCCATCCTCGACGCGCTGGGCCAGGCCAGCCTGTTCCAACTGTTTCGCTTGAACGTGGCCATCCGCAATCAGCTCGATGATCCGGCGCGCATCGCGGCGGTAAAGCGCGTGCTGCGTGTCGGTCAGACCATCCGCTGGTTTCACAGTACCGAGAACCGTCTGATCGAGGCGAAACTGTTGAAAATGAATCGGACACAGGCTGATGTTCAGGATCTGGCGGACGGGAGGCGGTGGACCATTCCGTTTTATCTGATCGATCTGGATGGTCAGGATGTGACGATCGGCGCGCGCAAGCGGCAAGCGCTGGACCGCAATCGTCTGAGCGTGGGTGATCGGGTGGGTTTCAAGGACCGCCAGGGTCAGGAGCGGTTCGGCCAGGTGGTGAAGCTGAATCCCAAGTCGGCGGCGGTGATGGTGGATGGGCTGCGCTGGCGGGTCAGTTACGGGCTGCTGGTGTCGGTGATCGATGGCGATCTGGGTGATGAGCTGCTGGCGTTGCCGGGGCAGTGGGTCACGATCACGGACGAGGATGCGGATGGCGCGTCCTCGGCGCTACCCGGAGAGCAGTCGCTGTGTGAGGATGACGGCAGCGAGGACAGTGAGTTTGCCTGACCGGCCATGATCGGCGCTCCGGCCAAAACGATGATCCGGATTTGTCCACAGATGTCACAGATGAACACAGATGAAGAAGCGTATCTGTGAACATCTGTGTGCATCTGTGGATCAAATTTCCGCCCAAGGCCGTGCGGAACCGGCCGGAGCGATGACCAAAACCGGCAGGCACCTTCCGTCCAGTTCAGCAGAGACCGGCTATCGCGCTTATTCAGGCATCCAATCCGCATCCAAGACCTGAGGGATCTCCCAGGGGCAGTGTTCAGGAAAGGCATCGAGTCCCGTCTCGGCGGTGGCGGCGCTGATGGCATCTTCCCAGATTTCCTCCAGCCAGTCGGGATCGCGCAGGATGGTCTTGAGGCTCGGCGTGCGCTTGAGGCGCAAACTCAGCGAACGCCGTTGGGCGAGGATGGTACGACGCCAACTGTTGCCCCGGCGCTCCGGTTGGTAGTGCCACTTCAACAAATGGGCGAGCAACACCGACAGCCGGTTCGCCAGTTCCCGCTGCTCGCTCTTGCCCACGTCTTCGATCTCCTCGGCGATGTGCTCAATATCGAGTTCCGCGAACCAGCCGGCCCGCAGCAGGCGCGCCTGCTGCTCAGCCCAGGCGCCGATGTCGGTGTCGTACAGGTCAGGGGCGGCGAGCCCCGATGGCTTGAGCCTGACGGTCATGGCGGAAAGCCTCCAGTCTCTGTTTTCCTTCGTGTTCTTTGTGTCTTTGTGTGAGCAATTGCCGGATTTAGGATACCGTAAAGCGCCTTGGCGTGATCACTGCCTTTGCCGGGTTCAAGAGGTCGGGCCGTTCCTTGTCCTTGCCGCCGCGCGATCCAGTTGCCGCTCCCGCAGCCAAATAAAGATGACCGGGGTGACGATGAGAATATGCACCAGGCTGGAGAGCATCCCGCCGACCACCGGGGCGGCCAGCGGCTGCATGATTTCGACGCCGGTGCGCTGAAGCCAGAAGATCGGGGTCAGTGACGCGATGGTGGTGGCTACGGTCATGACTTTGGGGCGCAGCCGCAGCCGGGCGCCGGCTTTGACGGCTTGCGTCAGTTCCGCGCGGGTCAGCGGGCGGCCGAGATCCTGGCTCATGGTTTTTACCGATTCCTCCAGATAGGTGACCATGATGACGCCGGTCTGAATGGCGGTGCCGAAGAGCGCGATATAACCCACCCAGACGGCCACGCTGAAATTGAATCCCATCCAGGCTTGCAGCAGCACGCCGCCGGTGAGTGCGAATGGTACCGCCAGGAGGACATGGGCCGCTTCTCCCACCGAGCGGAAGGTCATCACCAGGGTCGCGAAGATGATGAGGATGACGGCGGGGACGACGTAGCCGAGCGTGGCCCGTGCGCGCAACTGGTTTTCGTATTGACCGGAGTAGTCGATGGTCATTCCCGGTGCCAGGGTGATCTCGGCGGCGATGCGCTCCTTGATCTCCTCGACGAAGCCGCCCAGGTCGCGGTCGCGGACGTTGGCCTGTACGAAGACCCGCAGCCGGCCGTTCTCGCTCTGGATCTCGTTGGGGCCGACGACGCGCTTGAGGTCGGCGACCTGGCGCAACTGCACGGTCGCGCCCGAGGGGGTGGCGACCAGGATCTCGCCCAGCCGGTCGATGTCGCCGCGTTCGGATTGTTCCAGCCGCACCTGAAGCGGCCAGCGTTCGCGGCCCTTGATGGTGGTGCCGACGCTGACCCCGCCAATCCCGGCCTCCACCTGACGGAAGACCTCCGCAACGCTCAGCCCGTAGCGGCCGAGCATCTCGCGCCGGACCTGAATCTCCAGATAGGGCTTGCCCTGCACCCGTGACGGCGCGACGCCGACCGCACCGGGGACGCGATTGATGACGCGCTCGACCGCGAAGGCCTGCTCCTGGAGTGCATCGAGATCGTCGCCGAAGATCTTGACGCCGACCTGGGCCCGGATGCCGGTGCTGGTCATCAGGATGCGGTTCTCGATCGGCTGGAGGAACCCCGGCACATAGCCGGGGACATTCATCAGGCGCTCCGACAGATCGGCGATGATCGATGCCTTGGTCGTCCCGGGCGACCAGGCGTCGGGCGGCTTGAGCTGGATGGTGGTTTCGATCATCTCGACCGGCGCCGGGTCGGTCGCGGTGGCGGCCCGCCCCAGCTTGCCGGCCGCCGAGGCGACCGCCGGGTGCGCGCTGATGACCTGATCCTGCCAGGCCATGATGCGTTTCACCTCGGTGAACGCGGTGGCCGGCAGCAGCACCGGCATGAAGAGCAGCGACCCTTCCTCCAGGGTGGGCATGAATTCGGTGCCGAACCCCTGGGTATACCGGGCGATCGACTCGGGCAGGTGGGCATTGAGGGCGCGCGGCAGCCCCCAGGCGATGACGATGCAGACGGCGAGCAGGCTGGTCGCGAGCCCCAACACGGTCTTGCGGTGGCGCAGTGCCCAGTCGAGCGCCGGCTCGTAGAGGCGCAGCAGGCGCTGCATCAGCCAGTTCTCCGACTCCGGCTGGAAGGGGCCGCGGATCAGCAGGGTGCAGAAGACCGGCACGGCGGTCACCGCCAGCAGGGTGGCCCCGATCAGGGCGAAGGTCTTGGTATAGGCCAGCGGATGAAACAGCTTGCCTTCCTGGCCGGTGAGCAGGAACACCGGCACGAAGGCGAAGATGATCACCAGCATCGAGAACACGATGGGCCGCCCGACCTGGGTGGCGGCGGCCAAGGTCTGGGCGAAGACCTCGGCGGCGTTGAGCCGGCGGCGCAGCGCGGCCTCGGCGCGCTCGCAATGCCGGATGACGTTCTCGGTCATGACGATGCCGGCATCCACCAGAACGCCGATGGAAATGGCGATCCCGGTCAGCGACATGATGTTCGAGGGGATGCCGAACTGATCCATCAGAATGAAGGCGATCAGAATGGACGCCGGCAAGGGCAGGGTGACGATCAGGATGCTGCGAAAATGGAAGAGAAAGAGGATGTGCATCAGCGTCACCAGGATGACTTCCTCGGTCAGCGCCTCCTTGAGGGTGGAGATGGCGCGCTCGATCAATTCGCTGCGGTCATAGAAGGCGGCCAGGCTGACACCCGGCGGCAGGCCGGGGCTCAGGCCGGCGATCCGGGTCTTCACGTCCTGGATGACGCGATAGGCGTTCTCGCCATAGCGCATGACCACGATGCCGCCGACCACCTCCTTGCCATTCACATCGAGCGCGCCGCGGCGGAAGTCGCCGCCGACGCGGATGGTGGCGACATCGCGCAGATAGAGCGGGGTGCCGTTACGCGGCAGTACCGGAATCTGTTCCAGGTCGGTGAGATCCTGCACCAGGCCGATGCCGCGGACGATGTACTCGGCGCCGTTTTCCTCGATGGTCTTGCCGCCGACATTGCGATTGCCGCTGCCGACGGCATCCATGACCTCGCCCAGCGTGGCGCCGTATTGCTTCAGTTTGAGTGACGAGACCTCGATCTCGTATTGGCGCACGAAGCCGCCGATGCCGGCGACCTCGGCCACGCCCGGAACGGCGGCGAGTTGATAGCGGATGAAAGTATCTTGCAGGGTGCGCAACGAGCCCAGGTCCTGCGTGCCCGAGGTGTCTTTGAGGTAATACTGGTAGACCCAGCCAAGGCCCGTGGCATCCGGTCCGAGCCGCGCGATCACACCGGCCGGCAGCAGGTCGCCCAATGAATTGAGCCGTTCCAACACCCGGGTGCGGGCAAAGTAGACATCGACCTGATCGGCGAAGATCACCGTGAGGAACGAAAAGCCGAACATGGAACTGGCCCGCACGGTCCGCACCCCGGCCAGGCCCTGCAATGAGACGGACAGCGGGTAGGTGATCTGATCCTCGACCTCTTGCGGCGAGCGGCCGGGCCAGTCGGCATAGACGATGACCTGATTCTCCGACAGGTCGGGAATGGCGTCGATGGGCACGCGCTGCAGCGCGACCAGGCCCCAGGCGCAGAGGGCGAGCAGGCCGCTCAGGACCAGGAAGCGGTTATGCAGCGACCAGTGGATGAGCCGGGCGATCATAGGGTCTAGCAGCCTGTCGGACTTAGCCCCTAGGATAAGGGCATGAGTCAACATAAAGGCTTTTTGTTGCTCCACAATCTAACGTAAGGTGATTTCCGCGAGAAATCCAACCCGTAGGAGCCCGCTTGCGGGCGACGGGTGGGGGCACAATGACGCGATTCCGGCAGGTCACGTCGCCCGCAAGCGGGCTCCTACGGAGCTTGATTCTTGATAGCGTCTTATTCGGAAGTCGCCTAAAGTCCGACAGGCTGCTAGGCGTACTCCCTACCAACTGAAGTTGAAGTGTCATTCCGGCAGGATGCCGGAATCCAGTGCCATGGATGGTCCCTCGCAGCGGCCTTGATCGTAATCCCGGCCAGCGGCGTGCGTAGTCAGGGCTTCCAGCCCTGACGGTGTCAGGCCAGGATGGCCTGACTACGCACTCGGCGAGCGCAAATGGCCGGAATCTTGATCGAGGCCCTCGCGCGCACCTGGACCAGCAAGACACGATGGAACGCTCTACTCGTTCACTGCTTCGCCGCATTCGAGCATGGCGGACCCGAAGAAGGGGTTACGCAGTTGCCGCGACCGGGAGAGCCAGCGGGCGGTACCGAGCACCGGGGTCATGGGACACTGATAGATCCAGAGTTCCTCCCGGTGGTGGAGGTGCCGGGTGCGGGCCAGATCCGCCACGGCGGTGCTGAATGGCTCAAAGGCGCGGCGGGCCGCGTCGAGGTCGGACGCCTCGGCGAGCGTGCCGGTGAAGGCGGCCAGTTCACCCCGCGCCGTCGCGGCATCGCCGGCGAGATAGGCGGCGAGCGCCGCGCGCAAGGCGGGCAACTGCTGTTGGTAGGCGGCCAGATCATCGGCCGCGAGTGCGTTCGCGCCATCGGCGGTGGCGAAGGCCAGGGTACGCAGCAATCCGTAAGCCGCCTCGGCCGGCGGCGGAGGGGCGGCGGGAATCGTCACCGGCGGGCGATGGCCCTGGTGAGGGTCCGCCGCCGCACCCGCGTGGGCGAGTTGGGCCTGCGCATCGAGGATCAGGGCGGCGGTGGTCACGACCCGGTCGCCCGCGTTGAGGCCGCTGAGCACTTCGGCCTGGGTGTCGCCCACGCGCCCCAGCCGGATTTCGCGGGCCAGATAGCCGCCCTGCTCACCCAGGTCGAGATAGACGATGGGCCGGCCGCTGTGCTGCAGGACGGCCGCGCGCGGCACCAGCAGGTGGTCCGGCGTGGTGACCGACACCAGCGCCTGGGCGGTCTGGCGGTAGCGCAGCCGGCGTTCGGGGTTCTCCAGGGTGACCCGCACGCGCGCCGTGCGGGTCTGTTCATCCAGGTTGGGGTCGATGAAGCTGATGGGAGCGGTCAGCACCTGGCCGGGGAGCGAGGGCACCGACACCTCCACGGTCTGGCCCAGGCGCAGCCAGGCGAGGTCGGGCTCGTAGGCGTCGAACACGAACCACATGCGCGAGAAGTCGCCGATTTCGAACAGCGGGTCGTTGGTCTTGACATATTGACCCTCGTAGACCGCGCGCGAGACCACGGTGCCGGACAGCGGCGCGCGGATATTGACCATGGCGGTGGGCTTGAGCGTGCGGTCCAGGATGCGGATCTCCTCCTCGGTGAGACCCAATTCGAGCAGGCGTTCGCGGGCCGCCGCGCGCTCGGCGCGGGGGGAGGCGACATCGCCGGCCTTGAGCCGTTCGACATACTGGCGTTGGGCGGTGAGCATTTCGGGGCTGAAGACGGTGGCGAGCGGCGCCCCGGCCGCCACCTCGGCGCCCACATAGTTGACCTGGAGTGTCTCGATGCGCCCCGGCACCCGCGCGGCCAGGATGCGATGCCGGGTGTCATCATCGTTGATGACCCCGCTGACACGCAGGGTGCGGGTCAGCGCACCCCGGGTGACCTCGCTGGTCGCGACGCCGGTGACGGCGATCTGGGCGGCGTTGAGCGTGACGCGGTCGGGATCGGCCGCCGCTGCCGCGCCGTTACCGCCGACGGCGACGAGGTCCATGCCGCAAATCGTGCAGCGGTCACCGGGTTTGTCTGACGTGATCCAGGGGTGCATGGGGCACTGATAGATCGGTGCCGCCTGGATTGATGCCAGGGGTTGGTCGGCGCCTCGCGGTTGGTCGGCCGGGCCGGCCTGGCCGCGGCCGAGCAGATAGCCGCCGCCGGCGAGCAGCAGGCCGAGGGCGAGCAGGATGGGGATTTTGATGTTCATCATCCGGTGACCGGGGCGACTGGACTGGAGGCCGACGCTTTAGCGGGCGGCGCCGCGTCCGGGTAATGGCCGTAGAATAAAACTCAGCCACTCCGTCAGCTGAACGTGGGAGCGGCCTCCGGCCGCGATGCGAAGCCGCGGTCACTCGCGACCCTGCGGCAGTTTGCGAGGCCCGGTCGCGGCCGGAGGCCGCTCCCACAATATCCCGGCCGGTAAAGCCTCGATTTTCGGTCCTGCGGCCGGAACGACGATGAAGGCCGCCAATCTCAAGCCTCGGGCTCCTCCCCGATCCACCCCTGCAAGGCCTTGATCAGGCCCTCGGCCTGGGCGCGACTCGAGATGTTGAACTTGGACTGCTGACGGTATTCACCGGCACGCTTCTGATAGCGGCGGATGGTGTATTTGTCCGGTCCATAGATCTCCTTGGTGCGGTCCCAGTCCTGATAACGGAAAAGGATGGTGGTCCAGGCGCCCTTGGACAAGATCACCTTGTCCAATTCCTTGCAGGTCTCGATGCCGTCTTCCGTGTAGGAGACGGTCAGGTCCTCGACCTTCTCGGTCATGTTTTCTCTCCGCGAGTCGATGGCGCGGCCCCTTTATGGACGGGCGCCGGATTGTTGCAATGCCTGCCGGATAGCAGCGGTGTTCTTACCCTTAGGATCCAAGCCCAGCGCCAGTGCCAGCGGGGTTCGGCCGGACCCGTCGGGTTGGTTGATGTCGGCCCCGCGCGCGATCAGCCGCTTGACCGTTTCCAGGTGGCCCAGTCCGACCGCCAGGTGCAGCGGCGCGGCGCCGTGCGCGTCCGGTCGGTTGAGATCGGCGCCGCGCCGGAGCAGGAAGGCGAAACTATCGCGATCCGCGACCCCGGCCCGCACCAGGGCGAGCAGGATGGCCTGTGCATCCACTGCCGCACCCTCCTTCACCAGCATGGCGGCAACCTGGGTTCTGCCGTTGATCAGCGCCAGTTCCAAAGGGGTGCGTCCGGCACCATCCACGGCGACCAGCGATGCGCCATGTTGGACGAGTTCGCGGGCGATGCCGACCTGACCGGCCCTGGCCGCCACGTGCAGTGGGTGGTTGCCGTCGGGGTCCGCCTGATTCAGATCCGTCTTCCAGTAGATGTGCCGTTTGATCTGATCCAGATCGCCCACCCGGACCGCCCGGCTCAGGTCCACCGTCGGGTGCGCGGACTCGTCGCAGCCCCCCAGCAGCAAGGTTGTCAACAGGGCCAGGATCAGGGCCGGTAGAGCGGACGGGTGGTGCATGGTGCGGATCGGTTTGGCGTATCTTACGGACTGAACCGCGGGTTCGTCCGGATGGTATCGACCGGGGGAACGGCTCGCAACCGGTATCCTGCCGGAGTCGCATTCGACGGCGGCACCCGCGCCGACTGCATTCGGAGTCCTATGATCTGGAAATTCCTGCTGACGATTGTCGTGATGCTTGGCGCCTATCTGGTCGTTCGCACCAGATGGCGCGCAGCGGGCCGAGCCGGGGCACCGACCGCTCCGCCGTTGCTGCTGTCTGCCGGTTTGGTCCGCACGGTCGCTTATGCGCTGCTCGGCCTCATGCTGGCGGGTTCGGGTTGGTACCTGTTTTGGCAGTGGGAGACCGGGAATGCCGTGCTGGCGGTCGAGGTCGTGAACGCCAACACCGGGGCCGTCACCCGCTATGAGGCGCGCCGCCGCACCATCGAGGGTCGCGGGTTCCGCACCCTGGACGGCCGGGAGATTCGGCTCGCGGACGTGGAGCGGATGATTCTGGAGCCGGCCTCAGCCCACCGGCTGCCGGTCGGCGCCGAATGAGGCTAAACCGCGCCCAGCGCGGTGTGCGATGTTTTTGGATGAGACTGGCCCCGGCAGACGCGACGATTGCTGGAGCTGGCCCGGTTTAAGGTGACCAGCGCCCCGCCGCGGCCTCGTCGGTCGCCCGCGCCTCCACCCAGCGCTCGCCGTCGGGGGTCGTCTCCTTCTTCCAGAACGGTGCCCTGGTTTTCAGATAATCGATCAGGAACTCGCAGGCGCGAAAGGCCTCGGTGCGGTGTCGGCTCACCACCCCGACGAACACGATCGGCTCCTGTGGCGTCAGCAGGCCGACGCGATGGACGATCCGCAGACCCAGCAAGTCCCAGCGTGCGGCGGCCTCCGCGGCGATGGCCTCCAGGGCTTTCTCGGTCATGCCGGGATAGTGTTCGAGGGTCATGGCGCTGACCTCGCGATCTACGTTGATGTCCCGCATCAGACCGACAAAGGTGACCAAGGCCCCCACCTGCGGCTTGCCGCGCCACAGGGCTTCCTGTTCGGCGGCGATCTGAAAGGGCTGTTGTTGGACTTGGATACTGATCATGGCCATCGCATGCCTATCGCCTCTCTACGGCTCGCCAGGATAACGACGAAGCGGCGACTCAGCGTCGATTCTCGCTCCAGCAAGTCACAGCGGGTACGCGTTCGGTGCGTCAATTCAAAGTGTAACCTGGTTCTCGTCGCGGCGTTCGGCCGAGGTCTAGACTTGCCTCGGTTGACTCTCAGTGTGTGGCTTCTGCCGTCAGTGATCGAGGCGAAGGCGTCACAACACGGAACGACTCGGTTCGGTACTGCGCTTGTGGAGTGCGTTGTGAGCCAGCCGGATCGAGGCGTCGCACGCGATATCCGGATGTAGGCGCGGGTTTCAGACCCTCCCCCTAGGGCCAGGGCCGGGTCTGAATATCAGGTACAACGGCAATAACGCCTTTCTGAGACAAGGTCATCGGCGGCGACTTGAATAGATCGTTATGCGATGACGGTCGAGGTCAGGCGCTTCACATCTGCATCGGAGAACGACATGATCAGCAGTAACCGCACAAGCGCTCACGCATTCTTGAGAAAAGCCGTGATGGCCACGGTGTTGTCCGCTTCAGGGCTCTGGGTGACCGATAGCCAAGCCTGCTCGGAAATTATCCTCCCAGTCAATGGCGTCCAGTCGCCGGTCGTGTCGGCGCGGACACTGGATTTTCCCAATGTCGACCAAGGCTGGGAGGTTGCCTTGAAGGCGTTTGAGCGAGGGGTGGAGTGGAAGTCCAGATTTGGGCTGTGGACCGGCAAGACCTGGAGTAATTGGTATGGCTTCGTCGGCATGACCGCTCTTGAGTGGATCAAGAAGGTTCCGGGGATTGGGGGACCCTATATGCTGGACGGGCTGAACGAATATGGTCTGTCCGCGGCTTTTCTATGGTTGGATGGCTCGAGCTATCCCCGCTGGACCAGCGGCCCCGAACAGCTTCTGTGGCTCGATACGGTCAATTACATTCTGGGGAATTTCAAGACCGTTGCCGAAGTGAATAACGCACTCACGAATTCGGCAAGCCCCGACTTCGTGAAGATAGGGGGCGTGTGGCCTATTACAAAAGCGGTGCCGGTGCACGTCATCGTTCATGATAGCGCCGGTAAATCGCTGCTGATCGAGTGGGTTGAGGGAAAGCAGAATATTTATTGGGGTGACCAAATCGACAAGATCGGCGTGCTGACCAATGAGCCGCCATGGCCTGATATGCTCAAGGAACTGGCGAAACCGGAGATCAAGAACGCCAATCCGAAAAACGAGATGACGGGTCTCAAAGCTGACTCCGGACCGATATCGCGTTTTACGAAACTTGCCAAGCTGCGGGAGTTCGCGACGCTGCGGAATAAGGATTACCTCCAGGTTGCAGTTCATCTGATCAACAACGTCGACGTGGTTCATGGAACCGACGTAACCCCCGACTTCGGCGATGATTACACCGGTCCGACGTTGATTCGCGACCACAAGCAGAAAAAGCTCTACTTTAAAGGTCAGAACAACCAGAGCTTCCGCCTGATCGATCTTAGCGAAATTCGTTTTGATACGGCTGGTCTATCAAAGAACGCGATACTCGCAGACCCGAAACCTGGTGATGCCTACTATGACAAATACCAGTTCAGCCAGGATGTCACCGCGCTCTTGACTGCCGCTCGTCTGGAGTGGGACGGGACCGAGTCAGGCCCGAAGGTGCTGAGTGTCACTGTGTCGATGTCCGCCGAGGATCTGCTCAAGCTGCCGCCGGACATGCGGACTGGAAGCATGTTCATCTATGCGGTAACCCCATACCAGGAGGTCTACCAGTGGTTGAGCGACGGTTGGACGTCGGTGACCGATGGTTCCCTCTCGCCCGTCTACACCGGAGCACTTGCCAGCGAGACCTTTATGGTCGATCTCGAGCGGCTGCCGGTCAGTGCAGAGAATCAGTTTGGTACCAAGATCTATGCGGGTTACGGCGTCTCGAGCACTGAAATGTTCTTGGCTGATCGCCAGAAACTGGTCTTTGTAATCGGCGATTATGAGGATTTCAAGAATCAGGAGGACTGATCACGCGGGGTTAGCGGACGGCCTTGACCATCGTTCCTGCCAGTGCCCTGGCGTCGTGCACCGGAGGCCACGCAGCCGCGATGTCGACCGACTAAAGCCTCGGCCTCCGGTCTTCGGGCGGCCGGAACGATGATCACGATTGCTGCCGGCCGGTCTCGACCGGCCCGGGAAATTTCCTGTCCTTCGTTCTCAAGCGGAGCATCTTGTACTATGCTCCCTCGTTTCAGGCGGGGTGATCGGCCGACGTTCGTTGCCTTGACTGACCAACCCGATGGCGAGGTGTGATCGATGGGGATATTTACCCGATTTTTGCTCATTGACTGTCCGCAGGAGCTTCACTGCGCGCCCGACGGCATGCATCCGGCGTTCGACGTCCGATTCACCGCGGATGGCGAGATTCCCTTTCCGCAAGTCATCCTGCGTGCACCGGGGATGCAGACACTGCTCAATGGCGACGCCATTCGGTCCAGCCAGGCCGCTTCCGGCGAATGGACCTATGTCGCTGCCGTGCCGGTGGGGAGCATTGCGGGCCACCGCATCAGCGTCCAGATCGAAGGCTGTCGCCAGGCCGACATCGCTCATGCGCAGGGCGAAGACTGGATCAAGAATGATCGGGATGTGCATCTGATTCATCCCCAACGAGTGAAAGCCGAAGCCCGCGTTGCGGTATCCGGCGGTGCCGAAGTGAAGCTCTACTTCGGTATCCACAAGCACATGCACCAGCCCTATTACAATACCACCGACCGATACTACTGGGATGGCGAGAAAGACGGAATTTTCGGCTCACGCGGCGGCAACTATACCGATTTCATTCCCACCGCCGTGCAGCAATACAGTGACGGCCAACTGCCGCATGCGGGGTTGTCGACGAGTTGGAGCGGCTCACTGATCGAGCAACTTGATCGCTGCGGCGACGAGGGATTTTGCGGCGGCCGTTTCTCCGGCTGGAACCATGCCCTGCGCCGGATGGGCGAGCTCAGAACCGAACTCGGCAACCCGCGTGTCGCTTTTTCAGCCTTCGGTTTTTTCCATCCGCTGATGCCGCTGATTCCGGCGCAGGACATCGTTCGGCAGATCGCCTGGCACCGCGATGTGATCCAGCGGGCGTTCGGTGTCGAGGCCTCGCGCGTGCTGTTTCCGCCGGAAACCGCGTTTCACGTGCGCATGATTCCGGCGCTGATCGAGGCCGGTGTGACGGCGGTGATCTATGACTCGATTCACCGCTTTCGCGCCTGTCGCGATTACCCCTATGCCGGCCTCGGCGAGGGTATGTTGCCGCCGAACGCGGCCGAACAGACCAATCCGCCGGTGGATGACTGGGTGCAATTGCAGAATATCTGGGCCGGATCGAAAATCTCACCGCGCCTGTTGCGGCCCGAATACGTGGGCTACGAAGACCCGGACGGCAAGCTTCACACCATCATTGCCGTTCCGGCCGAGCGCTATATCGGCAACGAGGACGCGCGCGGCGGCTTCGGTGCACTGCAGTATGCGGATGTGCTGGGCCAGGTTTACGAGCGGATCGTCGAAACCGGCAGCTACGATCCCGCGCATCCGCCGTTCTTCCTGCTGCATTCGGACGGCGACAATCACGGCGGCGGTGCGGACAGCTACTATGGGCACAACACCGGTCGGCTGGTCGAGTGGCTGCAGCAGGACAGCCGCTTCGAACTGACCACTACCGAGGATTATCTCCAGCGTTTCCCGCCCGACCCCAGTCAGGTGGTTCACATCGAACCGGGTTCCTGGGCCGGCGCCGACAACGGCGATCCGCAGTTCATGAAGTGGTTCAGCCGCTACGACCAGCCCTATTCGCCTGATCTGAACTCCTGGGCCGTGCTCACCGCCTTCCAGAATGCCGTGCATACGCTGGAAGACAACGCGCCCGATCATCCGGAACTGGCCGAGGCTATCCGTCTGCTGTTGACCGCCGAAACCAGTTGTTATTGGTACTGGACCGGTCAGTACCTCTGGGACCAGCAGGTCACCAACGCGGCCAACCTGGGGCTTCGGCTGCTCAAGCCGGCGCTCGACGCGCTGATCGCGGCCGGGCAAGATCGTCTTGGGCCCACCATCTTCGCACCCTGGGTGACGCCGGAGAATCCGGGCGGCAAGCGCTGGGGGCAGGGATGCCTGCTCGATGCGTCGCGCCAGGGCGTCGCGCACACCTTTGTCGCCGATGTCTCAGGGCTGAAACGGGTCGAACTGGTGCTGCGCACCCCGGCCGGGGAACAACGCCTGACGATGGACAACCACGGCCCCTATCCGTGCGAAACCGGGGCCACGGTGACCGCGGACTACCTGACCGCCGACCTGCCGATCGGTGTTGGCGACGTGCGTTACTACATCGAAGCGGAGGATCGACGCGGCAACCTGTCCAGGGGGGCCTTGGAGCGTATCCGGCTGCCCTGAGGAATCTCACCTATATCCGAGAAGCTTGATACGGATTATCCTACCCGCATTATCGCCGGCATACGTGATAACCGGAGGTAGGGGCGGGTTTCAAACCCGCCCCAACACGACGGTCTGTGAGGAAGACACCAACGGCCGCGGGGCGCAGCCCGGTCCTGTACCGGGCTCGCACCCTCGGCGCACCACAGGGCAATCGCTTTTCGGAGACCATCCTTCGTGAAAGCTAAGAATACATGGGGTCAGTTGACTGCCGCGGATGCCAGTCATTCGACCGTTCGCATCGTTTCCAGGTTTTTTTTGTGGTATCGCATTGAGGCCATCGAACAGACCCGGTTGAACAGTCGCCGCCGTTCGCTGCGGCCGGGACAGCGTGCGCTGGTTCCCAGATGGACGATCAGGTCCGTGCGCGCCGCTGCGACCGGGCACCGGCTTTGATTATTTTTCCGGCCACAAGATAGCCGGAAGTCGAAGCTTTAGTCGGTCGATATCGTATTTACATGGCCCAGGAAGCCTCGACCACCGGTGTGCGAGGCTTCGGCATTGGTCGGGACGATGATCGAGGCCGCCTGGGCGTACCAGGCTGCTAAGAGTTTGAAAGGCTTCGGTCGTCACGCACGGGGCCAGCGCATCCTCGCGGGATCAACAACGCGATTACGACAACGACAACGACAACGTCCGAGACAGCAAAGGTGTCCCCTAATGGGCATGTCTGACTTATCAGCGAACTCGTCCCGATGATGATTGTCGAAGCAGACGCGGCAATGTGGAAATATACAAATTCTCCACTTGCGCACGAGCCCAGGGGGTTCTGCGCAGGAATTTCAAACTGGATTTCACCGACGGCTCGTTTTTGAAACAATTGATGCTGATCTTGTCAGCGAGCCCATCCCAGCCGTAATAATCGACAAGCGTCAGGACAACACGTTCCAGGCTAACCCCGTGTAATGGATTCTTCGGTTGTTCGCCGGTCATGGTTCACATGCATCCTGATTGATCGGAACTGCGTGGACACTGAAGGCCCATTACGACGACCACGCGATTCATCTGGACGAGGTGTTTGAGTGTCCTGGCGCCGGCGCGGCTCGGTGCCTACCTGACGCCGCGGGCGATGCGAGGGGTCAGGCGATCCTGCGACGGCGGCGGCTTAAGATCTTTGATTGGCGGAGAGGGTGGGATTCGAACCCACGGTACGCTCGCGCGTACACCTGATTTCGAGTCAGGCCCGATCGGCCACTCCGGCACCTCTCCTGGGACTGGGGCGCCACACAAGTTGCAGCGAGTTGTCCATCTTATCCGTGTGGGGTGTTCTTGTCCATGTCTTCGCATCCGCGCGGGGTCGAGCCGGAGGGCGGCGCAGGAGGCGCGGATGAAGGCGATGGGGTCGCCTTGGTCAGGCGCGCGCCCCGTGCATCGACCGTGACTGCGGTCGCGCGGCCATGTTTCAGGGCTGCCGCCCGCATGAGGCGCTTGCCGCCCGCCGCTCATCAATGATAAACTCTAGCCAAGGGTTGGGGCGGGCGTTTTAAAGTGATCGTGCGTCTGGTTTTCCTATCCCTATTTCTTCCTTGAATAGTCGGTTGCTGCTTAGGGGGCGGGTCCGTGGCGTTGTCGGAGACCCGATTCAGTGAATAAGTTCCACACGATTCAAGGGCAAGGACGTCGTGACTTCATCACCGTCGTATCAGGCCTTCCGCGTTCCGGCACCTCGATGATGATGCGAATGCTCGAGGCGGGTGGCTTGCCTGTCCTCATCGACAATATTCGGGAGAGAGACTCGGACAACCCCAACGGTTATTACGAGCTCGAAGCTGTCAAGCATCTCAAGGAAGACTCCGGCTGGCTGTCCGGCGCCCGGGGGGCAGTCGTCAAAATCATCTATCTGCTCCTGCGGGAACTGCCGGCTGGCTACGAGTATCGTGTCGTATTCATGCGACGTGATCTGCGGGAGGTATTGGCTTCTCAGAATGTGATGATGGAGCGGCGGGGGACGGCCCCCGATAGCTCGGCGCCCCCAGAGGAGATGATCCCGCTATTCGAGGCGCACCTGCGAGCGATTGACGACTGGCTGAGCCGGCAAGAGCGCTTCTCGGTGCTCAATGTCCGCTACGATGATGTGATGAAAGATACACTGACCATCGCTGGTCGGCTGGACGAATTTCTGGGGGGAGGCATGGACCTGCAAGCGATGGCCAGCGCGGTGGAACCGATCCTGTACCGGCAACGGGCGGCGTCTTTGGCCTAACCTGAACACAGAGCGACCGTCAGTGGCGCGGGGACGTCGGCTCGGTCGTGAGGCAGTCACCCTGAGCCGATGGCCAGTTTCCTCTCTGGCGGTTCGTCCCCGGCACCTAACAACCACGGTTGATCCCGTAGCGCTTACGCGCCACATGGGTTTCAGCGGAAGCCCTGAATGGTTGGTATCGAAAGAGACCAAGCATGGTCAGGTTATGGATCAACAATCTTCCGGGTCTCGACGCCCAAGCTATGAAAGCTAGAAGCCTGTCCTTCTCGATTACCGCATTGACGCCGGCATATTGTCTGGATCCGGCCATCGCCATCGCGGCGAGCCGGGCGGGCCACTCCGGTGTCCTCAATCTGGAGTTCGCCGATCCGGATCACCCCGGCACCTGGGCTGCCCTCGAGCGGCTCGCGGGCTTTGCACCTGGTCCGATCGGGATCAAGGTTGCGGGTGACCAAGAGCGGATCTTTGCCCGCATGACCGATACGTTGCGCGGGCGTCTCGGGCTGGTGATCCTGACGATGGCCGATGATGACCGGTTGCGGGGTCTGATCCAGAGGTTGCGTGCCGGCTCCGACTCGGGGTTGCGTATCTTCCTGGAGGTAACCTGTGGCGCAGAGGCGGCACTCGGTGCCGCGGTCGGCATCGACGGGCTGATCGCCAAGGGGAACGAGGCGGGCGGTCGCGTCGGCAGCGAGACTGCCTTCATCCTCCTTCAGCGGCTGGCGGCGGCCTCGCCGTTGCCGGTTCATGTTCAGGGTGGAATCGGTCTACACACGGTCGGCGCGGCCTATGCGGCCGGTGCCGCCGGGGTGGTCCTCGATCACGAGCTCGCGCTGGTCCGGGAGTCCGTGCTGCCTGAGCCGGCTCGGCAAATGCTCCAGCGCATGGACGGCTCCGAGACCTTCTGCGTCAACCTGGGCGGCGAGGGGTTTCGTTTCGTTCAGCGTCGTGGCCATGAGGAAACGCAGCAGCTGATCGCGACGGCGGCCGAACTCTGCGTCGCCGAAGATCCTGCGGTTGCCCGCCGAGCGTGGCGGGCGGCGCAGCGCGCCGCGGTCGATCCCTATACCCCTGCGCGTAGCGTCTGGCCAATCGGTCAGGATGCGTGTTTCGCGGCGCGCCTGGCAACCAAGTATCGAACTGTGTATGGCGTCACGGAGGCGCTGATCCAGGCACTCGTGCACCATGTCGATGCCGCTGTGCGCCTGCGGCCATTGGCAGCGGGCTCACCCCTTGCCCAATCCCATCGTACACGATACCCCATCGTGCAAGGCCCGATGACACGGGTGAGTGACCGGCCGGACTTCGCGGCGCGGGTGGCCGAAGGGGGTGGGTTGCCGTTCCTGGCGTTGGCACTGATGCGCGCGGCCGAGGCCGAGCCGTTGCTGAATGCGACGCGCGACGCGGTCGCCGGTCGTCCATGGGGCGTCGGTATCCTCGGGTTCGTCCAGCAGGACCTGCGGGAGGAACAGGTTGCCCTGATTCGCCGTGCGCGGCCGGACTTCGCCCTCATCGCCGGCGGCCGGCCAGAGCAGGCCATGGCACTGGAGGCGGAGGGGATCCCGACTTACCTGCATGTCCCCTCTCCGGGGCTGCTGCGTCTGTTCCTGGACGCCGGCGCGCGGCGGTTCATCTTCGAGGGGCGCGAATGCGGGGGACATGTGGGCCCCCGTTCGAGCTTCGTGCTGTGGGAGGAGATGATCGCGGTGCTGCTGGATGCGCTCCCGCCATCGGAGGCCAACCGCTGCCATGTGCTGTTTGCCGGAGGTATACACGATGCGCGCTCGGCGGCGATGGTGTCGGTGTTGGCGGCCGGTCTCGCCGAGCGTGGCTGCCGAATCGGCGTGCTGATCGGCAGCGCCTACATCTTCACCCGTGAGGCGGTCGAGACCGGGGCCGTGGTCCCGGACTTCCAGTCGGTCATGCGCGAGTGCCACAGCACGATCGAGCTCGAATCCGGCCCCGGTCACGTGACTCGATGCGCCGAGACGTCGTTCGCCGCGGCGTTTAGCCAGGAGAAGGAGCGCCTCGCCGCCGCGGGTGCGGCGCCGGAGGAGGTCCGCGACCGGCTCGAGGAATTCAACGTCGGGCGCCTGCGCATCGCCTCCAAGGGTGTCGTCCGCAACCCGGATTACGGTAAGGTAGCCGGTGCCGCCAGGCTCAGCCCGGTGGACACCGACTACCAACGCGCCGAGGGCCTCTACATGATCGGGCAGATCGCCGGGATCCGCGACCGGGTCACGACGATCACCGAGCTGCACGAGGACCTGTGCGAGGGCGGTACGCGCTATCTGGAGGCCCTCGGCGGGCTGCAGGACGGGCTGCCCCAGGTGGTGCCGAGCCCGGCCCGGATCGCCATCGTCGGTATGGGCTGCATCCTGCCGAAGGCGCCGGATCTCGGCAGCTATTGGGAGAACATCCTCGACGGCGTCGATGCAATCCAGGAGGTCCCGGAGGACCGCTGGGACTGGCAGCGCTATTACGACCCGGACCCCGGCGCCCGCGACAAGGTCTACTCGAAGTGGGGCGGCTTCATCGAAGACTACCCCTTCGATCCCCTGCGCTACGGCATTCCCCCCAACTCATTGCGGTCCATCGAGCCGCTGCACCTGCTGGTCCTCGAAACGGTGCGGGCGGCCCTCGAAGATGCGGGCTACCCGAACGGTGTCATCGCCGATGCGCAGCTTCGCCAACGCACATCGGTGATCATCGGTGTCGGCGGCGGCACCGGGGCCCTGGGTCAGCGTTACGCGGTGCGCTCGTCGCTGCCGTCGCTGATCGGCGAGGTCCCGGATTGGATACTGGAGCAGTTGCCGGAATGGACCGAGGATTCCTTCCCCGGGGTCCTGCTCAACATCACCGCCGGGCGGGTCGCCAACCGCTTCGACCTCGGCGGCGTCAACTTCACGGTCGATGCCGCCTGCGGGTCGTCCCTCGCCGCCGTGACCCTCGCCGTGCGCGAGCTTGAGACCGGCAGCAGCGACATGGTCATCGTCGGTGGTGCGGACTCATTCCAGAACCCTTTCGATTTCCTGGCGTTCTCGAAGACCCGCGCCCTTTCTCCGCGCGGACGCTGCCGGACATTCGATGCCGATGCCGACGGCATCGCGATCAGCGAGGGCGTCTCCGTCGTCGTGCTGCGGCGGTTGGCAGACGCCGAGCGGGAGGGGGCCCGGATCCATGCCCTGATCCAGGGGACGGCGGGCTCCAGCGACGGTCGTGACAAGAGCCTCACCGCGCCCCGGCCGCAGGGCCAGGCGCTGGCGCTGCGGCGAGCCTACGGCAGATCGGGGATCGACCCGGCGAGCGTCGGTCTGATCGAGGCGCACGGCACCGGGACCTCGGCGGGGGATCAGGCGGAGGTCGAGACCCTGTCCGAGGTCTTCTCCGAGGCCCGGGCGACCGCGAAGTCGTGCGGCCTGGGCTCGGTCAAGTCGATGATCGGCCACACCAAGGCCGCTGCCGGTACGGCCGGCCTGATCAAGATGGCGCTGGCATTGCGTCATCAGGTGCTGCCGTCGACGCTCAATGTGGAGCGTCCGAATCCGGTCCTGGCCGCGGCCGACAGTCCCTTCTACGTGCTCGGTGAGAGCCGACCCTGGATCGCACGCCCCGACGGCCAGCCGCGGCGTGCCGGTGTCAGCGCATTCGGTTTCGGCGGCACCAACTTCCATGCGGTGCTCGAGGAGTATCGCGGCGCCTTCGCCGCCGCGGATATCGAATCGCTGCGGGCGCACTGGCCCGTCGAACTCTTGGTGCTCAGCGCCGGCTCCCGGTCCGAGCTGGCACGTGCCGTCGAGGTGATCGCCGCCCAACTGCCCGAGGCCGCCGGCCTGTCCCTGGCCGATCTCGGCCTCAGCCTGGTGGAACGCTTCGACCCCCGCGCCCCGGCCCGTCTCGCGATCGTCGCCGGGGGGGGCACCGAGCTGCGCGAGCGCCTTGCGACTGCCGCGCGCTGGCTGGGTAGCGATCAAGGCGTCCCGGCGGGGGCCGCAGTGCAGATGATCGATCCCCGCGGGGTGTTCTTCGGCGCCGGCGAGTCCCTCGGCGATGCCCCGATTGCCTTCCTGTTCCCGGGCCAGGGCTCTCAGTATCCGAGCATGCTGCGGGATCTGGCCCTCTATTTCGCACAGGTGCGCGCTACCTTCGCCGAGGCCGACGCCGTGCTGGCCGATGTGCTGGATGGGAGGCTCACTGATCGGGTCTTTCCGCCCCACGCCTTCACGGACGCCGACGCCGAGGCGCAGCGCGCGGAGCTGACCCGCACCGAGATCGCCCAGCCGGCGATCGGTGCGGCCAGTCTCGCGATGCTGGGGCTTCTGGAGTCGTTCGGGCTCGCGCCGGCGATGGTGGCGGGCCACAGCTACGGCGAGTATGTCGCCCTGCACCGGGCCGGCGTGATCGACCGGCCGACCCTGCTGCGGCTGTCGGAGCTGCGCGGCCGCTGTATCGTCGAGGCAGCGGGCGAGGACCTCGGCACCATGGCATCGGTCTCCGCCGGCGCCGACACAGTGGCGGCCCTGCTCGAGGGCAACTCCGAGGTCCGGGTCGCCAACCGCAACGCGCCGGACCTCACGGTCATTGCGGGCACCTCCGCGGGAGTCACCGCGGCAATTGATGTGCTGGAGCGGGCGGACCTGTCGGTGCGGCGGATACCGGTGGCCTGTGGCTTCCATTCCCCTTGTGTGGCACCGGCCAGCGAGCGGCTGTCCGCCGAACTCGCACGCGTGCAGATGCACCCGCCCGCGCTGCCTGTGTACTCCAACGTGACCGCCGCCCGCTATCCCCAGCAGCCGGCAGAGGTGCTCGCACTGCTGTCGCGGCACCTGGTCAGTCCGGTCAATTTCGTCGATCAGATCGGCGCGATGTACGAGGATGGCGCCCGGCTCTTCGTTGAGGTCGGTCCCCACGGCGTGCTGACCAAACTGGTGGGGCGCATCCTCGGTGACCGCCCCCACATGGCGCTGGCGTCCGACTCGCCACAGCGCTCGGGGCTCGTCCAGTTGATGCACCTGCTCGGCCAGCTCGCCGCGGCAGGTGTCGATCTGAGCCTGGCGCGACTCTTCGCCAACCGGAACGCGAAGTCCATCGATATCAACCGGTTGGCTGAGGCGGCCCAGGGCCCCGCGCCGAGCCCGAGCACCTGGTTGGTGAACGGAGGCTACGTCCGGCCGCGGGCCGAGCCGCGGGTGTCGAAGCGGCAGCCGCCGCCTGCCACACTGGCTGCGCCGGTGGCGGCGACCAGCGCACCCGAGCAGCCTGCGGTCGCGCCGCCCGCCGCCCCTGCGCCGGCCGCGCCGCCGCCGGTCGCCGCTGCGGGACTCCCCGCGTCTTCCGATCAGGTGATGGCCCAGTACCTGCGCCTGAACAACCAGTTTCTGGAGACCCAGACCCGGGTCATGCTCACCTATCTGCAGGGGCGCGGGCATCGCGCCGCCGCTGCGCCCGGGGCAACCCTGTCTTTGGAGCACCCGGGTGTCCTCGCGTCGGCCGCGGTGGCGACGCCCGCACCCCAGACCCCGGCGGTATTCGCGGACCAGGCGCCCGGAGGCCAGGCGCCTGCATCCACTGTCGCTCCGGCAAGCCCCCCTGCGCCGGCGGAGCCACCCCAACCATCTTCGGGTCTGGATGAAGGCGCTCTGCGCACGGTGCTGCTGGAGCTGGTGGGCGAGCGTACCGGGTATCCGCCGGAGATGCTGGACCTGGACCTGAACATCGAGGCCGACCTGGGGATCGACTCGATCAAGCGCACCGAGATCCTCGGGGCCTTCCGCAAGCGGCTGTTCCCCGATGGGGGGGACGCGACCGTGCGTGGGGTAGTGGAGCAGGCGGCCCAGGAGCGTACCCTGCGCGGCATCATCGATCGCTTCGCGACGCTGGCAGGTGCCGCAACGGCCCCGCCGGCGCAGCCCGCCCAGCCCTCTGGGGCCTTGGATGCAGAGGCCCTGCGCACGGCGCTGCTCGAACTGGTCGGCGAGCGCACCGGGTATCCGCCGGAGATGCTGGATCTGGACCTGAACGTCGAGGCGGACCTGGGGATCGACTCGATCAAGCGCACCGAGATCCTCGGTGCCTTCCGCAAGCGGCTGTTCCCCGATGGGGGGGACGCGACGGTGCGCGCGGTGGTGGAGCAGGCGGTCCATGAGCGCACCCTGCGCGGCATCATCGATCGCTTCGCGACGCTGGGCGGCGCCGTGCAGGCGCCGGCAGCGGCATCCAGTCCGGCGCCTGGCCTGTTGGGAGGGACTGCGGCCGTGCCGGCGCAGGCCGGGCCGCGGACCGCCCTCCCGGAGCTGCCGCGTTTCCTGATCGAGCCGGCTCCGCTGCCGCACAGCAGCGTGCCCTTCGTCTGCGACAGGGGGGCGATCTATCTGGTCACGGACGACGAAGAGGGGGTTGCGCAACGCCTCGTGGATCGCCTGCGCGAGCATGGGGCGGAGCCGATCCTGCTGCGCCATGGTCCCGCCGGTGCCGCCGGGGACGGGGTGCGGTGCCTCGACCTGACCGATTCGCACGCGGTGCAGGGGCTGCGCGAGTCGCTGCCGGCAGCGGCCGCGCTGGCGGGGATCTTCCACTGCCTGCCGCTGCGCCCGGCGCCCGCTTTCGATGAGCTGACGTTGGCCCAGTGGCTGCAGACGGTGCGCATCGGGACCAAGAGCCTGTTCAATCTGGCGATGGTCTTCGATCCGGAGCTGGGCGGGGATCGCGGGTGCGTCGTCGTGGCGGCGGTCAGGTTGGGCGGCGATCTCGGAATCGGCAACCCTGGTGCCGGGTTGCGTGTCGATCACGCCGGCCCCGGCGGCCTGTTGAAGACGCTGGTGAAGGAATGGCCGTCCGCCCATTGCCGGTGTGTGGACTTTGGGGAGACCGCAACCCCTGTTGAGATCGCAGAGCGCCTGCTCGTCGAAGCGGTCCCCGACGGCGGCCCGGTGGAGATCGGTTATCAGGCCGGCCGGCGTCTTTGCTTTCCTGCCCGCTATGCCCCACTCGGCGGCGGGACGCCGCAGATTCTCCTGGATGCCGGATCGGTGATTCTGATCACCGGCGGTGCCCGCGGCATCACCGCGGAGATCGCCCAGGAACTGGCGCGGCTCTATCGCCCGAAGCTGATCCTGTGCGGCAGTTCACCGCTGCCGGACAGCGAGGCGGACGATATCCGGGGGATCACCGACGCGCGCGAACTCAAGGCCAGGCTTGCCGAGCGGTTGCGGCGCAGCGGGGCCGCGGTGCAGCTGGCCCGGATCGAGTCCGAGTTTCGGCGCATCCAAAAGGCGCGCGAGATCCGCGCCAGTTTGGATGCCTGTCGCGCTGCCGGTGCCGAGGTCGAGTATCGATCCGTGGATGTGCGCGACGAGGCGGCATTCGGGGGGCTCATCGATGCACTCTACGAACGCTTTGGGCGCATCGACGGCGTGGTCCACGGGGCAGGCATCGTCGAGGACAAGCGCATCGGCGACAAGACCGGGGAATCGTTCGACCGGGTGGTCGATACCAAGGTCGCGAGCGGCTTCGTGCTGAGTCGCCGCCTACGCCCGGAGACCCTCGCGTTCCTCGCGTTCTTCACCTCGGTCGCGGGACGTTTCGGCAACCGTGGTCAGAGCGACTATGGCGCAGCCAACGAGATCCTGAGCAAGCTCGCCCTGGAGCTGGACCGCCGCTGGCCGTCGCGGGTGGTGGCCTTGAGCTGGGGTCCGTGGGACAAGACCGGCATGGTCTCGCCGGAGATCAAACAGCAGTTCGCCCGCCTGGGGGTCGTGGCGGTGCCGCCACAGCTCGGCCGCGAGGGATTCGACCGGGAGCTGCGCTTCGGCTCCAAGGGCGATGCGGAGGTGGTCTGGGGCGATGGGCCCTGGCGCGATGAAGCAGCGGTGCACACCGCGGCGTGCGATCCGACACCGTCCGAGACGGCGGCACACTGAGCATGGCGCACTCGTCGCAACCCCCGGCCGGCGGCACTGGCCGGGAGGCCCTTCAGGAAGACATCGCGATCGTCGGGATGGACTGTATCTTCCCGGGCTCGGCCGATCGGCGTGCCTATTGGCAGAACATCGTCGGGGGCCGGGACCTGGTCGGATTGCCGCCGCCGGAATGGGGGGCCGATCTCTACTACGATCCGGAGTCGAATGCCAACGACCGTATCTATACGAAGAAAGGCGGTTTCCTCGGCGACCTGGCACGCTTCGATCCGCTGAAGTACGGTGTCGTGCCCAGCTCGATCGACGGCGGCGAGCCGGACCAGTTCCTGGCGCTGGACCTGGTGCACCGGGCCCTGGAGGATGCGGCTTTTTTCCAGGCGCCGCTGCCGGGTGATCGGGTCGAGATCGTGCTCGGTCGCGGCACCTATATCAACCGTGGTTTCACGACCGTGGTGCAGCACGGGGTCGTGATCGACCGGGTGCTCGATGTCCTGCGTACCCTGCATCCCGAGCACAGCGAGGAGGATCTCGCGGCGATCAAGGCGGAGCTGAAGGCCAACCTGCCGCCGTTCAATCCCGAGATGATCGCTGGACTGATCCCGAACCTGGTCACCGGCCGGGTCGCCAACCGGCTGAATTTCCAGGGCGTCAACTACATTATCGACGCGGCCTGCGCGTCGTCGCTGATCGCCACCGGCCGCGGGATGGACGACCTGCGGGCCGGTCGCTGTGATCTGGCGGTGGTCGGTGGCGTCCATGCATCGACGCCGCCGCCGATCTACCAGATCTTCTGCCAGCTCGGGGCGATATCGCGACGCGGTGAGATTCGCCCCTTCGACCGCGACGCCGACGGGACCCTGCTCGCGGAGGGCCTGGGGATACTGATCCTCAAGCGGCTCGGCGATGCCCGGCGTGCCGGCGATCGGATCTATGCGCTGTTGAAGTCGGTCGGTATCGCCAGCGACGGCCGGGCCATGGGGCTGCTTGCACCGCGGCTCGAGGGCGAGACGCTAGCGCTTCGCCGCGCCTATGAGGCCGCCGGCATCGATCCGCGCAGCGTCGGTCTGATCGAGGCCCACGGCACCGGGACCACGGTCGGTGACGCAACCGAGGTGGCGGCGCTCAAAGAGGTCTTCGGATCACCCGAGTGCGGACGGCCCTGGTGCGCCCTGGGCACCGTGAAGTCGATGATCGGACACTGTCTGCCAGCTGCGGGGGCGGCCGCGATCATCAAGACCGCCCTGTCGCTGCACCACAAGACCCTGCCGCCGACCCTGCACTGCGAGCATCCGAATCCGGAACTCGCGCTCGACGGCTCTGCGTTCTACATCAGCGCCCAGACGCGGCCCTGGATTCATGGCGGCACCACCCCGCGGCGCGCCGGCGTCAACGCCTTCGGGTTCGGCGGAATCAACGCGCACCTCATCCTGGAGGAATACCAGGGTCCCGAATCCGTGACCGATCCGCTCGATTGGCCGCGGCCGAGTGAGCTGCTGGTGGTCGAGGCCGCCTCGCGCGCGGAGCTGGTCGAGCGCGTACGCGCCGAGGCCGCGGCGCTCGCTGCCGACGGCGACGGGTCGCTGTACGCCGATGCCCGGCGGCTCTGTACAAGGCTCGGCGCGCAGCCGTGGCGGCTCGCCGTGGTCGCTGCCGGTCGTGCCGAGGCCGCAGCGAAGCTGGAGCGCGCCGCCGCCAAGCTGGCCGACCAGGGCTGCGGGCGGTTCCGATCCCGCGATGGGATCTATTTCTTCGCCGAGCCGCTTTATCCGGAGGGTAAGATCGCCTTCCTCTTTCCGGGCGAGGGCTCCCAGTACCGCAATATGTTGGCCGGGCTGTGCCTGCATTTTCCGCCGGCTCGTGCCTGGTTCGACCGCATCGACCGGGCGCTGCGCGATCATCCGCGCAGCCTGTTGCCGAGCGAGGTCATCTTTCCGCCGCCCGCCCCCGCGGGTGAAGGCGGCGACAGGATGGATGACGGTGCACTGTGGCGCATGGACATCGGTCCGGAGGCGGTATTTGCGGCCAACCAGGCGATGTACAGCCTGCTCGAGGCCCTGGCAATCCGGCCGGCCGCCATGCTCGGGCACAGTACCGGCGAGTACTCGGCGCTGTACGCGGCCGGTGCCAACCGATACGACAACGAGCAGAGGCTGCTCGACGACATCCTGGCGCTCAATCTCCATTACGAGCAGCTTGAGCAGCGCGGGCTGGTGGCGCGGGGCCGCCTGATCGGCGTGGCGGGACTCGAGCCCGAAACGATCGCCGGGTTGGTGGCGGCGCGCGACGACCTGCACTGGGCGATGGACAACTGCCCACACCAGCAGGTCGTATGCGCGTTGACCGACGCGGCGGCGGCCTGGTTGCGGGGACAACTGGATGATCTGGGTGGGATGTCAACCCCGTTGCCGTTCGATCGTGCCTACCATACCCCGGCGTTTCAACCCTTCTGTGATGGACTGGGCATATTCTTCGAGCGCCTGGACATCGCGACACCCAGCACGCCGATCTACTCATGCCTGACCGCTGCACCGATGCCGGACGATCCGGCCGAGATCCGGCGCCTGGCGATCGGGCAGTGGGCGGGGCGCGTGCGTTTCCGTGAGAGCATCGAGCGCATGTATGCCGATGGGGTGCGTCTCTTCGTCGAGTGCGGACCCCGCAACAATCTCACGGCCTTCGTCGATGACGTGCTCAAGGGCAGGCCACACCTTGCGTTGCCGAGCGACCTGGAGCATCAGCACGGCGTGACCCAGTTCCTGCATTTGTTGGCGCAGCTCGCGGCACAAGGCGTGCCGATGGACCTGGCGGTTCTGTACCCGCAAGAGGCGGCTGTCGCCGGCGAGAGGTCGGTCCGCCGCTCGGTTCCGATCAGGACCGGGTTGCAGCCGCTGCGTCTATCGCGCTCGGCCCGGGAGCGAGCGCCGGCCCGGCCCGCCCAGCCGCAAGCCCCTGCCGAGCCTGCCGCACGCGCCGAGCTGCGCGAAATGCCCCGGCTTGCGGAGCTGGCCACTGGGGTCGGGGTGGAGCATGGCGCGTTGCCTGCGGTGGCGGAGTCCGACGCGGGCGCCGAGGTCCTCGACACCTGGTTCGGCACTATGGGAAGCTTCCTGCGCTGCCAGCAGCGCATCATGGAGACCTACCTGGGGCAGAACGGCGCCGCAGCCGATCTCGCGGACCAGCGCCCGCCCGACGCGGCGTCCGCCTGGCCCATGCTCGGTCCCATCGACGAGCTGGTGCCGGGGGTGCGTCTTTCCAGCCGGGTCAGGATCGATCTGGGCGAGAGCCTGTACCTCGCCGACCATACCATCGGCCGCGACATCTCGTCCGCTGATCCCGAGCTTGGCGCGCTGCCCGTGGTGCCACTTACATTCAGCATGGAGCTGATGGCGGAGGCAGCTGCGGCCCTGATGCCCGGGTTGGTCGTGGTCGGGATGCGCGAGGTCCGGGCCTATCAGTGGATCGCCCTGGATCGCGGCGAGATCGAGCTCCTGCTGCATGCCGAGCCGATCCCCGGGGCGCAGGTGGTCCGTGTCACCCTTCGGCAACCGCCAGGTCCGGCCCGCGACCCGCGCCTGCCGCCGGTCACGATCATCGAAGCCGATATCCTGCTCGCCGCGGAGCGCCCGCCCCCCCCGGTCGCGGATGCGCTGCCGTTTCGCGCCGAGCGTCCGTCGCGCTGGCGCCCGGAGGACGTCTACCGGGAGATCATGTTCCACGGCCCACGCCTGCGGGCGATCGCCTCGATGGATCTGTGGGGCGAGGATGGCAGCGAGGGCACCTTCCTGGGGCTGGACCACGGCCGTCTGTTCCGATCCACCGCGGCGCCGGTGCTCCAGACCGACGCCATCACCCTGGACGCGGCCGGGCAGCTCATCGGCATGTGGACGGCGGATCATCTCCCGCGGGGGTTTCACGTCTTTCCGTTCCGCATGGAGTCGCTGCAGATCTACGGACCCAATCTGGCACCCGGCGAGCGGGCACGTTGCCGGGCCAGGATCACGCTGGTCGGCGACACCGAGGTGAGATCGGATATCGAGCTGATCCGCGCCGACGGCACTCTGCAGCAGCGCATCGGCGGCTGGTGGGACAAGCGTTTCGACCTGCCGACCCGCTTCTTCCGCCTGCGGTGTCAGCCGGCCTCTCAATTGCTGGCCGAGCCCAGACCCGACCTGCTCGGCGGTGAGGTCGGGGCGGCGCGGTTGAGCCTCGTGGTGCTCGACGACTTGCCCCACGAGATCCTGACCTCCAGTGGCCAGATCTGGCTGCGCGTGCTTGCGCATCTGGTGCTCGGGCGCAGCGAGCGCTCCACCTGGCAGGCGATGGCCGATGCGGCCGTCAAGCGCCGCATCGAGTGGCTGCTCGGGCGGGTCTGCGCCAAGGATGCCGCTCGCGTCCTGATGGGTCGGCGCATGGCTTCGATGCCCGCTGCGGCGGAGATCGAGGTGGTCATCGGCGAGGACGGACACCCATTCGTTGCCTGGGACCCGCATGCGGCATCGGGCGCGCCGCCGCATCTCTCCATCGCCCACGCCGCTCGCACCGCCGTGGCCCTCGCCGGCGAGGCCGATGCCTGTCTCGGCGTCGGCATTGACATCGAGGGGGTCGAGTCCAAGCCCGATGGCTTCACCGAGACCGCGTTCTCCCCGGCAGAGCGAGCCCTGATTTCAGCACAGCGGCAACCTGAGCGCGTTATGATCACCTGCTGGTGTGCGAAAGAGGCGGTCGCGAAGGCGTTGCACCGGGGTCTGGGCAATCTGCTGCGGGAGGTGGAAGTGCGCGCGATAGACGCCGGGTCCGGGCGGGTCGAGGTCGATCTGCACGGCGAGCTGAAGGCCGAGCTGGAGCGGCGTGGCGCCGCCGCACCAACGGTACTGACTCGCGACATGGATGCCTCGCGGGTGCTGGCGTTTGCTGTTCTGTTTGCGGGGGTTTAACGTTTCATCATGGTAGAGCAAGACGATTCACTGGGTGCGGGCGAGGTGTTCGCGGCAATTCGTGCACTGATCGAAGACGTGGCGGAGGATTGGGATCCCGGCGAGATCTCCGCTGACACCCGGCTGGTCGACCTCGGAATGGAGTCCATCAGTCTCGTCTATCTCATCGCCGAGCTGCAACAGCAACTCGGGCTGGGTGACCGGTTGTTCAATCAGCTGCGTACCGACGGCACGCAACTGAAAGACATGAAGGTCGGCGATTTGGTGCAGTCGATCGAGGCGTTGCGCTAGATGCCCTCACCCCGGCCATCTCCCAGCGGGAGACGGGGATGAGGAGCGCGCTCCCGGCGCGATGTTCAGGGTAACGCGAGAGGAATAGCGATGTCTTCATGCAAGTCCAGCAAGACAGTGCTCATCGGTGTCGACGGGGGGACCTTCGCCCTGCTCGATCCCCTGATGGGCGACGGAGTCATGCCCAATCTGAACCACCTGATCAAGCGTGGTGTGCGGGCACCCTTGGTGTCGACGGCACATCCATTGACGCCGCCGGCGTGGACGACACTGATGACCGGCCGCACGCCGGGCAATCATGGCGTATACGACTTCATCAGGGTCGACTGCACCACCGATCCGCCGAGCTACACGCTCGCCAACGCATCGGACGTCAAGTGTGAGACCCTGTGGTCTATGGCGACACGCCAGGGGTGCAAGGTGACCTGTCTCAATTTCCCGATGATGTTTCCAGCCCCCAGGCTCGAAGGTGCCAATATCATCCCCGGCTATGTTCCCTGGAGCTATCTGGCGCGGGCGGTGTATCCGCGGGAGCTGTATGCGCGCATCAGGGAGAGACAGGGGTTCAACGCCAAAGAGCTGGCGACGGACTGGCAGCAGGAGCGCCAGGCCGTTCAGGGGCTCGCGGAGGACAACCTGGAGGACTGGGTGCAGTTCCACCTGGTGCGCGAGCGTCGCTGGTTCGAAATCCTCAAGTTCCTGATGGAGGAGGAGCCGGCCGAGCTGACCGCGGTGCTGTACGACGGAACGGATCGTATCCAGCACCTATGCTATCACCTGATCGACAAGCAGACCGCGGGCCGTTACGGGTCGCCGGCATCGCTTCGGGCGCGTGATCTGGCGTTGCAGTACTACCGCGAACTCGATGGGTTTATCGGGGAAATGATCGCCGCCGCGGGGCCGGAAGCGACCATCGTGGTCGCATCCGATCACGGCTTTGCGCTCGCCGGCGACAGGATCTTCTACGCCAACACCTGGCTGGCGGAAAACGGTTACCTGCGCTGGCGTGATGACGCGCCCATCGACAGCGATTCCCGCGTCGCCTTGGATGAGAATACGGAGGTGGGCACCCTCTTCGATTGGTCGCAGACCAAGGCCTTTGCCTTCAGCTCCAGCAGCAACGCCATTCATATCCGCAAGGCGCGTGGACCCGGCGAGCCGGGAGTCACCGCCGACGAGTATCCGCAATTCCGCGACGCGCTGGTGCGCAAGCTGCTCGAGGTCCGCGATCCGCAGACCGGAGAGCGCATGATCACCCGCGTTATGACCCGGGACGAGGTTTTCCCGGGGATCAGTGGTGAGCAGGCGCCGGACCTCACGATTGTGTTGGCGGATCTCGGATTCCTGTCCGTGCTGCGGGCCGACGCGTCGATCAAGCCGCGTCCGATGCCCTATGCCACCCATCATCCCGACGGCATCTTCATCGCAGCGGGACCAGGCCTTCGGTGCAATGCCCGGGTCGAGCCGCTGTCGATCAACGACATCACGCCGATCCTGCTCTACAGCCTGGGATTGCCGCTCTCACCCGAGCTCGAGGGCAGAGTGCCGGAGTCGATCTACGAGTCGGGCCATCTCGATGCGCACCCGGTGCGCTTCGCGGAAGGGGAAGCGATCGGGCGGGTCGACGCCCAGGGGGACCTGGAGACCCTGTCGCCGGAGGCCGAGGCACAGATCCGCGAGCGGTTGAAGGCGTTGGGTTATCTGTGATCCGACCATGCCTCGTGTGCGCATCAACGGCATTTCCGTCCATTACCAGCAGATCGGTCAAGGGCCGGACCTGGTCCTGGTGCACGGCCTGTTCTGCAACCTGGCGTTCTGGTACCTCACCGTTGCGCCGATGCTGGCCAAGCGCTTTCGGGTGACGGTGTATGACCTGCGTGGCCATGGACATACCGAGTGTATGCCAACCGGTTATCGGGCGATCGATCTTGCGGACGATCTCATCGCGCTGCTCGATCACCTCGGTATCGCCCGGGCGCACCTGGTCGGTCACAGCTTCGGCGGGGCCGTGACGCTGGCGTGTGCTGCGCGGCATCCGCATCGTGGTGCGACTCTGAGCCTCGTCGATGCCTGGGTGCCCTCGTTGCAGCAGATCGGGAAGGCGTTTTGGCAGGCCCAGCGGGGTCGACTTGCCGCGGCGGGTCTGAAGGAATATGACCAGCTGCCGCGCGTCGCGTACGGATTTATCGAGGAGCTGATCGAGCATCGCGAGCGCGATGGGGCTGCCGCGCCGTTGATGAGCCTGCTCGGGCCTCCCGACATTGCTGGTGATTCCCGGCGGTTGAAGAAGTGGCGTCAACTGGTCGAGCAGACGAGCGCGACTTGCGATCTGCCCGACGGGACGGGTCTCGGGAGAACGGAGATCGCGGCAATTGCGATGCCCTCATTCGCGCTCTTCGGTCGACGCTCGAGGTTCCTGCCGACCCTCCTTGCGCTCGAGACGCTGATGCCGTCCCTGACCAGCAGGACCATTGCCAATGCCGGCCATCTGTTCCCCCTGCTCCAACCCATGCTGTTGGTAGAGCATATCGACGGCTTTCTTGCCGACCACTAGACCTCCGGCCCAAGCGGGCGGCTCGGTCACGGAGATGGCGTGTGTTGACAAATCGTATCTTGACCGGCGATCGGTCTTTTCCCAATCGACTGTCCCAAGCCATTCCGAGTCCAATGGGGTCGGGTGGACTTCCATCCGTCGTATTGCAAGCAGAAGACAGCGTTGAATCGATTGATCGCGCCTAGGGTCCACACGATGACTGAAGAGCAAATCGCGCAGGGCCGCTCGGGCGCGGGCGTTGGGTTGACCAGCGGTCATTTTCGGCAGCTCGCCAAGAACGGCGTGGGCGACCCCGATAATGCCTATGTCCATGGCATGACCTATTATGAGGGGCGTCTCTACTGCGGGATGACCCGTAACTCCTTCAAGCTGCTGAAGCTATTCCCGCCGATCGACCCGCCCGCGCTGGAGCCCTGGCCGGTGGATGTTCCAGCAAAAGTGCAGGATCTGGACATGCAGGGTCAGATCTGGCGCTGGACCCCGGGAGAGGACAAGTGGGAGCTGGCCTACCGCTCGCCGATGATCCCGGGTAAGCAGGGCGAGCCTGCACCGCGCGATCTGGGCTATCGGGGCATGACCGTGTTTCAGGGCGAATCCGATACTAAGCCCACGCTCTATGTCTCCACGATGTCCACGGTACTGCGGGGCTGCGCGGCGCATGTGCTGCGCTCCGAGGACGGACTGACCTTCGAGCCGGCCACTGAGCCGGGGATCGGTAACGAGCGCATCTCGACCTTCCGCGAGCTCGTATCCTTCGACGGCTACCTCTATGCGCCGCCGGCGGGGGAGGGTATCCAGTTCAACTCGAACCGAACGGCCGTGCTGATGCGCTCGAAGGACCCCCAGCCAGGGAGGTGGGAGGTGGCTTGCGACCTGGGCTTCGGTGATCCCAACAACAACGGCATCTTCATGATGGCTAAGGCCAATGGCCAGCTCTACGCCGGGACCTTCAACCATTTCGAGGGCTACCAGATCTGGACGACGCCGCCCTGCGGTGACGGTCCGCTGCAATGGCGCAAGGTGATCGACCGCGGCGCCCATCGCGGACCGCTGTCCGAGATCGCGATGGGCATGTGCGAGTTCAACGGTGCTCTTTACGTCGGCAGCTCGATCCAGAATGGCGGCTATGATCGCACGAACCTGGTCGGCCCGGGCGCCGGGGAGATTATCCGCATCTGGCCCGACGACAGTTGGGACCTGCTGGTGGGTATGCCGAGGGAGACACCCGATGGAATCAAGTATCCGTTATCGGGAATGGGACCGGGGTTTGACAACATCTTCTCCGGCTATACCTGGCGGATGTGCGTCCATGACGGCTGGATTTACGTTTCCACCTTCGACTGGAGCGTGTTCCTGCAATACGCCCACCGTCCCTCGCCCACCGCTCGGCGGTTGTTCAACGGGATCGGGTTCGAGCAGTTGGCCGAAGTCGGCGGCGGGTTCGAGCTGTGGCGCACGAAGGATGGCGTGTCCTGGGTACCGGTCACGCTGAACGGCATGAACAACCCCTACAACTATGGAGGGAGAACCATGGTGTCGACCCCCGAGGGGCTGTGCCTGGGCACAGCCAATCCGTTCGGTGGGCCAAGCCCCGCGCGTCTCGCCAGCCGTTGGATCTATCACGAGAATCCCGATGGCGGGACCGAGGTGTACCTCGGAAATGCCGGCCACGAGTCCTATACCGTGGCCGCGGCAGGCCCGGCGCCGGGAGCTGACAGCGATGTGCCGGCAGCGAGCACCTCGCGGGTGGATTTCGCAATCACCGGCTGCACCGGCTATATCGGCAAGCACCTGTTGCCAAGGCTCTTGGAGAAAGGCTATCGCATCCGTGCGCTGGTCGTGCCCGGCACGGAGGGCGCCCTGCCCGAGAACGCGCAGATCGAGGCGGTCATCGGCGGGCTGGACGATTGCGACGCGCTCGCGCGGTTGATCGACGGGGCACGGATCGTGCTGCATATGGCCGCGCGGCTGGCGGGCTCCTGCACGGTGCCCGATCTGCGCAAGACCAATGTGCAGGGAACGCACGACCTCCTGCGCGCATGCGAGGGTTCGGCCACGCTGGAGCGTTTTGTCTATTTCAGCTCGGTTGCGGTCTACCAGAACCAATTCAGCCCTAAGGACTGGCCGATCCATGAGTCTCACGCCCTGCGTGTTGATGGCGGGCATGATCTGGCCGATTACGGCATGTCCAAGATCGCAGGTGAGAACCTGGTCCGCTTCTACGCCAAACGCGGCGGCTACGACCACGTGATCCTGCGCTTTGCGCTGGTCTATGGAATCGGGGATCCGCTCTTCGACCGTATGGTGCGTACGGTGGCGCTAGGTCCGAGCTTCGGCCAGGGCCGCCAGGGTGAGCAGCAGCGCCAGTTCGTCCATGTTCGCGACGCCGTGGAGGCGATTCTGCGTGCCTGTTTCGAAGAACGTGCCAAGGACGGGAGCTTCAACGTGGCGGGTCCCGACGTGGTGACCTACCGCACCGTCGGGCGCGTGACGCGGATCGCGAGCGGTTCGGCCACGGGCGCGGATATGGTTCCCGATCAGACCCGGATATGGAGCCGCTATGTCCAGCAGTACGACATTTCCAGGGGCAAGCGGGATCTGGGCTTCTATCCCAGCATCCCGATCTACGAGGGGTTGCGTGAGATCATTGAAGCTGCCCAGGCCGACGGCGATCTGCCCGTACCAGGGTCCGCTCCGGGGCAGATGGGATTTTTTGCCCAGCCGGGGTAGGGCGAGCCGGCAACGATCCCTGCTGTGGCGCAGCCGCTCATCAATGCGTGTGAAAAAAACTTAGGATAAGCGGAAAAAATTCATTTACTTGCAAGCATCAGTCAAGCGGATGCCAGTGTCCCCGACATACCCGCCGCGCAGCCTCGACCAAGAATCCGGCCACTGGACTCGCCAGGTACGGAGTCAGGCCATCCTGGCCTGACTCCGTCAGGGCTGGAAGCCCTGACTACGCATTCCGCTAGCCGGGTTTACGATCAAGGCCCGCCGCGCGATCTCCGAGCGCTGCGGCGGATCGGCCGTCACAATCTCCTCGCAAATCCGCTCCAGGTCCGCTTCAGGTCCGCCCGTGAACGCCCGCCCGCACAGCCCGCTCGGAATCTCCCCCGTCCATTTCCTCGCACCCCATCGGTTGTGGTGGGCTCGGATTTCAACAGATGTCGAGCCGGTTGACAACGACTAGCGATTGCGGCGGAGCACCGAATAGTGAAGTCAGTCACAGTCACGTGATCGCGTCGGTCCTAACGTAAGAGGTAGCCAACACCAGGCGCACGCTTCGGATGGGAGCGCCCGCAACGAGGGCTCACATGCAGTCCCCACGACCCGGGACAAGCCCTCGGATAACGATATGCGTCGCCTAAGCGTGTTGATTGGAGATCATCATGCACTACCTTCCTCACGTAACCGCTCGCAGATCATCCGTAATCATCGGTCTCTGCCTCTTCGTTTGCGCAATGCTTCCCCACCAGCTGATTGCCGACGATTTTAACCTGTCCGTGACCAATGGCAGCGGCAGTGGGGCCTATCAGGCATTGTCGACGCTCCACGTTTGGGCCGACCCGTACGGAGATGAGCCCGTCAACGAATCGGGCGAACCCTATGAGATCGGATCGCCGACACGCGTTTTCGATCAGTGGACGGGCGACACGCAGTATTTGGCGGATCCCCTCTCAGCACACACCACACTCGTCATGCCGGACAGGGATGTGTCGATTAGCGCCGGGTATCGTGATATGCCACGATGGGGGGCCCCACGCGTCTACAGCTTCTTTCCCGATCAAGGCGGCAACGGGGTCATTTTTCTGATACACGGAGGCAAAGGCAACTCCCACTCAATTGTTGGCGATACGGAAATATTGCGCTTTATCGACGATGCCAACAATCGCGGCTTCGCAGTCGTCGCGGTGAGCAGCTTTGACCGCGCAAACGTCTTATGGGATATAGAGCCTGATGCGGAAGACAACATCGATCTTCAGCGGATTGCCGCCGTACGGCTTGACCTCATTCGACGCGGAGTGATGACGAGCGCTGACCCGGTCTATCTGCTTGGCATTTCCCATGGCGGCATATTCGTTTCGCTCTTTAACGACGCCAACCAAGCCTATCTCGAATTTCCGGTCGCCGCGAGAGCCGTTTACATCTCACCAGGCCAACTCGAATCCTTAGCGACGAGCAATACACCAACCATGTTCGTGCTCGCCGAAAACGATACGACTGTCGGCGGCGAATCCGCCCAGCAGGCGTACAATGATTTTCTTTTCCGGGGGGTACCGACACAGCTCTGGCTCCACCACGCCTCGCCGCTATATCCAGAGCGTTTCTGGCGTCTTGAGGGCATCTCACGCGATGACTCGCGCGTGATCTATCAGGCGCTCAAAGATGCGGGTATCCTGGATGCCGATGACTATCTCCTCGTTGATCCAGATATGAGTCCGCTCTATGACAAAATCCCGGAAGCTTACCGGAACTTTGAGACGATGATCAATGATCAGTTGAAGGTCACCTACTCCGCGCACTGGTTCATGAGTGATTTCAACCGCCAGGTGCTGGATTTCTTCGAGGCGCCTTCGACCATTGTCGAATATGACCCCCGGATCGTGTCGTTTACGCCGGATAGCGGAACGCCTGGAACCGTGGTGGAGATTACTGGAATAGATCTTTTCGAGGTTTCGGGAGTCACGTTCAACGGCATCCCCGCCGTCTTCGAGTGGGTCTCAGCTGAGCGGATTGTAGCCGCGGTTCCCCCTGCAGTGTCGCCTGGCCCTATCTCGGTGCAGACCGGACGCGGGACGGCTACCAGCACGAGCGACTTTCAAGTGCCATTGCCGGTGATTGCGGGGGTCAGTCCGAATTCAGGCACGGTGGGAGCCGTTGTGACGATTGAGGGGCAGGCGCTCTTCAATATCGAGTCGGTGCGTTTCAACGGCGTCCCCGCGGGCTCGTTCAGCGGTGATCTGCAACGATTGTTTGTCCAGGTCCCCCAAGGTGCGAGCACCGGCCCCATTGAGGTCACGAACCATTTAGGCACGACCACGTCTCCGGAGGACTTTGTGGTTGCAGGTCCATCGGTGACGGGCTTTAGCCCTGCCGCGGGCAAGGTGGGTGATGTGGTGACTGTTACGGGGGTCGCGTTCTATGATGTATCGGAAGTCGCTTTTGCCGGCGTGTCCGCCGAGATTCTGGGGAGTTCGCCGAGCACGATTGTCGTCCGGGTTCCAGTGCAGGCAACGACAGGTCCCATCACTGTCACCACCGCGAATGGAGTTGGCGCATCGACCAGTGAGTTTAAGGTGTACCCGCGACCCGAAATCCTGAGCTTCACGCCGACCTCAGGTTCCGTTGGGACCAGCGTCACGATCAATGGTTCGGGCTTCGAGGGGGCGACCCGCGTCTTGTTCGGGGCAACGTCGACATCATTCGAGATCCGGTCGGACAAGCAGATCGTGGCCCCCGTGCCGGTCGGCACAAAGACAAGTCGTATCTGGGTCATTGCACCGGGGGGAACAGCGACAAGTGCTCGCTACTTCGTGCCGCTCTGACGTGAGGTGCGCTTGACTTCGGTGCTGTTGTCGCCGTGAACGCTGACCGTCCGCGGCGGCAACTGGCTCCGCTACCTTGCGACCCAAGTAACCAGAGCGGCCGTATCAGGCTCCGAAATGTCAAGGGCACACATTTCCTGTGGCGCGCTTGCGAGGGCTCCCAAACGCTTGAACGTCTTGTTTTCTTCGGTATCCTTTGCCCAGTCGGGGCAGGGCGAGCCGGTAACGATCCCTGCCGTGGCGCAGCCTCTCGTCAATGCTTGTGAAAGAAGCTTAGGGTAAGCGGGAAATAGTTTACAATACGGACGGCAAGTTATTTGTACCAAACCAGTGAGGATCGGACATGCCCGTTTCAAGTTTGCGAGGGCAATGGGTGCCGAACGTGGAGCAAGTGCCGGGGAACGTCGACCAGCGCCTGCACTATGTGCGCGGCCTGATGCGAGACGGACGCTCCGATGAGGCACAGGCAGAGCTTTCGGAGATGCTGGGGCAGGATCCGCACAACAGCCGCCTGCTGCTAATGCTGGCAGTCAGTTATATGCGCCAGAATCTGTTGGAAGAGGCGACCGATTGTCTCGAGGAGGTCATGCGGAGCGATCCGAAGAACCGGATTGCACCGCTGATGGCGGGGAGCGTGGGGCTGCGAGGCGGCAATCCCGACTATGCCGAGACCCATTACCACAGGGCGCTGGAGATCGACCCGATCTCGATCCCCGCGCTGATGGGTCTTGCTGCGCTGCATGAGCAGCAGAAACGCCCCGATGCAGCGATTGAGGTACTGAACCGCGCGATGGAGATCCAGCCGCAGTCGCCCGATGTGCGGCGGCGTATCGCCACGATATTGGCCCGGCAGGAGCAGCTTGACGAGGCCCGCGCACATCTGTCCTTCGCCCTGACCGCCAATCCGGGCGATCCGCGCACCGCAATGCAGCTTGCACGCCTGTTGGCGCGCACCGACAAGCCGGCCGAGGCGATCTCGGTCCTCACCGCGGCACTGGCGCAGAATCCCGGCAACCAGGCGCTGTTGAAGCGTCTGGGTGATCTGAAGCTTGCGCAAAAAGATTTTGCCGGTGCCGAAGCCGCCTTTGGCGACATCCTCGGCAAGGAAGAGGGGCGCAACCGCAACGGGAGAGCGCGGCTCTCCATGGCTGGGGCGCTGATCGCCCAGAAGAAACTGCCCGAGGCGCGTGCGCTGCTGAGCAGGGTGACCGGGCGCAACCTGCGGGGAGCGGTGCAGCGGCTCTACGGCGATGCGTTTGCCGCTGAAGGGAAGGTGGAGGACGCCGAGCGTAGCTATCGCGCCGCGTTAATGCATATGAGGGATGGCCAAGAAGCGTTGGCCCGTGTGGAACTTGCCAAGGCTCGACTGAAATCGCCGGACGGTGCGGAAGCGCTAGCGCTGTACGTCAAGGAATTCGACGCTTTGCGCGAAGCTAGGCGGGCCAATGCCGCGCGGCGCGCGGAACAGGGCCTGACCCCGGAGCGGTTGCAGGAGAGGGCTGAGCGCCGCAAGCGCTGGGGCGCGCTGCGCCAGCGGATCGCGGCGGCCCGCGCCCGGGGCGGGGCTACCTCCGGCGGGAGTGGAGGGCTCGGCCGCGGTTGAGCTAAGAAAGTGTCCATTTTCTATTTCCCGATTGTTGGCCGACGTTGACGCTCAAAGCGGGAAGTAATTGATGGACAGTTACTAAGGGTGGAAAGGGATCACTGTATGTCGGCGACCAGACCTTCTTGCGAGACCAGATGAAAATGCTGGTGACCGGCCCTTCCGGTGCCGTGGGTCAGTATGTGCTGGAGGCCCTGATGCGGACCGACAACGCGGTCCGGGTCTTCGCGCTCCCCGATTCGATGCACCGAATCAACTATCGCGACCGGATCGAGATAGTGCCGGGCGACCTGGCCGATCTGCGTGCGCTGGACGAGGCGCTCGAAGGGGTGGATCTCGTCTTTCACACCGCGCTCATCGGCCCGCCGCCGAAGATCGACCCCGACATGCTGGAGCATGTCAATGTCGGAGGTACCCGCAACCTGGTAGCGGCCTGCCGGGGCAAGGTGTCGCGCTTTGTGATGGTATCATCCAACAATGTCCATGTACCGCATCGCACTCCCGACCTGTGGCCGTTGACCGACGACGCCCCGCGCGAGGCCCATGGCAATCCCGCCCAGCAGGCACTGGGCGAGAGCCTGATACGAGCCGAGGATATCGTCTTCGAGGCGTCCGAGGTGGGCGCCTTTGACTATGTGATGCTGCGCCCCTCGATCATCTCTGGCCGCACCAGCCCGTTCGTGGACAACGTCGTCACTCAACTGATCCGCAATCCCGAAGCGGCCGAGGGTCTGCGGCGGATGTGGGACACGATGCAATGGACTCACGGCACCGATATCGGCAGCGCTGCGCTGTTGGCGGCCGATCATCCTGATCTGTGCAACCGTTGCGCGCTGGTCGCCGGCGAAGAGCCCATCACCGCCTATGACGTACTGTCGCTGATGTGGGAGATCATGAACGTCGGCCGAGAGGATAACCCCTACGCCGAGGTCGCGTCGCGAAACAACGTTGGCTTGCGGAAATTCTACCCCGCAAGACTGCGCGCAGCGGGGTGGCGCCCGCGCATGACCGCCAAGGACTGCCTCCGCGAGGTGCTGGGTCGGCTCGAGTTTTATTACTCGACCGCGGCCAAGTTCCCTGTCGAATTGCCGGTTGAATGACGGATGGCTATGGTGCCCGCAAACAGGTGGTGGGTTGAATGAAGGGCGTCGTCTCGGATTCTGGCGGCGATCTGGGCGCGCGGCTTTGTGCCGCACTGGAAAAGGCGCGCTGGGAGGTCAGCCGCCTGCCCGGCGGGGACCTGGCGGCCACTGACAACGATGTCGCGCTCCAGGCGGCTTTGGCCGAGGCCGATGCGCTGTTCCTGCTCGACATTCGCACCGATCTGCCCCCTGCTGTGCTCGAGGCGCGGGTGCGCCGTTTGATGGCCGCGGCAGATCGGGCAGCAGTCAAGCGTGCGATACTGCTGAGCGATGCGGCAGTCTATGCGCCCGTGGTGGGGTACCCTGTGCCTTTACGCGAGTGCGACCCGCTGCGCCCGGACGGGCAGGGCATGCCCGAGGCGGCGCACGTCGCGCTGGCGCTGGAGCGGGTCTTCGCCGGCATGCCGGGTCATAAGGTCGGGCGGGTGGTCCTGCGGGTACCCGCACTCTATGACAGGAGCGATCCCGACGCGCTCACCGATCTACGCGCGATCATGTTGGGGGGCGCGGCGGCGTGCCCGCCGACTCCGCTCCAGCGGCTCCACCCCGAGGACCTTTGCACCGCGTTCATCGCGGCGGCCCGCCTGCCCCATGCCCAAGGCAATGTCTTCAACATCGCCGAGCCGACGGCGATCGCGCCCGAAGTGCTGTTGTCCGAGCTTCAGCGCTTGGGCCGCCTGCTGTCCGATTCCGAAGCGACCGAGGACCGGGTGCGCCAGGAGTATCCGCGGGAACAGCCGGTCCTGGCTATCGACAAGGCCGCCCGGCTACTGGGTTTCCGCACCGGCCACAGCACCTGGGTGGGTCTCGCCGAATGTGCGCAGGAGATCGTCTTCGCCCTGCGGCGGGAGGGACGCGTGCCCGACAACAAGCCCAGGTTGCCCGCGGTGATAGCCGCGCTGGAAAGTCGGTCCAGGCCGCTGACGGACAAGATCTGCGTCATCACCAGCGCAACCGTGGGCATCGGACGCGAGCTGGCGGTGATCCTGTCGCGTTGCGGTGCCCGCGTCGTTGCCGTCGGCCGCGACCAGGAGGCGGGCAACGCGCTAATGCGCGAGCTTGAGGAGCGGCCGAGCTGTACGCCGGGCGAGCTTCTGATCGCCGACATCTCGGAAATGGCCCAAGTCCGCAAGTTGGCTGCCGACATCCTGGCCCGACACCCGCGTGTCGATGTCTTGGTGAACAACGCGGGCGCGGTCTTCGCCAGCCGCCAGATGACGGCCGAGGGGATCGAGGCCACCTTCGCGGTGAATTACCTTGCCCACTTCCTGCTGACCACTCTCCTGCTGGACGCGATCCCGGCGGACGGGCATATCGTGAACCTGATCTCGGAGATCTACCGCCGTTCCGGACTTGATTTCAGCGATATCTTCTGCTCGCGCAGCTATGATCCGTTGGATGCCTATGGACGGGCGAAATTTGCCACCGTGATGTTTTCCAACAGCTTGACCGAGCGGCTGGGGCCAAGCGGGCCTCGGGTCGCCACGGTCAGTCCGGGCATCGTACGCAACGAGACCCTCGACCGCGCGGGGCTGAGCGAGCGGCCTGAGCTGGCGCCGATGAGTCGCGGCCGGATGCTGTCTGCGGAAAAGGCGGCCACCCATGTGGCGGCCCTATTGCTGGAGCCCCGGCTTGCGCCGTTGACGGGTATCTACATGGATCAGGATGTGCAGGCACCGATCGCGCCCGCCACCACTGATCCTGCGGTCTGCGCCCGTCTCTGGCAAGTCAGCAAGGCGCTGGTCGAGATGGTCTGATGCCGATGGCCGCGGCACTTCTTGCCGAGCTCGATACCGACCTTGTCCGCGCTCGTTGGCTCGGGGAGAGTGGTGATTTGTCGAGACTCAGTCGGCTACCAACGGCCGGGGCGTCCGCTCCAGAAGACGCGTAGGGCGGCCTGGACCTGTGGATCGTTCCATGCGATGACGGCCCCGTTGATCGCGTCAGGCGGCTGTAGGGCTGCCCAAAGGAACAACCGCGCCATATTCTCTGGGTGCACGGCGGAAGCAAATGGCAGGCTGGCCCCCCCCGCATGATGTCGTTCGCGAAAGGAGCGCAACCCGGGCGTATCGGTGATCCCAGGATAGACCAGGCAGGCAGCCACGATGGAGCCCTGAAGCTCGGCGCCAAGCTGAAGCACTAGATGGTTGACGGCAGCGCGTGAGCAGCCGTAGCCGCCCATACCGGGTGTAACCCTGTCGCCAAACGGGGAAGTGGCAAAAAGAAGCTTGCCGCGCGCCTGCTGCAACATGATCGGCACCACGAGGCGCGCGATGGCACAGGGTGCGCTGACATTGACCGCTAACATGCTGCGCCAATCCGCCTCCGAGACCTCCCAAGTTGCCACGTTCAACGGCCCCGTATCGGCCACCAGGTTGATGACCAGATCGATACGGCCGAAACGCTCCATCGTGCGCGCTACCGAGTGCATGATCTGATCAGGGTCGCCTAGGTCCGCGACGATTGCCTCGGCCTGCACCCCTCTACCTTGAGCCACCCCACACACCCGCTGGACCTCCCCGAAGGTACGCGACACCACGCTGATATCGGCTCCCCCCTCGGCCAGCCCAATAGCACAAGCCGCGCCAATTCCACGCCCGCCTCCATAGATCAGGGCAACCTGGCCGGCAAAGGGTCCTTGCCCCGTGTCAGAAGGCCGACCGCTCATTGAGGCAAGGACACTTGCTGATCAATTTTGTACTTGGAGAAGAATTCCCACATCTTCTCGTTTGCGTTGAAACGGCTGATCGCACCCGCGTGGTCCTTCCACTGTTGGCATAACCGCCCGTCCGGTTTTCGCTCGCAGGCATCGGTACCGTATTCCCCGCCTGGCCAGGTATGACCGGCACCATCCAAGAGGTAGAACTCCACCTCGCCGCCTTTCGGACAATCCAGATAGCCTTCGAGGGTCGCCCCGCTCATGCGTGTTCGCCGCGTCTTGGTCGAACACCCATTACGCGCGGCAAACTTCTTCAACACGGCCTGCACCGAGTCGCATTTCCAAAGGGCACTCTTCCTATCGGCCGGTATCCCCACGCTATTCAAAAAATCCTGGAACATGCCGCCGCACTCTCCACCCTCGATTGGGAGCCCTTTGTCCTCTGTTCCGTGTAGATACATGATGGGGACCGGTCTCGTTCCCCTGCGACAGGTCAGCACCCGGCCATGTCCGCTGTTCGGGGCGACCGCCGTGATCCGTTCCGGCAATTCACACGCCAAGCGAAACGACAGCATGGCGCCGTTGGAGTGGCCGGTGGCATAGACCCTGTGGCTGTCGACTTGATACTTGGAGACCATGAAGTCGATTAGCTTCGAGACGAACCCAACGTCGTCCACGTTGTTCTCCTTCGCCTCCCCACAGCAGTAACCCGCGTTCCAGGTCAGCATGCGCCGACGCTTGCCCCCGGTACCGGCCGGATACACCGCGATGAAGCCATGCCGGTCCGCCGCGACATTCATCCTGGTCTCTCTCATGATATTCTCGATGTTCCCGCCACCGCCGTGAAACACCATGACCATCGGCAGGTCCTTGCCCTTCGTGTATTGAGGGGGCAGATGCACGAGGAAGCGTCGCGTCAGGCCATCGTGGCGAAGAGTATGGATCTCATCCCGCGCCGTCGCATACGACCCGAAGCACGCGAGCAGCAATAAGATGGCCAGGGAGAAGACCCTGTGTCGATGAAGGTTCATGCTGTGACCCTATATATTTTGCACAACCGCAGCAACGGGTTGGCCGCGTTGCACCTGGTCAGTGTCGGGCCGACGGCCAAGCGGGTGGTGCTTGGGCAGGTGGCCACGGAGGCCAAATCCAATGAGTTCACGGCGATTCCGCGTCTGCTGGGCATCCGCTAATATTAGCAGTGCTTGATGCGATTGCCCTGGGTTATACACCGCATCGCCTACGCGGCAAGACCGGTCAGTTGGGCGCACGTCTGCCACAGATACTCGGCCCAATTCGCGTCGTAAGAGAGAGGAGACGACTGCACCGGCCGGCACTTGTCGAAGTACATCCCGTTCGCACTCTCGACCTCTGGCGCGCTCGCCAAATATATCATGGTCTCAGCACCCTGTTCTATGCTGACCTCGGATCGCGAGATTCGCTCCCTGGCAGCCCATGGCAGGTGATCCCGTATCCGAGTGCCGACGTCCGTCGCGATGAAGCCTGGATGAACGGCATTGACCGTGACGCCGGTGCCCTCGAGTCGGCTCGCCAAGGCATAGGTAAAAAGGAGATTGGCCAGCTTCGCATCGGCATAGGCGCCGAGCGGGTCATAGTGTCGAAGCGCCTGGAGATCGTTCAGATTCAACTGCGCCGTGTAATGGGCATGAGAGGCAACATTGACCACGCGTGACGGGACGGAGCCGCGAAGAGCAGGGAGCAGGAGGTTCGTGAGCAGAAAGTACGCCAGATGGTTCACGGCAAACGTCATCTCGATGCCATCGACGGTCAGTTGCCGTTGGTCAAAGAACCCGCCCGCATTATTGACTAAGACATCAAGCCGAGATGCGCGTTGCATGAAGTCGTCCGCCAACCTTCGCGTCTCTGCCTGGCTTGAGAGATCGGCGGCGATGAAGTGGATCGCCCCGGGCATTTCCTGCACCTCGCTCCCCTCGACGAGCTCCTTTCCCCGTTTCTCGCTGCGGCCGATGGCGACAACCGTCGCCCCAAGGCGCGCCAGCTCGATGGCCGTCACACGGCCGATGCCTCGGGTGGCCCCGGTGACAAGGACCGTCTTTCCGAGCATCGGGGCCTGATTGCCTGCAATGGAGACGTCGGCATTGGGACCGAGTGGTCGGTTCATGGTGCGCATGCGAGGCGCCGACGCGACCTTGCCCGCCGTTTCCGCCTCTCCTGAGTCGGCCAAGACGGCGCGGACCATCTCCTCCAGCCCCTCTGCCATGCCCTTCCTCGGAACGAATCCGAGCACCGCCCGTACCTTACGGATATCGAAGGTAGGACTAACCGCTTGCTCCGAAAATGGCTCTGCCTTCTGCGCCGCCCCGTGCTGCACGGCATTGATGATCCTTAGGGCCCCGTGCTGGAAGGTCGTATTGTCGATCGCTTCGCTGCCTGCCAGATTGAAGATTTGGTTGGCGGCATCCGGCGCTTGGACAGCCAAATCGATGGCCTCGACAAGGTCCTCAATATGGATCCACTGGACCGTGTGCCGACCGCTGTCCCACGGTCCGGACTTGACCAGACGACCAACCAAGGAGGAAGGCAATGGTGCCCCGACGCCATAGACGATGGCCGAACGGAGAATGACGAGCTCCGGACAGGGCAGGTGCGTCAGCAGGAGGTATTCCGCCGCGGCCTTCGATGCGCCGAAGTTGTGCCAGCGACGGCCCGGCATAAACGCAAGGTCGCTCGGTCCCTCCTCCTCGCGAAGCGGTGTTGGCGACTCCATGCTGCGCGTACCGTAGACAGAGACGCTGCTGGCGAAGACCAGCCTCCCCACCTGCGCTTGCTTGCACGCCTCGATCAAGCCGCTCATCGCGTGGAGATTGGCCTGGAAATCCAAGAAGGGGCTGCCCGGTGACGCAGGTTGCACGTTCATGGGATTGCCCTGCCATGCAAGGTGCACGACGACGTCCACGTCGCGCACTGCAGCCGCAGCGTTGTGTAAATCAGCGATATCGCCGACGACGATCCCGACCCCAAGCGCCGTCAGCGTGTCGACTGTGTCCTTTACAACCGCCGAGGCGGGCCGGATCAATGCCTTGACTGCATGTCCCTCACCGGCCAAGCGGCGCGCCACGCGTGAACCCACATAGCCGGTGGCACCGGTCACCAATATTCGCATTGCGATCCCCTCGGTTCAGGCGCGCCGGGCGGGGCATGACTGGCCGCGCGCACCGGGTTATTGCCGCAGAAAGAGCGTGTTTTGGTCAAACAGAGCGGTGGCGAAGCCCGGATGCAGTGATGATCACCGTTCAGTCAACGTTGCGGCAGGGATCGGCGGGGAAAAAGCCCGTTGCGGTGCGCTCCCGTTGCCCCCCGCACCGGCGTCGGGGGGCTCGCCTTCCTAGCTTTCCCGTTCGGCAGAGCCGTCGATGATCTGGTCCTCGAAACCCTGCATTGTCGCCCCGAAGCCGCCCTGCGCGGGCTGCTCCCTCCTAAACAGGCCGCCCTGTCCGCCGCCAAGGCCCGTGGCCGCAGCACCACCGAAACCTTGACCGCCGAAGCGACCCTCGCCACCTGCTGCGCCAAGCGCCGGGAAGGTCTGGCCGCCCTGCTGCAGTTCGCCCTGTCCGCCGGACTGGGCATTGACACCGCCTCCCATGCGGCGCCGCATCAGCATCCGGAGGAAGACGGCTCGCCGCCGGGCTGGATTATCTCCTTGCGAGCCGGCACCGCCCTGTGCGCCCGCCTGACCGCCGAATACGCCCCCGCCCGGGGCACCGGCCCCCTGAACAGCCGCACCGGCGCCAAAGCCCTGACCACCGAATTGGCCGTCACCGCCGAAGGCCCCCTGGCCAGCACCGAATCGGCCCTGTCCGGCACCGGGTCCGCTGCCGCCGGCAGCCCCGGCGCCGAAGCCCTGACCGCCGAACCGGCCGGCACCGCCGAAGGCTCCCTGGCCAGCACCGAATCGGCCCTGTCCGACACCGGGTCCACTGCCTCCGGCTGCCCCGGCGCCGAAGCCCTGACCACCGAACCGTCCGGCACCTCCGAAGGCCCCCTGGCCAGCACCGAATCGGCCCTGTCCGGCACCAAGGCCGCCGCCGGCAGCTCTGGCGCCGAAGCCCTGACCACCGAACCGTCCGGCACCGCCGAAGGCCCCCTGGCCAGC
>NZ_KB902463.1:0-47364 GCF_000379525.1 Lamprocystis purpurea DSM 4197 | reverse complement strand
GCGCCGAAGCCCTGACCACCGAACCGGCCGGCACCGCCGAAGGCCCCCTGGCCTGCGCCGAATCGACCCTGTCCCGCACCAAGGCCACCGCCGCCGGCGCCCTGACCACCGAACCGTCCGGCACCGCCGAAGGCCCCCTGACCAGCGGCGAATCGGCCCTGTCCGGCACCGGGTCCACTGCCGCCGGCAGCCCCGGCGCCGAAGCCCTGACCACCGAGCCGGCCGGCACCGCCGAAGGCCCCCTGGCCAGCGCCGAATCGGCCCTGTCCGGCACCAAGGCCTCCGCCGGCGGTCCCGGCGCCGAAGCCCTGGCCACCGAACCGGCCAGCGCCGCCGAAGGCTCCCTGGCCAGCGCCGAATCGATACTGCCCATCACTAATCCCACCACCGCCAGAGCCTTGGCCGCCGCCAAACCTCTGATCGGCCCTGAATCGGCCCTGCGCTCCAGTGTCGCCCTGATCGCTGGGGTTGTCAAACCCGACGCGGCCCTCACCGGCATTGCCCTCTTGGAGCGCCTCTCGATCAATCGGCTCGTTTTCGCTAACGGAAGATTCAGGCGTATCGTTCTTCATTTGATCCTCACCCTTTTTCAAAAGTCTGCCCAGAAGGATAACAAAGCGGCAGCGCTCTGCGTATCTGGGATTTTGTAGCGTGCCCCGGCTTTGTGTCCCTAAGCAGACAGCGCCGTCGAATACGACCCGGCCGGAGACGGGTGCGACCATCCGAGTGGCGTTCAACTTGAATTCGTCGTAGGCCACCTCGGATTCCAGGTGGTCTACGTCGGCCTGGGCTATTGCGATCTCGCTGTGTCGTCGGACCGCGGCGGCAGCCTGATCGAACCACGTGACTGCGGCGCCGCGGTGTCTACTCCCTCGTGCGAACGTTAACTTTCGCTAACCCCGCCAGTCCGCGCTGTGACTGAGGCTACGCGGTCATGCTTCATGGTCAATCGGGAGATCAAGGCAGGCGCCAGGGTCATCGGCCGGGCAGGCCGCTGTTGCGGTGCTAGCAAAAGATCGTCGGCCCATCCATCATCGTGCCCATGATGAGGCCCGGGCGCATCCCCCCCGGCTCCTGAAGTGCAAATAGCGCGGGCTGGGCAAAGGAGCGCGCCGCCGGCAGGGCGTTACCCGACTTATCGACAACGATCGAGCGACTCCAGAGCGGCGTGACGGAAGGCGCCGGCTCCGTGCGAACTTCCAACGCGCTGAGAAACGCATAGCTGCGGTCGGTCCAGGGAGTCCAGACCGCAAGGCCCACGAACGCGACGAAATCCGCTGCCCCGGCATCGCGTGCGATGCTGATGGGACTGGAGAATTCCGCCGCCGTCGCCCGCGCGCGAACCTCTGGGGCCAGACAGTCGAGCGCATCCACAACCAGGTCGGGCTCGATCTCACCCTCTCGCCATGATGCCCGAGCAAAGAGGAGCATCGCGAAGCGGTGGGTGGCGATCAACGTGTCGGTGGGCTCGTCGACGGCGGGGGCTGTGGTCACCTTGGCATCCACCGGATGATGCACGCGACAGCGCCACTGCAGAAGCAACCGCGTGCCCTGGTCGCGGATACCGCAGTACTGGAAGACCGTGCCCAGGCCGCCCGGCGGGACCGCATCCTCGGCAAATTCATTGGTGAAGATCACCAGCTGCCCGTCCTCGCGCCGTCGTGCCGAAGGGGAGCCACCCACCCTGCGGTCGCCCACCGAGCCGATGGTGACATAGGTCGGCACCGTCGCCTCCGAGACCTGGTCGGGCATCCGCTCGATGCGGCCATCGGGATTGTGCGCCACGCGCAGTCTGAACAACGCGGTCGGCAGCGACTCGGGCGCGGTGACCTCTCGCTCGGCGGTAAACTTTGCCTGGAAATAGGCGAAGTCTCCGGCAACGATAATGGACTGTCGGACATCGAAATGTCCGCAGACGCGGTCCCCGGCGTGATCGACAGTCGTCGAGAGGTCCGCGATATCGATGGTCCGGCCCGTCAGTAGGTCGAGTTTGCCTACGTACCCGTTGCGCGAGCCGTAGATAAGCGCATTGTCGGCGGTATAACGCAGGCAGCGCGGGGTGCCGTGCGCGCGTGCCGTGCTGCCGTGAGAGCGTACGATGTCGCGTGTGTCCCGCCGCCAGACAGGGGTGCCGTCAAGGTCGAGGCAGACGATCTCCGCGCGGTTGCCGGCAAAGATGCACCGCAAGGGGGCGCCATTCTCGAAATAAAGCCGTACAAGCAGGAGCCCACCGACAAACCGTCCCTTCAGGTCATCGCGCAACTTCGGCAGCAGACCCAACTCGGATTGCCACCGCAGCGCACCGGTTTTCAAATCGATGCCCACGAGTGCCGGCTCGCGCGGGCTGTCGAAGACCCCGACCGCATAGTCGGAGGCGGTGAAGGCCCCGAAATTGCCGCCCCCATATGCGGGACCGGGCAGGGTCTTTACGGAAGAGACGGCGCGTAGCGGAGATAGCGCGATGCAGGAATTGTCCAGCAGATTACCATGAGCCATCGGGAAGCCCTGGCCGTCGGGCTCAATCGCCATCAGCCGGCCCCGGCTGCCGTCGAAGCCCTCGGGCAAACGCGGCATTGGCAGCGGCTCGTCGGTATAGCCGAACTCGCGGGCGCGGGCGATCACCTGCGCGGTGAAACCCTCGCCATCCCCCCTCCAGGGCAGCCGGCCCGACAGCGGCACCTTTGGCGGGGTGAAGGCGCGCAGAGCCGGGCTTTCGAGGAAGCTCGGATCGTTGCCGTACTCCGCATTGGGCGGCCCCTTGCTTGCAAAAGGGGATCGCTCGGGATGCAGCATCGCCTCGATAGCGAGGTCGGACTCGTCGATTTCCAACCACCGGGCAATCTGTCTTAGAACCGGCCTGGGATTAGCCAACAGGTCCTCACCCCGAACGGTGCGGCAGGCGTCGGATGGCAGAGAGGCGAAGAAGCGGTCGATCCGCTCATGAAGGTCAATCCAATGGAACTGTGGGTCCAACGTCGGCGGATCGGTGCGCCGGTCCCAGGATCTGCCGCTCCAGGCCCGCAGTCCGTCCAAGTACCAGCCGGTGGCGACGATCGACTTGCCGTTGGAATAGGGATGGCGCACGATGCGCAGGTATTTCGCCGTGGGCGCGATCCGGGGAAGCCGTGCCAGACAGACATCGGTTATGACGTGCCGCGGGCTCTTGTCCACCAGCCGCCGAGGCGTGACGAGACGCTCGACATGCTCGTAAAGTTCTGCCGTGGTCATCCCTGGGCGACTGAGCAGCCAGGCAGCGACCTCGTCCACCGCCTCAGCGCTCTGAACGCCATGATGCAGGTGCGCCAACAACCGCAACGCCCCCGAGCGACGCGGCTTTATCCCCGGAAGGGTGCCGCCGTACCATTGCCCCACCGTCTCGGCCGTGGCGAGGTTGGTTTCGGGTAGTCCGAAAAGATCGGGGTGCTGGCCGATCATGGAGCCGATGACCGAGGTGAATGACCGTCCGGGACCCAGAATGAACAACGGTTCGCGCATGGTCGTCGTCCCTTAAGCCGGTCCGGCCAGGCCTGATGCAGGTGCGAGAATCGCAAGCCGAAACACCGCGGCCGGGCTGTCGCTCATCTCGCTGTCATCGAAGAACGGGTTCAACATCGAGCGACCTCTAGATCCGGACTGGGTGAGGGCTGCCACCTGCGGCCCATTGGCGATCATCATCGGCCCGAGCATTCACACCTGTTGCGTGCTGGCACCAAGGCCAAACCGCCGCCTCATCAGTATCTTGAGGAAGAATGCCCGCCGCAGCGCCGGATTGCCGCCCTGAGACCCCGCACCGCGTGGTCCCCCCACTGACCTCCTTCAACTGCTCTTCCTTGACGCTCGCCAAACCCCTGATCGACCCTAAGCGCCAGTGTCGCCCTGATCGTTGGGGTTGTCAAACCCGACGCGGCCCTCACCGGCATTGCCCTCTTGGAGCGCCTCCAGATCAATCGGGTCGATGTCGCGAACGGAAGATGCAGGCGTGTCGTTCTTCGTTTGATCCTGACCCTTTTCAAAAATCGGCCAAAGCCGACGGGCGGTTTATGGGATCCAGCCCCAGACCTCGATCAGGAAGAAACGCACGAAGACGCGGGAAAAGGCTTGCCAGCTAGGCATCTGAGCGCCTTCTATTTTAGCATAGCCAGTCATGCCGGGGCGGAAGAGACCGTTTTCGTTCGGTAGCGAGGTCCTTATACGGACGACTTGACCAAACTCCTTGGTCTCGGCCACCGGCGCGATCGCAGAGACGACGCCGATATGCTCCTCTTCGGGCCATGCCCAGGCCTTGAGTCGAACGTGCTCACCGACCCGGATCAGGCCGACATCGGCCTCGGGCACCTTGATTTCGGCGCGTGCGACGGTGTGATCCTCGATCTCCATCAGCAGATCGCCGATGTCGAGGTATTTGCCTGGCACCGGCTCATCGCCGTCGAATACGACCCGGCCGGAGACGGGCGCGACCATCCGCGTGGCGTTCAACTTGATTTCGTCGTAGGCCACATCGGATTCCAGGCGGTCTACGTCGGCCTGGGCGATTGCGATTTCGGTGTCCCGAGCCTGAGCGCGAACCCTTTCGAGAGACGCCTCGGCAGAGCGTAGGTCGGCCTTGCCGGTTTCGTAATCGTTGATGGTCCGCTCTTTCTGCGAGAGCGACATCGTCCCCCGCGCGCCCAGCGTCATTGCGCGCTCGTATTCGGACTTGAGGAAGGGAAGGGCGACCCGATAGCGCTCTGCTTGTTCTTCGGCAACGCGGATTTCCTCCGGCGTGGCCCCGTCGCGCAGTTGTTGCAGATTCGCGCGTGCCTTCGCCAGATCGGCCTTGGAGACCTCGAGCGCGTGGGTCTCGCGGATGTTGATCTGGGTGGCCAAAAGGTCTCCCTTCTGGACGATATCGCCCTCGTTGACCACGACTTCGGCGATCTCGTTGGGCACCTGGGCCACAACCTGAACCCGGTTGTCGGCGAGGATCACGACATCACCGCCGGTTTCGTAGTGGTAGGGGAGGAAGGCGACATAGACTGCGCCGGCCAGCAACGCCAACAAGATCCCGCGCCGAATCCAACGGTTGCGGCGCACATGGGGGGCATAGTCGCCATAGATGCTCGGCAGCGGACGGTAGGTCTGCCGCCCTCCTGGCGGGAACGAGCCGGGGAGCGTGGTGCGGGGCTGCGGCGCCCGCTCGCCGGCGGGCACGAGAAGTTGTCGGACCTGGCTCACGGGGTTGGTTCTGTTTCCCGACTGCGCCTTCCGCTTGGCCACCAATTCGGTGACGATGTGCTCGCGCAACCTCTTGCCGCGCCTGCGGGTAACGATATACCAGGCGACGATCAGCGCAAACAGCCCGAAAAATATCGCCACCCCGGTCCCGCCGAAACGACCCTCCAGTGCAGTGGATGTGTAGGCCACCAGAAGCGTGGCGACGAAGGCCGTGGTCAGGAGCGAGCCAATCCCGTAAAGCGCGAAGGCCCAGCGTTCAGTGGCGCTCGCCGGCCCGGTGTCGGCCCGTCCCGTCCCGAAGAGGTAGGCCAATGATCGTTGCCGCAGTCTCGGCTGATCGAAATAGGCGCTCATCAGCCGGTAGCCCTCGCCGGAAAACAGCGGGAAGGCCGCGATCAAGAAGGAGAACAGTCCGAGTTGTCCGACGATCGCCGCGATATCGGATACCAGCGAGCCCGACTGTCTCGTCGCCGCCCAGAGCAAGGTCCCGAGCGCGAAGAAGAGCAAACGCGTGCGCAAGGCGGCGGCGAAGACACGCATCTTGCCCTCCCGGTCGAGCTTGTACAGATCAGTCATGTCGACTGCGAAGCGCGGGATCAGGAAAAACAGGAAACTGATGCCGAAGCGCCTGACCGCGGCCCCCTCGCGTTGCAGAACGGCCCCGACCACGAGCCGCGATACAAGGCTGACCGTAAACAACGAAATCGCGAGTATGCCCGCAAGGCTGACCATGCGGTGGGTGCTGAAGAGCGTCTCGACCACGTCGTGCAGTCGGTGGAAGATCGCCAATACGGCGACGAGACCCAAGGGCAGGGTGAGCGCGGACAGGACCCGGGCGACTGGACCGAAGGCGATGTTCAGCCCCCGCAACAGTCTGCCGGGGTCGAACAGAAGCACGTCCATGTCCTTGGGCGTCTGGGGTTTCGAGGTGCCGTCACGAAACCGCGGCTCGCGCCGTGAAACCTCGGGATTGGCAGGGCCGGTGCCGGTTTCCGGCGCATCTTGCTCCGCTGCTTCCGCTGCTCCCGCGGCCCCAGCCGCGCCGCCCGCGTCCGGCGGTGGCGCTGTCTCGACCTTGGTCTCCGTGCCGTCAAAGACCAGCGCGTCGAGGTCGTCCTCATCATCGACATCAAGGGCGTCCTCGTCGACATCGAGGGCGTCCTCGTCGTCCTCCGCCATTGCGTCGATGGCGAAATCATCCGACTCCATGTCGCAGGCCGCCGTCCCCCCGAGCCCTTGCGCCGCGTCCGCAGCAACTGAGGTGTCCTCCAGCGTGGGTGCGAGCCCCTTGGTAGTGGCTCCGGCGTGCTCGAGGATCCCTTTCTCGACCATCTGTTCGGCGAACTGCTCGATCACCGACACGGTGACCGTCAGGTGCATTCGCGCCTGGAATAGCGAGGCAAGCGCGTCGGGCGGCAGCCCCCCAGTCAGCCCGTTCAGCAGGAAGAGTTCCTCCGCCCCGATACGATAGAGCGCCCCGGTCCGCCGGTTCTTGACGTAGGCCGAAACCCCGAACTCGCCAGCCTGGCTGCTCGTGGTCACGAGGGCGGCCTCGCTCAATCGATATCTTCCTGTGTGGGTATGCTCTTTCTTGGCTGTTGCGCCGTTCATTACCATGGCACCGACATTCGGGGTAGCGTGTGGCGCGGGATTGCCGGAGGACGCGCCGTCGCCTGAACGGTGGCGCCGGCGCCGGAGTTTCAGAATAGGTGATTAGGGTCGTGCCTCCGCTAGCGCTGCACCCCCTTGCGGGAGCGGCCCCCCGGCCGCGACGCTGGGAGCCACCTCCGCGCTTGCCAGCCACGGCCCTTCCACACCGCGCCTGAGTGCTGACGCCGGACGCGCCATCACGGCGAGAGCGCCGCTCCCACGGTAGCTGAGCTACGAGTCAATCGACTCAGGCTATGCAAGCGCACTGCGTCTGTCAAGCGGCAGCCTTGTCGATCAGCAATTCCGAATCTGGGCGGCATCGCGGGACCCCTGGTGGATGCGGCGCGCGGTCAGCGGCGTGCGCGGAAGAAGGCGCGCAGGGTTTCGCTGCACGACTCCGCGAGCACGCCCCCCGAGCAGGCGGTGCGGTGGTTGAAACGGCCGTCGGAGGGCAGCAGGTCGAAGACACTGCCGCAGGCGCCGGCCTTGGGGTCCGGTGCACCATAGACAACACGCTCCACGCGGGCATGGATGATGGCCCCGGCGCACATGACACAGGGCTCCAAGGTGACATAAAGGACGGAACCGGGGAGGCGGTAGTTGTCCAGATGTTGACCCGCGGCGCGCAGGGCCTGGATTTCGGCGTGGGCACTGGGGTCGCGGGCGGCGATCGGGCGGTTCCAGCCTTCGCCGATGAGCACGTCGTCCAGGACCAGGACGGCGCCGACCGGGACCTCGCCGGCCGCGGCCGCGCGCTCGGCCAGCATCAGTGCGTGGGTCATCCAGCGGGCCTCGGCCTCTGCGGTGGCTGCTTCCGGCTGGATCATGGCGCTTTCCTGGTCCTGTATGTCACGATCCGCATGGAAAACACGGCTTGAGCATCCCCCGGAAGATGAAAGTCCCTCGTGGGAGCGGCGTCCCGCCGCGATGCGGTGCCGCGGTGACCGCGAACGCTGCGGCTGCACGCCCGGCCCCATCGCGGCGGGACGCCGCTCCCACGGGGTCGCTGCGCGACCTTCACGGGTAAGCCTCGACCTCCAGTGGGGGACGCCCGGACGCTGGCCGGAACGATGATCGAGAATTCTCCGCCATCGTCGGCGCACACAGCGGACCGATCCGTTGGATTCGGAGTGCGTACCAAGACCCTATTGCGCGTGATTGCGGCTGCTGTCTCTTTTCACTCCCACTCAATGGTACCCGGCGGCTTGCCGGTGATGTCATAGACCACGCGGGAGACGCCGGGGACCTCGTTGACGATGCGCCGACAAACCAGGTCCAGGAAGTCGTAAGGCAGATGCGCCCAGCGGGCGGTCATGAAGTCGATGGTTTCCACCGCGCGCAAGGCGATGACGTGGGCATACTGGCGGTTGTCTCCGACCACGCCGACCGAGCGGACCGGGAGGAAGACCGCAAACGCTTGCGAGACCTTGTCGTAGAGGTCGGCCCGGTGTAGTTCTTCGATAAAGATGTGGTCGGCGCGGCGCAGGGTCTCGGCGAATTCCCGGTGCACTTCGCCCAGGACACGCACACCCAGGCCGGGACCAGGGAAGGGATGACGGTAGACCATTTCCGCGGGCAGGCCGAGTTCCACGCCGATGCGCCGCACCTCGTCCTTGAACAGTTCACGCAGGGGCTCGACCAGCTTGAGCTTCATGTGCTCCGGCAGACCGCCGACATTGTGATGCGACTTGATCACCTTCGCCTTGCCCAGCCTTGATCCCCCTTGGGCCCCGGCCGATTCGATCACGTCGGGGTAGATCGTGCCCTGGGCGAGCCATTTCACGTCGCGCAGTCGGGTGGCCTCGTCATCGAAGACTTCGATGAAGGTGTTGCCGATGATCTTGCGTTTCTGCTCGGGGTCGGTGACCCCCTGAAGCCGGTCGAGGAAGCGGTCCGCGGCGTCGACCCGGATGACCTTGACGCCCATGTGGCGGGCGAAGGTCGCCATGACCTGATCGCCTTCGCCCAGGCGCAGCAGGCCGTTGTCGACGAAGACACAGGTGAGTTGGTCGCCGATCGCGCGGTGCAGCAAGGCGGCGACCACGCTGGAGTCGACGCCGCCGGAGAGTCCGAGCAGGACCTGATCCTGGCCGACCTGGGCGCACACGGCGGCCATGCTGTCGGCGATGATGTTGCCCGGGGTCCAGAGGCTGCCGCAGTCGCAGACTTCGTGGACGAAGCGCTCCAGGATGCGTCCGCCCTGGCGGGTATGGGTGACCTCGGGGTGAAACTGGAGCCCGTAGAACCCGCGGGATTCGTCGGCGATGCCGGCCAGCGGGGCATTGGCGGTCTCGGCGATGACCTGAAACCCCGGCGGCGGGGATTCCACGCGGTCGCCGTGGCTCATCCATACGTCCAGAAGCCCATAGCCTTCTGGGCTCGTGTGGTCTTCGATATCGCGCAGCAGCCGGGAATGACCCCGGGCACGCACCTGGGCATAGCCGTATTCCCGATGGGTGGCCGCGGCGACCTCCCCGCCGAGCTGCGCCGTCATCGTCTGGAGCCCGTAGCAGATGCCGAGCACCGGCACCTTGAGGTCGAAAACCAGTGGATCGGCGCGCGGCGTCTCGGCCGCGTGCACCGACTCCGGGCCGCCCGAGAGGATCACGCCCCGGGGCGCGAAGCCGCGAATGGTTGCCGCCGCGATGTCCCAGGGGTGGATCTCGCAATAGACCCCGGACTCACGCACCCGCCGCGCGATCAGTTGAGTGTACTGCGAGCCGAAGTCCAGGATCAGGATGCGGTCGGCGTGAATATTGGTCATGGCTTAGTGATGATTCCGGAAGGAAGAAGCAGATTGAATTCGTGCGCCGGATTGCGCCTCAAGCGCAATCCGGCGCAAGAATTCAATTGTCGATGCGGTAGTTCGGGGCTTCCTTGGTGATCTGCACGTCATGCACATGGGATTCGCGCATGCCGGCGCTGCTGACGCGGACGAACTGCGGCTTGGTCCGCATTTCCTCGATGGTGGCGCAGCCGGTGTAGCCCATCCCGGAGCCCAGGCCGCCGACTAACTGGTGGATGACGTTGAGCACGCTGCCCTTGTAGGGGACCCGGCCCTCGATCCCCTCGGGGACCAGCTTGTCCTTTTCGGCATCCTCCTGGAAATAGCGGTCACTGGACCCCTCTTTGGCCCCCATGGCGCCCAGTGAGCCCATCCCGCGGTAGGATTTATAGGAGCGGCCCTGGTAGATCTCGACCTCGCCCGGAGCCTCGTCGGTACCGGCGAAGAGCCCGCCGATCATCACGCTGTGCGCACCCGCGGCGATCACCTTGGCGACGTCGCCGGAGTAGCGCAGGCCGCCGTCGGCGATCACCGGGATGCCGGTGCCTTCCAGCGCCTCGGTCACGTTGGACACGGCAGTGATTTGCGGCACGCCCACCCCGGCGACGATGCGTGTCGTACAAATTGACCCGGGCCCGATGCCGACCTTCACCGCGTCGGCGCCGGCGTCGGCCAGGGCGCGGGCGGCGTCCGCGGTGGCGATGTTGCCGCCGATGACCTGGACCTCGGGGAAGTGACGTTTGACCCAGGCGACGCGGTCCAGCACCCCTTGTGCGTGCCCGTGCGCGGTGTCGACCACGATCACGTCGACCCCGGCTTCCACCAGCGCGGCGACGCGCTCGTCGGTGCCGCGGCCGACGCTGACCGCGGCCCCGCAGCGCAGGCGCTCGTGGTGGTCGCGCGACGCCTTGGGGAAATCCTTGGCCTTCTGGATATCTTTGACGGTGATCAGTCCGCGCAGCTCAAACCGGTCATTGACGACCAGCACCTTTTCGATGCGGTGCTGGTGCAGCAGCCGCACCACCTCATCGCGGCTGGCGCCTTCCATGACCGTGACCAGCCGATCCTTGGGGGTCATGATGGCCGAGACCGGTTCATCCATCCGCGTCTCGAAGCGCAGATCGCGGCCGGTCACGATGCCGACCAGCTTGCCGGCCTCGGTCACCGGGACGCCCGAGATATTGTGGGCGCGGGTCTGGCGCAGCACCTCGCCGACGGTGACGTCCGGCCGGACGGTGATCGGGTCGCGGATGATGCCGCTCTCGTATTTCTTGACCGCCAGCACCTCGCGCGCCTGGCGTTCCGTGTTCATGTTCTTATGGATGATGCCGATGCCGCCTTCCAGGGCCATGGCGATGGCCAGTCGTGCCTCGGTGACGGTATCCATGGCGGCGGAGACGAGCGGGATCTTCAGATCGATCTCACGGGTCAGTTTGGTGTGGAAGCTGACCTCGTTGGGCAGCACCCGGGAATGGGCAGGGACGAGCAGGACGTCGTCGAAGGTCAGTGCTTCCTGGATCAGGCGCATGGCTCAGGCACTCCGAAGGGGCAGCTACCCCGGAAGAATAACCTAGTAGTATATATTTTCCCACTGGTTGAGTAAACTTCCCCGCGTCGCCCTCAGCAGTTCCAAATTTGGGTGGCCCCCGCCAACAGCGTGCCGGCCGCGAGGCTGATGGTGGATGCGCTGCGCTTATCCACCCTACAAAACCGGCTCCGCTGTAGGGTGGATAAGGCGCGCCGCTCGGTGTCAGGGGCCCGGCACGGCGGTCGCGCGCGCCGCATCCACCAGGGATCGCGCGATGCCGCCCAAATTTGGAATTGCTGCGTCGCCCCCGCCGGCTACCCGGCAGGCCGTCAGTGACACCTGAGGAGGCCTGGATGAATTATTCTGCATGTGCGGCCGGTGTTCTCGCCTGTTGTGCGTTCCAGATCGATGCCGCGGAACAGGTAATGACGCTCGAAGGAAACGATGTGTGCCAGGATGGACACGCTTGGATCTCCCGGCCGAGTGAGCCGCGCGGATCCTACGACTTTATCGATGCGCGGGCCTGGACCTGGAACGGCCAGGGCGACGGACCGGGAATCACGCGGAGCTTCTTCGCGTGCGATCTGTCCGAACTCCCGCCAACTGCCAGGATCCTGCGTGCAGTGCTGGGTCTCTACCAGGACAAACGCGTTGCGACTACCAACAAGAATGCACAGCACTCAACCCTGAGCGGGTCCAACGCGCTGGTCGTCCAGCGGATCATTTCGCCCTGGTCGGAGCGGGACATCTCCTGGAACACCCAGCCGACGACGACCGACAGCAATCAGGTGATAGTCCCGGCCAGCACCAGCCCGATTCAGGACTACCAGATCGATGTCACGCCGCTGCTGAAGGATGCCCTCGATCACAACGACATGAGCCTCGGGCTGGCCCTGAAGCTATTGCACGAAGAGCCTTACCGGGCGGTCGCTTTCAGCTCGAACGACAATACCGATCCAGACTCGCATCCGCGTCTGGTCATCACCTACGAGACTTCGGAGGATGCCCGCAAGTCGGTCGAGTTGCACCACGAGGCCGCGGATCCCGACCGCCCGTCGGTCGACCTACCCGTGGACGATGACCGCGAGCCGGTCAACGACGACCAACCCGCGGATCATCGCCGCGAGCCGATGCTCGAGTGGTCTCCGAAAACCGGACAGTGACCATCGACACTACGTGATTCTGGAAGAGCCGTATCGCTTCGTTTCGATCGAAAACCTGCTGGAAGATTTCAGAAAGGATTGCGCCCGTGTCGCGGGCTGGAGATGGTAATGAATAGAATCGAGATCAGCGTATTGAGGCCGGAGGCCGCGTTACGCGCCTGCGCCGAAGTCTGGCACGCGGTCGAGACCGGAGAAGCGGTGACACCCAGACTCGCTTTCGGCAGTCTGCACGAGCTATTCTCGGCGATCACCGAAAAGCGACTCGACCTGCTGCGCCATGTTGCGGACCATGATGGTCTCACTATTTGGCAACTCGCCAACGCGCTGGGCCGGGACTACAAGAATGTGCATACAGATGTGACCCGTCTGGTCGATCTTGGGCTGTTGGAGCGTCGCACGGACGGTGGGTTGTCCACACTGTACGATGAAATCCTGATCCATGCCGATATTCGCGCCGCAGCCTAGACCCTTTGCATGGCCTTGGACTTCACCCGCGACATCTACAGCATCTCACGCCTGACCAGCGAGGTGCGGGCCGTGCTCGACGGCAGTTTCCCGCTGCTGTGGGTCCGCGGGGAGATTTCGAACCTCGCCCAGCCGGCCTCGGGTCACATCTATTTCAGTCTTAAAGATGAAGCCAGCCAGGTGCGCTGCGCCATGTTTCGCGCCAAACGCCTGCTGCTCGGTTTCCGGCCGGAGAACGGCCAGCAGGTGCTGGCGCGGGCGCGGGTGACGCTCTACGAGCCGCGCGGCGACTTCCAACTCGTGGTGGAGCACCTGGAGCCGGGCGGGGAGGGCGCCTTGCGCCTGGAACTTGAGCGCCTCAAGCGTCGGTTGGCCGCCGAGGGGCTCTTTGCCGAGGCGGCCAAGCGCCCGCTGCCGGCCTTCCCGCGCCAGGTGGGGCTCATCACCTCGCCCTCCGGCGCGGCGGTGCACGATCTGCTGACGGTGCTCGGGCGGCGCTGTCCGGCAATGCCGGTGTTGATCTACCCGGCCCAGGTCCAGGGTGCCGGGGCGGCTGCGACGCTGATCCAGGCGCTGGCCGCCGCCAACCGGCGGGCCGAGTGCGACGTGCTGATTCTCGCCCGCGGCGGCGGGTCGATCGAGGATCTGGCCGCCTTCAACGATGAAGCCCTGGCCCGGGCGATCCGCGCTTCCGCGATCCCGGTGGTCACCGGCGTCGGGCATGAGATCGATGTGACCATCGCCGATCTGGCCGCGGACCGGCGCGGCGCGACGCCCTCGGCGGCCGCCGAGTTGGTGGCGCCGGCGGCTGTGCATCTTGCTCAGCGGGTCGCCGCCCTGCAGGCGCGTCTGCTGCATCTGGAAGGCCGCGTGCTCGATGGCGCCAACCAGCGTCTGGCGGCGGTGCTGCGCCAGTTGGCCTTGCTGCACCCGGCCGCGCGTCTGGAGCGGCGGGCGCAGCGGCTGGACGAGTTGGAGCGGCGGCTGGCCGAGACCATGAGCCGCCGCCTGAGCGCTGCCCGGTCGCGGCTGGAACCGCGGCGGATCGCCTTGCTGGCGGTCTCACCCGAGCGCCGGTTGGAACGGGCTGCCGCGGGCCTGAATGATCTGGTGCGCCGCCTGCGCTGGGTCCAGTCGCGCGCCTTGGCCAGTTGGCACGAGCGGCTGGGGCGGGCGATCACCGGCCTGGATGCCCGTAGTCCGCTGGCGACCCTGGCTCGCGGTTATGCCATCGTCACCCGGCTGCCGGACGGGGTGATCCTGCGTGATCCGGATCAGGCTCCGCCCGGCACCCGGATCGCCGCGCGGTTGGCCGCGGGGACGCTGCACGCGCGGGTGGAAGCGCCGGAGCCGGCTGCCGCGGTGCTCCCGCGTCCTGCGGCGCGGAATCGGCGGGACAACACGCGCGGGGACGACCCCGTTGACGCCTAAACCGCGCCCAGCGCGGTATGCGATGTTTTTGGATTGGCTCGGCCCCGGCAGACTCGACGATTGATGGAGTTGGCGCGGCTTAAAGTTTTGAAGAGCATCGATTTTAAACCGCGTCTCCACCGAGGTTGGTTAAATCCCCAAGGCCGAACACAAAATGAAAATTACGCATTTCGCGCAAATGGCCCTTGGTGGCCAGGTCCGCCAGGTGCGGATACCGCTCTTCCAGGCGCTCGAAGGCCTCGGCGATCAGTCGGGCGCGGGTGCGCTCGTCGGGAGCCGTGGTGAGCGCGTCATAAAGGGCAACAACGGATGTCATGGTGTCACTATGGGATCATTCGAACGCGTGCGCAAGTGACGGATCGGCGCATCAGTCGGATAGGCGCCGGGGTCTCAACGCCGCTGTTTCAGCCTCAGGCCAACCAGGTCTCAGCCTGTTCCGCCGCGACCGGCCGCGAGAAATAATAACCTTGACCATAGCGGCAGCCCATGGCGTGCAGGAGCGTTGCCTGTCCTTCGGTCTCGATGCCCTCGGCAACCACGTCAAGCCGCATGGCCTGGGCCAGCGCGAGCACGGTGCGCACCAGAATCTGCGCTTGGTCGCGGGTCTCGATCTCGGTGATGAATGAGCGGTCGATCTTGAGCACGTCGAACGGCAATTCGTTCAAGTAGCTCAATGACGAATAGCCGGTGCCGAAGTCGTCCATGTATAAGGGGATGTGCCGTTCGCGCAGGGCGGGCAGCACGCTGCTGGCGGCGTCGATGTTGGTGATACGCCCATGCTTGCCCGGACATGCACCGAGCCGCCGTCCAGGGCGATGGGCTCGCGCAGGCGCTCCATGATCCGCAGGGCGACCCCTTGCGCGTCGCCGATCCGGTCGTCGGTGTGCAGCAGGATCGCGAAGGCATCCGCGCCCAGATGCGCGACCGTGGCCTGGGGCGGAGCAAGCGTGCGCAGCAGTCGGGCGATTGCAACGAGTAGGTTGTCGCCGGCCGCATAGCCCAGGCTGTCGTTGATGACCTTGAAGCGGTCCAGATCGAGCAGCACCAGTCCGCGGCAGTTGCGGCGGGTGGTCGGCGCGATCCGCTGGTCGGTGAGACCGGACGCCATGCGGGTGCTGAGGGCGACCCGATTGGGCAGACCAGTCAGGGCATCATGAGTGGCGTCGTAAACCAGCCGTTCCTGAGCCAGGGTGCGCTCGGCGCGCAACCGCACCAACAGGGAGATCAACCAGCACACGGACTCGACCAGATTCCCCAGCGGGAAGGCAAAACTGCCCAGGGCGCTCATGCCCGCCCCGTTAAAGACGACGGTGGCCGTCTGGACCCCGCCGCCGATAATCGTGGCGCTCAGTCCGACGGCGAACCAACGGACCCAGGGTTGATTGCCCTTGAGCCCCCGGATCAGCATGAACAGGACCGCGGGTGCCAATAACAGCATGATCAGGGCGCCGAGCCGGTAGCTCGGGGCGTACCAGAACGAGGCGAGAAAGGCGAGCGCGGCGAGCGTGACGCCGCCGACGATGATCTGACGCAGGATCCCGCCGGGGCGCAAGAAGGCGACCATGGCCGTGCCGAGGCCCACGACGACCGCGGCGGCCGCGGCGGCCTGCATGAGGCTGAACGCCTCCCCTTGGGGCCAGCCGGGGATCCAGGCCGGCCCCACGCCGAGCACCTGGAGTTGATAGAGGATCAGAGTGAACACGTAGAAGCAATAGGCGTCCGTCACCGGGCTCGGGTAGGAGCGCCGCAGGCCCAGGCCGACGAACAGCAGTACCGTGAGGACCCCGGTATAGATGCCGAGCAGGACCCACAAGCGCATCGTGCCGCGGACGAAGTCCGGCTCGGGGCTGCCGCGTATCCAGGGGCGGATGGTCTTTCGATCCTGGATCACGACGGTTGCCTCTTGCGGCGGCATTCCGGCCGGCAGATGAACGTTGACCAGCGGACTCAGCAACCAACGGTCGTCGAAGGGCCGGATACGCCCGGAGGCGGCGTGCCAGGGGCAGCCGCGGCTGTCCATGGCGATGACCAGCAGGTGATCGACCAGGGTATCTTTCGAATAGAACACGGGCTGTGTCGGCGCAACCGTGACCCGGAAGGCCTTTGATGGGACATCAGGGTCCAGGGTCGGCAGTGCGGCATCCGGGCACCGGGTCTTGGCTTCGCTGACTTCAAGCGCTAAATCGGTGAGCCAGTGCGTGGCGGCGGCCGAGGCATCAATTCCTTGGGGTGCCTCCCAGAGCAGCGCCGGACTCGCAGTGCCCGAGGCCCAGGCCAGACTCAGCGAACCAAGGCACAAGAGAGCCCCTGCCAGGCAGCGGGTACCCCAACCAGTCGCGTCTTGACCCGTTAACCGCTCAAACATGGACTCGCCTCCGGCGGCGCGGAACGCGGGAGCACCTTTGTGGTGGACTGCGTCCGTCACCTATAACGATAGCCCGTCGGCTTGCAGTTCGCCAATTAGGTTCACAACTTGAGGTGCATCCAATTGGGTAAACCGCTGCTGGAGCAACGCGTCACCTGTCCTATGTCATTGAGCCCAATCGCGCTACCGTAGCGACCTTGAAGAAATCGCCGACTACATCGCCCGCGACAATCCGCGCCGTGCGCTGTCCTTTGTCCGTGAGCTTAGGGATCGATGTAAGAAGATCGCTTCATTCCCCAATGCGGCGCGATTGCGTCCGGAGCTTGGCGAAGGTGTCCGGACGGTTTCTTACGGGCGCTCATAGCCTTGCCGGCGACTCGGCGATAGCCCGGTCGTCCGCGTCGTGCAGGGTTTCCATCAGCCCGGGGATGGGCGGCTCGGCGGCCTTGAGCGCCGGCAGCGTACCCCAGGCGGCGGGGCGGTCGAAGAGCCCGAGGCAATGCACCAGTTCCCGGTCCCGAATTGCTCGGATCGGTTTGGCGTCTCGCGGGACCATCTTAAATCGGTTGATGAAATCGGCTGATGAAGTCGAGGGCTTGCCAGTTGCAGTGCTTGGAGAGATCGCAGACCTCGCAGGCAACCGTCGCTATTTGCGTCTGACGTACGCCTTGAGCCGCGCCCGGTGTTTGATCTGCCGTTCGGTGAGGTTGTTACGCTGGCCCTTGAAGGGGTTGTCGCCGCCCTTGAATTCGATGCGCAGCGGAGTGCCGGTCAGATCCAGCTCCTTGCGGAAGCGGTTGATGAGATAACGCTTATAGGTCTCGGGAACCGCCTCCATCTGGTTGCCGTGGATGATGATGAGCGGCGGATTGCGGCCGCCCTGGTGGGCATAGCGCATTTTGATGCGGCGGCCGTGGACCAGCGGCGGCTGGTGCTCCTGGACCGCGGCCTCCAGCAGGCGTGTCATCGCCGGCGTGGGGATGTCGCGCATGGCGTTGGCATAGGCCTTGTCGACCTCGTCGAGCAGGAGCCCGACGCCGCTGCCGTGCAGTGCCGAGATGCGATGCTGGGTGGCGAAGTCGAGAAAGCCGAGTTTGCGCTCGAACTGAGTCCGGATGTGCGTGCGGGCCTCCGCGTCCAGGCCGTCCCACTTGTTGATGGCGATCACCAGCGCCCGACCGCTTTCGATGATGTGACCGGCAAGATTGGCGTCCTGTTCGCCGATCCCCTCGTGCCCATCCAGCACCAGGATGATGACATTGCATGCCTCGATCGCCTGGAGGGTCTTGATGATGCTGAATTTTTCAATGACGTCCGTGACTTTGCCGCGGCGCCGCACGCCGGCGGTGTCGATCAGGGTGTAGCGGCGGCCGCGGCGCTCCATGGGGATGAATATGCTGTCGCGGGTGGTCCCGGGCAGGTCGCAGGTGACCAGCCGCTCTTCGCCCAACAGGCGATTGATGAGGGTGGACTTGCCGGCGTTCGGGCGGCCGACCACGGCGACCTTGGTGCCTTCATCCGCGCCGCTGGGCTCCGCGTCAGGATCGGGCGCAGGGGCCGCGGCCTCCAGCCGCGCGAACACCTGCTCCATGAGGCCGCGGACCCCGCGCCCCTGCGTGGCCGAGGTGGGCACCGGGTCGCCCAGTCCGAGCAGATGAAACTCGGCGGCCAGCAAGTCGGGGTCGGCGTGGTCGGCCTTGTTGACCACCAGGGTCATGGGTTTGCCCAGGCGGCGCAGGCGTTCGCCGATTTCGTAGTCGCCGGTGGTGCAGCCGTCCTTCGCGTCCACCAGGAAGAGGACGTGGTCCGCCTCGTCGATGGCGAGCTGGACCTGGCGCTGCATCAGGAACGCGACACCGTCGCTGTCGTTGCTGATGCCGCCGGTGTCGACGACAACGTAAGGGCCGGGTCCCATGCGGCCGATGCCGTATTGGCGATCACGGGTGAGCCCGGGGTAGTTGGCGACCAGGGCGTCACGGCTGTGGGTCAGCCGGTTGAACAGGGTGGATTTGCCGACATTGGGACGGCCCACCAGGGTAATGACGGGCAGCATGTCGGGTGTGCCTCCAAGGGTGTCTTCTGGGGTTGCGATTGGGTGGTCTATTGGGGTTGTTTGCGCGGTCCGGTGCTCGGGGCGACCGGTGCCGTGCGCGACGCGTCAGGGGGTGTCTGATCGGCCGCCGCGGCCGATTGGTTATTGGTGCTCCGGTTGCTGTTCGCGGGCGCCGTGCCGGTCGTGAGTGCCGCCAGGGTGCCGTCGATGGCGTAGACATAGATGCGTCCCCCGGCGACGACCGGGCGGGCGGTGATCGGCTTCTTGGCGACCCGGGTGCGGCCCAGCAGTCGGCCGTCGGACTGGGCAATGAGGTGCAGCCAGCCCCCCATGTCGCCCACCACGATCAGGTTGCCGATCAGCGCGGGCGCGGTCAATTGCCGGTTGTGGAGTCGTTCTTGTTTCCAGCGTCCGGCGCCGCTGACCGGGTCCGCTCCCCACACCTGATCCTGCGAGTCGGTGACGAAGAGGTGGGAGTCGTTGGCGGCGATCCCGGCATGGGAGGACAATTGACGGCGCCACCGGACGGTCCCGCTTTCCTGATCGACCGCGGCCAGATCGCCGTTGTAGGTGCCGACGAAGACCAGATTACCGACCAGGATCGGGTCGGCATCGATGTCGGCGATGCGGGCCAGTTCCGAGCGGCCGCTGGGTGGGGTGACTGTCACCTCCCACAATGGTGTTCCGTCCGTGGTGTCGAGCTTGACCAGCTTGCCGCCCGCCAGTCCGGCGATGACGCCTTTCGGGGTGATGGTCGGGGTGCTGCTGCCGCGCAGGGTGAGGATTGGGGCGGGGTAACTGACGCGCCACAATTCGGTGCCCTTTGCTCCGTCGAGCGCGATGACGGTGTCGTCCAATGTGTGTACGATCACCTTTCCGTCCGCGGTGTAGCGCGGTACCGAGAGGATCTCCCCACTGGCGACGGCACGCCATTGTTCGCGTCCGTCGGTGGTGGACAAGGCCACCGCCAAGCCGCTGGTGGTTCCCAGGATCAGTTGATCGCCGGCCAGTTCGGGCCCGGCACTGAAGGGGAGACCGGTCTTCCGCGCCCAGAGGACCCGCCCGCTGTCCGCATCCGCCGCGACCACCAGGCCGCGGGAATCCGCCACGTAGACACGGCCGCCGCCGACTGCCGGAACCAGGTACAGCCGCCGGCCCTCGCTGCCCTTGGTCAGACGCTTGGACCAGAGGGTATTCGCCGTAACCTCGGGGACGATCTTGCTGAGTTTGATGGGGGGGGTCGGATCCTTGTCGCCGCTGAGCCAGGGAATATAACTGCAACCGGTGACGGTGCCGGCGATCAGAAGCGCGGCGCAGCCGTGGCGGGCAGCGCGGCCGGCCAGGCGCAGCAGGGTCCGGGTGCGGGTCAGGTGCCGAGTGGGCATAGCGTGTGACTCACCCGGCCGCGGGCAGGTTGTCGAGCTTGAGCCGAATCAACTGGGGCAGGCTGGTCCCGGCAGCGATGGCCCGTTCGTATTCGCGACGTGCCCCCGCGTGATCACCCCGCGCGGCGGCAATGTCGCCGCGCACCGCGGCAAAATCACCGGCGAAAGCCGGCGTGTTGTCATGCGCGGCGACGGTGGCCGCGGCGGCGTCCAGTTGGCCCTCCGCGAGCTGAATCCGCGCGAGCCGCAAGGCGGCCAGCCGCGCCAGCGCCGGGTCCGGGGCCTTCGCGGTCACTTGTTGCAGTGCTGTCATGGCGCCCGCGGCGTCGCCTTGGTCATAGCGGGCTTTGGCGATGACCAGCGCGCCGAAGCTGGGGTAGGGGGTGGAGCCGAAACGGCTGCTGAGGATCTCCTCCTGTTTGGCGGCGGAGTCCAACTGCCCGGCCTCGGCGCTCGCCGCCAACTGCTCGAAGGCGGCGGACGCTTGGGACCCGACACTATTGCGGTAGTCGGTCCAGGCGCGCCAACCATAGACTGCCGCGAGGCCGAGGGCTAACCCGATGACCACGGACATGCCGTTTTCTTTCCACCACTTCTTGATTGCCTCGACTTTCTCGTCGTCGGTTTCGTAGTCACTCACGCTCGTATCCTTTTGGGTCTCATTATTGGATTGTCAGTGAACCGTTTTCCTAAGCGCGCGGGCTGGCCGCGGTCAGCAACTCGGCCGCCTCCGCAAGGGTCAGTTCCCGTTGTCCGGTCTCCTCGCGCAGGGGTTTGATTCCGATCACGCCGCGCGCCAGTTCGGTATCGCCGATGACCAGGGCGTAACGTGCCCCGCTCTTGTCGGCGCGTTTGAACTGACTCTTGAAACTGCCGCCGCCGCAGTGGGTCATGAGCCGCAGTCCGGGCGCCGCATCGCGCAGGCGCTCGGCGAGCACCGGTGCCTCACGCTGCGCCTGCTCGCCGACCGCGACCAGATAGGCGTCCAGCGGCGGTGCGGCGACCGTGCCCGCGGCCTCCACGAGTTCGACCAGACGTTCGATCCCGAGTGCGAACCCGACGGCCGGGGTGTCGCGCCCGCCCAGTTGCGCGACCAATCCATCATAGCGGCCGCCGGCACAGACCGTGCCTTGGGCGCCCAGATCGTCGGTAATCCACTCAAAGACGGTCCGGTTATAGTAGTCCAGTCCGCGCACCAGGCGCGGGTTGATCCGATACGCAATGCCGACGGCCTCCAGTCCGGCCAGAATTGCCGCGAAATGAGCGCGCGTCTCCTCCCCCAGGCTGTCCATGAGGCGCGGTGCGGCGGCCGTGATGGCCTGCGTCTCGGGGCTCTTGGAGTCGAGCACCCGCAATGGATTGGTCGTGAGTCGACGCTGACTATCGGCGTCGAGGTGCGTCCGATGGCCTTCCAGATAGTCCACGAGTTGCTCGCGGTAGGCCGCGCGCTCCTGGGTGTCGCCCAGGCTGTTGACCTCCAGCCGCAGACCGGTCAGCCCCAGGGTACGCCACAGTCGGGCCGTGAGCAGGATGACTTCCAGGTCGATATCCGGACCATCGAGGCCGAAGACCTCGACGCCGATCTGGTGGAACTGCCGGTAGCGACCGCGCTGGGGGCGTTCGTGGCGGAACATGGGGCCGCGGTACCAGAGTCGCAGGGGCTGATTCAGCAGGCCGTTTTCGATGACGGCGCGCACACAGCTTGCTGTGCCCTCCGGACGCAGGCTCAGCGAGTCACCGTTACGGTCCGTGAAGCTGTACATCTCCTTCTCGACGATATCGGTGACCTCGCCGATGGAGCGTTTGAACAGGTCGGTGATCTCGACGATCGGGGTCCGGATCTCCGCATAGCCATAACCGGCGAGCACCTGCCGGGCCGCGTCTTCGATCCGCTGCCAGGTGCTGATCCGTTCCGGCAGGATGTCATGCATCCCGCGAATCGCCGCTATCGTCGTGGTCATAGGGTCATCGTCATGTCGTGTCGGTCACAGCGTATGGGGTGTGCGGAGTGCGTTCCCGGTAACCGGGTCATTCGGGGTTACTCGGGTCGAGCTTGAATTTGGCCCGACCGCCTTTGGTGTGGCGTTCGAGGTCAATGGGGCGGCCGCCGACGGTGACTTGGGCGACGCGCGCAATGCCGATGTTGAACGTGTAGGGCGGGGTCCCGGCGAGGACGCGGGTGTCGCCCTTGCGCATCGTACCACTGAGTACGGCGGCACCCCCGGCGTCGAGGATCTTGATCCAGGTCGGGCCGGAGAAGGTCAGGGAAACCTCGGTCGGCTTGGCCGGCGGGCTCGCCGCGGCGCCTTGCGCATCCGCCGCCGCGGTGGTGTCGGTGAGCGTTGGGGCGAGACTCGCGGGTTCATCCGCGCGGGGGAGCGTCGGCAGCGCGAGTTCCGCTGTCGCTCCTGATGCGGATAAAGCAGCGGACGCGGCGGTCGGCGGCGCCGTCGCGGTATCCGCCGTCGGATCAGGTGTCGGCATCTCCAGCGAGACGCCCGCGGCAGGTTGCCCGACGCTCGGGTTCGCCGTCGCGGCCAAGGGGAGTTCAGCCGTGTCGGCGGCGGTTGGTACGGGTATCAATTCGGCCCGATTTTGCCACCACAAGACGACCATCGCGATCACGGCGGCCAGCACCCCGACACTGATCAACCGCATCAGGACGTGCGCGCTGGTGATCTCATGGCCGATGGTTTGTTGCGGGACGGGTTTGAAGCCCAGTTCGACCGGTTCCGGGTCCGGATTTGACGCGCGGTAAGCCATGATGAGGGGCTCCGGGTCGAGCCCGAGCAGGCGTGCGTAATTGCGCAGATAGCCGGCGATGAAGACCGGACCGGGAAGGTCATGATAGCGGTCTTGCTCCAATGCCTCGACCATCGGTACGCGCAGATGGAGCTGTGCGGCGACCCGCTCCACCTCCAGTCCGCGGGCCTGACGTTGGACGCGCAGACGGCGCCCCGGGCTCTCGGCGAATTCGACGACGTTCTGATCATCGGTGCTCATGGCTTGTACTGGATTCATCGACAGCGGCTCCCTAAAGCGCTTTGGTTTCGGGGGCGTCCGGAAAGCTGTTCCGCAGAACCTGTTCGTAGGTCTCCGCGGATTTGGTATTGCCCAGTTTGCGCTCGATTCTGATCGCCAGGATCAGGACCTGCGGCGCCGGGGCGTTAGCCTGAAAGTAGCGATCCAGGTATTCCTTGGCAGCTTTGGCACTGCCGCGTTTGAACTCGAGGTCAGCCATCTGGAACAGGGCCGGTCCGAAGCCTGAGTTCGCGCTCAGGGCGCGCCGATAATTGGCCTCGGCCTGGGCGAGATTGCCGGCACTGGCAGCGCAGGCGCCGGCATTGGTCAGCGACATCCAAGGGGTGGCATAGAGCGGATTCTCGGTCGCCTTGGTGAACTGTTGCTGGGCTTCGGCGTAACGTCGTTGGGCGCAGAAAAAAGCTCCGTACGCATTGAGAATATCGGGATTTTTCGGGGAGAGTTCGAGTGCCCGTTTGAAGTTCTCGTCGGCGCGGGCGGTCTCTCCGAGTCGCTGGTAGATCATCGCAATCACAAAATAGGCGCGGGGGTTTTTCTTATCCTCGCCGATCGCACGCTCGGCACGTCGCAAGGCCTCATCCAGTTGTCCGAGCCGGTAATACTCCGAGGCCATCGCCACATAGAGGTCGCCCGAACTGTTCTCGGTATCCAGGGACATGGAGTCATTTGTCTTGCGGGGTAGAAAATACCCGCATGCGGCAAGACTCAGGCAGATCCCGCTCACGGCGATGAAACGAGCGACCCTGATCACACTCATGATCCGTCATGGCGCAGGCGGGCCCCGAGCGCGGGTAGCGCAACCGGGACAGGGAGCAAGCCGGCGTTTCTGCGGGTACGGTCCTCGACCCGGCCCACCAGTTGTCCGCAGGCGGCGGCGATCGCGTCGCCGCGTGTCTTGCGCGTGAAGGTGAGCAGACCCGAGCCCATCAGTCGCTGCCGAAAGGCTTCCAGCCGTTCCGGCGACGAGGTGGTGTAGCCGCTGCCGGGGAAGGGGTTGAAGGGAATCAGGTTGAGCTTGGACGGGGTCCCTTCCAATAACCGGATCAACTGCTTGGCATGTTGGAGGCTGTCGTTGATGCCGTCCAGCATGACATACTCCCAGGTGATCTTGCGGCGTTTGTCGCCGCCGAGATAGGCACGGCAGGCGGGCAGCAGTTCTTCGAGCGGATATTTACGGTTGATTGGCACCAGTTGGTCGCGCAATGCATTGTTCGGCGCATGGAGTGAGACGGCGAGTGACACGTCGCTGACCTCGCGCAAACGATAGATATTGGGGACAATGCCGGAGGTGCTCAGGGTCACCCGCGACTTGGCGATCATGTAGGCCAAGTCATCCTGCATGATTGCCATCGCCTTGACCACCGCCTCGAAATTGGCGAGCGGCTCACCCATGCCCATCATCACCACGTTGGTCGGTGCCGCCCCGAGTTGTCGTGCCGCGTGCCAGACCTGGCCGATGATCTCCCCGACCTGCAGGTTGCGGTTGAATCCCTGGCGGGCCGTGGCGCAGAAGGCGCAGTCGAGGGCGCAGCCGACCTGCGACGAGACGCAGAGGGTACTGCGGCCATCTTCGGGAATGTGCACCGCCTCCACTCGTTGGCCGTCCGCGAGTTCCAGGACCCATTTCACCGTGCCGTCCGTACTGGGCTGGGTGTGGCTGATACGCGGGAGGCGGATGCTGACCGTGTCCGCGAGTGCCGTACGCAGCGCTTTCGGCAAATCGGTCATGCCATCGTAGTCGATGACCCCATGTTTATGCAGCCACTTGAACAAACTGCGTCCGTGGAACGGCTTGAAACCGAGTGCCGCGACCAGGGCGGCGCACTCCGCGGCGTCCAGGTCCAGCAGGTTCGGTTTGGTCCGACCGGCATCCATCGGCGTGGTCATGGGTGTCACCGCGAGGTTCCGGCTGCCGTCAGCGGGTCCGCGGGCAGATGCCTTCCGGGAAGAAGAACGCGATCTCCACGGCCGCGGTATCCGGGGCGTCCGAGCCATGGACCGCGTTTTCCGTGAAGGAGTCGGCAAAGTCGGCGCGGATGGTACCGGGTGCCGCGTTGGCCGGGTTGGTCGCTCCCATGATCTCACGATTCTTGGCGACCGCGTCCTCGCCCTCCAGGGCTTGGACCATGACCGGACCGGAGGTCATGAACCCCACGAGTTCGTCGAAAAACGGTTTGCCCTGATGGATCGCGTAAAACGCGGACGCCTGTTCGGTGCTCAGGTGCAGCATCCGGGCGGCGACGATACGCAGTCCGGCGGCCTCGAAACGACCGAGGATGGCGCCGATGGCATCTTTGGCAACGGCATTGGGTTTGATGATCGAGAGTGTGCGTTCGACGGACATCTGAGGCTCCAGGATGGGGTGCGGCGGTGCGCTTCCGGGATGATAATAGCGGTCTGTCGCAGCGGCGCGACGCCACCTGGCGACGACCGACGCCCCGGCGGACCAGCTTGAGGGTAGCCGCGAAGTTTAACGGCAAGGGGGAGTGTCCGGCAATGCCGGGCGTTGCCCGCCGGATCGGGGTCCCGTCTCCGGGGGGCAGCGAACCAGTGCTTAGTGAACCCCGGACAGTCCAAACAGTATCTCACAGTCTCTCTAAAAGGTGATCCATGACTGAATTCGATGTCTTCAACGGCGACGCGGACGGCATCTGCGCCCTCCAGCAACTGCGGCTCGCCGAGCCGCTCGACAGTACCCTGGTGACCGGTGTCAAGCGTGAGATCGCGCTGCTGGAGCGGGTGACCGCCGGCCCTGGCGACCGGGTGACGGTGCTTGATATTTCACTCGATACCAACCGTGCGGCACTCGATCGCCTGCTGGCCGCCGAGGTCCAGGTGCGCTATTTCGATCACCATTTTCCCGGCGAGATTCCCAGTCACCCCGGATTTGACTGCCACATCGAGACCCTGCCCGATAAGGGCACCTGTCTGCTGGTGGATGAGTTTCTCGACGGACGTTTCCGTGCTTGGGCGGTCGTCGGCACCTTCGGCGACAACTTCGATGCCGCTGCCTACCGGGCGGCGCTGCCGCTCGAACTCGCCCCGCCCGCGCTGGCCCAGTTGCGTGAGCTTGGGATTTATATCAATTACAATGGTTACGGGGCCGAGGTCGCCGACCTGCATTTCGCTCCTGATGATCTTTACCGTCGGCTCCATCCTTACGTCAATCCGCTGGATTTCATCAATGAAGACTCCGCCTTCCGCGCCTTGAGTGACGGTTACGCCGACGATATGGCGCGGGCACGGGGTACCGCGCCGACCGTGGCGGGCGAGCGTCATCGGCTCTACATCCTCCCCGTCGATCCCTGGGCGCGTCGTGCCAGCGGCGTCCTTGCCAATGAGCTCGCGCAAGCGTCGCCGGAGTGCGCCCAGGCGCTGCTGACGCGGTTACCCGCCGGCGGTTTCGTGGTCAGCGTGCGGGCTCCGGTGACGCGTCCGGAGGGCGCTGATGTGCTCTGCCGCCAATTCGCGACCGGTGGCGGCCGCAAGGCCGCGGCGGGCATCAATCAGTTGCCCGAAGCGGACTACGATCGTTTTGTGGAGCGTTTCATCGCGGCGTTCTGACTCACGCCAACCGGCCGGACGTACGCGGCCGGCGGCTGATTCACTCCGGTTCAAGGCGCCCACGAGACCCCTGATGGACTCCCGGCGCTCAACGGGAAGTATCTTCGAATCAGCCATTTGGTGAGGTCCAGCACGGGGATGATGGTGGCTGCCGCCGCGGTGACCACCAGCCAGTCGGTGCCGGTGAGTCGATAGGTGCCGAAGGCTGCGGACAGTGCCGGTACGTAGATGACGAGCAGCAGGAGCGTCAGTTCCCAGAGGATGGCCAGGTTGAGCCAGCGGTTGGCGAAGGGTCGGATGAACACCGAGTCGCGGTCGGAACGGAAACTGTAGGCTTTGAAGAACTGGATCAGGACCAGCGACAGGAAGGCCATGGTCATGGCGCGGGTCAGGGTCACCGCGGAGTCGAGCCCCGCGGTTGCGCCCAAGTGCAGCTCCCAGGCGAATAGCGCGACGTTGACCAGCGTTGACCAGATCCCGCCAACCAGCATCAACAAGACGACCGGCTTGGTGAAAATTCCGGTCTGACGGTCGCGGGGTGGTCGCTGCATCAAATCGGATTCCGGCGGATCGAACGCCAGGGCCAGCGCCGGAAGGCCGTCGGTGGCCAGGTTCACATAGAGGATCTGGACCGCGGACAGGGGCAGCGGCATCCCGGCCAGGGTGGCCACGGCCATGAGTCCGATTTCGCCGATATTCGATGATAGCAGGTACATCAAGTATTTCTTGATGTTGGAAAAAATTCCGCGGCCCTCTTCCACGGCGCCGACGATGCTCGCGAAGTTATCGTCGGTCAGCGTCATGTCCGCGGCCTCACGGCTGACATCGGTCCCGGTGACGCCCATGGCGATTCCGATATCCGCCTTCTTGAGGGCGGGTGCGTCGTTCACCCCGTCGCCGGTCATGGCGCAGACCTGTCCTTGTGCCTGGTAAGCAGTCACTACCCGCAACTTGTGCTCCGGCGAGACTCGCGCATAAACCTCGATGTCCGCGACCTGGCGTGCGAGTTCGGCGTCGCTCATGGCGTCCAGTTCCGCACCCATGACGACCCGTCCGTTACCGAGTATCCCGAGTTCACGGGCGATGGCCGCGGCGGTGTCCGGATGGTCGCCGGTGATCATGACGGCGCGGATGCCCGCGCGCTTACAGGCCGCGATGGCGGGCTGTGCCTCGGGTCGCGGCGGGTCGATCATCCCGATCAGGCCGGCAAAGATCATGGCGCGTTCGGCATCCGCCCGCGCGGCCTCCGGCTTGTAGGCGATCGCCAGCACTCGCAGCGCTTGTTGCGCCATCGCCAAAGTCGCGGCGTTGATCCGCTCACGGGCGGTGTCATCGAGCACCAGGAGTCCGGTCGGGCTGGCCAGGTGGGAACAGTCGGCCAGGAGGATTTCAGTGGCGCCCTTGGAGAAGGCGACCACCCCGCCGGCCGTCCGATGCAGGGTGGTCATCCGTTTGCGTTCGGAACTGAAGGGGATCTCATCGACGCGCGGGGCCCGCGCCTGCAGGCGGTTCGGGTCGAGTCCGGCCTTGGCTGCCGCTACGATCAGCGCCCCCTCGGTCGGATCCCCGGACAGCTGCCAGGCCCCGTCTTCCAGTTCCAGGTGGGCGTCGCATGAGAGCGCGGCGGCGCTCAGCAGGTAGCCGAGCAGCGCGCGCTCATTCGGGCCGTCCGTGGTCAGTGTCAAGTCCCCTGTAGGCGCATAGCCGCTGCCCGTGAGGGTACAGCGGCACCCCTCCATCCAGATCTCCCGTACGGTCATCTGGTCGCGGGTGAGCGTGCCCGTCTTATCTGCACAGATGATCGAGGTACTGCCCAGGGTCTCGACCGTGGGCAGGCGGCGCACCAGGGCGTGGCGTTTCACCATGCGTTGGACGCCGATGGCCAGCGAGATCGTGACCACCGCCGGCAGGGCCTCGGGGACCACGGCCACGGCGAGTGCAACGCCGAAGATGACCATCTCCAGGAGCGGTTCGCCGCGCAGCCACCCCAGCCCGGCGATCAGGACCACGATGATCCCGGCGGCAATGGCGAGGACCCGGCCCACCCGGTCCAGATTCTGTTGCAGCGGGGTGCGGACCTGTTCGACCCCCGCCAGCATCTTGGTCACCTGGCCGAACTGGGTGTGCAGCGCGGTGGCGATGACCAGGCCGCGACCGCGGCCATAGCTGACATCGGTTCCCGCATAGGCCAGGTTGACCCGATCGCCCACGGCGAGCGACGCATCCGTCAGGGGCGCCACGCGCTTTTCGACCGGATTGGATTCGCCGGTCAGGGAGGCCTCGTTCATCCGGAGATTCACCGCCTCGATCAGTCGCAGGTCGGCCGGAATGCGATCACCGACACCAAGCAGAACCAGATCGCCCGGCACGACCTCGCGGGCGGGGATCGTCAGTTCCCGCCCATTGCGCAGCACCTTGGCGGTGGGTGCCGCCATGCGCCGCAACGCCTCCATGGCGCGTTCGGCCCGGTACTCCTGTACGAACCCGAGCAGGATCGCGAACAGCACGATGACGGCGATGACCACGGCCTCCAGGACTTCGCCGAGGAAGGCCGAGAGGCCCACCGCGGCCAATAAAATCAAGATGAGGACGTTCTGGAATTGCGCGCCTAAGATCGCCCACGGGGAGATCCGGTTGATGCCCGGCAATTCGTTCGGTCCGGTCGCGGCGAATCGCGATGCCGCCTCCTCGCTGGACAGGCCGTCGGTGGTGGTGGACAACGCGACGCGGGTCTCGTCGATCGATCGCTGGTGCCAGGTTGGTTGGCTTACCATAAAGGTCCCTTGGGAGCGGGTTAGTACGGCGCGGGGATTGGGGTTGCATGGTAGCAGGGGTGGGCGGCCGTGAGCAGCGTGCCCCATCACGCGCTATCATGCCAGGCGCCGCGGTCGCCGTCGCCGCCGCAGGCAAACGCGGTCGCGGGGTTGGGAGTGCGGTCAGGATAAGCGCATCCATCCGCGTGCCGGGTATTCGGGTTTCGCGAAAATCGATCCCGAAAATCGATCCAGGCTGGTGACAACCTTGATGACATCTGCTATCGTTCGCTGCTTGGGCTGAGTGGCAGAGTGGTTATGCAGCGGCCTGCAAAGCCGTGTACCTCGGTTCGATTCCGGGCTCAGCCTCCATCTTCAACTCCCGCAATTGGCTCCTGGTGGTTTCTGGTTCCGCTCGTTTGCGGCATCACGAGCCCTTTTCTCCCTCTGCCCGGGTGGCGAAATCGGTAGACGCAAGGGACTTAAAATCCCTCGCCGTGAGGCGTGCGGGTTCGAGTCCCGCCCCGGGCACCAATCAGGCGCCAATTGCGCACCGCGACCGGACGTTCGATCGTCCCCACGTTTTTTGCTCTGACCGCGCCGGCCGGTTCTCGGGTCCGGCGCTTCAATTATGTCGTCGTTCATGCATCACTCGGCGTGATGGGCTCGCCGCGCCGCGCCACGGGCATTATGCGCTCGGACCGCGGGGGATTTGAGCGACCGCGGTTCGCGGGGATATTGCGGCCACGGTGTATTGCGTCAATGCCATCGCGGGCGGTGAACTCGACTGTCCGTCATGCGGTGCTCCCGGCGCGAACCCATCGTCCATGTTTTTTCACTCGATCACTTGACATCCATTCGAAAACGAATAAATTATAAGATGCGCGCGTCAAGTTTGCGCACCCTGACTCAGCACTATCAGATCGGAGGTATATCACGTGGAATACGCTAACCTTAGCGTCGATGAGATCCAGCAGCAGCTCGAGACGATCGAGCAAAATAAGGCGGAATTGCAGCGGGCATTGGTGACCCGGCGGCAAGAGGCGAAGCATGGCGTGGTGGCGCAGGTCAGGGAGTTGATCACGCAGAACGGCTATGAGCTCGACGAGATTTTGCCGTTGATCACGGCCCGGCGCCGTCGTGGTACCGCGGCAGCAGCACGCCCCGCCACCAGCGGACGTGACTACACGCGTTATGTCGATCCGGAAAACCCGGCGAACGTCTATGTGCGTGGTGTCTTGCCGGGCTGGATGAAGCAGAAGATGCAGGAGCAGGGCTACGATTCGTCCGTCAAGGCGGATCGTGAGGCGTTCAAGGCGAATTATCTGCAGGCCGTCGAGGCCTGATCGCGCCGTTCGTCGGCACGCTGCCAACAGCAATCCGGAGATCGTTTTCTCCGGATTCTCAACAAATATCGCTGGATTTTTTTTGCGTACGTGTCTAGAATTCAGACTCAGCATCGGTGCGCCGATGCTTCCGAATCGCGGCTGACTCCTCGACCTTCAGGCATCATCCTCGAATATACGTTTATCCTTATACTTGTGTCGATGCCTAGGCCGCTCCCAGGTACCCTGGGCAGGCTGCCTGTTCAAGCAGGCACGGAGCCTTCATGTCTTTTGATTCGCTCGGCTTACGGGCCGATCTGCTGCGCGCTGTGGCGTCACAGCGTTACGGCCGGCCAACGCCGATCCAGGCGCAAGCCATTCCCGAGATACTCGCCGGACACGATCTCCTCGCCGGCGCTCAAACCGGCACCGGCAAGACCGCGGCCTTTGTCCTCCCATTACTTCAGCGGCTTGCCGATCAAGGGCATCCGCAGCGCCACCCGCGCGCGCTCATCCTGACACCCACCCGCGAACTGGCGGCTCAGGTCGGTGAACGCGTGCACGCTTACGGGATTCACCTGACGCTACGCTCTGCCATTGTGTTTGGCGGGGTCGGCATGCAGCCGCAAATTGACCGGCTGCAACGCGGTGTCGATATTCTGATTGCGACGCCTGGGCGCCTGCTCGATCATGCCGGCCGTCGGACCGTGGATCTGTCGCGAGTTGAAATCCTGGTGCTGGATGAAGCGGATCGGATGCTCGATATGGGCTTCATCCACGACATCAAACGGATCCTGAAGCTGATCCCCGAGCGGCGGCAGAATTTGCTGTTCTCCGCGACCTATTCGGACGATATCCGACGGCTCGCCGACGGCTTGCTGAGGCACCCGAAAATTGTCGACGTGGCACGACGCAACACGGCCGCAGAGGCCGTCGTACAGTCCGCGCATCCGGTCGATAAACAGCGCAAGCGCGATTTATTGGCTCATCTGATCCACCGCGAGGGCTGGGAGCAGGTGTTGGTCTTCACCCGCACTAAACACGGTGCGAATAAGCTTGCCGAACATCTGGTTAAGGATGGGATTACCGCCGCGGCGATCCACGGCAACAAGAGTCAGTCGGCCCGCACCCGTGCGCTCGATGAGTTCAAGAATGGCTCGGTTCGGGCACTGGTCGCCACCGATATTGCCGCGCGCGGCTTGGATATCGTGAATTTGCCCCAAGTGGTCAATTTTGAATTGCCGAACGTGGCCGAGGACTATGTGCATCGGATTGGGCGAACGGGTCGTGCCGGCGCCGGCGGCGCCGCTTTATCGCTCGTCAGTCACGACGAACAGGCGCTCCTCAAAGGGATACAGCGCCTGCTGCGCCGGGAGATTCCCTTGACCCCGGTCGCCGGTTTCGAGCCCTCCGCGGCGGGTTCAGTCGAGTCGGCGGCGGATGACGATCGCTCCGGCGCGCGCCCGAGCGGCGTGCCGCCGCGGCGTCACGTCGGACGCGGGGATCAGCCGCGTCCGGGTCCGGGTCTGGCCGGGAGGTCGGCGCCGCGCAGCCGACGTGCCGCACCGCCGGCACGCGGGCGCTGAGACGATTGCCGGAAAATCTTCGCCCCAACGGTTGGGGACAAAGACTGTCGAATCAGTTGTGCATTGATCATTCGACCGTTCTCTCTTTCTCTTCAATGCACATTGACGGAATTGTTGAACGATGAATATCTATGTTGGCAACCTGGCCTACTCCGTGACTCAAGACGATCTGCGCGACGCCTTCGCCGCCTACGGCGACATCTCCAGCGTCAATCTGATCACCGACAAGTTCACCGGCGATTCCAAGGGGTTTGGCTTCGTTGAGATGCCGAACAATGCGGAGGCCGACGCCGCCATCAAGGCTCTGAACGAGACTCCGCTGAAGGGCCGCAACATCAAGGTCAACCAGGCCAAGCCGCGCGGTGAGCGTCCGTCCGGCGGCGGCGGGGGCGGCGGCGGGGGCCGTGGTCCGCGTTGGTAGATGCCGTATGAGCCGGGGCTCCGCGCCCCGGCTTTCGATGTCCGTGACCTCCACTGCCTGGGGCCTTGCCTTTGGACTGCTGTAGCGCGATCAGCACTTGCGGCGCGTCTGTATGTTGAGCCCCGACGCCGCCTCATTTCAATTGACCTATCGGGTATGTCCGGCGCAGCCCGCAGCCCATTTGTTTGGTGTCGAACTGCATATTGCCCAACCTCCGGCCGGTACCCTGCTGCTCGCACTGCCGGCTTGGTGTCCGGGCAGCTACATGATCCGCGATTTCGCACGTCATCTCGTGCGGATCACCGCGGTCGACAGCCACGGACGGATGATCCCGATCCTCAAGCAGGACAAACAAACCTGGGCGTTGACGTCGGGTGATGCGCTCACACTGCCGCTCATCGTCAGCTATCAAGTGTACGCCTGGGACCTCTCGGTCCGCGCGGCCTACCTCGACCGCACGCGTGCCTATTTCAATGGACCGAGTCTATTGTTGCAGGTCCGCGGCTGTGAACACTTACCCTGCCGCATCGACTTGCTTCCCCCGCCGGCGGACGCCAGCCTCAACTGGCGCCTGGCGACCAGCCTGAGACCCCTCGCAGCGGAACCCCTGGGTTTCGGGGCCTATCAGGCGGACGATTACGCCGATCTGATCGATCACCCGGTGGAAATGGGGCAGTTCGATCTCACCTCTTTTGACGTCCGCGCTGTGCCTCATCGATTCGCCGTGAGCGGCCGACAGCGCTGCGACTTCGCGCGGCTCCAGCGTGACCTGGAGCGCATTTGCGACCAGCATGCCGCCCTGTTCGGCGAACTCCCAATCGACCGTTACCTGTTTCTGGCCGTTGCGGCGAGTGAGGGTTACGGCGGGCTGGAGCACCGTTTTTCATCCAGTCTGCTGTGTACGCGGGACGACTTGCCGAGTCCCGGCGAGTCGGCACTCACCGCAGGCTACCAGCGTTTTCTTGGTCTGTGCAGCCATGAGTACTTCCATCTCTGGCATGTCAAGCGCATCCAACCACTCTGTATGCTGACTGCCGACCTGACCATGGAGATCCATACCCGGCTGCTGTGGGTCTTCGAGGGCATCACGTCCTACTATGACGATCTGGCCTTGATTCGCGCCGGCTGCATTGAACCGACCGCGTATCTGCAATCGCTCGCGGAAAATGTGACCCGGGTGATGCGAACCCCGGGCCGGTTGGTACAGACCTTGGCTGAATCGAGCTTCGATGCCTGGACCAAGTTTTACAAGCAGGATGAGAATGCACCCAACGCCATCATCAGTTACTACGCCAAGGGTGCGCTGGTCGCACTCGCCCTCGATCTGACCATCCGCCGGGAGACCGGCGGACGGGTGGCGTTGGACGACGTGATGCGCGCGCTCTGGGTGCGCCACGGCCGTACTGGACTCGGGGTGCCGGAGCGGGGGTTCGAGGCGCTCGCGGTGGAGGTCTCCGGGCTCGATCTCGGCGACTTTTTCGCTCAGGCGTTGGACTCCACCGATGACTTGGACCTGATCTCCCTGTTGGCCTCCGTGGGCATCCTGATGCGGCTGCGGCCCGCGATCGGTCCCAAGGACCAGGGGGGCTGTGTCGCATGCTTCGAACCGATTCAGGTCCAGCCGACTCTGGGCGTGCGGCTGCGCAACGGCGGTCCGGAGGCCGTGCTGGCGCACGTGCTCTCCGGCGGCGCCGGTGAATGTGCCGGGCTGGCACCAGGGGATCAGGTGGTGGCGGTAAACGGACTGCGCGCCACGGCCGAGAATCTCGAGCGCCTGGTGGCCGCGACCCAGGACCGGCACGGTGCGCCGATGCCGATTCGACTGCATTGCTTTCGTCGCAACGAGTTGCTGGAGTTGACGGCCTGCCCGCAACCGGCGGCCGCCGATACCTGTGAGCTGATGTTGATCGATGCGGTCCCGGACGCGGTGCTGCGGGCGCGGACCGCGTGGCTCGCGAGTCTGGTGTGAGTCGGTGATGCAGCGGGGTCTCGACCTGATCCGCGTGCTTGCCGATGGTGACTATCACTCCGGGGAGTTGATCGCCAGGCGGCTCGGGATCAGCCGCACGGCGGTCTGGAAGGCGTTGGCCAAGGTGGCCGGGCAACTCGATCTGGTCGTCGAGCGCGCGCCGGGGCGCGGCTATCGGCTGGCGGTTCCGTTGCAGTTACTGGAGCCCGAGCGGTTACTCCGCGCCCTGCCGACGGCCGCCGCGGCGCGCCTCAGCCGTCTCGAAGTCCTGCCACAGATCGATTCCACCAATCTGCGCCTCCTGGCGGAGGCGGCCGCGGGGGCACCGGCGGGAAGCGTGTGTCTGGCCGAACGGCAGACCGCGGGGCGGGGGCGGCGCGGTCGGACCTGGGTGTCGCCCTTCGCCGCCAACCTCTATCTCTCGGTCCTGTGGCGTTATCCGGCAGGGCCGGCCGCGCTGGGCGGGGTGAGCCTGGCGGCGGGGGTGACAGTCGCCGCGGCGCTGCAGCGGCTCGGGTTGGCCGAGGTGGGGCTGAAATGGCCCAATGATCTGCTGTGGCGGGGGCGCAAGCTCGGGGGGCTGCTGCTCGAGGTGGTCGGGGAAGCGCAGGGGCCGAGTCATCTGGTGGTCGGCCTGGGCGTCAACCTGCGCATGGAGGCTGACCAGGGACGTGCCATCGACCAGCCCTGGGTCGATCTTTTTCAGGCGCTGGATGGTCGGCCGCCGGAACGCAATGTCCTGGCCGCGGCGCTGATCGATGCCCTGTTGGAGATGCTGGAGCGCTTCGGCCAGGTTGGCCTGCGTCCCTTTCTCGCCGAGTGGGAGCGCTACGACCTGCTGCGTGGGCAGCGGGTGCAGGTGCAGCTCGGCGACCGGGTCATCGCGGGCACCTATGCCGGTATCGCGCCGGACGGCGCCCTGCGCCTCGATACCCCCGCTGGCCGTTTGTGTCTGCATGCGGGCGAGGTCAGTCTACGTCTATGAATCTGTTGATCGATATCGGCAACACCAACCTGCACTGGGCGCTGCATGACGCCGCCGGGCTCGGTCCGATGCAGGGTGTGCGGCATGGCCGGGGCGTGCCGCTGGATTTGCTGGCCGCGTGGGAGACGCTGGATCCGCCGGAGCGGGTCCTGATCGCGAATGTCGGCGGGGATCGGGTCGGCCGCGCCACGGCGCGGGTGGTCCGCGCCTATTGGGGGCTGGACGCGGAGTTCGCCGCCGTGCGCCAAGGCTATCTGGGCCTGCGGGTCGCCTATCCGGAGCCCGCCCGGCTGGGGGTGGATCGTTGGCTGGCCCTGCTGGCCGCGCATGAGCGCGGGGCCGGGGCGGCGCTGATCCTCGATGCCGGTACCGCCGCGACCTATGACCTCCTGGCTCCAGGAGGCCATCACCTGGGCGGTTTGATCCTGCCCGGTGTGGAGATGATGTGCGACAGCCTGCTGGCCGGGACCCAGATTCCGCGTGGTGATCTGGTCCCCGTGTCCGATCCCTGGGCCAGTGACACCGGCGCCGCGGTTGCGACCGGCGGTCTGCATGCGCTGGCGGCCCTGGCCGAGCGTCTGCACGATCGCCTGGCTGAGCGGCTGGCCGCTGAATACCAGGGGCCGGCGGCGATTGCCCCGGCCTTACTGGTGACCGGGGGCGACGGTGCGCGGATCAGCCCATGGATCGGGCGCCCACTCGCGTTGGTGCCGGACCTGGTGCTGCGGGGGCTTGCGCGCCTGGCACAGGATCCGCCTCCTGTCCTTGAGGTTGGTCAGGCTCCGGTCCATTAGGGGACTCCTTTGGCGTCTCGGTCGTTGTTTCACTTGTTTCCGACGCGTTACTCAGGAGCCCCCAAAATGTCGCGGAGCAGGGCAAACAGCGCTTGGGTGTCGATCGGTTTACTCAGAATCCGCAGGGTCGGGTCACGGGCGCGCGCGTCCGCGGTCGCCGCGGGGTCGCCGCTCATCAGGATCACCGGAAGTTCCGGTCGGTGACGGCAGAGCGTGCGATGCAGTGCGAGGCCGTCCAGGCGGGGCATGGCAATGTCCGACAGCACCAGGGCAATGGCCGGTTCATCGGCTAGCCGGTCGAGCGCGTCGGCGCCGTCCACGGCTTCCCGGATGCGGTAACCGGCCTGCTCCAATGGACGGCGCAGCGCTTTGCAGACCAGGGGCTCGTCGTCCACCAGCAAGATCTCGGGCGCTCCGGCGCCCGACTCGACGCGACCCTGCTTGGCGCCATGGGCCGCGGTCCGGTTGGGCGAGGACAATGGCAGCCGGAGCTGAACGCGGGTCCCCTCGCCCGGTGCCGAGGTGACCTGAACCGCGCCGTGGCTGTGCCGGGCGAACTCCTGCACCATGAAGAGCCCGAGACCGGTACCGCGACCGCGTGCCTTGGTGGAGAACAGCGGCTCGAACAGACGGGCGCGGACGGCCGGCGTCATGCCCACCCCGGTATCCATGACGCATAATTCCCCATAACCGGCGAGGTCGTCGACGCTTGAGCCGGTCACCGCGCTGCCCGCGGTCGGCTGGGCGGTGACGCGAATCGTCAACTGCCCGGCGGCCCCCATGGCATCGCGCGCGTTGAGTGCGAGGTTGAGCAGGGCGGCCTGGAGTAAGGCGGGGTTTGATAACACACTGATCCCCGGCGTCAGGTCCAGGGTCAGTGCGATCCGCGGCGGCAGCAGGCGCTGGATCACGGGTGCGAAGTCTTGCACCAACTCGCCGAGCGGACAGGGATCGACACTGACCTCCTCGCCGCGTCCCAGCGAGAGCAGGCCGGAGGTGACGACCTTGGCTTGAGCGATCGCGGCCTCGGTCTCGGCAAGCACCTCCTGCGCTTCACCCGTGTCCGCCGCGGCGGACAATAGATGTTTCAGGTAGTGCAGATTGCTGCCGATCACTCCCAGCACATTGTTGAAGTCGTGGGCCACCCCGGCGGCCAGGTGACCGATGACCTCACGCTGGCGTGCTTGCAGGAGACCATCGAGCACCGCCTGTTCGCGGAGGTTGGCGCTGATGCGCTGGGTCATCAGCGTCAGAATCTGCTGTTCCGGTTGACCCAGATGCGGCGCGGCGGTGCGGTCGGCGAGGTCGAGGAGGCCGTGGTGAACAACGCCCTCGGCGTCGCTCCAGGTCAGATCCATCCGGGTCAGGAACGCGAGGTCCGCGCCGAAGACCGGATGTTGCGGCATTGGCGATGGGTTGGCGGCCAGGTCGTCGGCGAGCACCGGTCCTGCCGCGCCACTGCTGTCGGCCGCCGTGTCACCCACCGCGACGAGCACGCGATAGTGTCGATCGCGGACCTCGGCGAGGGCCGCGAGTCCAACCCCGAGTGATTGGCAACCGTAGCTCAGGAGTGCCGGCAGGTGCTGCGCGGGCGGCTGGTAGCGGGTGGTCAGCTCCGAAAATGCTTCGAGCTTCGCGCTGTAACGTTGCAGCGCCTGTTCCGCCGTGGCCCGCGCCTGCTCGGCGAGGCGCTGTTCGGTGATGTTCTGCACCAGGCCGAGTGGCAGCGGTGCCCCGCCATCGCTCGCCGGCAGCAGGGCCACGCTGAGGTCACCCCACACCAGGGTGCCGTCGGGCCGCAGATAGCGCTTCGTCATGCGATAACTGGCACGCTTGCCGGCCAGCAGTTCCTGGAACAGACACAGGTCGGTGTCGAGGTCTTCCGGATGGGTGAAGTCGTCGAAACGCAGGGTCTGGATGGTCGCCGCGTCGCGTCCGAGAATCTGCTCCAGGGCGGGATTGGTAAATTGCGGGCGCCGGTCGGGTCCGACGATGGCCATGCCGATCGGCGCCTGCTCGAAGACCGCCCGGAAGCGTGCCTCGCTCTGCGCCAGCACGTGCTCCGCCAACTGTTCGGCGGTGATGTCGCGGATAGTGCCGATGATGCGGATGATCCCCGCGTCGTCGACCGGTTCAGCATCGACACTCGTATGCTTCACCCGGTTGTCGGCAAATCGTAAACGCAGGACCAAGTGGTAGGGACGCCGCTCGGCGAGGGTCTGGGTGATGGCGGCTTCCATGCCCGGCAGATCCTCGGGGTGGACCACGGCGGCGCCGACCGCGTAATCCACCAGGGCCTGATCCGGCGGGAGTTCAAAGAGACGCAGGGACTCGTCGGAGAACCAGACGGTGCTGGTGGCGATGTCCAACTCCCAGACGCCAACGCGACCCGCCCGTTGGGCGCGCGCCAGGCGTCGCTCGCTGTGCCGCAGTTCGCGTTCACTCTCCTGCCGGGCCTTGATGTCGGCCCGCAGGGCCGCTTCCATGCGGGTGAAGGCGGCACTGAACTCGGCGATTTCCCGCAGCCGGCTGGGCTGCGGCGCAACATCATGCTCCGGTCGGTCCAGTTGGGCGGGCAGGCGGCTGGCAATGGCGGCCAGCGCGGCAATGGGCCGGCCGATGCGCCGACTGAAGACGAAAGCACCGATCAGGGCGAGCACCAGGATGGTACTGAGTTGGCGGAACACGCTAAGCTGCACTCGCTGCAAGGCTTCCACCGCCCAGGTTGCGGTGAGATCCGAGACCAGTTGGATCGGTACACCCGCCAGGGTCAGGTCGGCGCGCTGCTGGAAACGGCCTTTACGGAAACGCGCCATGCGCGATAGCCGCGGGCCGGTCGCCGGTTGGAGATTCGGCTCGGTTGCCGAGTGCTGCGCCATCATGCGGTCGGGCGCTGCCGATGGCGGGTGATCCGGAGCCGGCAAGAGGGTCATCGTGATCCCGCCGGCCTGGGGCAAGAGCCAATGGATTTGCTCGATGAGCCCCGGCAGTTCGGCCCGTGCCGCGGCGAGGGTCGGCGGTGGGTCGGGCCGGTTGAAACGTGCGGCGGCGAGTCGACTGGCCAGGGTCAAGGTGTCGGACGCCTCCGCTTCCATAGCATCGGTCAGGCGGCGGATTTGGAAGATCGAGACACTCAATGCCGGAACCAGGACAGCCAGCACCATGGAGGTGAACAGGATCTCGCCGATGGGTACCGTGACGGCTCGCCGCCGCAGTAACTGGATGCTGAGTACGATCGCGCCGGCGAGCGCGGCGTTGAGTACCCCGTTGATGGCCTGTTTGAACGCCACCAGGGCCACCTCGGTGCCGGTCATGGCAAGCGGTCCGCCGTAGCTCAGGGCCACCAGGGGCATGCCGAGCACCAGCCAGTAGATACCGTCCGCGGCAGCCAGGGGTAACACTTCACCCCGTGGTCGTAGATAGCGGCGCAGCACACCCACGCACAGGGCCTCGGCGATCAGAATCAGCCAGGCATAGGGGTGGTGCCATAGTATAATCGTGTATGCCCCGCCGATGGCGGCCACCAGGACGCCGGCGCCGGTCCCCAGCCAGTGGATGGCCAACATGGCAAAAACCGACCCGAAGACCAGGTCCAGTCCATAGCCGACCGGCAGATGCGCGAGGCTGACGGTGAAGGCCGCCGCCGCGAGTCCGGCCACCCGGGCGAGGTCGCTCAAGCGCGCCGGCAGTCGTCGACCCGCGGTTTGCGCGGCGGGGGGGAAAGGGAGCGCCGTCATAGGAGATCCAGGCCCCGTTAATTTTGTTAGAGTATCGGGAGCATCCGGTGGTTTGCGGATGTTCACAACGCGCCGCTGCCTTCCTCGCGATCGGCAACGGACGCCAGGAAGGCAGTCACTGGCGCTTCCCCACCGGCAGTTTGTGCGATCTATCATGCCTGAACGCGCGCGTATCATCATCGTCGAAGACGACGTGGCCTTGGCCAGGGGGCTGCAGCGCATCCTGATCAGCGACGGCTTCGATGTTTCCCTGGCCTTTAGCGGCGCCGAATTAATCGATTTGTTGAACCGCGGTGATGTGGACCTGGTGCTCTTGGATCTGAATCTGGGGGCCGAGGATGGCATGGACATCGCCCGTGAGTTGGCGCGCACCCGTTCCACGGGGCTCATCATCATTACCGGGCGGGGTGGTAAGGCCGATCTGGTCGCGGGGCTGGAGGCCGGGGCGGATGACTTTCTGGCGAAGCCCTTCGATCCCGACGAGTTACGCGCGCGCATGCGTGCGGTGCTGCGCCGCCGTCAGCGCGGGCGGGATGCCCTACCCGTGCTCGCGGTCGGTCCCTTTCGGCTGAACACCGCGAATCGGTGCCTGACCCGTGAGGGCGAGGACGCGCGGATCGAGTTCACCGCGCGGGAGACGTCCCTGCTCGCCTATCTGATCGCCCACCTGGGTGAGCCGGTGCATCGGGCCGACCTGGCCCGCGGCGAGTATTGGACCCCGGACGACCGGGCGACGGATGTCCACATGAGCCACATCCGGCACAAGCTTCAAGGGGGCGGCATGTCCGGGTTATGTATCCAGCCGGTGCGGGGCGTCGGCTATCAGCTCACCTGCGTGCTGCCGGCAGATTCCGGGCCCAAGCGCTGATTCCGGTAGGCGATTCAGGACTTCGGAGGGCGCGTTGACCGGGTGCTGTACGCCCGGCTCAGGGCCTGGCGGAACTGGTGGCACCGGTCGAGAAATTCCCGTGTGCTCTTGGGCATGGGGACGCGGGCACGCACGATGTTGGTGACCAGGTCGGTCCCCTCGCGGATCAGGCGCGCGCCTTCCAGAGCCTCGCGGATGGTCGCCGCGTCCGGGGCCGCCGGCAACCGGGGCTGGATGTTGCAGAGGCGCTCGCGGGCGACGACATAACTTGGCCACACGCGAAAGATCCCCGGGTCGGTGCGCAGCATTTCGCACTTGCGCTTGCCGGCCTCGGCCAAGGCGTCGACGCGCGGGGCGATCATGGTGATCTGAGTGCTGTTGGAGAAGGCGTCTTTCAGGCCGGTACCGATGCGGTCGATGTCCCTCATGGTCATGGCCATCTTGAGGTAACGGCTTTCATAGAAGGCCTCGATGGGAATCGAGTAGGCCTTGAAAGGCTCACCCCAGAGTTCGTCGATTCCCTCGTCACCGCCGCGATGGCGCACCATCTTGCCCAGGTCGAGGGCCTCCATCAGGCACTGCCCGCACTCGCGCATGAGGGTGTTGTCGGGGGTGATCTCGATGCCGGAACTCTGCAAGTCCACCAGGCAGGTGAAGATATCCGTCGCGCGGTTGAACAGGGCACCGGCGAGCATGGCCCCGTTGACGCGCTTGCGCTCGGTGTCGGTTTCGGCCTGGTAGGCCGCCCGCGCCGCGTCGAGGCGGTTGCCGGGGATGTTGATCCCGAATTCCACATGATTGAAGAGGCGCCGGGTCAGTGCCTGGATCAGACCCTTGCGCGTTTCCAGGGTGTCGATCGGGGGATCGTAATGTTTGATCCAGTACCCGTCGTAGTAGACGCGCATCTCGCCATCGATCAGGCGGCGGGTACCGTTGGCCGTGGGCTCGGACATAGGACTTAATGAGCTGCCAGTGGGATGGGCAAGTGTATCGGAGGTTGGCGTCGCGTGCTTGCCGGTGCGGCCTGCGGTCGCGCGGTGTCCGCGCGTCGCATCGTCCCGGATATTGTTAGACTGGCGGTGTTCACCACCTGCAGCGGCGGAGCCGATATGATAACCAAAGACCAGTTTACCGCCATCGTGATGGCCTTGTTCGCCTGGGGACTCGCGGGGGGGCTGTTTGGCGCCTTGTTCGCGGGGCTGCATCAGGTGCTGTTGGTCGTGGGGCTGACCGGCTGGCAGCCGCCGGTGGTGGCGGCCGCGGCCGCGGCCATGACGACCTCCGCCTTCTACAGCGCGATGCCCGTTGCGCTGGCCGGGGCCATGGCGGGTGTGCTGGCATCTATCGGGTCGCTGATCGTGTTCGGCCACGATCCGGGGCTGCTCCAGATTGCCGGGGCGGCCGGGGTCGCGGGGCTGGCTGGCGGGAGCTTTTTTGCCTGGATGACGGGTGGCGGCGGCCGTCCGCTGGCCCGGACCCTGGCCGGGCTGGTCGGGGGGGTGATCGCCGGTGGCGGCGTCGCCGCGTTGGTCGCCGCGACCGGCCACCGCGCGGGTAGCTTCGTGCTGGCTGCCGGCGTGGTGGCGTTGGTGGGAACCCTGTTCGAGCTCTCCGAACGCTGGTTGGTCAGCCGCGGCGGCGCGTTATTTCCCGCCGGTCTGTCGGCGGCGGTCGTGGCTGGTCTGATCGCCACGATGGTGGGTGCCGGCGTGTGGCTGCTCGGGGGCGCGCCGACCTTGGCACTGGACGGCACCAGCCAGGATCTGCTGGGTCAAATCCGCCGCGAGCTTCCCCCGGGATTTCTCGGCGGGCTCTTGGGTGGAGCCATTACCGGCGTTATCTTGGAGTCATTGGGTTTTCATCTGGAAGATCACGCCTGACGGCGCGGTGCCTGACGGTACCCCGGCGCCTCCCGGCGCGGTACCATGAGTCGGCAGACGGCAACCCGATCCGGCGTTCAGCGCGCGTACCGGGTGCGCGTACCCGATAACATCCACAACAGGACTCAGGCGATCGACAGACATCGCCTTCAGTCAGCGGCCCATCGGAGAGTTCACATGAATGCGCTCGATATCCTTGGAGCAGTGATGCAGTCCGGCATGTCCCCACAAGCCGGGGATCGCATGGGCAGCATCCTCGGTCAGATCATGGGTGGGCAGATGGGCGGCGGCGCGCCCGCCGTTGCGGGCGGTACGCCGGGCGGCGGCATGTTCGATGTGCTCTCCAAGGTGGCCGGCGCCATGATGGGTGGGCAAGGCGGGACGTCCGCGATGGGTGGCTTCCCCACCGAGATACTCAAGCAGGTGGCCGGTGCCGTGCTGGGCGGTCAGGCGGCCCCCGGCAACACGGCCACCGGTGCCGGCTCGCTGGCCGTATTCGGTACCCTGGCGGCCCAAGCCCTGGAGATGGCAAAAGGCGTGTTTGGGGGGGCGCAAGCCCAGGCGGGCGGTCCAACCAACGTCCGCATGGACAACCAGACGGCGGTGCTGGCCGGCATGCGTGCCCCGGCCAACGCCCAGGAGCAGCAACAGGTCATGGATGTGGCCATGTTCACGCTGCGGGCCATGATCAGCGCCGCCAAGGCGGATGGTCAGGTCGACGAACAGGAGCGTCAGCGCTTGCTCGGCAAGCTCAACGAGGGCGGCATTTCGCCCGAGGAGCAGCGCTTCGTCGCCGAGGAGATGCAAAAGCCCATCGACCTGGACGCCCTCACCCGGACGGTGCCCAACCAACAGGTGGCGGCGCAACTCTATGCCGCGTCCCTGATGACGATCGCCGTCGATACCGATGCCGAGCGGCATTACCTGGCCGATCTGGCCGCGAAGCTCAAGCTGGATCCGGCCGCGGTGACCTATATGCACCAGGCGGTCGGTCTATCCTGATGCGCTGTCGTGTCTCCAGTGGTCCAGGTCGGCTGGTGCCGGTCTGGGCCGGCGCGAGCGCCCACCGTCGGTGCGGTGCTTGGATGCGGAAGACCCGGCCCGGCCAGACCCCTTATCCGACCTCAAACTTGGGAGACATGGTTTTGATCACGATGTTGTTTTTTATCGCTATAGGGATCGTTATCGGCTGGAATCTGCCCCAGCCGTCGTGGGCCAGGCAGTGGCAAGACAAGGTCGTTGGTTTCGTCCGTTCCATCACCAACAAGGCCGGTCAATGATCGTTGCCGCGGCGGTTTCTTCAGTAACCCGGAGGCCCATAGATGTCTGAAAGCAAAGCCGAACAGGCCACCCTGATCCTGGGTGACAGCCAATATCAACTGCCGATCGTCGAAGGCAGCGAGCACGAACGGGCCATCGATATCCGTACCTTGCGTGACCGTACGGGCTATATCACGTTGGACCCCGGATACGGCAATTCCGGCAGTTGCGAGAGTGCGATCACCTTTATCGATGGGGAACAGGGCATCCTGCGCTATCGCGGCATCCCCATCGAGCAGTTCGCGGGCAGCCCGACCTTCACCGATGTCGCCTGGCTGCTGATCTTCGGCGAATTGCCGACACCGGCCGAGTACGAGGAGTTCTCCGCGGATCTGACGCGCTTCGCGAATCTGGACGAGGGCATGAAGCACCAGTTCGAGGGCTTCCCGCGCACCGCTCCGCCGATGGCCATCCTCTCGGCCATGATCAACGCGCTGTCCTGTTTCCACCCGGAGTTGCATGAACTGGAAGATCTGACCCAGTTCCGCCACGCCGCGGCGCGTCTGATCAGTAAGATCCGCACCATCGCGGCTTACGCCTTCCGCAAATCGCGCGGTCTGCCCTACATCTATCCGGACCCCAGTCTGAAGTACGTGCCGAACTTCATGCACATGATGTTCTCGCAGCCGTACAAGCAGTATATCTGCCCCCAACTGGTGCGTGAGGCGCTCAACCTGATCCTGATCCTGCATGCGGACCACGAACAGAATTGTTCGACCTCGACCGTCCGCATGGTGGGCTCCAGCGGGGCCAATCTGTTCGCTTCCTGCGCGGCCGGCGTCTGTGCACTCTGGGGACCGCTGCATGGCGGTGCCAACGTGGAAGTGCTGACCATGCTGGAGCAGATCCACGCGGGCAACATGACCCCGGAGGAATACGTCAAACTGGCGAAGGACAAGGACAGCAAGGTGCGCCTGATGGGCTTCGGTCACCGGGTCTACAAGAATTTTGACCCGCGGGCGCGCATGTTGGCGAGTGTCGCCGAGCGTCTCCTGCCGCAATTGAGCGGGGATGATCCGCTGCTGGAAATCGCCCGACGCCTTGAAGAGATTGCGCTCTCCGACCCTTATTTCATCGAGCGCAAACTCTATCCCAATGTCGACTTCTACAGCGGCATCATCCTGCGGGCCATCGGCATCCCCACCAACATGTTCACCGTGATCTTCGCGATCGGTCGGCTGCCCGGCTGGATCGCGCACTGGTGGGAGCATGATCAGACCCAGCGCAACAAGATCGCGCGTCCGCGTCAGATCTATGTCGGCGAGACCTTGCGTGACTATGTCCCGAAGGAGCGGCGGGGCTGACGGCGGCCCATGTCTGAAGCCCCCGACAGCGCTGCGGTGCAGCGCTATCTGCTCGCGCTCCAGGACCGCATCGGTGCGGCCCTGGAGCAGGCGGATGGGCAGGCCCGGTTCCGGGAGGACGCCTGGAACCGACCCGGCGGGGGCGGCGGCCGCACCCGCGTGATGGCGGATGGGGTCGTGTTCGAGCAGGGCGGCATCAATTTTTCGCAGGTCTTCGGCGACCGGCTGCCGCCCGCCGCGACCGCCAACCGTCCGGACCTGGCCGGGCGGGGCTTCCAGGCCATGGGCGTCTCCCTGGTGGTCCATCCCCGCAATCCCTATGTGCCGACCTCGCATCTGAATGTGCGGTTTTTTATCGCCGAACAGTCGGGTGCGCAGCCGGTCTGGTGGTTTGGTGGCGGTTTCGACCTGACGCCTTATTACGGCTTCGACGCCGATGCCATCCATTGGCACCGCAACGCCCATAGCGTCTGCCAACCCTTCGGTGAGTCTGTCTATCCGCGCTACAAACAGTGGTGCGACGACTATTTCTACTTGAAGCATCGCGCTGAACCCCGAGGGATCGGCGGGATTTTTTTCGACGATCTGAATGCCTGGGGTTTCGACCGGTGCTTCGCGTTCATGCGCGCGGTCGGCGACCAATACCTGGCCGGCTATCTGCCCATCCTGGAGCGCCGTCGCGACTGCGCCTATGGGGAGCGGGAGCGAGCCTTCCAGAAATACCGGCGCGGCCGTTACGTCGAGTTCAATCTGGTCTATGACCGCGGGACCCTGTTCGGGCTCCAATCCGGCGGACGGACCGAATCCATTCTGATGTCAATGCCCCCGGAGGTCAGTTGGCGTTACGACTGGCGGCCGGAGCCCGGCAGTCCGGAGGCGGCACTCTACGAGCGCTTTCTGGTGCCGCGGGATTGGGTGACGGAGAGGCCGGAGGTCACATCCGGTTGAACGCGAGCCGGTCACCTCACGCAAAAGCCGTCTTTGGTCTATCCTTGACCCGGTGGAAAGGTCCACGTGCCACGCTTTCCTGTATGGATGGTCGATCCAAAGCGGCGGCAGGTCACCATCTACACCGGCCCAACCACGGGCGAGCGTTTCGATGCCGCCGACCGGATTACCGGGAACGGTATCCTGGAGGGGCTAACCCTGGACGTCGCTCGGTTGTTTCCGGCTTAGGAACCGACCCACGGTGGCCCGCTCGATCGCCGCCCCACCGGAGAGTCGGCCTTGATCATCGTTCCGGCCGGCCGCGGACGGTCCGCTGTAGGGTCCGCTGTGCGGACCGGGGACCTGTAGGGGCCGCTCTGCGGACCGGCGACCTGCGCGATCGGCACCCTACACGAGGTTCCACCGGCGGGCTCCGCGGTTTGCTGAGACTACCAGGCATCCACCGGGCTCCTAACCGGCACCACCCCCGGTCGATTGAGCACATGGGTATAAATCATCGTCGTCGACACATCGGCATGTCCCAGCAATTCCTGCACCGTGCGGATGTCGTAGCCGGCCTCCAGCAGGTGTGTCGCGAATGAATGCCGCAGCGCATGGCTGTTGATGCGCTTGGGGATACCGGCCCGCTGCCCGGCCGCCNTGATNTCGCTTTGTAAGGACGATTCGTGCAGATGGTGTCGGCGTACCACGCCGGACTTCGGGTCCTGCGCCAGGCGGCTGCTCGGGAAGACGTACTGCCAGATCCACTCCCGCGCCGCGCTCGGGTATTTGCGGCTGAGGGCCTCCGGCATGTACACGTTGCCCGCCCCTGCCGCCAGGTCGCGATCAT
>NZ_KB902462.1 GCF_000379525.1 Lamprocystis purpurea DSM 4197 | reverse complement strand
CTGCACGATCAGATCCACGAGTTCCAGCCAATCCGCTGGGCGGTACTCGGTCAGGGGCTTGTTGAGCCGGGCCTTGACCGCCGCGATCTCGTCATCCGTCCAGGCATCGGCCTTACGCAGCAGGGCCACCGGCCGGCCCAGCCCCAAGGCCGCGAACAAGGCGTCCTGCGCCGCCTGGAGGTGGCGCGCCCCGGTCTGGTAGACCACTTCCACCAGGGTGCGCAGGTAAGGCGATTCGTGCGGGCGCCACAGCAGGGCCGCGTCGCGGTCCTCGGCAATGGCCTTGTGCAGCGTCTCCAGGGCATAGTCCGCGCAGTTGCAGGGGACGTGTTGGAGGTCGATGAGGACGGGTGTGGTGACGGGTGACTGCATGATGGGGACCCACGGGGCAAGGGACTTGCGAAAGAAGGTGTGCACCGCGCCCAGGCCGGGCTTGACTTTGAGGGCGTCAAGGATAAGCTGATGGTAGGCTTGAAGACGGCCGGGCACTCGGCCGCCGTGCGAGTCGGCGCGCCGCTCCGGAGGTTTACCTTCAAGCCTACCTATCTCGGGACTGACCGCGGCGTCGTAGTAAAAAGCGCCGTGGTCGTCCTCTTCCACATGCAGAATGGCCAGGGCCAGCCCACCGTTGTCTTCCACCGGAACGGCAAACTTGTGATAGGCCACAATATTGAGGCGATGCGCTTTGCGCGGGTCCGGCAACTCTGTCTTGAAATAAACCGCCCGCGACAAAGCCGATGGCAGACGGAACATTAACCGTGCTGCCCGCTCATCGCCCGTGTGACTCTTGGCGTGTTTCAGCCCTTTGGTTGAGAGTTCAATCAACGCCCCACTGCCGTGATTGACGATGGCGAGCCCCTGCGCGCGCATGTACGCCGCCGTCTGGCGAGCGGCGCGCAAAGCCTCGACCCGCAGCGTCGGTCCGGTCAGGTCCGGCAGACGCACCGCCGCTGTGCGCACCAACAGGTCGGCCGTCGCGTGCGCCAAGGCCGGGATGTGCGCCGCGTCCAGCGGGACCGCCGCCAAGGTCCTGCCGCGCTGTTCGCCCGTGGCGCGCACCGGCGCAAAGACGGACGCAAACCGCCCGCGTTGATCATGGTTGGGGTTGCCGCGTAACGCCTTCAATAGGGCGTCCAAGTCGCCTGGACGGCCAAGCGGGTGTAGCGCCGTCATTCCGGCGCCGGCTCCTCCGCATAGGCGGCGATCAGGCGGCTGAGGTAATGCCGCGCCTTGGCGTAGTCTTCCACTGCCTGCCCCGCTGTTGCCCCGGCACTGCTGCCCTTGGTCCCGGCCCGCGCCATGTACTTCAGCACATTGCCGCGCAGAAAACCGCGGAACTCCTCCGGCGTCATCCAGGCTTGCATCGCCTCCCAGGGCTGGATCTTCAGGCGAGCGTAGTGGTCGCCGCCGACTTGATAGGATGCTGCTGGTTCGCTCATCTTGCACACCAACCCGCCAGGGTGAAAGGTCAGCGGCGGGTCCGGG
>NZ_KB902461.1 GCF_000379525.1 Lamprocystis purpurea DSM 4197 | reverse complement strand
TAGACTGGCCCCCTGAATCTCCAGACAACCAATATCACTTAAATAAGTGATAGTCTTAATACTAGTTTTTAGACTAGTCATTGGAGAACAGATGATTGATGTCTTAGGGCCGGAGAAACGCAGACGGCGTACCACACAGGAAAAGATCGCAATTGTTCAGCAGAGCTTTGAACCGGGGATGACGGTCTCCCTCGTTGCCCGGCAACATGGTGTAGCAGCCAGCCAGTTATTTCTCTGGCGTAAGCAATACCAGGAAGGAAGTCTTACTGCTGTCGCCGCCGGAGAACAGGTTGTTCCTGCCTCTGAACTTGCTGCCGCCATGAAGCAGATTAAAGAACTCCAGCGCCTGCTCGGCAAGAAAACGATGGAAAATGAACTCCTCAAAGAAGCCGTTGAATATGGACGGGCAAAAAAGTGGATAGCGCACGCGCCCTTATTGCCCGGGGATGGGGAGTAAGCTTAGTCAGCCGTTGTCTCCGGGTGTCGCGTGCGCAGTTGCACGTCATTCTCAGACGAACCGATGACTGGATGGATGGCCGCCGCAGTCGTCACACTGATGATACGGATGTGCTTCTCCGTATACACCATGTTATCGGAGAGCTGCCAACGTATGGTTATCGTCGGGTATGGGCGCTGCTTCGCAGACAGGCAGAACTTGATGGTATGCCTGCGATCAATGCCAAACGTGTTTACCGGATCATGCGCCAGAATGCGCTGTTGCTTGAGCGAAAACCTGCTGTACCGCCATCGAAACGGGCACATACAGGCAGAGTGGCCGTGAAAGAAAGCAATCAGCGATGGTGCTCTGACGGGTTCGAGTTCTGCTGTGATAACGGAGAGAGACTGCGTGTCACGTTCGCGCTGGACTGCTGTGATCGTGAGGCACTGCACTGGGCGGTCACTACCGGCGGCTTCAACAGTGAAACAGTACAGGACGTCATGCTGGGAGCGGTGGAACGCCGCTTCGGCAACGATCTTCCGTCGTCTCCAGTGGAGTGGCTGACGGATAATGGTTCATGCTACCGGGCTAATGAAACACGCCAGTTCGCCCGGATGTTGGGACTTGAACCGAAGAACACGGCGGTGCGGAGTCCGGAGAGTAACGGAATAGCAGAGAGCTTCGTGAAAACGATAAAGCGTGACTACATCAGTATCATGCCCAAACCAGACGGGTTAACGGCAGCAAAGAACCTTGCAGAGGCGTTCGAGCATTATAACGAATGGCATCCGCATAGTGCGCTGGGTTATCGCTCGCCACGGGAATATCTGCGGCAGCGGGCTTGTAATGGGTTAAGTGATAACAGATGTCTGGAAATATAGGGGCAAATCCACCCGCGAAGAGCCAGTTCTTCCGGCCTATGGCCACTCCCCGTAAGGCGTTCTCTGCGATGTTGTTGTCGATTTCCACCCAACCATTACTGCAGTACACGTTCCGAGCATCCCGCTACTGCAGCAGGTATGCAAACGCTTTTGCCGTATCCGAGTGACGCGCCAGTGTTTTCATCTGAGTCTGTATCCAGTCGTACAGTGACTGCATCAGTGG
>NZ_KB902460.1 GCF_000379525.1 Lamprocystis purpurea DSM 4197 | reverse complement strand
TGTACGTCTTGCGCTTCGCTTCGCCCATTATGATATGCCCCTTTTGGTTCGACGCGAGCTTAAATTACTGTCCGGTTTTCAGGGTCCACTATAGAAAGATAACGGAATAGGTGCAGAAAAAACCGCTTCCAACTCCCGCCGTGCCTGTCTCGCCGCGGTCGGCGTGTCCGCCTTGCTTTGCTGCTTGTCGGCCACATCCGGCGCTTTCTGCTGATCCGCCAGCCGGCGCTGAAGCTGTCCCGCCGCTCGATCGGCTTGCTCCGCTGCCAACCCCAGATCGTCATAACTCTGTCGTAGCGCATCCACTTGAGCGGTCTTTGCTACGGTCTGCGGCTGAGCAATGGTCTGATTTAACGCCCGGACGGCGCGCTCTGCATCAGCCGCCGACAGCCCTAAACCGGCATACGCCGCCCGCAATTCATCAGCCTGCGCATCCGTTCCCACCGCCTTCGGTTCAAGCGCCTTTGCCGTCCCCTGCAGCGCCGCCTCAGCCTCTGCCGCCAGGGCCACCAACTGCCGCCGCGTCAACTCCAATCCTGCCGACGTATCACCCGACCGTGCCGCCCGTTCCAGCGCCCGCAAACCTGCCTCGATCAACCCCAGCGCCGCGACCGGTTGCCCAACGTCTATTTCTTGCGCCGCCCGCGTCGCTGAGAGACTGGCATCCGCCCAGTTCTCGGAACCCGCGCCGGCCTGGGCATCGGCCACTGCCTGCGCGGCATCAGCCACCCCCGCCAACGCCTTCGCGGCCTCTTCCGCCGCCTTCTTTTGCGCCTTCAGCGCATTTGTACTCGCCGTCGAACCATCCGCCGCTGCCAAGTTCGCGATCGCTGCCGCGCGCGCCTTGGCGTCTTGTTCCGTGATCAGCACCCCGGCCTTACGCAGCTCCGCATTCAGCGCAGCCTGATCTATCCGCCAGTCATCAGCCGCTGCTGCAGCCGCCTGGGCACCCGCCGCTGCCCCCGAGGTCGCCGCGGCCTGAAGCCCGATCACACGCAAGAACGAATCAGCCGCATCGCCAAACGACCCCTTTGCGGCAGTCGCATACCGTCCAGCCGCATCCGCAAAGGCATCCGTACGCGCTTGGACCTGCGCCGCCCACCCGGCCAGCCCCGGCACCGCCGCGGAAAACAACCCAGCGACCCCAGACACCCACGCGCCGAGGATGGCCACGAACCCTGCCACCAACGCCCCCGCGCCCTCCACCGTCCCGCGAAACAGTTGCCATGGCAACGCCACCGCCGCCGCGAGTCGGCTCGCCGTCTCGACTACCGCCCCCATGCGGGCGGCAAAACCATCCAGGGTCGTACCGATCTCGGCAAACGCCGCAGCCATCCGCGGTCCTACCATCGTAAAATCTATCGACCCAACAAACGCCTTAGCCGCTTTAGCACCACCCTCGAACGCCACCACCAGCCCGTCTCTTAACTGTTGTAACTGTCCCGACCCCGCCCATTCCCGAATCGCCCCCGCCGCCGCCCGAACCTCGCGCTCTATAGTGGACCCCATGTCCAGGACAGTTTTCCCCCGAATTTAAGTTGTCGTGCCGACGTTCATCGCAGCGGTTTGGCGCTGCCCCAGCCACC
>NZ_KB902459.1 GCF_000379525.1 Lamprocystis purpurea DSM 4197 | reverse complement strand
CAGCCCTGAAGCATAACCCTGCCGCCAGCTGACATCGGGCGTCGTCGGCACCGGTCGGCGCTGGCGTTGGCCGTTGCGGAGTGGGTTTGACCTAACCAGGGGGGCAGCGGGACGCCCTGGCGGGTGCCGGGAGGGTGGTCGAATCAGTCCTCGCGCCGGTGTCACGGTCGCCAGGCAAGCGATTCCCGGCGCCGGTGGTTGCCGGCGAGCGGAATCCGACGCCGTGCCCGGCGGCGCTTATTCGAGCTGAAGCTGCAACGGCTGGGCCAGCAGGCGGCGCATCCGCGCGGGGTCGAGCCAGGGGGCGGCGCAGGACGTCCGGATGAAGGCGATGGCGCCGCGCACGCCCAGTTGTCGGTAGAGGTCACGCAGGTGGCGGGCGAAGCGCGCCAGGGTGTTGAGCAGATGCGCCAGGCGCATCAGGGAGTGATAACCCTTCATGGCATTCCAGTCGTAGGCAAAGGTGTGCTCGTACTGATAGCCCTGATGTTTCTCCACCAGGAAGCCGGCCTCGATGCCCCAGCGGTGGCGCGCGCCCAGGTTGCAGCGTTCGTGGACATGCTCCTGGCCGAGCGGGGCGCTGGAGAGCCACGCATGGCGGGCGCTCTTGGTCAGGCGTGCGCCCTGGGCATCAATGGTTTCCCAGGTCTCCTCACACACCACCACATGCACACGCAGGTGGTGGCGACCCTGGTTCGAGAACGCATAGTCGATGCCGTTGACCCAGGAAAAGCGCTGACGGCGCTCCCCCCAGTGGCGCTGGCAGCCGTTGGGCTGCACGGCGTGCAAGGCGTGGAACTCCTCCCAGACGGTGGACAGGTCCTGGTCTTTGAGCACGATCATGAACTGCCAATGGAACTGACGGCAGCGGTGCATCACCGGTCCATTGGCATAGAGACCGTCGAGTAACAGGAGGATCGGCAGGCGCGGAAACAGCGCCTTGATGCGGGCACTCAGGCGGGTGAAGGCGCGCAGTTCGCAGTCTTGTTTGTCGGCCGTGATATCGCCCTTGGCGTATTCAAGGAATTCGCTGAGCAGCGGGATCACCAGGCCGTTGTGAAAGGCCAGACTGGCCTCCAGGACGTAGACGAAATACTGGGGGTGGCGCGCGTCCGCGGCACCGACCTGACGTTCCAGGAGATTCTCGTCCCAGAGGGTGTCACGGGTGAACTTCTGGGAGCCGTCAATGGCGATGGGATAGGCGTGGTTGATCAGGTAGCGACGGAAGGTCTTGGCGCGGATCAGGCGGCGCACCAGGTCGACGTGGGCCTGTTCGAGGTGGGCGACGTCGATGTCGCGCAGCAATCGAAAGAGGGTGTCGGCATGCGGCAGGGTCTCCAGTTCGGGAAACAGCAGCCGCAGGTTGGCCTCGAACTGTGGGCGGGTCAGCTCGCGGTTGACCGCGCGCCGGGAGGCAAACTGAAAAACGAACATCAGCAGTCCGTAGAGCAGCAGCACGGTGAGCCGATGGCGGCACTTCTTGGGCTGGCGGGGGTCAGGAATCTGTTCCAGACGGGCGAGCAACGCGGGCAACTCCCGGCGCAGGACGCGCACCTGCCCGCTGACCGCCGTCTCGCGGGCCTGCTGTTCCTC
>NZ_KB902458.1 GCF_000379525.1 Lamprocystis purpurea DSM 4197 | reverse complement strand
ACCCGAAGACACTCGGGCGAGTCATGGCAGAAATGGACACGGACGGACCGTCAGAGGCCGGAGACTGCATCCAGTCTTTGGTTTTCGAGCTTCAGATTGCCAGGGAACGGGCTAAGCGGTTTGCTGATGAGTTGATGAGTAGGACGTGAGTGTCAGAACTCCACCCTTCCCGTCTTCCGCGCCCGCATCTGCACGTAGATTTGCAGCGATCCCCAAGATTCATGCAGCGACACCTGCTGAATCTCGGGGACCGTCCGGCCGTCTTCGGCCAGGCGGCTGCATCCTACAACATCCTTCGGTATTTTGGTAGTATAATTCTGATTAAGCAAATTAATCGCTTAATCTGGGTAATGATGACAGGGAATCGTCCATCATCGTTGATGCATATTGATCATATCGACGGAAACCCAACAAATAATCGCTGGAACAATTTGCGCCTATGCGAACCTCAACAAAACGCCAGAAACTCGAAAACACCAAAAAACAACTCAAGCGGGTATAAGGGCGTAGCAAAAAGCCTTAACAAGTTCAGAGCATTCATCGTTGTAAATAGGCGTCAAATTCATCTTGGAACGTTCAACACTCCGGAAGAGGCAAGCGCAGCTTACCAAAAAGCCGCAATTGAAAAATTTGGCGAGTTCGCTTGCATTAATCGTTGATTGTCATTTCTACACGGGATTTTTTCCCCATATTGACGTAAATCTGCAAACTCGACCAGGAATCATGAAGCGACACGCGCTGAATCTCCGGGATGGTCATCCCGGCTTCTGCAAGACGGCTGCAGCCTTCTCTTCTGAGATCATGGAAATGAAGATCCACAACCCCTAACACCTTCAACTGCCGCTGCCAGTAAGTCCCCACCGTCTTGCTGTTATAGGGCAACAGCCGATCCTCGTCGGGGTCGCGCCCTGGCAGCGCCAGGATCGCATCCACCACAGCCAGGAAGCGGTCGGTGACCAGCATCTCGCGATCGTTCCCCGCCGACCCGTCCGGGTGTTTCAAGTCGCGGATCATCCATGTTCGATGCTCCCGATCGAAGTCGGACAGCCGCATCCGGCAAAGCTCGTCGAGTCGCCGACACGAGTAGATCGCCGCCCACAGGATCAGATCCATCGGCGGGCCAGGGTTACGCCGGGAGCGCAGCCGCAGGGACCGGAACCGCTCCGCGATCCTGGTCAACTCGTCATCGGTCGGCCGCCGCTTGCGCCGCTGGGGCCGGGTGATCATCCGCTCAGCGCGGCAAATCTCCGAGGCGTCGTCCAGCACGTGCGGATCGACCGGGACCCCGAGCGCGGTACGGGCATAGCGAAACACCACGCGCCGCCAGATCAGGTCATTCGCCACCGTTGCGCCCCCGGTCCCGCCCGCGCGCCGCCCCTGGATATGCTCCACCACCTGTTGCGCGGTCAGGGTCAGGGCGGCACACCGCGCGAGGTCGAAGCCCAGCAACATCCGCAGATGAGCGCCTTTGCTTCGCCCCAGCGGCGCGACGGTCTCGCGCGCCTTCAAGTAATGCTCGATCAGGGTAGCGACGGTCACGCCCTGGTGTTCGGCGCGGGTCTTTGCCGCGGCGGGGTCGCGCCTGATTTGCTCCTCGCGCTCAGCGGCCCAGGCTTTGGCCGTGGCCTTCTTGGTGAAGGTCTTGGTCTCGGAGTAGA
>NZ_KB902457.1 GCF_000379525.1 Lamprocystis purpurea DSM 4197 | reverse complement strand
CAGTTGAGCACGGCCAACAGCCGCGCGTTTACCTCTTGGCTCTTTGGGGCTGAGGGGACCCAGCACGGTCACAACGCCCTGCGGGTCCTGTTCTCGCTGCGCACCCTGGCCGATCTGCCGGCCGCCGACTTCGACCGGGCCATGGCCGAAACCGCCTGGTTCGAGGCCGCCTGTTCGGCGTTTACCGCCGGGTTTGTCGAAGCGCGCCGCCGCTTCTTGGTGGAGGTCATTGGCAACCGCGCGCCCTGGACGCCGGCCCAGTTGCGCAAGATGACCGACGCGGAGATCAAGGCCCTGCCGCCGCGCCCCGATTGGCTCGCGATCCAAGCGCAACTGCAACTGGCAAAGGACGCCTGGGGTTCCGCATGAGGGCGGACAAGTACGGTACGGTCTCGGAACAGGCCCGCTATTTTGCCGGCTGGAAGAGCCCGCGTCAGGTCGAGCACGCGGGGAAGATATGCGCGTCGTGCCGTCACCTGGCGCGCTCCCTGTCGGGCAAGGGATGGTCTTGTATTGCCCCATCGCAGGAGGGGCGAGCCAGCGGCTGGGCGACGGGAGCCAACTGCGGATGTGACCGTTGGACGAGCCTTGGAGGTGCCGCATGAACATGCCCCCCGCCCCCCTCGCGATGATCCTGTCCATCGTCCACGTCGACCCCGCCACCAACACGCGTCATCGCTTGGCTCTGGCCGGGCGGCTGCTGCGCGATGCCCTGGGGGTGTTGTTCCAGTCCCACTACCACGCCACCCGCGACCTCGCGGTGCACTACGCAACCACAGACGCCGGAGGCGCCGCATGACTCCCCACCGCATCATCCCGCTGGCCACCCTGACCCCGTATCCGCGCGCCCGGCCGGCCGCGGTCACCTTGGCGGTCGACCCCAGCGGCGACACGGTGGTCCGCCTGGAGGACATCGGCAGCTATCAGCCCCTGTTGGATGGCGCCGCGTTCCTCAGTCCCGCCGAGGCCGCGGAGGCGCTGGCCGAGCGCTACCCCGCGCCGGGGCAACTGGCCTGGGATGACCTTGGCACCGCCTACACGACGGCGCTCAGCGATGGGTGTCGGGATGATCCGGTGACCTGGGTCGTCGGTCAGACCCAAGGCTATCTCGTGCTGGACCTGCCCAGCGTGCGCGTCATGGTGTGGGTCGGGGCGGCTGCCGCGGGCGTCTCCCGTGCCGTCGCCGATTGGCTGGGCCAGGCCCTGCCGGAGCAGCCGGTGCGCCGCCGCGCGGGCGGTGACCCGGAATCCTGCGAGGTGGTGGTGGGGGCGCTCCATGCCTGGTAACGCGCCGCTGACCTGCGCCCTGGTTGGGCTGCTGGTGGCGGCCCCGCTGCGGGCCGCCGATGGCTGGATCGCCCCGACGCTGCCGGGCACCGCGATCCGGGACTACCGGGCGGCGCCATGGCGCGCGCAGGGGTCGGCGGCGCATCCGGTCTATCCAGGGACCGACCTCCGCCGCTATGGGGCCGCTGAGCGGCTGGTGCCCTACGCCGGGCGCTGGTATCGGGCGCTGCCGGGATCGGCCGCGCCCGACGTGCGACACGGAGATTTCCGCGGCGAACGGCCGCGGTGATTAGGACATGACGCAGTAGGTCACCACCGCGGGGCCGCCGCTTGCCACTTGCAGGTACAGCGGATTCACCCTGACCAGCACGGCGATATCGACAC
>NZ_KB902456.1 GCF_000379525.1 Lamprocystis purpurea DSM 4197 | reverse complement strand
CGACGCTGGACCCGTCGGACAGGGTGACGGCGAAGGCTTTGCTGATGGGGCGATCCTCGTCGTCGTCATCAGCATCGCCGGCGCGATCGGGGGCGTCGTCGTCATCATCATCGTCCTCGTTGTCGTCCTGGTCGTCCTGGTCGTCCTCATCCTTGGCCGCCGCGAGGATCTTCGCCTCGTCGTCCTGTTTCGGCTCCGGGGACTTGACCGCTTTTTGCAGCGTGGTCAGGTCCTCCAGCAGCGCGTCAAACTCAGTGTTTGCAGTGCTCATCCGATGCTTCTCCGGTTCTGTGTATGCGCCAATACATCGCGCAAAAAGCGCTCGACCCAGCCGGAAGCCTCGTCGGGCGGTACATGGAAAGAATGGATCAAATGCTCCGCCATCGACTGCGGCCGGGGCTCGCCGCCGCTGCGCAGGTAGCGCGCCAAGGCTTCACGCACGGGGACATAGTCGACCTGGGGCTGGATGACCTGCGGGGCCGGATCGATCGACTCGACCCGCACCGCCGCGCCGCCGGTGAGGGTCGCCACGTCGGTGCCGTAGCCGGCTTCCAGGGCCTTGATCGCCGCGCCGCCCATCAGGCATTTGGCGAGGACCCCGGCCTCCATGACGGCCGCGGGCGGGACCATGGTATTGACCGGGGTGCGCGACAAGCCGATGTTGCTCCACAACACGCTGGTGACCGTAGTCTCCTGGGTCACCGGATCGACCTGCCGGCCGCCGCTCGGCACATGACCGGCCACACTCGGATACCAGGGCGTTGGCGGCGTCACCTTGGTCATGGAGTCCCAGACCATGTTCGCATTGGCCGCCACCGGGCTATCGCCGCGGTACAGTTGCGCCTTGACCAGCGTGCGGGTGTCATCGCCCGTGACTGCAATCGGCTGGCCGATGGCCCACAGATAGGGGTTATCGCCCACCGCCGCGCTGCGCTGGGTGCGATGGTCCAAGTCGATCACGCCATAGCGCAGGAAATAGTCACTGGACGCTTGCAGCGATTTCGCCAACACCCGCTCGCCCTGAAGATCCAGGTGCTCGTTGCTGGCCTCCATGTACAGGATGCGCTCGCCGCCCTCTTCGGCCGGACGCGCCTTGAACAGGCCGGACACCACCAGGACATCGTTGCTCGTATTCATGGGCGGCAGTGTGGCGTCACGACAGCGCGGGGTCGATCATTGGGCTTCATACCGACAGCATGGCGTCACGACGCGCGCGTGTCGTGACGCCATCATCACCGCAGCGGCACCGTCCGGGCGGTCGGAGCCCGTCCTCCCGCCACCTGATTGGACCGGCCTCTATGACGACGTATGCCACCGCGCACGATCCGCGCGCCCCTCACGACGAACGCAACGACGCCCTGGGGCAGTTGCAGCAGACCTACCTGCCGACGCCAAGTGACCTGATCCCGCGGGCGGACCTCGCGCCGGTCATCGACTTCATCGCCGATCAGTACGCGCAGCAGGACGCCGCCATCCTGCGCAAAGCCCAGGCGATCGACTTCATGGGACGGCCCCGCGCCAAGACCGGAATGCAATCGGTCCGCCTCGACCCCCTGCAAGCCCTGGCGTTCGGCGAGTATTACGAACGGCCCAGCGTGTTGAACACCGACGCCTTGCGCGCCATGGTCGAGCAGACGCCGATCCTCAATGCCGTGCTGCTGACCCGCATCCGCCAGGTGCA
>NZ_KB902455.1 GCF_000379525.1 Lamprocystis purpurea DSM 4197 | reverse complement strand
CGCTGGCTTTTCAGGGCCAACTCTTCTTCCATGGCCACCGACCAGGGACGGCCAATGAACTGGTCCGCCAGCAGAATGCCGAACCAGCGGTGCCAGGGTTTGCGGGGGGATGGTGCCATGGGGACAGTTTACCCCCGGATGGGAGGAGCGAGGTGGTCGTCGCCAGCAATGCCAGGTGTCGGCGGCCTTGCGCGACCCTGATCCATCCGCAGCGGGTGCGAAAAAAATTTCGCGGCCAGGGGGGACGCCCCCCTGGACCCCCCAAGACCGCCCCCGGCTCGCGCGCTGGTCATAGTCTGTTGACAGGGGTAAAGGGGTAAAGATTTTAAGGGGATAAAGTCCTGGCAAGACGCAAACCGAGATTGAAGCTGCGCAGCTCGGGATCGCCGTCGAAGCGGATGGCGGCGCGGATGCCCCTGGAGTTGCCGTACCAAGACCCGCCGCGCACCACCCGCGCGGAACTGCCCCCCGCCTCCCAGGCACGGCCGTCCGTGGGCGCACCCTGATAGCTGTCATGATACCGATCCTGCACCCACTCCCAGACGTTCCCATGCACCTCATGCAGACCCCAAGGGTTCGCCGGCAGACTCCCCACTGGGACCGTCGCTTGTCGGTAGACCCCGGTGTTGGTCCCACAGACGGCATAGTCATAGTTGCCGTCGTAGTTCGCCTGGTCTGTCGTGATGCAGCGCCCGGTCCAGAACGGCGTGGTGGTTCCGGCCCGCGCCGCATATTCCCATTCCGCCTCGGTCGGTAAGCGGTACGCCGCCCCGGTCTCTTTGGACAGCCAGACGGCGTAGGCCACCGCGTCCTCCCAACTGACGTTGATCACCGGCCGCTGACCCCGTCCCCAGCCGTTGTCGTCCGGCGGCTGTCGCCCCGTCGCCGTGCAGAAGGCATCGTACTGGGCAAAGGTGGCCTCGGTCTGACCGATCGCAAAGGGGGCCAGCCGCACCGGGTGGCGCGGGCTTTCATCTGAACTTCGCTCCGGTTCGTCTTCCGGCGAGCCCATCTGAAACTGCCCTCCGGGTAACGCCATCATCGGCGGCTCGAAGTCGAAACGTGGCATGAGGAGGGTGGGTTCAGTGATATCCGCGGCGGATACCCCTGGCGACCGATCCGGCAATTCCTTACTGAACTGGTCCGGTGGTTTCACTGAATCATCGCCCGCAGCGCGCGACCCGACACGATCGTCGGGGGTCGCGGGAGTGTCGCCGGCAAGACGAAAACCGGTTTTGTCGTCACGGTCCTCGGGCGCGTTCCCGCTGCGGACGGCGGAACGCAGGTTCCGCGCCCCGTTGAACCAGGAGCCGCCCCGCGACACCCGGGTGGAGCCGCTACCGCCCTCCCAGGCCGTCCCGTCCGTCGGGGCTCCCGCGTAGGTGTTGTGGTAACGGTCATGCACCCATTCCCAGACATTCCCATGCACCTCATGCAGACCCCAGGGGTTNGCCGGCAGACTCCCCACCCGGAGCGTCTGTGCTCGGTAGACCCCGGTCTTGGCCCCGCAGCCGGCATAGTCATCGTTGCCGTCGTAGTTTGCCTGGTCAGTCTTGACGCACTGTCCGGTCCAGAACGGCGTGGTGGTTCCGGCCCGCGCCGCGTATTCCCATTCGGCTTCCGTCGGCAAGCGATAGTGTTCGCCGGTCTCCTTCGACAGCCAGGCCGCATAGGCCACCGCGTCCTCCCAACTGACGTTGAT
>NZ_KB902454.1 GCF_000379525.1 Lamprocystis purpurea DSM 4197 | reverse complement strand
CGGCATGATCTGACTCTTGGACAATGGAATTACGTGGTTGATCCTAACGGTTTTTCTTAATAAAGATGTATAACTAATTTATGCCTCGTTACTTATCGAGTTTATCAATATCCGGACACTTACCGACTCTGTAACTCATTTTTTCACACTGTGAAAAACCAGCCTCACCAAAAAGCTTAGCTAAAAAGGCCGCCGTGAACGCGCAATGATGCGAATTTTTTACGGCGCTTCGAATCCCTACCTCGTAAATTTCTATGTTAAACACTGTAGGATCTTCAGCATCATAACGCGCTACTATCTTTTCGAGGTCAGGAACAACTACCCGACAAATCCCTTGAGGGCGCAAAACGCGGTAACATTCGCGGATCAACTTTTTAACTTCATCTAAAAACAAATGCTCGAAAACGTGCGAACTAAAAATTGCGTCTATTGAGCAATCAGGGAAAGGAAGCGGTGTACACAAATTAAGATAATGCAGTTGCTTGAATATACCCTGCTTATGCTGTTCGTACCGAGCGGCGGTCATCAGACCAAGCTTACTAAGTACGAATGGTAATAGCGGAACTTTCGAGATCCAAATATGAGGTGTAATATCGGTATTTCTCCAGCCATCCACCTTTTTATCAAAAGCGCCAAACTGCACTTTCATGCTATATTCCTCATTACTGATAGCACGTCTTTCCACCATGATGTTATCGCGGTCTTCGTTGCACAAAGAGGAATTTTAACCGAAGGCCACAACCAGAATACCATCCAAAAGCGCCCGCCGTGACGTCTTGTAAAGACGTACCAAGCCTTCAAGGGCAGCCCCTTCTTCCCTAGTAGTTTATGATATCGTTCAAAAATGCCATCGCTTCTGTTTGGCGATACACCGGGTAAATGTCGGTCGCATTGCCCAGCGTAGCCTGGCATGATAAAAACAGAAAAACCTGCGGATTTTGCTCGTAATCCATAATCGATATCGCCCATAGTATGAATGTAAGCCGTGTCCAAGTTACCAAGTTTGTTTGCGACTTCACATGGGACCAATACGCAATTTCCATTCATTGTGTCGCAAGCTAGAGGAGCGTTTCCTGCTTGCATGGTACGGTATTTGAACGGATGCCACTGACTGATCCTTACAAGACCACCATACGTAGCCGCTGCGCCTTGGCGCCCCTGCGTTGTTCCGACGATAATGCTATATGCAACAACAGATCCAGCGGTGTCAAGCAATTGAGAGAGCGTATTTTTATATAGAATGACATCATCATTTAGCCAAAGATAATAGTCAAATGTATTACGCATCGCTGTGGCGAACGCCAAGCGCATTCCGCCATTCCAGTACAAATTTCCATCACCCAGAATCACGCTAACATTGGGGAACCGCTTTCTAACAGACGCTGCAGTACCGTCTGTGCTTCCGTCATCGACGAGAAACACCGTAAGCGAATGGCCTTCCGGTAGACGATTCTGAAAAAGCGAGTCCAAACAATCAAGGGTCGTGTTGCAACGATTATGGCAAGTTAACAAAGCGGCTATCCGTTGTTCCCCCATATAAGTCATTGCGGAATGCTCCAAAAACCTAGAACACAGCTTGCCTGGGTAACGATTCAAAAGCAAGTTAACCACCTTAAGTAGAAAAGCCGTTATCGAGATTCTATTAATTATACGGACAAGCTGTTCGCATAAATTGTATGTGGCAAGAGAAAGAACGACTGGATTCGCTTGATGTCGCCTTTTAG
>NZ_KB902453.1 GCF_000379525.1 Lamprocystis purpurea DSM 4197 | reverse complement strand
GGCCGGGCCAGGCGGCTGCACCTGGCCGCGATACACCACCAGCGGCTCGCCGTTGGGGTCGCGCACCTGGGACGCGGCGGGCTTGTCGGGTCCGACCAGATCGCCTAGACTGACAGTGTGGAGCGGCGATGTCGGGGCCTTTAAAGTCCGGGAATTTCCGACGACATTGCCGACTACCACATCCCCGATTTGATGGTAATAGTACCCACGCCCGCGGGTCGCGCCCCGCACCAGGTCCACCGTCAACGCGACGCTGCGCACCACCCCGTCCAGTTCCACCGCCGCGGCATAGTGCTCATAGCCGACGATCCCTGGCTTGGTCTGCTGCTTGCTGTTCTCTTTAAACTCGACATAGACGGCGTTGCGCAGCACGTCGGGCAAGCTGGCATAAATCGCACGGGCGTCGGCGTTACGGTTTTTCAGTGATGCCTCAATCCCTGACCGGACGAACGCGACGGGTACCCTGTTGTCGTCCACCACAGCGGGTTGCCCGCGCAGTTTGCCCAGCACATAGCGGCGCCAGGCGTCCGTTTTCCCTCCCGTGGGCGCATCTGGGTCACGCCTGATCGGTGTCACCGTGACGGGCTGGTCTGAGTCATGCTGCCAATTGCCAAACCACGCCTTGAAGTTCGGTGTGCGCACCAGCACCCACTGCCGCTCGTTGAGTTTGGTCGGCTCGCCGTTCGGCGCCTTCAACCACCCCGGCGTCCCGTGGTATTTGGCTTCCACCGCCCGATACTGACGCACCGCCTCGGCGAGTTCGGCCGGTGTCACCTCTTGGTCCCCGGCGTACTGCTTGAGCAACGCGGTCAGTGCGGGGTCGGGGTCAGGATCGGCCGCCGCGTCCGGCCCCTTGACGTGATGGCGCTGCTGATGCGGCGCGTGATAGTGCCCGTGGGTGTCGGTGTACCCGCGGTGCTGCACTTCCTGCGCAAACAGGTCGGTGATGCGGCCCTTGGTGCCGGGTTGGATGGCCTTGAAGAACAGGTAGCGCGGACCGCGGCCTAACCCTGAGCGCGCTCCTGCCCCTGCTTCACCGCCGCCAGCAGCCCGGCCAGCACGCGCGGATCGCGCTCGGCCTGCTGGATCAGGGCGACCAGCGGATTGACCGCGGGCTTTGAAGAGGTCGTCTTGCGCGGGGGCTTGGCGGTCTTTTTGGTGGCGCTCATGGGTCTGTCTCAACAAGGTGGCTTTATCGGGGGGCGGGTCGCCGAACAGGGATCCCTGGTGCGGATCGCCGGCTGCCCGCACTGCCTCATAATAGTCCAGCAGGAAGGCGCTGATGGCCTTGGCGCTGCGCAGATTGCTGTCGAAGTGACGCAGGATCAGCGACGCCTCGGGTGAAATGGCATCACCGAACAGCCCGCCTTGGCGCAGATACTCATCCACCGAGCCGAAGGTCTTGTCCGCCCGCACCTTCGCCAGCGTCGCCGTTGCCGCCACGATGTCCGCCGCCACGTCCAGATCATGCAACCGCCCGGCTTGCGCATCGTCGCGCGCTTGGGCCACGGTCGGGGCCAGCTTCACCAGCGCGGCCAGCACATTGCGCTGTCCGGGGTCCGCGCTTTCCACCATGCGCGCCAGGGTGTCCGAGTCGCCATAGGCGCGGTACAGCACGGCGTTGCGCAGCCGGGTGATGCCCTCCTGCGACAGGTCCCCGTCGGCCGCCTGGAAGGCCGGGCGTTGCGCCACCGGAACCGCGGCCAGGAAGCGCCGGATAAAGGGCCGGTTGGCCGCGGTCGTCAG